>CALROG020000035.1:0-42477 GCA_943369755.1 Ramlibacter sp. 2FC
CATTGTGCTGCTGGCGCAAGCCGTGGTGCAGGCGTCAGACGCCATGTTTCGCGCCGTGGCAGCGCGGCGAATGGCGGTGAGCTTCATTCACCCCGAAACCGCCGCCGCCACACGCCGCCTGGTGGCACTGGGCATCTGGCTGCTGGCGCTGGTAGCGGCCTACCCGTACTTGCCGGGCTCCAGCAGTGACGTGTTCAAGGGCGTGTCGGTCTTGCTGGGGGCCATGATCACGCTCGGCTCATCGGGGGTGATCAACCAGCTCATGAGCGGGCTGGTGCTGGTGTATTCCCGCGCGCTGCGCCTGGGCGACCATGTGGTGGTGGGCCGCGACGGCGATTCAGTAGAGGGCGTGGTGCAGGAGGTAGGCACACTCGCCACCAAGCTCAAGACCATGCGCAACGAAGAAATCACCATCCCAAACGCGGTGCTGGTGAGCAACCCGATACGCAATTACTCGCGCCTGTCGGCCACGCAAGGAACCAAGATGTCCACCAAGGTGACCATTGGCTACGACGCCGCCTGGCGCCAGGTGCATGCCCTGTTGCTCAAGGCCGCAGAAGCCACAGACGGCTTGCGCCGCGACCCTGCGCCCTTTGTGCTGCAGCGCGCGTTGAGCGACTTTTACGTGGAGTACGAGCTGTTTGCGTACCTGGACAAACCGCTGGAGCGCCTGCCCCGCCTGAGCGAGCTGCACCAGAACATCCAGGACGCCTTCAATGAAGCGGGCGTGCAGATCATGTCGCCGCACTTTTATGAGCAACCGGCCCAGGCGGTGGTGGTGCCCAAGCAGCGCTGGAACGGCTGAAACCGCTTGCTTTAAGCATTAATTTGCCCACAGCCCGCATGCAGATTGCCTGAGCCACTATAAAAATAATAGCAACGCTCAGGCTACAGCGGCTTGCACTTCATCGCCCAGGTCGCTGGCAATGAGCTTGAACTGCTCCAGCGCGGCCTGCAGGTCTTCGACAATCTCCTGCGCAATCACGGCGGGCGGCGGCAGGTTGTCGCTGTCGGCCAATGAATCGTCTTTGAGCCAGAAGATATCGAGGCTGGTCTTGTCCCGCGCTACTAGCTCGTCGTAGCTATAGGCGCGCCAGCGGCCATCTAGCCCCGTTCGGCCTGAGCCTAACGAAGGCTCTGCACTCCACGTAGCTTGTCGCTGGTGGCGGTTGCCCACTTTGTACAGGTCTACAAACTCGTTCAGGTCGGCACGCGTGAGCGGGCTGGTTTTGAGTGTGAAGTGCTTGTTGGTGCGCAGGTCATAAATCCACAGTTGCTTGGTCCACGGCGTCTCACTCGCACCCTTCTTCTCAAAGAACAGCACATTGGCCTTCACGCCCTGGGCGTAAAACAAGCCAGTGGGCAGGCGCAAAAGCGTGTGCACATCGCACTCGTGCAGCAGCTTCTTGCGGATGGTCTCGCCCGCGCCGCCTTCAAACAGCACGTTGTCGGGCAACACCACCGCCGCGCGGCCGTGGGTGGCCAGCAACGTCTTGATGTGCTGCACAAAGTTGAGCTGCTTGTTGCTGGTGGTGGCCCAGAAGTCGTCGCGCTCGATGGTGTCTTTCTCGGTGCTGGTGCGGCCGTCTTCACCCACGATGACGGTGCTGCTCTTCTTGCCAAACGGCGGGTTGGCCAGCACCACCTCAAAGCGCTCGCCGGGGTCAGCGGCCAGTGCGTCGCCCACCACCACGGGCACTTGCTTTTCAGAGCCAATGCCGTGCAGCATCATGTTCATGGCGCACACGCGGGCCGTGCCTTGCACAAGCTCGTAGCCGGTGAAGGCCTTTTCTTTCAGGTGCTTGAGTTGCTCGCGCGTGAGGCTCTTGTTGTGGTTGGTGATGTAGTTGTGCGCGGTGAATAAAAAACCACCTGTGCCACAGGCCGGGTCTGTAATGCGCTCGCCGGGCTGCGGGGCGATGCAGTCCACCATGGCCTGAATGAGCGCACGCGGCGTGAAGTATTGGCCCGCGCCGCTTTTGGTGTCTTGGGCGTTTTTCTCCAGCAGGCCTTCGTAGGCGTCGCCTTTTACGTCCGCGCCCAGAATCGTCCAGGTTTCAGCGTCAATCAAATCGACGATCACGCGGCGCAGCTTGGCAGGGTCTTGAAACTTGTTTTGCGCTTTTCCAAAGATCAGGCCCAGCGTGCCCTTCTCTTTGCCCAACTCTTCCAATAGATGGCGGTAATGGTCAAACAGCTCGTCACCATCTTTGGCCAGCAACGTAGGCCAGGCGTAGGCGGCGGGCACGATGCTGGCCTGGTTGTAGGGCGGTGCGCTGCGCTCGTCGGCCATTTTGAGGAACAGCAGGTAGGTGAGCTGCTCCACATAGTCGCCATAGCTCATGCCGTCGTCGCGCAGCACGTTGCAGTAGTTCCAGAGCTTCTGGACGAGGGAGTTGGTGGTGGTGTTCATCCGCAATAGTGAGGAGCTTGTAGCCAAATTGGCTTCACGTGAAGCATGTTTGAGAACAGGCCAAGAAAGTGCCAACAGATGCCCAGACACTAGACATCACAGTAGGCCTTGCCGAAGACATCCAAAGTCAAAAGCAGGCAACCACTTGCCCGCTCAAACTCTGCGGCAATGGCCAGCAGATCCCGGTCGCCAGACACCAGAACTTGGGCTTTGCCCACCACTGAGAGGTGCATAAACGGTTCGTCCAGCACATCGCGGCACGCGGGCACTTTGGGTGGCGGTTGGGGTATGCGCACTGTCTCCGTGAATGGCAGGTAGTCGGCCAGCAACTCGTCCTGGTCAGGTTGGGACAGGCGGAATTTGGGGTAGGCCAGCACCCGCACCAGCTCTTGCACCGTGACCGAGCTGGCCAAAGGCAGCAACAAGCCCTGCTGCCAGGCCCGGCGCACCCGCCCTGCAGCACCACCGCCGAACACCAGCGCGGACAACACCACGTTGGTGTCCAGCACCACACGCACAGCAGCGCTCATGCTTTGGGCAGAGGCTTCTTGGCAGCCGCCTTTTTGGGCTTGGCAGGGGTCACCGCATACGGTGCCACTGGCTCGGCAGCCATAGCCGGTGCGACTTGGGGCGCTCTGACCCAGGCTACGGCAGCAGCCATGTCGTCATCCGTCAACTCAAGCTCGGCCAGCTTGGCCCGCACTGCGTCCCCGCGCTGAATGCGCACGGGCGTGAGGATGATCTGCCCGGAGCGGGCCTCAACATCAAAATATTCCGTGGCACCCACGGCCTGCGTCACGCTCTTGGGCAGCGTGAGCTGATTCTTAGAGGTGATTTTGGCAAGCATGGCATTTGTCGCAAAGTAAGGAATCATTACTTTAACCAAATACATGAACTCAGGCAAGTTATGAATGAAATTGGCCGATAGCCCCCGTATACATTGCGCGAGCAGCTACGAAACCAATAGCAAGTCAGCTCCGCGCCCGGATCACCAGCTCGTCATAGCCGGTTTGCGCGTCCGGCTCGCGGGTGTCCAGTCGGGCAGGAGGGTCAGCAGCACCTCGGCAGTGGTGAGCACGATGCAGCCCGGCGCCACATGCCCGCCCAGCACCTGCCCCGTGGCGGAGGAAATGGCCATGTGCATGTGCGAGCCCGTCTTGTCGCCACCGGTGGCCACCGTGCCCGAAAGGGTGAGGATCTCCATGCTCTCGGTCAGCCGGGTGGGGTGGGCTGCGCCGCCCCCGCCAGCCGGACGCCCGCCGTGGGCAGGCTGCCGATGCCCGACAACACAAAGGCCGCGCGGCAGTTTTGCGCCACGACCGCGGCCTCCAGTGCAGCGCACAGGTCTTGGCCGGGGATGAGTCGTATGGGTAATGTCTTCATGGCTTTCATATTAAGTCAAAATGGCGCAAAATGCGCCAATCAGGAGAGACACCATGCCCCAAGCCAACACCGGTTTTGCATCCGTCAAACTGCCCACTGCTTTGGTAAACCAAGCGCGGGATGCTGCTCAGCCCATGCGCCGCTCGGTGGCGGGCCAAGTGGAATATTGGGCCACCTTGGGCCGCATCGTGGAGCACAGTGGCCTAACGGCCCAAGAGGCGCAAACCGCCATCGCCAACTACGAGGCCGCCGCCCGGCGTGCTCGCCCCACCCCCAGCGAACCCGCCAGCCAGGCGGATGCCCTGCTCGCCCAATTCATGGCCGTGGAAAACGATGGCAGCCTGGCGCAAAGGGTGCGAGAGGTGGTAGCCAGCAACCGCAGCAAGGCAGGCCCGGCAACTGCCTGAAATGGCGCAGCCCGTCTTCTATCTGCTGGCCGGGCCCAACGGCGCGGGCAAGTCCACCCTGTATCGCGCACTGGTATTGGCAGGCACCATCCCAGCCGCAGCAGAATTTGTGAACGCCGACCTGCACGAGGCCGCACACCTGCAACACATCGCCGCCCCAGAGCAACGCTCTGAGCAAGCCCGCCAATGGGCCGATGCGCGCCGGGCTGCACTGCTGCAAGCAGGCCAATCGTTTGCAAGTGAAACTGTGTTCTCTCACGAATCCAAGCTCGCGCTCATTCAAGAAGCACAGGCAAAAGGCTTCTTTGTAATGCTGCTGGTCGTGGCACTGGACCAGCCGGAGCGTCTGCTGGCTCGCGTAGCCCAACGGGTTCTTGAAGGTGGCCACCCAGTGCCGCCCGCGCGCATTTTGGCGCGTTACCCGCGCACGCTGGCCCACCTGACCCAAGCAGTGCGCCTGGCCGACGCCGCCATTCTTTACGACTCTGCCGACGTGTCGCCCGGCACACACACTGCCGTGGCCACCTGCAAAGGCGACTGGACGCAAGAGCTGGTGCAGCCCATGCCTGAGTGGGCACGACGGGTGCTTTGGGATTGAATTAGGGCTCTAGCCCACGTGGAATGTGCGCAAGCTGCTATCAAACTTGAAGTCACAGTTTGTGACTTCAAACCGCCAGACGGCTACTGAACTGCCTCCGCCTCCTGAATCTCCTTCAGCGTGCGCCCATCCGCCGCCTTCCACTCCACCCGCCCATTGGCGCTGCGGCCCAGCAACACAGCAGCGGCCGTGCTGGGGGAGCTGAAGCTGTAGTCCTGCGTGAACAGGTACAACCCGCCCTGCATGGCCAGCACGCCGTTGCTGATCAGCTCCTGGCGCAAGTCGAACATGCCGCGCACGTGCTGCGCCATGCTTGGCACGGTGTCTGCCACCGCTTGCGAACCCGCCCGCACCACAAAGCCCTGGCTGGCCTCATAACCCGTGGCCTGCACGCCCTTGCCTTTGCAGGTGAGCACCGGGCCGGCCTTGGCGGCGGGGGCTTTGGGCGCCTGCTCAAACGCATGCACACCCAGCACCGGCAGCATGCCCAGCATGTGACCCAAGAAGACTTCCATGTCGGCCCGGTCGGCCTCGCTCAGGGATGGCTCGGCGGGCTGGTTGGCGTTGTCCAGCGGCATGCGTTTGGCGGCGCGGGCCAGGGCGATGAGGCGCGACTCCAGAAACTGCACATGCGCCTTGTTGAGCTGCCCGGCCGTGGTGGTGGTGAAGCCGATGGCGCGGGTCCAGAAATCCTTTTGCGCATAGTGGCTCTCCAGCCGGGGGCGGATGGGGTCACCCTCGCCCACGTAGAGCATGTCGCCCTCACCGTCCGGGCGCGGCCCCAGCAGCAGGTAGACGCCGGTCTGCGCCAGCTCGGGCCGGGCCTTGACCTGCGGCAGCAGCGCACGCGGGAATACCAGCGCCTTGCCGATCCAGTTGGATTTTTCGACGATGCGCAGACCGTCGGGGTCGCCGTCGGCGACGAAGATGCGAAGGGAGAAAGGCTGACTCACGGTAGGTTCACGGTGCAAAAACACTTCACAACCTAACAGCACTCTCATTGGACTCATTTACCAGAAACTTGGACAAATGCTGTGAAACTTGGAGCTCCTCACATCTACCATCGAATCTCCACCGCCATAGCGGGTTCCGCAGTTTCTTAAAAATGAAATCTGGAATCGTCCAGAAACCTACAGCGGCCAAAGCAAGAGTTACTGCAAAAAAGGAGGGCGTCTTGTCTGCTGGTGCGTACCAATATGCAGCTCCCACTGCTATAAGGTATCCAACCGTGAGAGAAAACTTAAGCAGCTTTGAAACTTTCTTGGCACTGTCAACGGCGCGCTGAATTCGCAGATCAATGTCAGCATTTGCCGCTATCTCAATTTCAGTAAGTCTCGACGATAGATTTCCGATTTGACCATCGCGCACTTCAACAGATCTTTCCGCCGCCTCTATTTGACGTGCTTGCACTTGCTCAAGTCTCAAAATTTCACTAGTCCTCGCAAGCTCTTCGGCTGCATGACGCTTTGCCAAGCTCCCAAGCGCCTCGTCATGCTCGAGCTTTAGTGCCGCCTCCCTCTGTTCCGCTAAGGCTCGAACGTCGTCAGCAGTACTCAACCGGACAACTTCAAGTAGCTCATCCACGTTATCCAACCCGACCAAACTTGGAAAAGCCATCGTGGACTGCACCAAACAGCGCTGGGCACGCTGGTCCCGCATCAAAGCCATAAATATTTCCGCCTTCTTTGGATCAAGTTCCGTAAGGTACTGTCGAACCTTACTTACTAGATCAGTTTGCGGATTCATCACGTAGGAGCAGTTCGCGATGAGTTTTTTGCGCGAGAGATTGCCAAGATTTCCGCCAACGGCAAACCATAGGTGCCCCGCCAACCGCCGGTCAGTCAATGCGGGAGGGACATCGTCTCTCTTAAGCAAATTCTTGAAAACCACATACCCGCTGGACTTGGAAGCAACGACATCGTTGCGCGTAATGAAGAGCCACTTTGCATCGGCTATCGACTTCGCATGCTGATTGCCGCCACGCAGCCGTAGCACCGTCGCTATTGACCTCGCATCGCGTATTCTTCGTTCGAGATTTGTGTGATGTGGGCCAACCGTATTCCTCAAACCTTCTTCAGTTGCAAGATCGCAAAAAGTAAACAACTCGTCAGTTGCATAAACATCTGCGTCTATGATTTCAAAACCCATTGCGACCAACTGTGAATCCAAATCATCCAGAGTCGCCCGTGCATATCCTGCATGACTTGAGTCGGCCCGTATCCGGTTGCCCAATGGGCCAAAAGGCATCTCGCCCCTTTGTACTGCCTCCAAGGGACCACGAAGAGTGCCTTTCATTTCAGCCACTACGTGAGAAAAAACAAATTTACGAATTCCGGCCTTCTCGATCAATTCGAATAAGTCTTTCGAGAAGTCATGAAGCTCTGGCGTACTAAGGTCCAAAAAGTCAAGGATCAATGGTCCGTCAAATGAAATCGAAACACCATTCAACGCTGTTGAGGAGCTCGGAACCTGCAAGGTAAGTACCACCTCAGCAATTAACGCGCCACATGTGAGGCGTGTTATCAGGTCGGCACCCGATCCACCTTGCTCAATCGTCTGAAGCGCAAACGCCGCGGACAGGACGTCAAGCGCTTGATCTAGGTGAACGGCATCCTGTTCATCATCTACAACTTCATTTAAAACCAGTTTCTTTCCTTTGTAGTAATTCTTCTCCCGTCGGTCTACAAAGCTCAAGAAGTCAACGCTAGTCAACCGCCTCAGGAAGGCTGTCTGCAACGAGTCAGCCGGTACGTCCAATTCAATTCTCTTCAGCGCCTCAGCCGCAAAGTCACTGAATGCAGCCAAAAGTTGATCCACTCCGGAATCGTCAAATTGCGTCGCGACATGTGCAGACGGTTCCACCCGATATGTATGTGGCTCACTTGGATCAACTCGCAACAACCCAAACTCTGCCAGCTTCTCTGCTAGGCCAGCGGCAACAAGCGGACTCATCGGGATGTCGTAAGTCTTTTCGACGATGCTCGAAAATTCTGCCGGATCAAAGCGCCTATTGGCACGTCTCGCGAGAATGGGTACGAACAACGGTACTAGCCCAGCGACCAAGTCACCTGTCTTCGAATAGGCCTCTTCAACAAATGCAAAAGCAACTAGCTCTCTGGGACTCATTGCCGTGGTAATAGCGGCCGCGTCTTCATTCGTCATATTTCTTGGACCCTTTCAATTCTCGGTTCACTACGAAAAGCATTTAGTTAACGTCGCTTGCCGCAGTGCCTGCGCGCGCTTGAGGTTGGCGTCAACCTCGGACTCGACTTCGCGGATGATGGACAGGTGGCGGTCGACTTCGGCGACTATCCGGGTTTGTTCTGCCACGGAAGGAATTGACAGAGGGATGGCCTTGATATCTGTACCCGAAACGCCCGATTGACCAGCTGTTGTGCGGATCATTGACTCTATGAATGCGCGACCTGCACCTGTAGACGCAGCAATGACCAAGAACGCTGGCAACAACTGGTCTTGTGGCACTCGCACTCGGATGAGCTTATCTGGGTACACCGTTGGCGGCAATCCTGTGGGGACGACGGCACAAACTCCAACATAGTCACGACTACCGTTGTATCGCGTGAAAAGCACATCGCCAGCGATGGCAAGGAACGTGTCGTAGTCCGCTGGCGTACCACTCAGATATCGGACATCGTCTGCCGCCAACTCCATTGGCCGTACAGCGCTGATTCTGAAAATGCGTGTACCGGACTCAGCATCAGGTTTGTGAGAGTACCCGTTACGAACGGACAATGCGACCTCTACAAGCTTGACCTGCCGCCAGCCGCCTTCGGTTTCTACGAGGCGGCCTTCGACGGCGGCCTTGAGGACGGAGGCTTTGTAGCGTTTGAGGTTGGCTTTGACGCGCCGGAGGTTGGCGACGGCATCGTCGAGGCGGGAGAGTTGCGTCTCGATCTCGGCGACTATCTTTACTTGCGCTCCAGGACTTGGAACCCGAATAGGGTGATCACGCAGGTCAGCCAAGCGGATGTACTTGATTGTCGATCCACGACTGCCACCGGTGATTTTCCCCATGCGGTGAGATATGTAGTGAAACAAGTACCTACCGTTCACTTTGAGTTGGTGAAGTACGTAGGTGCGCTGGTAAGCGTTGAACTTGCCTTTGTAATGCTTCACGTTAAAGAACCCATTACCAGCAAACAAAACGGCTTCGGTGTCGAATGCAAACTCGTTGATCCGATACACACGTTCAGCACAAGTGAAGAATGGGTATGCACCCTCCTCCTCGGAGGCATTCACATCCAACTTACCTGTTGTGATGGCACAAACGTTTCCGATCGTGGTTTCGCGCCAATCAAACTCACTCACGCTGCCAACTCCCGATTCAATTCCTCAAGCACCTTAGGAAACGCCGCGCCAAAGAGCTGGTGCACTTTGCCCAGGCCGCCTTGGGCGTTGAAGGGGGCGTATTCAAAGTCGTCTATTTCAATGCCAAGGTTGGCGGCGATGTGGTCGCGGATCATTTCTAGCCAGTGTTGTTGTTCTTGGGTGAACGGGTTGGTGTGGGCCTGCTGGTGTTGGGCCAGCCAGGCTTTGAAGTTGGCCTGCACGCGCTCGGGGTAGGGCACCAGCTCGTTGGTCTGCTGCATGGCAAAGCGCACCAGGCTGACCAAGTCGGTGAGCAGGCGGCGTTGCTTGGCGCCTTTGACCTTGTCTTTGCGTAGCGTGGCGTAGGCCTGCCACAGGGCGCCTTCGTCAATGTTCAACGGCGGGGCGTGCAGGGCGTCGGCCAAGGCTTTGACATCTTCAAACTTGAGCGGCGCGCGCGTGGGGCGGCTGTACAAAATTTGCAGGGCGGTGATTTCATCTTTGTGCTGGGCTATGAAGTCTTCAAAGCTTTGCACCAGTGCGGTGGCGCGGTCGCTGCCTTCGCTGAAACCGGCGTGCAGCAGGCTGTCTTGGGTGACCGTGTCGATCACCAGGTCTGCCTTTTGCTTCATTTTTAATAGCTGCTCGCGCAATGCGGGTGCGGCAAAGGGCTTGGTTGCATCCCTAAGGCGTTGGTCCGCCTCAGCGGGCGGCATGTCTTGGGTGGCGTCGATGTTGAGCGCGTCCACAATGCCGCGTGCCAGGTCACGCAGGGTTTTGCCTCCGCTCAACTCCACCACTTTGGCGCGGTCGGCATCGCTGGCGTCTTTGTCCAGCCGGGCCAGGCGGGCGGCGATGCTGCTCAGCACGTCGTCTTCCACGTTCCCTAAGCTCACGGCTTGCAGCAGTTTGTCTAGGGGCACACTCTTCTTCGCGTCCATGGGGCGGCTGTCGGTTTTGTCGCGCTCGCACACGCCCACACAGTCGACGATGACGAAGTGGTCTTTCTTGATGTGTTCGCCGGGGTTGACGGCGGCCAGGTCGGTGGGGTTGCACACGCGCACGCCACGGCCTTTCATCTGCTCGAAGAAGCTGCGGCTTTTGACCGAGCGCATGAAGACGACGATTTCCACCGGCTTGATGTCGGTGCCGGTGGCGATCATGTCCACCGTCACCGCCACGCGGGGGTAGTAGCCGGTGCGGAAGTCTTTGATGAGCTGCTCGGGGCTGGTGCCGCCGCCTTGGGCGCTGCGGTAGGTGATCTTTTGCGCAAACTCATTGCCGCGGCCAAACTCTTCGCGCAATATTTCCACAATCTTCTCGGCGTGGTTGTCGTCTTTGGCAAAGATGAGGGTTTTAGGCAGCTCGGTGCGGGCGGGGAACATGTCGGCCTGCCAGCGGTCACGCAGGGTGCGCACCACGGTGCGGATCTGGTCGGGCGTTTGCACGGCGCGGTCCAGCTCTTCGGGCTGGTATTCAAAGTCGTCGTCCAGCTGCCAGGCGGTCTTGCGGCGGGTGGCTTTGTCTTGCGTTTCCAGCCAAAAGCCTTTGTCCACCTTGGCGCCCTGCTCGCTCACCTCGGTTTTGATGCGGTAGACGTCGTAGTTGACGTTCACGCCATCGGCCACGGCCTGGGCGTGGCCGTATTCCATGACCAGGTTTTGGTTGAAGAAGCCAAAGGTCTGTTTGTTGGGCGTGGCGGTCAGGCCGATGAGGTACGCGTCAAAGTACTCCAGCACCTGGCGCCACAGGTTGTAGATGCTGCGGTGGGCTTCGTCGGTGACCACAATGTCAAAGCTCTCGATGGGGATGGCCGGGTTGTAGCCAATGGGCTCGGGGTCTTTGAACAGGGTTTCAATCTTCTCGGTGCTTTCTTCGTCGGCCTCTTCGGGCAGATCCCGTCCCTTGAGCATGCTGAACATGCGCTGGATGGTGCAGATGACCACGCGGGCAGATGTGTCTAGCTGGTTGCCCTGCAGGTGCTGGACGATGTACTCCTCGCCAAACTTGTAGTTGTTGTAGGGGCTGGCGTAAGCGTCAAACTCTTTCTTGGTCTGGCGAGCCAGGTTACCCCGGTCTACCAAGAAGAGCACGCGGCGCGCGCCGCCAAACTTGATGAGGCGGTAGATGAAGCCGATGCTGGTAAACGTCTTGCCGCTGCCGGTGGCCATCTGGATCAGGGCCTTGGGTTTGTTGGCGGCCAGCGACCTTTCCAGGTTGGTGATGGCGCTGATTTGGGCGGGCCACAAGGCGTAGTGCGCCCCGCCGCTGCCCCACTCCGTCACCAGCTTGGGCATGGAGCGCATGCGGGTGAGGAAGGTGCCAGGCTCTTGCTGAAACGCAGAATCCAACTGCGCCGGCAGATAGGCCAGCCACTGCACCAGCAGCTCGGGGCGGAAGAAGGCAAAAACACTGCGGGCGCGGGGCTCGGGGTCCAGGCCGTTGGTAAAGTGGGTTTCTACGCCCGTGCTTTCCCAAACAAAGGGCAGCGGGCGGCTCCAGGCGGGCAAGGCTGCGGGCAGGCCTTGGGCGTAGCGGCCGCTTTGCAGCTCTACGCCGGTCAGCGTCGCCCCCTCCTTCTTGGCCTCTATCACGCCGCAGGCTTTGCCGTCTACATACAGCAGGTAGTCGGCAAAGCCAAAGCCGGGGTTGAGCGCAAATTCGCGGATGGCCACGCCCCGTGCGGCGTGCAGGTTGGCGTGCTTCAGGTCTTGCACCGCCCAGCCTGCCGCAGCCAGCAGCGCATCAATGGTCTGCCTGGCGCGTGCTTCGGGGGTGGTTGGGGGCATGCTGGCTCATTCTAGAGGTGCCGCTGCGCTTTCTAGCCTATCGCATCACTAGGGAATAGGCAATTCCGTCACAAGGCGCTTTTTCCTGTGTTTTTTGCCTGAAAACGGCTGTAGCCCGCATGTATATTGCGTCACCCACTATAAAAATAATAGCAAACCATTGACAGGCAGGCACACAGTTTTGCGCGCCGTTTGCACGCCTTTTGCACCCGCTTCACAGGCCCATGCAACACTGGCGGCATGGCACTTACCCGACGCAGCGCACTCGCTCTCCCGCTGGCCTGGCTGAGCGCAAGCCCGGCGCGGGCAGCAGGCACCGTGCAAGACGAAGACTGGACCGACACCGCGCGCAGCCGCACGCTGCCGCTGCGCATTCGCTGGCCCGCAGTGCCCGCCGCGCAAGCCGCGCCGGGGTACCCGCTGGTGCTGCATTCGCACGGGCTGGGCGGCTCGCGCGAAGGGGGCGCGGCGTGGGGCGCGGCCTGGGCTGCGGCGGGCTTTGTTGTGGTGCACCTGCAGCACCCGGGCAGCGACACAGCGGCGCTGCGTGCCGCAGGCCTGCGCAGCTTTGCCGACAAAAGCGGCCTGCGCCAGGCGGCCGGGCCGCAGCAACTGCTGGCACGGGTGCAAGACGCAAAGTTTGTGCTTGACGAAATCGCCCGCCGCCGCAGCGCGGGCGACGCACGCTGGCAGGCGGTGCGCTCCACAGCGGTGGGCTTTAGCGGCCACTCATTCGGCGCGCACACCACGCTGGCGCTGGCCGGGCAGCTTTATCCCGGCGGCTTGAGCGTGGCTGACGCACGCATTGCCGCCTTTGTGGCGTTGTCGCCCAGCCCACCGGCACGCGGTGATGCAGCCACAGCCTTTGCCAAAATTACCCGCCCCACGCTGTGCCTGACCGGCACGCTGGACGACGACGTGGCGGGCACCAACGCCACACCACAGCGCCGCGCCGCCGTGTTTGACGCATTGCCCGCCGGTGCCAAAGCCGGTTTGGTGCTGCAAGACGCAGACCACATGACGTTTGGTGGCGACGCCGGCCACCGCGCCGAGATTTTGCCGCGCGCTGCCAGCACCCGAGCCTTGCAGGCGCAGCACCACAGCCTGATGGCGGCCCTGACGGCCGACTGGTGGCGAGCCCACTTGCTGGGTGACAACAGCGCCAAAGCGCGCCTGCAACAGCCCGTGGGCCTGGCCGCTGGCGACAGCTGGCGCTTGGGCTGAGCGCCTCGCTGCCTTGGCTTAGCTGCCGTAGAAGAACCGCTCTTCCACCACCTTGCCGCCGCTCAGGGTGTACACACCCATCTCGTCCATGGTCACGCGCTCGCCGCCCTTGGGCGTAACGTCCATGGTGAAGCGCACCACAAACTGGTTGCCGTTCACGTAGGGGCCTTCTACCTTGACGCCGTGGATTTCGTTATTGGCGTACCACCAGGCACCCTTGGCCTGCACACCGGCAAGGCCTTCGACCCGGGCCATGTCACCTTCCATGGCCTCGATGGACACCACGCTGTCGGCCCAAAACTGCTTGCCCGCTTCTTCAAAGTTACCGGCCTTGCACAAGGCGGTGAAAGCGCTGGCGATTTCCTGGTTCGTCATGTTCCGCTCCGATAAAAAGTTGAGGAGTGCAAAGCCTACGCCGATTTGGCGACACCGCGGTGTCAGCAGTGTCAGCGCGGCAGCACCACCTCAACCTGCAACCCGGTTTGCCCGGCGTCGTTCAGGTTGCGCAGGCTGAGCTGGCCACCATGCGCCTGCGCCACCAGCTTGCACAGGTACAGCCCCAGGCCCACGCCGCCGGTGGCACGCTCACGCGAGCTGTCGGGCCGGTAGAACGGCTCAGCCAGGTGGGGCAGCGCTTCGGGCGGTACGCCGGGGCCGTGGTCGCGCACGCTAAAAACCACGCCGGACTCGTGCGCCGCCACGCGCAGCACCGGCGGCTGCCCGGCGCCCGCGCTGTGGCGCAGCGCGTTGTCCAGCAGGTTGCGCAGCAGCAGGCGCATGCGGGTGCGGTCCAGGCTCAGGGTTGGCAAGTCCTCGGCCACGTCAAGCTGCACTAGGGCACCGGGGTGGCTGGCTTCAAAGGCCTGCACCACCTCGCGCGCCAGCGCGCCAGGCGCGGTGGGCTCGCGCTGCAATGCGCTGTGGCCGGCACCCAGGCGCTCGCTTTCCAGCAGGTCGCTGACCAGGCCAGCCATTTCTTGCAAATCACGCAGTAGCGCACTGCGGCGGGCCCCGGTTTCGCCGTCTTCTGCCAACAGTTCGGTATTGAGCCGGGCACGGGTAATCGGGCTGCGCAGCTCATGGCTGATGGCCAGCAGCAGCGCGCGCTTGGCCTCCAGCATCTGGTGAATGTTGGCGGCCATGGCATTCACATCAGTCGCCAGGTCGCCCAGCTCGTCGCGCCGCCGGGTGGCAATGGGTTGGGCAAAGTTGCCGCTGCCAAAGCGCCGCGCCCCGGCGCTGATGTCGTCCAGCGGGCGCAACAGCCGGCGCACATAGGCCCAGGCCGCCAGCGTAAAGATCAGCAAGGCCGCGAGCGTGGCCCAACCAATAAAACGGGGCCGCTCGCGCCACGGTTGTACATCCAGACCAAAGTCGATGCGGTGGCCGTCGGCCGTGGTGCGGCTGAACAGGCGTTCGCCGTCATGGTCGTGTTTGTCGTCCATCCACGCGTCACGCCGCCCGCGGTGCAGGGGTTGTTCAGGGTGGCTGTTCCAGTTCACTTGCGGGCCGGCAATACGCACGGTAACCGGCAGCCGCTGGGCAATGGCCTGGGCCCGGGCCACGCTGGGCGGGCTGCCAATCTCGGCCGCTACCCGGTCCACATAGTCAACCAGCAGCGGGCGGGCGGCATCGCGCCAGCCCACGCTCAAGGCCTTTTGCATGCCGAACAGGAAGGTGCTGGCCATGGCCAGCGCCAGCAGCACAAACACCGCGACCAGCCGCCACTTGATCGAGTGGCGCAGGCGGTGGTGCCAGTTTGGCTTGGTCATTTGCGTCATGGCGGCGGGCGCAGCGCCAGCGCATAGCCAGCGTTGCGCAGGGTCTTGATGGCGTCTAGCGGCTCCAGCTTCTTGCGCAGCCGGCTGACCACAATGTCTACCGCGCGGGTAAACAGCTCGGCCTCGTGGCCGCGCAGATGGTTCAGGATGTCGTCGCGGCTGAACACCTTGCCTGGTTCGCGCGCCAGCAACAGCAGCAAGTCAAATTCGGTGCTGGTCAGGTCCAGCGGCTCACCTAGACGGGTTGCGGTGCGGGTGGTTGGATCAACCAGCAAGCCGTCAAACTGAAGCCGGTCACTGGCAGCCGCGGGGCGGCGACGCCGCAGCACGGTCTGGATGCGGGCCACCAGCTCGCGCGGCTCAAACGGTTTGGGCAGGTAGTCGTCGGCCCCCAGTTCCAGGCCCACCACGCGGTCCATGACTTCGCCGCGGGCGGTGAGCATGACGATGGGAATGTCGCTCTCTTTGCGGATGGTGCGGCACAGCTCAAAGCCATCCATCTCGGGCAGCATCACGTCCAGAATGGCGGCGTCAAAACCGCCCTGACGAGCACCCTGACGCAACAAGGCCAGGCCCGCGCTGGGGCGCAGGGCCTGGACCAGTTGCAGCTCGAACCGGGCAAAGTACGCTCCCAGCGGCTCGCCCAACCCGGCGTCGTCGTCAATCAGCAAGATGCGTGGCATGCGGCGAATTGTGGCTCAGCAGCCGGTTAGGCTGCCGGGCTGCGCCAAAGGGCTCAAGACCGCCACCAGCCACTGCGCCGCTGCATGAAGTCGCGCACCTTGGTTTGTTGCGCGGTTGTCAGGCTGTCATAAAAGTCACCTGCGGCGGCAATCACTTCGGGGCTTTTGCCAGTGATGGCACCAGCCTTTTCCGTGACCAGGGCCTGGGCACGGCTGCGGTCGAATTTCTCACCGGCCACCAGTGCCTGCACCTCGGCACGCGGGTCGGCGGTTTTGCCCTTGAAGGCAGCACGCTGCTCTTGCAGCTTGTCGGCCAGCAGGCCCAGCTTGGCTTTTTGGTCGGCGTTGAGTTCGAGCTTGTCAGACACCCGCTCCACCATCTTGTCGCGGAACTTGGCTTGGTCTTGCGCGCTCATTTGCCAGCCGCCTTCGTGGCGGTGGCCGCAGGCGGTCACACCACCCAGAATAATGGTGGCGCCGAACAGGCCGAACAGGGTACGTTTGATCCAGGGTCGCATTTCAGTTTCCTTTCAAGGGAAGTTGGTTGAACATGACGCAATGGTGCCCACCGGGCAGGCGGCGGTCATCACGTTGCGGTTTCGGTTTGTTTCATTAGTTTTCAGCGCATAAGATGGCAGCAAACCAACAAAGCGGGGCTGTCTTTGACAAAACGCGGTTTTCGGTGGATGGCGCTGTGCCTTGTGTCGCTCCTGTGGCTGACGGGCGCGGCCCGTAGCGCGCCCGTGCCGGTAGGGCCTGCAGACTCGCGCATCGACCTTAGCCACCAAACACAGTGGTGGATAGACACCAGCGGCCAGCTTGGCATTGATGACGTTGCCGCCCGGGCCGCCAGCTTGCCGCTGCAAAGCGTCGCGGCAAGTCAGCCCCATCGCCTGGGCAACGGTGCCCTGTGGCAGCGGATTGAAGTGGGCCCGCTTGGGCCCGGCCAGCGCTGGTACCTGCAAGTGAGCTTTCATGGGGTAGACCGGGTCAGCCTGTACCACCAGGACGCAAGCGGGCGCTGGGTGGGCGAGCATGCTGGCGACAACGTCAGCGTGGCGCTGTGGCCGCAACGCGACCGCTTGCCCGCATTCGCCCTGCAGCCGGGCGACGGCCCCCAGGTGTACTGGCTGCGCATTGCCAACAAACCGATTCCAGTGGGCGCGCAATTGCTGCTGCTCAGTGAAAGTGCCTTCACCGAATGGCGCAACACCAGCTACTTGCTGCTGGGGGCTTACTTCGGGCTGGCGATGCTGGTGGTCTACCTGAGCGCCATGGCGGCGCGCCAGTATGCAGACCGCGCCTTCGCGGCCTACAGCGCCTATGCGGCCTCGATGATGATGACGCAGGTGTGCTTCATGGGCGTTGGCGGGCTGTTTCTGTGGCCGCAGTCGCCCTGGTGGAACAACGCGGCGCCCTACCTGTTCACCATGCTGTCTTGCACCACCGCCACCTTGCTGGTGCGTGAAGTGTGCGCGGTGCCGCGCCTGTCGCCCTGGCTGGATCGCTTCATGCTGGGCTGGGCCGCGTTTGGCGTGCTGGGCGGCGTGGGCTATGTGCTGTGGCCGGGTGAATCGGCCTTTATGGTGATCAGCCTGTACCAGGTGGCCAGCATGATTCTGGTGCTGGGGGTGTGCGGCTGGAGCCACCGCCACGGGGAACGCTGGGCGCTGGGCCTGGGCCTGTGCTTTCTGCCCGTGGTGCTGACAGCGCCCTTCCCGTCTCTGCGCAACCTCGGTTTTCTGCCCGCCAACTTTTTGACCCAGTACGCGCTGGCGATCGGTGCGGCACTTGAAATCCCGCTGCAGCTATGGCTGTTGGGCCGCCGCGCCCGGGAGTTCAGCGAGGCCGATGTGCGGGCCCATGCCATGGACACCAGTGACCCCTTGACCGGCCTGCCTGCGCTGAATGTGCTGCACTTTCGCCTGCGCGACGCGCTGCGCCGGGCCCAGCGTTCACGCCAGCGCTGCGCGGTGCTGGCGTTTGACTTGGCCAACTATCCCGAGATCCTGGCGCAACACGGGCGCGACGCCGCCGACCGCGCCCTGGTGCTGGCAGGTGCGCGCCTGCGCGGCGTGTCGCGCGACGTGGACACGGTGTCGCGCACCGACACCCACCACTTCGCCATGCTGATGGAAGGGCCGGTGCTGCCCGCCCAGGTAGTGGCAATGGCCACCCAGGCTGTGGCGCACGGCCTCAACCCCTCACCAAAACTACCGGTCGGCGTGGTGCTGAAGCTGCATGTTGCCAGCGTGCTGGCACCCGACAGCGCGCGGCCCGAAAGCTACGACGCAGACAACTGCCTGCGCTGGCTGGCGGTGCAGCTGAAAAAGCTGCCGCCCGAGGGCCGCAAGACCATCCTGCACCTGAACTACTGAGCAAAGTTTTCGGTGTCTACCTCGCTGGTGGCCTGGGCGTCATAGCGCGGGCCAGACACGGTTTGCTGGTTGATCAGCGCGTCCAGTTTGGCCAACACCTGCGCACTGAGCGTGACGCTGGCTGCACCCATGTTGTCACGCAGGTGCGCCGGGCTGGTGGTGCCGGGTATCACCACAATGTGCGGTGCCTTGTGCAACAGCCAGGCCAGCGCCAGTTGGGCCGGGGTGCAGCCCAAATCGGCCGCCAAAGCCTGGTAGGGCGGCAACAGCGCCAGGTTGGCCGGGTAGTGCTCGGGCTTGAAGCGCGGCATGCCACGACGGATGTCGGTGGGCGCAAGCGTGTCGATATCGGCCAGCGTAGCGCACAAAAACGCCCGGGCCAGCGGGCTGAAGGCCACAAACGCTGTGCCCAGCTCGCGACAGGCTTGCAGCACCGCAATTTCAGGGTTGCGCGACCACAGCGAATACTCGGTCTGCACAGCGGCAACCGGGTGCACCGCGTGCGCCTTGCGCAGCGTGGCGGCTGACACCTCGCTCAGGCCAATGCTGCGAATGTGGCCCTTGCGCACCAGGTCGCTCAGCGCGCCCACGCTGTCTTCAATCGGCACTTTTTTGTCCCAGCGGTGCAGGTAGTACAGGTCGATCACCTCGGTTCTGAGGCGGCGCAGGCTGTCTTCGCATTCACGCCTGAGGGTGTCGGGCCGTCCGTCAATGACGCGTTGCATCTTGCCGTCAACCGGGATGATGGCCATGCCGCATTTGCTGGCCAGCGTAAAGCGGCCGCGGTGCTTGGCCAGCACTGCGCCCAGGCGCTCTTCATTGCGGCCACCACCATACAGCGTGGCGGTGTCAAGAAAGTCGCAGCCCGCGTCCAGCGCGCCCAGCAAAACCCGCTCGCCCTGCTGCGCGCTGACGGCAGGCCCATAGGCATGGTCCAGGTTCATGCAGCCCAGGCCAATCGGGTTGACCTTGAATTCGCCGATGCTTCTTGTATTCATGTTTTGAATGGAAAATGCCCACTAGCCCGCATGGAATATGCGTGACCCACTATAAAAACCATAGCAATTCAAAGTAGTTGCTGTTCCAGCTGATGCAGCACCTGGTAGCACGGCAGCACCTTGGCCACGCTGGCATTGGGCTCGCGCCCCTCCCGGATGGCGGCAAAAAACTCGCGGTCTTGCAGCTCGATGCCGTTCATGCTCACATCAACCTGGCTGACGTCAATCTTTTCGTCTTTGCCGTTGAACAGGTCGTCATAGCGGGCGATGTAGGTAGCGCTGTCGCCGATGTAGCGGAAGAAGGTGCCCAGCGGCCCGTCGTTGTTGAAGCTTAAGGAAAGCGTACAGATCGCGCCATTGGCGGCCTGCAGCTGGATGCTCATGTCCATGGCAATGCCAAGTGCCGGATGGATCGGGCCCTGGATGGCGTTGGCCTTCACCACCGGGCTGGCGCACTGGTAGGCAAACAGGTCCACCGTGTGGGCGGCGTGGTGCCACAGCAGGTGGTCCGTCCAGCTGCGGGCCTGACCCAGCGCGTTCATGTTGGTGCGGCGAAAAAAGTAGGTCTGCACGTCCATCTGCTGGATGTTGAATTCACCCGCCCTGATTTTCTTGTGCACGTATTGGTGGCTGGGGTTGAAGCGGCGGGTGTGGCCGCACATGGCAACCAACCCGCTGGCCTGGGCCTTGGCCACCACCTCCTGGCCGTCTTTCAGCACATCGCACAGCGGAATTTCCACCTGCACATGCTTGCCGGCCTTCAGGCAGGCCAGGGTCTGCGAAGCGTGCATTTGCGTCGGCGTACACAAAATGACGGCGTCTACCTGCTTAAGCGCCAGGCTGTCGTCCAGGTTCGTCGTGACATGGGCGATGCCGTACTTGGCAGCAACCTCACGCGTCTTGTCCAGATCACGGCCAATCACGCTGACGCATTCCACGCCGTCGATCAGCTTGATCGCGTCCAGGTGTTTGGTGCCGAAAGCGCCGGCCCCGGCAAGCGCTACTTTGATGGTCATGTCAGTTCTCCAGAATAAGGTGGCCCACCGCCGTGTTGCTGGCAGGCACGTGATAGAAGCGATGCTTCATGCGGGGCGCCGGGCCGCCGGCCAGATCAGCCATGGCACCCCGCGCGATCAGCCACATCACCAGCTCAATGCCCTCGCTGCCGGCCTCGCGCACATAGTCAATGTGCGGCACGGCGGCCTGGCCCTCGGGGTCGGCAATCATGCGGTCCAGGAAGGCGTTGTCAAAGGCTTTGTTGATCAGGCCAGCGCGCGGGCCCTGAAGCTGGTGACTCATGCCACCGGTGCCCCAGATGTGCACGTTCAGGTCTTCATCGTAGCTTTCAACCGCCTTGCGGATGGCCTTGCCCAGGTTCAGGCAACGCTGGCCGCTGGGCACCGGGTACTGCACCGCATTCACCGCGAACGGAATCACCGGGCAGGGCCATGCCTGCGGTTGGCCGCACATCAGGCTCAGCGGTACCGTCAGGCCGTGGTCTACGTCCATCTTGTTCACGATGGTCAGGTCAAAGTCTTGCTGAATCACGCTCTGCGCAATGTGGGCCGACAGTTCGGGATGGCCAATGACCTTGGGCACAGGGCGCGGCCCCCAACCTTCGTCGGCCGGCTGGTACTGGGCAGCAGTGCCAATGGCGAATGTAGGAATCATCTCCAGGCTGAAGGCCGTGGCATGGTCGTTGAAGACCAGAAAGATCACGTCGGGCGGGTTGTCCTTCATCCATTGCTTTGAGAACTCGTAGCCCTTGAACACCGGCTGCCAATACGGCTCCCCGGTCTTGCCCAAATCAAGTGCCGCGCCGATGGCGGGTACGTGCGACGTGTAAACACTTGCGGTGATGCGGGCCATTAGTTTTTCTCCGTTGTCTTCTCGCCGACGTAGCGGTTACCTTCTACCGAACGGCCACCACTGATCATCATGTTGCGGTATTCGTCTTCACTCAGGCCGGTCATGCTGCCGGCCATTTGCTGGAAGCTCTTGCCGTCTGTGGCGCCGATCTTGGCCAGAAAGTAGATGTTGCCGCCCAGGCGGATGCACCAGTTCAGGTCGCGCGCCAGTACGGCCTGCTTCTGCTCTTCGGTCATCTCCCATTGGTCCAGGTAGCTGCGCTCGTCGGCTTTGAAACGGGTGCGGTTTTCGGACTTCATCAGGCTCATGCAGAACTGGTTAAGCCAGTAGCCCTTGCGGCTTTGCTCGGCGTCAAAAATAGTCGTGCCAGGCACGTCAAGATAGGGTTTGTCGAGTGACATATCAGCTCCAGTAAAGGCGCGTCGGGTTGTCCACCAGCAGCTTGCGTTGCAGCTCGGGGGTTGGCGCAATGTGGGGAATAAAGTCAACCAGCAGGCCGTCATCCGGCATGTGGTCTTTCAAGTTCGGGTGCGGCCAGTCGGTGCCCCAAAGCACACGGTCCGGGAAAGACTCCACCACCTGGCGGGCAAACGGGATCACGTCGCGGTAGGCGTTCTGTTCCCCGTTGAGCGCCTTGGGCCCTGTCAGTGAGAGGCGTTCAGGGCAGCTCACCTTGCTCCACACATTGCTGTGCTGGTGCATGAACTTCATGAACAGGGCGAACTCCGGCCCGTCGACCGGCTTGCTCACGTCCGGGCGGCCCATATGGTCCACCACCACGGTGGTGGGCAATGCGGTGAAAAAGTCCCACAACTCAGGCAGGTCCACGGCTTCAAAATAAATCACCACATGCCAGCCCAGTGGCTTGATGCGGTTGGCGATTTCAATCAACTCTTCTTTGGGCGTGAAGTCCACCAGCCGCTTGACGAAGTTGAAGCGAACGCCGCGCACACCGGCGGCGTGCATCGCCTGTAGCGCTGCATCCGTCACGTCGCGCCTGACGGTGGCCACACCGCGGGCCTTGCCGTTGGCGCGCTGCAAGGCATCGACCAGCGCACGGTTGTCGGCACCATGGCAGGTGGCCTGCACAATTACGTTTTTGTCAAAACCCAGGTGGTCGCGCAAGGCAAACAACTGCTGCCAGCTTGCGTCACAAGGGGTGTATTTGCGCTCCGGGGCGTAAGCGAACTCGGCACCAGGGCCAAACACATGGCAGTGCGCGTCCACGCTGCCCGGCGGCAGCTGAAAAGCCGGCTTGCTGGGGCCGCTGTACCAGTCAAGCCAGCCCGGGGTTTTTTGAAAGTTTCCGCTTGTGGGTTTGCTCATGTCACTCCTTGATGCGACAGCGCATAACCCACCGCCAAGGCCCGCCCCCGCAGACGCGGGGCCGGGCCAGGATCAGGGCTTGCGCAGGGTCAGTGGGGGCGCGATGCGTTGCCGCTCGACATCCTCCGGGTGGAAAGGCAATTGCGGCCACCGCTTGTCGGCATACATGCGCAATTGGTCAGTTTGGTGCGGTGAACCTGGTTGCGCACTTTGGCCGTAAGTCAGCAGCGCCTGCGCAACCGGGCCGCGCTCGTCGAACGTTACCGTCTGAACATAGCTGGTGCCGTAGTCAATGCGAATGCCCGCTGCGCTAAGCCCGGGCCGCGCACGGTCACCCACATTGTTCAGCACACCTTCAATTTCGTCGCCGCCATGCAAAGGAATGTTTTCGTTGGAAAAGACGACGCGCTGAACTTGGCCCAAAGGTGCATCCACTGCAAACCCGGAATCGCGCATTTTCTTGACGGCGCCCGCCAGTGCCTCCCATACGCGTGAGGCGGTTGCGGCGTCGCTCATGCGCAACCCTGCGGGCGTGGCGACCGGGCGAGCTTTGTCAAAGGGCTCGCGGTAAACGTTGGGAATCAGAATGCCTGCACGCCAGAACTCGCGAAACAAGGGTGCGCCTTTTGCATCCGCGTTGTTGCGCATGCCAGCGTCGTGGAAGGTCTTGAGCGCTGCACAGCCGTCTTTGGCCTCGGCGTTGGGTGCCTGGGCGCAGGCCGCCAACAAATCGGGCAACACCATGCGTGCCACGAGGTTGCGGTTTTCCAGCAACTGGGTCTGCATGCCGCCCAGGGTGACTTTGCCTCTGGCAAGCATTTCGGGAATTTCGATCAGCTCGGACCGGGTGCGCGGGCGGCGCACCACATCGTCGCCCACCATGATGGATACCGGGCCCCACTTGTGTTCCGGGTGGGTGTAGAAAAAGCTGTCGTTGGCGTTGTGAACCCAGTCTTGCCGCACAACCACGGGCATGCGCGCCGGCGCAATCAACCCCGGCACCGGCGAGGCGGTGTCGCGCTTCCAGTTGCAGTCGCTGCGCGAACCATTCAGCACCACCAGGTTGGCGGCGGCCAGCAAGGCAGCAGCCGGGCGACTCGGGGCACAACGCTGCAGGTCGGCCATTTCAAGATCGGGGACGCCGCTGACGTCAGCAAACATGGCGTCACCTGCACGGTCAGCGGCAATCGTGTTGACAAACGGCGTGCCCAGCGCGTTCAGGGCCGTGCGCATCTCACCCACGCTGCGTGCCTTGGCAAACTGGAGGTACATGTCGGTGGAGCGCAGACTGCCGGCGTTAGCGTCTTGAATGGCATAGGCGCGCTCAGCCGTCCAGGTCAAGCCAGCGCGCGGCATTACCAGCACGGGCCCGAAGCGGCTGGTCCAGATTGTTTGCTCGCGGCCACCTACCATGACTTTTTTGGCCACCATCGGCTCTTCTTTGCCGTCAACCAGATAGGTCGTCGGTTTGCCAGCCACCAGGCTCAGCTCATGCAGGGTAAAGCGCTTGCCGGTGGAGACCGTATGCGACCACGCTACATCCTTGTTGAAGCCAATTTGAACTGCCGCCGTCCAACCCAGCGCGGCACCCATCACGTCGAGCTGCCCGGGAATGGTCAGATGCATTTGATAAAAGCGGCTTGGGCCAACCCATGGATAGTGGGGGTTACCCAGCAGCATGCCGCGCCCGTTGGCACTGGTTTGCTTGCCAAACGCCCAGGCATTGGAGCCCAGGGGAGAGTCCAGCAAACCGGCTTCGCGCAGTTGCTCGCGCGCGCCCTGCGCATAGGCCTGCAAGTCAGGGGTTGCAACCGGCGCAAGCTTGGCAGTTCGGGCCGGTGGTGCGGCAGCGGCAATCGCGTCAGCCAATGCGCCGGCACCTGCCTGGACTTGAATGGCCTCTGTGGCACGGTAGATATCCGAGAGCACCATCGATTGCACCCAGGGCTTGCCGTTGCACTCAGCGGGCAGTTTGCCTGCGTGGTCCTGCAAATAGCGATTGAAGCCGGCCACATAGCCTCTGGCCATCGCGCGGTTGCTTTCGCTGGACTGATCCCAACTGGCCTTGAGCCTGGCGTCGTCCATATGCGACTGTACAAACGCATCAATGACCGCGTTGGGCAAGGTGCGCACCCCAAGCACACCGGTAGCAGTCGCGCCGAAATACTGCGTGCGCTGCCCGCGCACTGTGGCCATCACATCAGCACTCAGGCAAACGTTGTCTTGCGCGTGGGCGTAGGCGATGCCGTAAGACAGCATCTCAATACTGGACGCGGTGACATGAGGAACGCCATGCGTTGTGCGGACAACTCGCACGCTGTCAGCTGCAGGCGCAATGCCACCAGCGCTGTCTGTGGGCACGCTGGTACAGGCCGCCAGGCCGAACAAAACCGCTGCACTCGCTGCGGTGGTTTTGATGATCGAGGGGAAGGACAATTTCACTGAGTGCTCCTCTTGCTTGGTGAACCTTGCATGTTGCCGCACAAAGACCCCACAAGCCACGAGGAAACCCCTTAGTCGATGTAGCGAAGCCCTGCCTTTTCCAGCGTCGGGCGCATGTTGTACATGTCCAGGCCCAGCACGCCGCTGGCGAGCTTGTTGCGTTTCTCGCCTTCATTGGCTTCGCGCGCCTGGGCTGCTTCAAGGGTTTTTTGCACCATGGCCGCTGGCACGACCACGACGCCGTCGTCATCCGCCACCACTGCGTCGCCGGGGTTGACGATCATTCCTGCGCACACCAGCGCAATGTTGACAGACCCCAGCGTGGCCTTGATGGTGCCCTTGCTGCTGATTGCCTTGCTCCACACCGGAAAACCCATTTCGGTCAAAGTCTTCACGTCGCGCACGCCGGCGTCGATGACCAGCCCCCGGGCACCGCGGGCCATGAAACTGGTGGCCAGCAGGTCGCCAAAGTAGCCATCGGTGCACTCGGCGGTGATGGCGGCCACCACCACGTCGCCGGGTTGGATCTGCTCGGCCACCACATGCATCATCCAGTTGTCGCCCGGCTGCAGCAGCACAGTGACGGCGGTTCCGCTGACCTGGGCCCCCGTGTAGATGGGGCGCATGTAAGGCTTCATGAGACCCACACGGCCCATGGCCTCATGCACCGTGGCAGAGCCCAGCGCAGCCAGTGCATCCGTGGCAGCGCGGTCGGCGCGATTG
The DNA here is from genome assembly GCA_943369755.1 of Ramlibacter sp. 2FC. Classification (GTDB taxonomy): domain Bacteria; phylum Pseudomonadota; class Gammaproteobacteria; order Burkholderiales; family Burkholderiaceae_C; genus CALROG01. The sequence continues at coordinate 25,344 of CALROG020000035.1, forward strand.
ATGTTGCGGTAGACAACGCCTAGTTCATGCATCTCAATACCCCTTTGCCTTGAGGCGCGCATCCAGCCGCGAGAACACGCGCCGGACATTGCCTTCATAAATCTGGTGCTTGTCTTCAGTGCTCAATATTTTTGACGCCTCGATATAGCGCTTGGTGTCGTCGTAATAGCGACCGGTGGTCGGGTCAATGCCGCGCACTGCGCCGATCATCTCTGATGCAAAAAGAACGTTTTTGACCGGGATCACGGTGTTAAGCAAATCAATGCCTGGCTGGTGATAGACGCAGGTGTCAAAGAAGATGTTGTTCAGCAGGTGGTCTTCCAGCAGCGGCTTTTTCATCTCTTGCGCCAGTCCGCGAAACCGCCCCCAGTGGTAAGGCACAGCGCCGCCGCCGTGCGGAATCAGAAACTTGAGCGTTGGGAAGTCCTTGAACAAATCGCCCTGGATGCACTGCATGAAAGCCGTGGTGTCGGCGTTCAGATAGTGCGCACCGGTGGTGTGAAAGCATGCGTTGCAACTGGTTGACACATGAATCATGGCCGGCAGGTCGTACTCAACCATCTTTTCGTAAATTGGGTACCAATGTCTGTCGGTCAGGGGTGGGCTGGTCCAGTGGCCGCCAGATGGGTCGGGGTTCAAGTTGATGCCGACAGCGCCGTACTCTTTGACGCATTTTTCCAGCTCGGCAATGCAGCTGGCGGGGTCAACCCCGGGGCTTTGCGGCAGCATCGCTACGGGCACGAAATTATCCGGGTACAACTGACTGACACGAAAGCACAGCTCATTGCAAATTGCCGCCCAGGTGCTGGACACATTGAAGTCGCCAATGTGGTGGGCCATGAAACTGGCACGCGGTGAAAACAGCGTGATGTCGCTGCCGCGCTGGTTCATCAGCTTGAGCTGGTTGGCCTCAATGCTGTCGCGCAGTTCGTCGTCACTGATCTTCAGGTCCGCCACTTTGGGCATGACTGCCGCGTCCTTGATGCCGGCAATTTGCTGGTTGCGCCAGTTTTCCAGCGCCTTGGGTGCCGTGGTGTAGTGGCCATGACAGTCAATGATGAGGCTCATGTTTGCTCCTTGGTTCGTTGTTCAGTCAGGCAGGTTGCATGCCCTGGCCGCGCTTGGCCGGGGCGGCCTGCGGCGATGTCAGGTAGGCCAGCAAAGCGCCAACTTGCTGCGCCTGCGGCGAGCCTGCAGCCAGGCCTGTTGGCAAGCCTGCTGAAAAAACGGTGGTGATCTGAATCGCCGGTGGCAGCGGGCCAACGAGTGTGATGCCCGGCACATGCAGCAGCTCGCTGAGCTGCTGGAACCCCAGCGCCACCTCGCCACGCGCCACCAGGGTACCTACTGGCACGCCGGGCGGGGCCTGCACCAGGCGCGGGGCAATCTGCTCGGCAATGCCCCAGCGTTCAAACAACCGGACCAACGCAACGCCGCTGGGGCCGGTGGAATAGCTGATGCTGCCCGCCGCGAGCACCGTTTGCTTGACCGCTTCTTCGTTGCTGATGTCGGGCCGCGCAGCGCCCGCAGGTACCGCAACCGCCACCCCGCAGCTCATCAGATCGACCCGGCTGGCGGCCTGCAAATGGCCTGCTGCGATGAGCTTGTCGATAGCGTCAGCCCCAAGGATCACCAGGTCAAACGCCTCACCGGCCTGCACCCGCCTGGCGGCATCTACGCCCCCCACCGACTCAATCGACACCCGGCAGCCGCCCTGCCCTTCAAAGCCCGCCACCAGCTCGGCCAGCACCTGGCGGGTGGCCATGGAAGAGATGCCCCGCAGGGTAAAAGCTGTGCTCATTCGGCGATTTTGAGTGCATTCAAGCTATGCGATAAGGCTTGACAACATCTATCAGGTATATCATTTAAGAATAAGTCGCCCTCCCCGCTATGGACCTCAAGCAGCTTGAATACTTTGTGCGCGTTGCCGAGATGGGCAGCTTTACGCGCGCCGCCGATGCATTGGACGTGGCCCAACCGGCTTTAAGCCGCCAGGTTCGTTTGCTGGAGGTGGAGCTGCGGCAAAACCTGCTGGTTCGCAACGGCCGCGGAGCCACGCCCACCGAAGCAGGCAAGTTGCTACTGGAACACGGCCGCGGCATCCTGCATCAGGTAGAGCGCGCCCGCGAAGACATGGGCCGCCTGCGCGGAGGTTTGTCCGGCCGGGTAGCCATTGGCCTGCCGCCCAGTGTGGCGCGGGTTATGGCGGTGCCGCTTACAAGAGCCTTCCGCGAGGCCCTGCCCGAAGCCCGGCTGTCGATCAGCGAGGGCCTGTCGGGTGCCATGCTGGACGGTTTGCTGAGCGGGCGACTCGACATCGTGGTCTTGTACAACGCCCAGCCGTCACGGGAACTGGACATCACGCCCCTGCTAAGCGAGCAGTTGCTGCTGGTGCGTGCGCGCCCGCCCGGCCTGCCGGAAGACCCGCCGTCCGGCCCGATCGAGCTGCGTGAAGTAGCCCAACTGCCATTGGTAATCCCGACCCGACCCAACGCGATCCGCATGCATGTCGAGGCCGAAATGGCCCGCATTGGCTGCCGCCCAAAGGTGGCGCTGGAGATTGATGGCGTCTCAGCGATTCTTGACCTGGTCGCCGACGGCGCAGGCTGCGCGGTGCTGTCACGCAACGCAGTGATCAACTCACCCCGGCCTTCGGCCTACACGGTTCAGTTGATCGGTACGCCCCCATTGAGCATCCCCCTGTCTTTGGCCACCAGCTTGCAGCGCCCGGCCACGCCGGTGCAAAAACAAGCACTGGAGCTGATGCGCCGAACCGCACCCGGCGGCGCTCTCAAGGCCTGAACGCACGCCGGGCGCAAAGCCCTGGCCTGTCAGCCACGCGCTGCCAGCAAGGCGTCAGCGTAGTCTTGCCAGCGGGCGCCCTGCGCCAGCTCCCGGAACACACCGGTGCCGGCCTGGTCTGCCACCCACTGCTGCTTGCTGGCAATGGCTGCCGCCATCAGCGGCTCAAAGCCTGACTCGCGCACGGTGTTGGCGGCCTCGCGCATTTCTTCTGCGCGGCGTTTGCCGTGCTGCGCTACCCGGCTAAAGAAGTACGCGCCCTGCGCGCTCCAGTCAATGCTGGGAAAGGTCTCTTGCAGCGTCGGCAAAACATGGTCTTCCACCCCATAGGCCCGGGCGGTGGCGTAGCTTTCAATCACCAACGCCTCCAGGCCCTTGATCATCACGCTGCGGCACATCTTGATGGCGCTGGCCACGCCGAGCTTCTCACTCACGGCACGCGCGTCCATGCCCCAGGAAACAAGCCCCACAGCCAGCGCTGCAGCTTGCTGGCCGCCCAGCAGCATGGGCACCTTGATGCCGTAGGGTGGCACCGACGTCATGACGCCGGCCTCCACATAACTGGCACCTGCGGCATCAATCAAGGCACCTGCCTGTTGTTTGGTGCCGGGCGAGGCGGAGTTGAGATCCAGAAACACCGCACCCTGGCGGATATGCTGCGCGGCTTCCTGGGCAACCGCCAGCGTGCTGGACGCGGTAACGGCAGAAATGATGAGGTCGCTGGACTCACACAGCGCCCGCGCAGAAGCGCAGGCCCCGATGCCGTGCGCCGCTGCGTGCTGCAACTCTGTGCTGCCGGTTTGCGGGGCAACAAACTTCAAGTCCCAGGCGCTCACGCCTGCCACGCCGGGCTTGCCAAGCAAGCCGACGGCAAAGTTCTTGCCGACCTCGCCGTATCCAATCAGGCCGACTCGCTGAATCTGCATGGCACGCTCCGGGTTAGCCGACGTATTGCACCAGCCACAGAGAAATTGGCGGGAACATCAGCAACAAAATTGTGCGCAGCACATCGCTCACCAGAAAGGGCATGACGCCGCGGTAGCTCTCGGCAATCGGCACGTCTTTGGCCATGCCGTTGACCACATACACATTCAGCCCCACCGGGGGTGCCAGCAGGCCGAAACCCACCGTCATCAGCACCATGATGCCGAACCAAATGGCCACCGACTCCTTGGGCATGCCGAAGTCCAGGCCCATCACCACGGGGAAGAAGATCGGGATGGTCAGCAGGATCATTGACAGCTCGTCCATCACCGCGCCAAGAACCACATAGAACAGCAAGATGCCCGACACCACCAGCACCGGGGCCACGCCCCAGCCCTTGATGACGTCCGCCAGCTGGGCCGGCACCTGGGTCAAGGCCAACGCTACGTTCATCATGTCGGCCCCGATGAAGATCATGAAGATCATGGCGCTGGCACCGGCCGTGGCGTAAAAGCAATAACGAATTTTTGCCAGGGTGAGCTCACGCCGCATAAGCGCCGCCACAAAGGTGCTGGCTGCACCAACGCCGGCACCTTCGGTGGGCGTGAACAGGCCGCCGTAAATACCCCCGAACACGATCATGAAGATGATGGCAATGGGCGCGATCTTGAGCACCGAACCCAGATTCAAACGCGGGCGGTCGTCGTCATGCTCAGGCGCGTGGCCAGGAAACAGGCGCACGTAAACCGCAATCGCGATCATGTAGCCGCACATGGCGATGATGCCGGGAATGGTGGCCGCAGCGAACAGCTTGGCGATGTTCTGTTCGGTCAGGATGGCATAGATCACCAGCGGCACCGAAGGCGGAATCAGAATGCCCAGCGTGCCGCCCGCCGCCAGCGTGCCAGTAGACAGGCGGCCCGAATAGCCGTGGCGCTTCATTTCAGGCAGCGCCACCGATGTGATGGTGGCCGCCGTGGCGATGGACGAGCCGCAAATGGCACCGAACGCGGCGCTGGCCATGACCGCCGCCATGGCTAGTCCGCCGCGAAAACGCGCCATGACCGCGCTGGCAAACTCGAACAATGCCTTGGAAATGCCGCCCTGGGTGGCAAAGTTTCCCATCAGGATGAATAACGGAATGACCGACAGGTCGTAGCTGGCGAAGCGCGCGAACGCCAGGCCGTTGAGGTTGTTGAAGAACGGGCCGGTGCCCACCTGGTAGATGTAGCCAAAGCAACCCGCCACAAACATGGCAATGGCAATCGGCACGCGAACCACCATCAGCGCCAGCATGCAGCCGAAGATCAAGCCAGCCAGTGCAAGAGAACTCATCGGCCTTGCTCCTCAAACTTGCCCACCAGGGTCTGGGCAAGGGCGATCACAGCCGTCAGGACCATGGGTGGCACCATCGCGGCGTAGACCACCCACTCCGGAAAGCCAAGCATCATGGATGTGGAGTTGGCCTTGAATGCGCTGATACCCCCCACACCGGTGCGCCAGGCCAGCAGCAACATGACCCCCGCCAACAACAAACTGCCAAAGCGGTCGAGCTTGTCGTTCAGTGCAGCGGGCATGCGCACAGTGAAGAAGTCCACGATGATGTTCTCGCGCCGCAGCTGGCACCAGGGCAGAAACAGCGCGACTGCCGCGCCGGCCGCCACAGCGGTGAGTTCATAGTCGCCCACCAATGTGACGCCGATGGTGTTGCGCCCGATCAGGCTGAAGCAAGTCACCAGGGTGATGGCGGTCAGAATCACGCCCGCCAGAACCGCGCAAAACCTGGCTAGTAGGGAAAGTGTTTTCAATGGGTCACCCACAGAGTGTTTTGCGCGGATTATCGGTGTCGCGTCACTTCTGGTACTTGGCGATCAGTGCCCGGGCTTCAGACACCAGCTTGGCACCGTCAATATTCTTGGCCTTCATTTCATTGACCCAGTCGGTCTCTACCGTCGAAGCGGTACGGCGCCAGCGCTGGGTCTCGGCCAGGTCCAGCGCCACGATGTTGTTCCCGGCCTTGACCGCAATATCGCGGCCGGTTTTGTCGCCTTCGTCCATGGCCTTGCCGAACATGGCCGCCACTTCAATGCCCGCGTTGGCGTCAATAACCTTCTTCAGGTCGGCCGGCAGCTTTTCGTAAGAAGCCTTGTTCATTGAGAACGCAAAGGTCTGCGTATACAGCCCTTCTTTGCCGGCAAACGTGGTGTGGTTCTTGACCAGCTCACTGACTTTGAGTGCAGGCGTCACTTCCCACGGGATGGTGGTGCCGTCGATCACGCCCTTGGACAACGCGTCTGTAACGGCTGGCACCGGCATACCCACAGGCGTGGCACCCAGCTTGGTCAGCATGTTGCTGATTACCCGCGAACCGCCGCGCACCTTCATGCCACGCAGACTTTCCAGGCCTGTCACCGGGGTCTTGGTATGGAACAAGCCGGGGCCGTGGGTGTGCAGCGCAATCAGCTTGACGTCTTTGAACTCGTCTGCGGCGAACTTCTCGGCGTACTCCCACAAAGCGCGGGACGATTGCTCGGCGCTGCCGCTCATAAAAGGCAGCTCGAACACTTCTGATTTATTGAAGCGCCCGGGGGTGTAGCCCAACACCGTCCAGGTCAAATCGACCACACCGTCTTTGGCCTGGTCAAAAAGCTGTGGCGGGGTGCCGCCGAGCTGCATGGCGTGAAACAGCTGAACCTTGATACGCCCGCCGGAGTCTTTTTCGACCTTCTGGGCCCATGGAATCAAGGCCTTGGCCGGAATGGTGGCCTGCTGCGGCAGCATCTGGTGCAGGCGCAGCGTGACCGTTTGCTGGGCCAGGCTGTGGCCGCCCACACAAAGCGCGGCGGTGGCCAGGGCGGTTTTAACGAAGGCTCTTTTGTTCATGGCAGTCTCCAGTTTGTTGTCAAAAAAACATTTTGTTCCGCTGGCGAATACAACGGAATAGTCGCGCAGCTCTATCAGTTATCACGTTTTGCGATAGCACCTATCCAGTTATCTGAAGCTAGTCAGGCCGCCAGGCGGAGTCGAGCGTGACGCTCCCGACCGCTCGCGAGACGCAAGTGCAAATGCGGCTGTTGGCCTGCTTTTCGGGCTCGCTCAAATACACATCTCGGTGATCCACTGCACCATCAACGGCCAGTACGTTCACGGCGCACAGGCCGCATTCGCCGCGCTTGCAGTTAAACAGCATCTGTACACCAGCAGCTTGCAGCGCGTCCAGCAGGCTGCAGTCGGCAGGGACGGTTATGTCTAACTGATGCCTTGGGATTTGCACCCGAAACGCCTGCGAGGCGTAGCGCCCGCTGCTGCCAAAGGTTTCGTAACGCAGGTCGGCCAACGGGCGGCTGGCGTCGGCCCAGGCCCGGCGCGCGGCATCAAGCATAGACGCCGGCCCGCAAACATAGAGCTGGGCACCCACTGGTAGCGCCGCAATTTCGGTTGCAAAGTCAATCCGCTGGCCCACAACGGTTACCAGCGCGCCACCCAGGGCTTGCTGCAGGTCATGGGCGTAGGCCAGTTCGTCCATCGACCGGGCGCTGTAAAGCATGCGCAGCTTTGCCCCACGGGCAGCCAGCGCCTGCGCCATGCCAAGCAGCGGCGTCACGCCAATGCCGCCGGCCACCAGCATGTAGGCAGGCGCATCCCACGCCAGTGGAAAGTGGTTTTGCGGTTGGCTGATGCGCAGCCGCTCGCCCGCGGCCATTCGCCAAAGGGCCAAAGACCCGCCTTTGCCGTCGTCCAGGCGTTTCACCGCAATGCGGTAGCTGCCTTGAAGCGGCGCGCCGACCAGCGAATAGGAGCGCACCTGTTCCTGCCGCTGGATCGGCACTTGCAGTTGTAAATGTGCGCCCGGCGCATATGCCAGTGCGCAGCTGGCCGGGCTCAAGGTGAACTCGCGCACCGTGGGCGTGATGTCGCGAATGGACTGCAACTGGGCATCGAACCAGGTCTGGCTACTGTTCATCGCGATCAACTTGGTTTACGGATCAGGCGCACGCCGGGCATTTGATCCAGGTCGTGGCTTTTGACGGCTTCGCGCAGGTTGCGCTGGGCAATGCGTGAATGCTCGCGCATCAGCGCTTCAGCCCGCGCACCTTCGCGCCGCTCAATGGCGTCCAGCACCTGCCAGTGCTGGTCCTGGGCCACGATGAGCATGTCACGCGCCTTGGGGGAGTTGGCCTGCACCACCACAAACCCGGAAGGCGAGGCGAACGGCAACCCAGCCACACGCTCCAGCTCGCGCGCCATGAAGCTGCTGCCCGCCAGCTCGCCCAGCAACCCGTGAAAGCGCTCGTTGAGCGTGACGTAAACAGAAAAGTCTTCGTCGCTCAGAGCCGGCTGTTTAAGCACCGCGTCAATGCGCTGCAGGCATTCACGGGCCTCGCCCATCACGACCGGCGCCACGCCACGTTCAGCCGCAAGGCGTGCCGCCATGCCTTCGATGGTGCCACGCAGCTCAATGGCCTCGGACACGTCGCGTTCAGAAAAGGTACGCACCGCATAGCCGCCATTGGGCAGGCTCTTGATCAGGCCCTCTTGCTCCAGCCGCATCAGTGCGGCGCGAATAGGCGTGCGCGACACACCCAGCTTCTCGACGATGCTCAATTCAGCGATGCGGGTGCCGCCGGGCAGCTCGCCGCCCAGGATCATCTCGCGCAGCCGCAGTTGAGCCCGAACCTGCGCGCTTTCAGTGCCATTTTTGGCTGCAGCCCTCGTGTCTGCTGCAGTAGCCACTATCAAATTTGTAGCATCAGTCATATGCGTTTCGTGTCAGGCCATACGGCGAATTGGAATAACTGGCACCCCGTCGCCCGCCGGGCGCTCTTTGGCGAGCAGGTTGTCGATGAGTCGCCGCGCCCACATCGCACCCGCATCGATGTTGAGGTTGTAGAACGTATGGTCGGGGTGCGCCTCTATGGCCTGTTGCTGGGCTTCCAGCACCAGCTCGTCTTCCCGAAAGATGCTGGCCACGCCCTCGCGCAGGGCATGGGTGAGACGTTGTTCGCCCAGGCAATAGTTGCGGGCAAAGGCCCAGAAGTAGTGGCAGGTGCTGTCAGTCTCGGGGCTGATGGTGTTGAGTACAAAACCGTTCACGCCCTTGCTGCGGTTGCTTTGAGCCGGGTCGCCTTTGTTGCCCCCGGGCGGAACCGCGCCGCTGCCCGCCTCGGCCACGCCCACATCAATCACCACGGTGCAAGGCGCTTCAAAGCGGATGATCTGCCAACGGTCCACCGGGCCCTCGTAGCCGCGCGCCTGCTTGATCTGCGCGGCCCAGAACGGCGGCGCCTCAATGTTTTCCATCCAGCGCGTGACGGTGGCGGTGCGGTCGCCATGGGTGGCTACAAACGGTGCCTCGACCACCGCGCGCTGGCCAATGCTGGAGCCGTGCACAAAGGTCTCGTGGGTCAGGTCCATCAGGTTGTCTACCACCAGGCGGTAGTCGCACTTCACGGTGACGAGCTTGCCGTCACCGGCCCAGGCCGGGTCGTGGTTCCAATGCAGGTCGGGCACCAAGGCCGGGTCGGCCTGGGCCGGGTCACCGGGCCAGACCCACACAAACCGGTGCCGCTCCAGCACCGGGTAGCTGCGCACGCAGGCTGATGGGTTAATTGTTTCCTGGCTGGGCATGTGGGCGCAGCGGCCCTGGGCGTTGTAGACCAGCCCGTGGTAGCCACAGGTGACCTCGTCACCATTGAGCTGCCCCATGGACAGCGGCAGCAGGCGGTGCCAACAGGCATCTTCCAGTGCGGCCACGGTGCCATCGGTCTTGCGGAACAGCACAAGTTTCTGGTTGCACAGGGTGCGCGGCATGAGCTGACGGCCTACCTCTACATCGTAGGCAGCGGCATACCAGGCGTTGAGCGGAAAAGCGGGTTTGGCGGATTTCATGGATACACAATGTATACAATAATCAGAAAAAAACAAAGAATTTCCCAGAAAAACCGTTGAATTCTATGTTTATGTATTCAATGAATCGGAAAAATCCTGCCATAACATCTGACTCGAAACCACACAGGAGACCCGCCATGACCCAACTCCCCGCCCGTTACGACCATGTGGGCAGCTTTCTGCGCCCTGCCTACTTGCTGGAAGCGCGTGAACAACACGCCAAGGGCGAGATCGCGCCAGAACAGCTACGCACCGTGGAAGACAAGGCCATCAGCGAAATCGTGAAGTTCCAGGAAAGCATTGGCCTGAAAAGCATTACCGACGGCGAGTTCCGCCGCACCTACTTCCACATCGACTTTCTGGAGCAGATTGGCGGCGTGAAGACCGACATTCCGGTCACGATTCAACGCCCCGACGGCACCCAGGAACTGGCCCCTCCGGTGATGCGCGTGATTGACAAGGTGCGCCATGTCAAAGACATCCAGCTGGCCGACTTCAACTACCTCAAAAGCCAGATCAGCGCGGGCATGACGCCCAAGGTGACCATCCCCTCGCCCACCATGCTGCACTTTCGCGGCGGGCGCGCCGGCATCAGCCGCGACGCCTACCCCGAGCTGGACCCGGCTTTCTACGACGACGTGGCCAAGGCCTATGGCGACGAGCTGCGCAGCCTGGCCGCAGCAGGCTGCAACTATGTGCAGATGGACGACACCAACCTGGCCTATTTGTGCGACGACAAAATGCGCGAGGCCGCCCGCCAGCGAGGTGACGACCCCAACGAGCTGCCCCACCGCTACGCCACCTTCATCAACAAGGTGGTGGCCCAGAAGCCCGAAGGCATGCTGCTGGCCATGCACCTGTGCCGCGGCAACTTCAAGAGCACGCACGCCGCCGCCGGCAACTATGAGCCGGTGGCTGAAGCCCTGCTGTCTGAAATGAAGCTGGACGCCTTCTTTCTGGAATATGACGACGACCGCAGCGGCGACTTCAAGCCCCTGCGCTACCTGCCCAAGGGCAAGACGGTGGTGCTGGGCCTGGTGACCACCAAATTCGGTGCCATGGAAAGCAAAGACGCCCTGAAGCGCCGCATCGAAGAAGCCGCCAAATACGCGCCGCTGGACCAACTGGCCCTGAGCCCGCAGTGCGGCTTTTCAAGCACGGTACACGGCAACAACATTGCCGTGGAAGACCAGCGCAACAAGTTGCGCCTGGTGGTGGAGACGGCGCAGGAGATGTGGGGCTAGCCGCAGGGCAGCATCAAATCAGCGCGGCGGCTTGAAAGCCCGCCGCGCCGCCAGCGCCGCCGCCCGCGTACCGCAACCCTCAATGTGGTCATTGACCAGCCCCATGGCCTGCATGAAGGCATAGACGGTGGTGGGACCCACAAAGCTCCAGCCGCGCTTTTTCAGGTCTTTGGATATGGCCACGGATTCGGCGGTGGTGGTAAAAGCACGCAGTGCTTCATGCGTGGCTTCTTGCGGGCGTGAAACCGGGTCGGGCTCATGGCGCCAGAAATAGGCGGCCAGTGAGCCGCATTCGTCGCGCAGCGCCACCGCCCGTTTTGCATTGTTGATGGCCGAGACAATCTTGCCCCGGTGCCGCACGATGCCGGCGTCGGCCACCAGGCGCTCCACATCACTATCGTCAAAGCGGGACACCTGCTCCATGTCGAAGTTGGCAAAGCCGCGGCGAAAGGCCTCGCGCTTGTTCAAAATGGTCAGCCAGCTCAAGCCGCTCTGAAAACCTTCAAGGCAGATCTTTTCAAACAGCCGCCGGTCGTCGGCTACGGGGAAGCCCCACTCCGCGTCGTGATACTGGCGGTAGAACGGCGTGGCCTGGCACCAGAAGCAACGGGCCACACCGGCGTCGTCGGCAAACAGGCCGTCGGGCAATGAGGATGTCATATCACGGAGTCCATCGGGGTTCAACAGCAGTCGTCTTCACACTAGTTCTGTTGCGGCACATCAGCCAGCGACGCCATGCCGCGCTGCAGAAACTCGGACTGATCCAGCCGCCGCCGCAGGTTGACGCGCACGGATGCTTCGACAAATGAAGACAGGCTTTCACCCGGGTGCAACACCCGCGCAAGCTGGTCACGCAAAGCAGGTTCAACGCGAACTGAAGGGCTGGCGGCGGTTCTCATGTGATCAATGTAGCGCAGTTGCGCTACACAAAACCCCGGAGTGCCTCGCGCAGTCGCGCGTCAGTCCAGCTTGATGTTCGCCTGCGCCACTACCTCGGCCCAGCGTTTGGCTTCTTTGGCAAAAAACTGGTCCTGACCGGCAGGGGTCATGGTCACCACTTCGGCACCCTGCCCTGCCAGCCTGGCACGGATGTCGGGGCTGCGGATGACCTTGATGAGCTCGGCGTTCAGGCGCGCGATCACGGCCTGCGGCGTGCCCTTGGCTACGAGCATGCCCTGCCAGGTGCCTGACTCAAAGCCTGCAATGCCCTGCTCTTGCAGCGTGGGCACGTTGCCGATCAGCGGCATGCGCGTGGCCTTGGACACGCCCAGCAACTTGAGCTTGCCACTTTGCACGTGGGGCAGCGTGGCCAGCATGCCGTTCATCAGCACCTGGGTCTGCCCGCCAATGGTGTCGCTAACTGCCTGCGCGCCGCCCTTGTAGGGGATGTACTGCCACTTGGCCTTGGTGGCCCGCTCCACCGCCACGCCGGCCAGGTGCGGTGCGCTGCCGATGGCCGTGACGGCAAAGCTCAGCGGCTTTTGCTGCGACAACGCGACCAGTTCCTTGAGGTTGTCTGCGGGCACCGACGGGTGCACTACCAGCAGGTGCGGCGAGTAAGCCAGCATGGTCACGCCACGCAGGTCGGTGGCCGGATTGAACGGCAACTTGGTGTAGACCGCCGGGCTGATGGCCAGCGCACCGGTGTCGCACAGCAGCAAGGTGTAGCCGTCGGGTTGCGATTTGGCGACCAGATCGGCTCCCAGGTTGCCGTTGGCACCCGCCTTGTTGTCCACGATCACGGGCTGGCCCAATGCCTCGGACAGCGGCTGGCTGATGGCGCGCGCAATGATGTCGGACGAGCCGCCCGGCGGGTACGGCACAACGATGCGAATGGGCTTGGCGGGCCACCCGGCTGACGATGATTGGGCGCGTACGCCCGTTGAAACCATGCCAAGAGCAATGGAGGATGCGAGTACCTTGCGGCGATTGAGCGTCATGTTTTGTATCCCGAATGGGGTTGAAGAAAAGGGGTCAAGCCTTGGCCACGTCGTGCGCGGCCATGAGCTCCAGCGCGCATACCAGCGCCGAATGGTCCAGGTCCTGCATGCCGTTGGCGGCACACACCTGCATGAGTTGTGCGGCGCCTGCCGTCTGCGGCAGCGCCACACCAAGGGCCCGGGCACCGCTGAGCGCCAGCGACAGATCCTTCTGGTGCAGACCAATGCGAAAGCCCGGGTTGAAGGTGCGTTTGATCATGCGCTCACCGTGCACTTCCAGAATGCGGCTGGCGGCAAACCCGCCCATCAGGGCCTGGCGCACCTTGGCCGGGTCGGCCCCGGCCTTGCTGGCAAACAGCAGTGACTCGCCCACGGCAGCGATGTTCAGCGCCACGATGATCTGGTTGGCCACCTTGCAGGTCTGGCCGTCGCCGATGCCGCCCACATGGGTGATGTTCTTGCCCATCAGCTCAAACAGCGGCTTGACGCGTGCAAACGCAGCCTCGGTGCCACCCACCATGATGGTCAGGCTGGCCGCCTTGGCGCCCACCTCGCCACCGGACACCGGTGCGTCCAGGTAGTCGCAGCCCAGCGTGTTGATTTTTCCGGCGAAGGCCTTGGTGTCCATCGGCGAGATGGAGCTCATGTCGACCACGGTCTTGCCCTCAGACAGCCCCGATGCAACGCCCTTCTCACCAAACAGCACCTTCTGCACATCCGGCGTATCGGGCAACATCATGAAAATGATGTCGGCCTTTTGAGCGACCTCTTGTGCAGACGTACACACCACAGCCTTGCTGGTCTGTAATGCATCGGGCATTTTGCTTCGGGTGGTGATGAATACCTCATGCCCTGCGGCGATCAGGTGGCCCGCCATAGGGGCGCCCATGATGCCCAGGCCGATGAAACCCAGTTTGCTCATTGCTATCTTTCGGTTGGGAAGTGGCTGAGAAAAAATCAACTGCGGTACTTGTCCAGCAGCGCCTGTGTGCCTGCGCGGAACACGCCCAAGTCGCTACCCACCCCTACGAACGTGGCGCCCATGGCCATGTAGCGGCGTGCATCCGCCTCTACCGGCGCAAGAATTCCCGCAGGCTTGCCATGCGCTTTGGCATCAGCAAACACGGCAGCAATTGCAGCCTGCACCTCGGGGTGGTTGGCGTTGCCCAGATGGCCAAAGCCGGCCGCCAGGTCAGACGGCCCGACAAAGATGCAGTCCACGCCGTCCAGCGCTGCGATCTCGCGGGCTGCGTCCACCCCCTTGCGGCTTTCGATCTGCACCATCACGCAGATCTGCTCGTTCACGTTCTTGAAGTAGTCAGGCACCGTGCCATAACGGTTGCCGCGCTGAGACACCGACACGCCGCGCACACCCTGCGGCGGGTAGCGCGTGGCGGCCACGGCACTGCGGGCTTCGTCGGCGCTTTCCACAAACGGCACCAGGAAGTTGTAGAACCCGGCGTCCAGCAGGCGCTTGATCTCAACCGGGTTGTTGCTGGCCGGTCGCACCACGGGGGCGCTGGCGCTGTCTTTCAGCGCCATGAGTTGCGGGATAAAGGTGGCTACGTCGTTGGGCGAATGTTCGCCATCCAACAAAATCCAGTCGAAACCGGCCACACCCAGCACCTCGGTGGTGATGGCATTGGACAGCGACGACCAGCAGCCGATCAGGGTTTTGCCTGCGCGCAGTTCGTGCCGGAAGCTGTTGGGGAACGATTGGTACGGTGTTGTCATGAGACTGCTCTTGTGGGGTGAGTTTCAGGTGATCGGCGCCGGGTTGAAAAGCACCAGCGCGTTGTGCAGCTTCCAGTGCTCGGCCCAGGTCTTTTTGCGCCCGCTAGCCACTTCCAGCATCAGGTGGAACAACTCCCATCCCAGCTCTTCAATGCTTGCGTCGCCATCTGCAATGCGACCGGCGTTCAGGTCCATGAGGTCATGCCAACGGCGCGCCAGATCGGTACGCGTGGCCACCTTGATCACAGGCACCGCCGCCAGGCCATAGGGTGTGCCGCGCCCGGTGGTGAACACATGCAGGTTCATGCCGGCGGCGAGCTGCAGCGTGCCGCAAATGAAGTCGCTTGCAGGTGTGGCGGCATAAATCAAGCCCTTTTGCTTGAGCCTCTCGCCGGGAGACAACACGCCGGTGATGGAGGCGCTGCCCGACTTGACGATGGAGCCCATGGCCTTTTCAACAATGTTGGACAGGCCGCCCTTCTTGTTGCCGGGCGTGGTGTTGGCACTGCGGTCCACGCTGCCGCGCTGCAGGTAGGCGTCGTACCAGGCCATTTCACGGATCATGGCCTGGGCCACCTCGGGCGTGCTGGCGCGGGAGGTGAGCTGGTCAATGCCGTCGCGCACCTCGGTCGTTTCACTGAACATCACGCTGGCCCCAGCGCGCACCAGCAGGTCGGTACAAAAGCCCACCGCCGGGTTTGCCGTAACGCCGCTAAAGGCATCGCTGCCGCCACACTGCACGCCCACCACCAGCTCGCTGGCGGGCACGGTTTCGCGGTGGCGCGCGTTCAGGCGCTCCAGGTGCACCCGGGCCTGGGTCAGGATCGAATCAATCATCGACATGAAACCGACATGGGTGTCCGACTGCAGACACACCACGTCAAGCACCGGTCCTGCGCTGGCGCGCTCATCAACGATGGCAAAGCTACCGGGCGGCAAGAGCCGTTCGGGCTGAAGCTTCTCGCAGCCCAGGCTAACCACCATGACCTCACCACCAAAATTGGGGTTCAGACTGATGTTGCGCAGTGTGCGGATGGGGATGACGGCGTCGGGTGCGTCAATGGCCACACCGCAGCCGTAGCTGTGTTCTATTCCCACCACATCGTCGACGTTGGGGTAGCGCGGCAGCAGCTCGGCCTTGATGCGCTGCACCGCAAAGTCAACCACACCAGCCACGCACTGCACAGTGGTGGTAATGGCCAGGATGTTGCGCGTACCCACCGAACCGTCAGCATTGCGGTAGCCCTGAAAGGTGTAGCCTTCCAGCGGGGGCACAACAGGCGGCTTGGCGGTGGCAACGGGCAGGCCGACCAGGCTGCGCGCGTCGGGCATTTCCAGAAGGCGTTCATGCACCCAGCTACCGGCGGGAATGTCATTGAGCGCGCGGCCGATGGTCACGCTGTAGCGACGCACCTCAGCGCCCTTGGCGATGTCCGTCAGCGCCACCTTGTGACCCTGCGGCACCTTGTCGCGCAGCGTCAGGCCATCGGCAAATTTCGTTCCTGCTGGAAGGCCGCCGTCGTTGGCCACTATGGCCACGTTGTCGGCCGCGTGCATGCGGATGTAAAGCGGGTGGGCCATCAGAAGTCCACAATCTCAACCCAGTTCGGGCCCTTGCCCGCCGGGTAGCTTTTGGCGGCGCCGGGCAGGCCGGTCGCCGCGTCTACAGGGTGCAGCGACACCGCGTTGGAGCCCTGCCCCGCCGACACGATGAACCTGCCGCTGGAATCCACCGCAAAGCCGCGCGGCGTCTTTTCGGTGGGCACCGAGCCCGCAGTCTGCAGAAGACCGGTAGCCGGGTCCACGCGGAAGGTGGTGAGCGTGCTGGACGTGCGTTCAGACCCATACAGGTAGCGGCCATCAGCCGACAGTTGCAGATCCGCTGCCCAAGGCTTGCCGGTAAAGCCCGCGGGCATGACGCTTGCGCGCTGCAGGTGGCGCATTGCGCCTTTGTCGGCGTCGTAGGCGAACACGTCCACGCCGCCGTCCAGCTCGTTGAGCAGATAGGTGTGGGTCTGTTGGCGGTTCCACAGAAAGTGGCGCGGCCCGGTCTTGGCGGGCTGCACGTTGACCAGCGCCGGGGCGTTGGGGGTCAGCCGCCCGATGGTGGCGTCAAACTGCCAGCTCGACAGGTTGTCGCCGCCCAGGCTGGTGGCGAACACATAGCGGCCCGCGCGGTCGGCGTGGATGGCGTGCGCATTGGGCGCGGTGGGCAACAGCTGGTGCACCGCACCCACCAGGCCGTCGGCGCCCACGCTGTTGACAGTGATCTTGTTGCCCCCATAAGACGCCGCAAACAGCCAGCGGCCCGTGGCGTCCAGGTCAATGTTGGCCATGCTGTCGGCCAGCGCCGCCTCGCCCAGCTTCTTCAGGGTGCCGCTGGCACCGTCAATGGCGAAGGTGACCACGCGAAACGGCTGCGAACGCAGCGCCACGTACAAAAACTTCCTGTCGCGGCTCACGACCATGGGCATAGCCGTGCCGGCCACCGGCACCGTAGCCACGGGCTTGAGCGCGGCAGCCCCGCGGTCCAGCTCGAAGACCGAGATGTCCTGGCTATCGGCGTTGGCCACATAGACCCAGGTGGCGGCGTGGCTGGGG
>CALROG020000036.1:0-42341 GCA_943369755.1 Ramlibacter sp. 2FC
TGTAGCTGGCAAATTCGGTGTCGGTCATGCGCCCGTCGGCGTCAAAGCTGCGGCTGGCTGCGGCCCCGTTGACCCAAGCCCAGGCCTTGGGCTGGCCCAGGGCGGTGTGGGTGAGGTTGCTGACGAAGGGCGTTACCGGTTTGTTGCGCCCGGGCACCTGGGTGCTGATGGCGTTGATCTGGCCTGCGGCGTCGCGCTGGTAGCTGCGCCGACAGATGCGCTTGTGTCGCATGGCACGGGCTTGGCGGCGTTTGCTTGGGGTGGCGGGCATGGCTGGCGGGAGGCTGTTTTACGGGTACTTGATGCCTATACTGGCTGTAGCCCGCATCGGTGTTGGGCTACCCACTATGAAATTTGTAGCGATGTGTTTGCTCGCTAGTCGATGAGAATTGGAATCTGACCCCGATTCATCCCAGATTCACCCGATTCACCGGTCGCTGGTGAGGTTGCCTGCGGCGTCCAGGGTGTAGTTGACGTTGCTGGTGGCGCTGCTGAAGGTTCGGTCACCGCGCGATCGGGTCAGCATTGCACTTTAGGTAACGCGGTCAACACCATGTCGATCCATTCGTCGGTGATAACTGCGAAGTGCACGAGCGGGTCCGCCGCATAGATGCCCATGGCATCTTTGTGAAAGGAAGCCAACAGTTCCGAATTTTTCACGATGTAAAGCGACCCATCTCTTTGTTTTGGAAGGCGCTTTAGCGAATTCAGACGGTAGCTCTCGTTCACCATTTTGAATAGAACGGGAAGCACAGGAAATGTAAGTACTACGTTTCGCCGCGCACCGACCACTTCATGAAACTGAATCTTCAGCTCTCCGTTAGCGATATGCATGCCCACGAAGGCCAGTCGCAACGGATCTGCCACGTCGGGAGGAGTCCAAGGCTCATACACTTCTTCGGTAGTCATAAATTTCCTATGTCCTTCAACGCCCATACCTGACCTTGTCACGGGAGCGCCTGCCATCTGGCCGTTGAATCTCAATGGTCGGTTGGCCACTACTACTGTCAGGCCGAACGACTATTCTGTCTCCATTTGGCATAGTTCCAACTCTTACGCCGTCGCCCTTGTCCTCGACGTTGGTTGGGCTGCAATTGTCAAAATCTCTATTCGCATCGTCTGCGGTGCCAGGTTTTTGCCACTGTCTCGTTCCAGTTCCAGTTACCGGCTCATCCGAATGGGGAACCGCACCTGGAATAGGTGTCTCGGCGGCTGGGCTATTGAACATCCGATCAAGGCCGAGACCCAGCAAGCCCAAGCCAGCGCCGACGGCAAGATCTGCGCCAGTAATGATCGCCGGAATAAACGGAATGACAATCGCAAACTGACCCGTCGGGTCGGTGCTGTTGAGAGGATTTCCACTCACATAGCCGAAGCTATCGATCAGAAATGTTGAACGAAAAGGACGAGTCTTCCCATGCTTGATCCGGGAAAGCAGCACTGGAAATGCGCCTGCGTTTGAGCGAATCCCGCTCAAAGGTGAAGACGGCGATGTAAGAACTGCTTGCATCACCTCCGGCTAACGTCAAGGTGTATCCCTTGCCCCTCTCCCTGATGTCGATGCTCCGCGGAAATGCGAGGAAGTTGTAAGAAAAATCGGGGAAGTACCCCTCAACGCCTCCCCTAAACACCGCTATTTCACCGACGCACCCTTCGCGTCCCCGTTGTTCGTTCAACCAGTGAGGATTCGATGGGCAAACGGCTTTGGGACTCGACAACTTAACCGAGAGTTTTCCGCTCTTGCTTACTTTCGTTGTTACTGCGGAAGCCGAAATTTGAGTCCAACCAACAGTACAAATCAACAACAGAAGAGCGCCCAACAAGGTGCGCGTATTGCGTTTAAACGAGCTCATGGAACGACCCTTAGTGTTCTATCCCCACTGCCGCCCACCAGATCACGAATGTTGCGCGGCATGATGATGCAACCCTTCGATGCGGACTGATCACCTCGGCCGTTATCGCCGTGCATCTGAAACGCGGTTCGACCGAACATATTGTTTGTTGAGCTTGGAACTAGGTCCAATATTCCTCGACCAGTGGCCGCGCTATTGCGCTGGGGTCCAAATGCATAGTCCCCCTGAGGAACTGGTCCAGAGTTTGGCACTGATTGACCCGCAGGGCTGTTGAGATTTTCACCATTCCCCGCATAGCCAGTCCCTACAAGAGTAGCCGAACTCGGGTTAGTCGGTTGATGATAAAGATTGCCGGTACTCTGCTGATAAATCCAAACCAACCCGGTAGGGTCAATGCGGCCTAGCGGATTCCCCTCCACATAGGCAAACCGGTTGATGCCGCCACCCAACCCAATCGGATCCCCCTGCGTATACCGCCCCTGCCCCGGCTGATAGCTCCTGAAGTAGTTGTAGAACGTCCCCGTCTCCGCATCCTCATACTGCCCCGGAAACCGCAGGTTGAACTCTGGCGCAGCCGTGGCTTGCAGCAGCACGATGTTGCTGTTCATCGGCGCTGCGGCCTGGGCGCGCTGCTTCTCCCGGCCCTGTGGGGTGTTGTCTATCACCACCACCGCCGTCCTGGGGTTGGCCGTTGCCTTCAAGATGCCCGTGGGCTTGGTGGTGCCAAACGCGCTGTACGGCCACTGCCACACCGGCAGGTTGTCTTCATTGGTCATCAGCCGGGGGGTGCCCAGGTGGTCGGTGTGGATGGCGAAGAAGTTGCCGTTTCTGAACATGCCCACGGGTATAGCACCGTCTGGTGTGGGCAGCCAGATGTATTCGCTGCGGCCCGCGCCTTTGGCTGCGCCGTTGTCGTATTCACCGAGGATGGCCCATTGCGGGATTGGCCCCCCGCCAAATGTGTAGGCCGTGCCGATGCTGGTGTTGGCCTGGGCTTGGGCAAACATCCATTTGAAGTTGGCTTTAAGCCAGTCAATGAAGCCCTGGCCCAGGGTGGCTTCATTGGGCAGGGTTTGCTCTGTGCTGGGTTCGCCCTTGAACACGCGTTCACCCAGGGCGTTGTGCAGGTAGCGCACGCTGGCTTCTTCACCGTCTTTGAAGACCCGGGCCTTGGCCAGGCGGTTGGCTTCGTCGTAGTCAAAGGTGCGCAGGCCGTCGCTGGTGAGGTTGCCTGCGGCGTCCAGGGTGTAGTTGACGTTGCTGGTGGCGCTGCTGATGGTTCGGTCACCGCGCATGCGGGTCAGGCTTTGGGTAAAGCCCAGCAGGCGGTTGCTGTCGCTGGCGATGTTCAGCGCCTGGCGGGTGCTTTGGTTGAAGTCGCTTTGCTCAAACTGGCCGTCCAGGTCGGTGTCGCTGGTGCTGGCGTCGATGGCGCTCAGGCGGTTGCTGTTGGCGTCATAGGTGTAGCTGGTTTGTGCACCGGCGCGCTCAAAGCTGGTGAGGCGGTTGCGGTTGTCGTAGCCGGCAAACCAGCGCAGCGGGGTTTGGTAGAGCTGGGTGACGGTGACGGTGGCAGTGCCTACCACGCTGGTCACTGTGCGGCTGGCCCACAGGTTTTGGGTAATGCTGGCGATGCGGCTGGCGTCGTCGTAGCTGTAGCTGGCAAATTCGGTGTCGGTCATGCGCCCGTCGGCGTCAAAGCTGCGGCTGGCTGCGGCCCCGTTGACCCAGGCCCAGGCCTTGGGCTGGCCCAGGGCGGTGTGGGTGAGGTTGCTGACGAACGGCGTTACCGGCTTGGTGCGCCCGGGTGATTCTTGAGGCTTCGCCGTCTTTGAAGATGCGGGCTTTGCTGATGCGGTTGGCTTCGTCGTAGTCAAAGCGGCGCAGGCCGTCGCTGGTGGCCAAGCTGCGCCGACAAATGCGTTTGTGCCTCATGGCGCATGCTTGACGGTGCTTCAGGTTGAATCGGGCTGTAGCCCTCATAGATGTTGGGCTATCCACTATGAAATTTGTAGCAAATTACTTGCCTGCTGGCCGATGGAAAGTGGGATCAGACCCCGATTCACCGATTCATGACCCAGATTCACTCCGATTCAAGCGCTATTTCAGAACAATAGTTTTGGGGTAGTAGAAGATGGTATTGCTATGTGTACGTCCAGCAAAGTCAATTTGCTCGACAGAAACAATACGATTTTTGATGAGCGTCACGACCGTGCGTGAGCTTGTCGATGCATCACCTTGAACAACAATAAATCCACATTTGATTTTTGCGGGCGGCGCAAGCACCCGAATTGGATCAGCCAACATGCTGGCAAGCGTGTTGGCCCCCTCAACAGGATGACCATTCAGCATTATTTTTGCCTTTGCGACATAGTTTCGCGGCTGTCCTGTTGCAGGCCATGAGCTCTCTGGAATAAGCCATCGAGCTACTTGAAGTTCAACATCAACTTCACAATTCGGCAAGACAATCAGATTCGATACATCAAACACGTCCATTGGAAATGGCACAGGCAATTTTTGTGCATTTCCATGGAGACACACGAAGAGAGCAAGTAGTGCAATACGTCGATTCATGGTACGACTCGCAATCTGCGATCTCCGCTTGCCCCAATCAAATTTCTGACACTAGGCTGTTGAATAATGCACCCTTCTGATGAAGTCCGAGTTCGCATATTGCCGTTGTGGATGATGAAACCCGATCGTCCAAACATCCAGTTTTCCGGGTCAGGAATAAGCCGCATGGCACCATCTAGAGTTGCACGTGGGTTGCCATTCCGATCTCTTGTGACGATGGTTTGTTGGTCTCCAATCGTGTAAGTACCCTGCGGAAGAGGCCCAATATCTGGGATGCCCTCTAAAGCAGAATTGTTCACGCCAACACCATGCCCCGCATAACCCGTACCCACAAGAACCGTCGCACTAGGGTTGTTCCCTCCGCTATACATGTTGCCTGTGCTTTGTTGGTACGTCCACTCCAATCCAAGTGGATCAACTCTCGAGGCCGGATTCCCTTCCACATAGCTAAACCGGTTGAGCCCCCCCTCCAACCCAATCGGATCCCCCTGCGTATACCGCCCCTGATTCGGTTGGTAAGACCTGAAGTAGTTGTAAAACGTCCCCATCTCCGCATCCTCATACTGCCCCGGGAACCTCAGGTTCATCTCTGGCGCAGCCGTGGCTTTGAGCAGCACGATGTTGCTGTTCATCGGCGCTGCGGCCTGGGCGCGCTGCTTCTCCCGGCCCTGTGGGGGCAGCGGGGTGTTGTCTATCACCACCACCGCCGTCCTGGGGTTGGCCGTGGCCTTCAACACGCCAGTCGGCTTGGTGGTGCCAAACGCGCTGTAGGGCCACTGCCACACCGGCTGGTTGTCTTCATTGGTCATCAGCCTGGGGGTGCCCAGGTGGTCGGTGTGGATGGCGAAGAAGTTGCCGTTTCTGAACATGCCCACGGGTATAGCACCCCCTGGTGTGGGCAGCCAGATATATTCGCTACGGCCGGCGCCCTTGGCTGCGCCGTTGTCGTATTCACCGAGGATGGCCCAGCTGGGAATTGGCCCCCCGCCGAAGGTGTAAGCCGTGCCGATGCTGGTGTTGGCCTGGGCTTGGGCAAACATCCATTTGAAGTTGGCCTTGAGCCAGTCAATGAAGCCCTGGCCCAGCTCGGCCTGGCTGGGCAGGGTTTGCTCTGTGCTGGGTTCGCCCTTGAACACGCGTTGGCCTTGTGCGTTGTGCAGGTAGCTGATTCTTGCGGCTTCGCCGTCTTTGAAGATGCGGGCTTTGCTGATGCGGTTGGCTTCATCGTAGTCAAAGGTGCGCAGGCCGTCGCTGGTGAGGTTGCCTGCGGCGTCCAGGGTGTAGTTGACGTTGCTGGTGGCGCTGCTGATGGTGCGGTCACCGCGCATGCGGGTCAGGTTTTGACTGAAGCCGAGCAGGCGGTTGCTGTCGCTGGCGATGTTCAGGGCCTGGCGGGTGCTTTGGTTGAAGTCGCTTTGCTCAAACTGGCCGTCCAGGTCGGTGTCGCTGGTGCTGGCGTCTATGGCGCTCAGGCGGTTGCTGTTGGCGTCATAGGTGTAGCTGGTTTGCGCACCGGCGCGCTCAAAGCTGGTGAGGCGGTTGCGGTTGTCGTAGCCGGCAAACCAGCGCAGCGGGGTTTGGTAGAGCTGGGTGACGGTGGCGGTGGTGGTCCCGACGGTTTGTGTCACTGTGCGGCTGGCCCACAGGTTTTGGGTAATGCTGGCGATGCGGCTGGCGTCGTCGTAGCTGTAGCTGGCAAATTCGGTGTCGGTCATGCGCCCGTCGGCGTCAAAGCTGCGGCTGGCTGCGGCCCCGTTGACCCAGTTCCAGGCCTTGGGCTGGCCCAGGGCGGTGTGGGTGAGGTTGCTGACGAACGGCGTTACCGGCTTGTTGCGCCCGGGCACCTGGGTGCTGATGGCGCTGATCTGGCCTGCGGCGTTGCGCTGGTAGCTGACCTTCAGGCCGCTGGGGTAGGTGATGGCGGCCAGCTCGCCGCCTGCGCTGTAGCTGTAGGCGGTGCTGAAGCTGGCGGGGTTGGCGGGGTTGTCGTTCACCAGCTGGGTTTTGCGCAGGGTGCGGCCCTGGGCGTCGCGCTCCCAGGTGGTGGCACCGCTGGGGTCTTCCACCTTGGCCAGGTAGCCCTTTTGCTGGGTGTCCCAGGTGTAGACGGTTTGGTGGGCAGGCCCGCGGGTGGTCTGCACCGGCCGGCCCAGGGCGTCGCGGCTGATCTGGGTGGTGATGCCGCGGGCGTCGGTCATGGCCACCACGGCCCCGGCGGCGTCGCGCTGGTAGCTGGTGGTGCCGGTGTCGGGGCTGGCCTCGCTCAGTACCTCGCCAAAGGCGTTGCGCACGTACTGGGTGGCCACGCCTTTGGGGTCGGTTACCTGGGTGAGCTGGTCTAGCTGGTTCCAGGCCTGGGTGGCGGCGGCGTTGTCTGCAAAGGTGGTGGCGCTGGGGCGCTTCAGGCCGTCCAGCGTCTGGCGGGTGGTCTGGTTCAGCGGGTCGGTCTGGCTGATGGGCTCGCCGTTGGCGTCGTAGCCCAGCGCGGTGGTTTGGCCACTGGCACCTTGCACGGCAGCCACTTTGTTCAGGCTGTTGATGACGCGGGCCGTTACCAGGGCAATGGCACCGCCTGCGTCTTTGACTTCTTCCCGCACCCGGTTGCCCATGCCGTCCAGGGTGTAGGCCACACTGTTGCCGCGGTTGTCACTGGCACCGGTCAGGCGCTGGGCGGCGTCGTACTGGTAGTTGATGGCGTGGCCGCTGGGCAGGCTGGCGCTGGCCAGCAGGCCGGTGGGGGTGTAGCTGTAGGTGGTGGCTTCACCGCCGCGGCTGGCCTGGGTCAGGCGGCCACGCGGGTCATAGCTATAGCTGCTGACCAGGCCGTTGGCTTCGGTTTGCCGGGTCACGCGGCCTGCGCCGTCGTATTGCCAGCGGGTTTCATGGCCCAGGGGGTTGCGCTCGGTGGTGCGGTTGCCTTGGGCGTCGTAGCTGTAGGCCCATTGGCCGCCGCGTGCGTCGGTCATTTGGGCGGGCAGGCCCTGGGCGTTGTAGGCCCCGCTTTGGCCTCGGGTCTGGCCTGTGGCCAGGTCGGTCACCACTTCAGTCAGCTTGTTGCCCAGGGCGTCGTAGCTGTAGGCGGTGGTGCGGCCGGCCTCGGTCACCAACACAGGCAAGCGCAAGGTGGGGTGCCACTGGGTCTGCACGGTCTGGGCTTCGGGGCGGCTGGCGGCGCGGGTTTCGGCCAGCTTCAGGCGGCGCGCGGCGTCCCAGGTGAACAGGGTGGTGATGCCGAGGAAGTCGGTTTCGGATATCGGCAACACTCCTTGCCCAAAGCTGCGCGACGCAATCTGCGAACCGTCAAGGGGAACGGTTGTACCTTGCAGTCGCAAGTTTCCATCGCCGCCCTGGTAGTTGTGGGTCCGCTGCACGCCAAGAGGGTCCGTAACCTGAACACGGCTCGGCAGGCTTTCCCCATTCAACTCCGCAGCAAACCCGTCGCCCGTTCCAGTGATCGCGCCGTAGGCAACCTGAAAGCTATCGGCACCGTTCGCACGGGTTGTGCTTGTTGCGCGGCCGTAAGCGTCGTAGGAATAAGTTTCAAAACGCTGCCCCAATTCGTCAAAAACCCCAGTCATGGCAAAGGGCCATCGGCTGTCTTCATACACGTAGCGACGCACTGCACCATCCGCCCGCGCGACCGAAGCCAATGCCCCCGCAGAATTGACGGCATAGCTGATTTGCTGGGCGTCAGGCGTAAGGACGCTGTTCAACCTGCCTTGCTCGTCGTAGTTAAACCGCAGACTGCGGCCGAATGCATTGGTGACCGAAGTCAGCAGACTTCCTGCATAGGCGAATCGGCGAGTCCAACCATTGCGCTCGGTCACCGACAACAGTTTTCCAGCCAGGTCGAATTGCCACCGCGATTCGTCGCTGCCGCGGACGAACAGGGGGCCAGTAGTGTTGTCCGCCAGACTGTCGATGGCGTTGTCGCTTCGCCAGGTGCCGGTGGGGACCTCCAGCATGAAAAGGTGCCGGCTGCGATCGCCAAGCTTGACGGTGCGCTCTTGGCCGTTCTCGGATCTGTCAATCACACCTGAATGCCCGTGGGCCCAGTTTGGCCCCAGCCCCGCTACCGGCAATTCACCAGCGCTGCTGTAATGCCGTGTCAGCGTCAAGGAATGCGGCGCCTCGTCGGTCCAATCTGTCTCAGCCTTGATCTTCTCTGCGGTTGCGGGAAGGATCGGATTGCCCACCGGACAGGTCTGCTCAGGGGGCGCCACCACTGAAATCTGCTTGTCGGTCGCTTTGCAATAGAAGCAAGTGACAGTCAGTTTGGTGCGGGTCGCAAACTGGGGCGGTCGGTAGTAAAAACTGAATTCGCCTTGGTCGTTGGTGACACCCGTCGTCCTGGCGCCGGAGCTCGAGCGCACTTCAATCTCAGTGTTGTGCACGGGCGCACCAGACGGGAACGCAAGCTTCACTGTTTGTTTGATGCTCTTTTCCGCTGGGGCCGTTCGTACTTGGCTCGCCCCTTCAATCGTGACGTTTGCATAATGCGGGCATTGAACTTCTGGCGAGGGCCGCCAGCTCTGACCGTCGATATTTCCTTCATTTCCGTAAGAGTAATAGAGCGTCTCGGTGTAATAGCCCACCCCCCAGGTGTACTGGCGAGGCGGGGTTGCCAGCAGGCGCGAAGGCACGTCCCGTGCGGCGTCTATTTGCGGGCCTCTGGTGGGCGCTGGGTACTTTCCAATGAACTCGTACCAGTCCGCTTGCAACGCAGCTTCGGGCGTCGGCATGCGAATCTGGTAAGTAAATGGCCCTGAGCAATAGAGAAACTGAGCTTGAGCAACTCCGCCAATGGACGCCAGCAGCAGCGCCGCAGCAATACGCTTCGGAAACACAACGCGGGTTGCCTTTTCATGTGCCGGGGGCCGCGTCAAATCTCGAGAAATTTTTATGCAGCCAAACAGTCGATGCAGGCGAGGACAGTCGTTGCCCGGGGAGAACCGCAAACCCAGGGGGCGGCGATGAAGGATAAAAGTGGCTCGATACGCACAAGCACACAAGGCGAGCAGCCCCCGGCACACCTGCGCCGCTAACCGCGCGAATAGCCCGCGCGCGCAGGCCGAATTTAGGTCCGTCATTCCCCGCCCCTGAATTTTGTTTGGTCGCGCAATATAACTAGTTAGAACTAGCAATACAAGCCTGTCAAACTTACGGGGGGGTGCCCACACAGGGTATTCCCCGTGCGCTAAAGCGCGGCCCTTCGCCCCCGCTTCCCACAAAATAAGCACTCCCTTGGTGCACCTGCAAAACACCCCCGGCACCAAATTTGCTTTGAACCTGTTGGTTGTATTTATTTCTCTGCCTGGAGCCTCTTCAAATGAAAAAACGCATCTTCCTCAAGACCACTGCGGCGCTGGCCGCTGCCGTTGCCTTTGGCTCGGCTAGCGCCCAGACCTTGACGCCCATCAAGTTCCAGCTCGACTGGCGCTTTGAAGGCCCTGCCGCTTTGTTCCTGGCGTCCACCGCCAAGGGTTACTACAAGGCCGCGGGCCTGGACGTAACCATTGACGCGGGCAACGGCTCGGGCGGCACGGTGACGCGGGTGGCCTCGGGCACCTACGACATGGGCTTTGCCGACCTGGCCGCGCTGATGGAATTTCACGCCAACAACCCCGACGCACCCAACAAGCCGGTGGCGGTGATGATGGTCTACAACAACACCCCCGCGGCGGTGCTGGCGCTCAAAAAGAGCGGCATCAAGACCCCGGCCGACCTGAACGGCAAGAAGCTGGGTGCCCCGGGTTTTGACGCAGGCCGCAAGGCCTTCCCGATCTTCGCCAAGGCCAACAACATCTCGGGCGTGCAGTGGACCAGCATGGACCCGCCGCTGCGCGAGACCATGCTGGTGCGCGGCGACATTGACGCCATTACCGGCTTCTCGTTCACCTCTTTGCTCAACCTGGAAGCCCGCGGCATCAAGACCGAAGACATCGTGGTGCTGCCCTTCCCCGAGCACGGCGTCAAGCTGTATGGCAACGTGATCATTGCCACGCCCAAGATGATCAAAGAAAACCCGAAGGCCGTCACCGCCTTCCTGTCGGCCTTTGCCAAGGGCGCCAAGGAAGTGATGGCCAACCCCGACCCGGCCATTGACTACGTGAAGGCGCGCGACGGCATCATCAACGTTGACCTGGAAAAGCGCCGCCTGCGCATGGCCATTGACGCGGTGGTTGCCAGCCCGGACGCACGCGCCGAAGGCTTCGGTTTGGTCAACGGCGGTCGGCTGTCGCTGATGGCCTCGCAGGTGTCGGACTCGTTCAACACCAAGACCCGCATCGACCCCACCGCAGTGTGGACGGACAAACTGCTGCCCACCAAGGCAGAGCTGAACATCCTGCCCCCGGTGAAGAAGTAAGCATGGCATTCGTCGATTTCCAGAACGTCTGGCTGGCCTACAACGAGGAGCTGCTCGCGGCCGGCCAGTTTGCGGTGGAAGACATCACGCTGAAGGTCAACGACGGCGAGTTCATCGCCATCGTGGGCCCTTCGGGATGTGGCAAGTCCACCTTCATGAAGCTGACCACCGGCCTGAAGATGCCCAGCAAGGGCAGCATTCAGATTGGTGGCCAGCCAGTGACCGGGCCGCTGAAGATCAGCGGCATGTCGTTTCAGGCACCGTCCCTGTTGCCCTGGCGCACCACGCTGGACAACGTGCTGCTGCCGCTGGAAATCGTCGAGCCCTTTCGCAGCGAGTTCAAGCAGCGCAAAGCCGAGTTTGAAGCCCGCGCCATCGACCTGCTCAAGTCTGTAGGCTTGGGCGGCTATGAGCGCAAGTTCCCCTGGGAGCTGTCGGGCGGCATGCAGCAGCGCGCCAGTATCTGCCGCGCCCTGGTGCACGAGCCCAAGATGCTGCTGCTGGACGAGCCCTTTGGCGCACTGGACGCCTTCACCCGTGAAGAGCTGTGGTGCAACCTGCGCGACCTGCAAGCCATCAAGAAATTCAACGTGATTTTGGTGACCCACGACCTGCGCGAGTCGGTGTTTCTGGCCGACACGGTGTATGTGATGAGCAAGAGCCCGGGCCGCTTTGTGCTGCAGCGCCAGATTGACCTGCCGCGCCCGCGCGACCTTGAAATCACCTACACCCCTGAGTTCACCGACATCGTGCACGAGCTGCGCGGGCATATCGGCGCAATCCGCAAAACCGGCGTGGTGGTACCCCAATGAAAATTACCCGAAAAATGGAACGCTGGTCACCCCTGGTGGTGCTGGTGGCGGTGCTGCTGCTGTGGCAACTGGTGGTGGTGGCGTTCAATATCGCCGACTTCATTTTCCCCAGCCCCTGGCAGATTGCCAAAGAGTTTGTGGAGTTCAGGGGCCCGCTGCTCGAAGCCGCCTGGAAGACCTTCTGGGTCACCATGCTGGGTTTTGCGGTGGCAATTTTTGTGGGCGTGCTGCTGGGCTTTTTGATCGGCAGCTCCCGGCTGGCCTACACCGCGCTGTACCCCTTGATGGTGGCGTTCAACGCGGTGCCCAAAGCCGCCGTGGTGCCAATTCTGGTGGTGTGGTTCGGCATTGGCGTGGGCCCGGGCATTCTGACGGCGTTTTTGATCTCGTTCTTCCCGATCACGGTGAACATTGCCACCGGGCTGGCCACACTGGAGCCCGAGCTTGAAGACGTGTTGCGGGTGCTGGGTGCCAAGCGCTGGGACGTGCTGGTCAAGGTTGGCCTGCCGCGCTCGCTGCCCTACTTTTACGGCTCGCTCAAAATCGCCATCACCCTGGCGTTTGTGGGCACGGTGCTGGCTGAAATGACGGCCGGCGACTCCGGCATTGGCTACCTGATGCAAACCGCTGGCTCACAGCAACGCCTGCCGCTGGCTTTTGCCGGGCTGGTCACCATCGGGGCCATGGCCATGGCCATGTATGAGCTGTTCAGCCTGGTTGAAAAGCGCACCACCGGCTGGGCGCACCGCGGCTCGCAGCACTAAGCGCCCGGCCCGCCCATGACCCCGGCGCAAACCGTGGCCGCCTTGCAGCGCGCCAACCAGGTGGCCCGCCGGGCCATGGGCCTGGGCCGCCATCCGTTTGGGGCCATTCTGGTCGCCCCCGATGGCCACACCGTGCTGGCCGAGCAGGGCAATGTAGATACGGTCAACCATGCTGAATCAGTGCTGGCCCGCAGCGCAGCACAGAACTACAGCGCCAGCTACCTGTGGCAGTGCACCCTGGTCACCACGGTGGAGCCCTGCGCCATGTGCGCCGGCACCCAGTACTGGGCGCACATTGGCCGGCTGGTCTACGGCATGACCGAGTCGCGCCTGCTTGAACTCACCGGCAACCACGAAGAAAACCCGACCATGGCGCTGCCCTGCCGCGAAGTGTTTGCCCGTGGCCAGAAGGCCATAGAGGTGGTTGGGCCGGTGCCAGCGGCAGAAGCTGAAATTGCCGCCCTGCACCTTGATTTTTGGCATAAATAGCCTGTAGCCCGCATGCAGGCTGCGTGAGACACTATAAAAAGAATAGCAACTCAATGCCCTGGCACGCCCGACTCTCACTTGACTACACCCTGGAAGCGGGCCGCACCGCCGCCCGCTTCAGCCACGAGGGGCCGCTGCGCGTGCTGCAAAGCCTGTACCCGGAAGGCGACGCGATTTGCCACAACGTGCTGGTGCACCCGCCCAGCGGTCTGGTCGGCGGCGACACCCTGGACATTCAGGTCACCGCACAGGCCGGCGCACATGGCCTGGTAACCACGCCCGGTGCCACACGCTTTTACCGCTCTGAGGGCGAAGCCGCGCTGCAGCGCAGCCAACTGCGCCTGAGCGACGGCGCGCGGCTTGAGTGGCTGCCGCTGGAGGCCCTGTGCTACAGCGGCTGCATTGCGCAAAACCACCTGACGCTGGCCCTCGCCCCCGGCGCTGAGGTACTGGGCTGGGACGTCACCGCGCTGGGCTTGCCCCATGCCGACCTGCCCTTTGTGCGCGGCAGCTTTACCCAGCACATTGAGCTGCCCGGCGTATGGCTGGAG
Organism: Ramlibacter sp. 2FC; assembly: GCA_943369755.1. Lineage (GTDB taxonomy): Bacteria > Pseudomonadota > Gammaproteobacteria > Burkholderiales > Burkholderiaceae_C > CALROG01. The sequence continues at coordinate 13,411 of CALROG020000036.1, forward strand.
CGCGGGCGCATTGACGCCACCGACGCCCGCCTGATGGACGGGCCGCTGGGCCTGGCCGGGCAGCGCTGCATGGCCACGCTGTTTTTTGCCAGCGGCAGCGACATCCCGCGGGCCCGGCGCGACGTCGCGCTGGAGGCGGCCCGCGCGCTGATTGAAACCGATGCCCTGTGCCGCATGGCCGGTGCCACCGCGCCGCACCCGCGGGTGCTGATGGTGCGGGTGCTGGCCCCGGTGGTCGAGCCGGCGATGCAGTTGCTCAAGGCGGTGCGCGGCCAGTGGCGGCAATCGCTGTGGGGCTTGCAGACCAACACGCCGCGCATCTGGAGCGCCTGAGCCCGGCGGCTCAGCCCGGCACAGTCACCAGCCCGTCGGCCTTGAACATGGCCTTGATGCCGCGCACCGCCTGGCGGGTGCGGGCCTCGTTTTCGATCAGGGCAAAGCGCACATGGCCGTCGCCCTGGTCGCCAAAGCCGATGCCGGGCGACACGCAGACCTTGGCTTTCTCCAGCAACTGCTTGGCAAACTCCAGTGAACCCAGGTGGCGGTAGGGCTCGGGAATGCGGGCCCAGATGTACATGCTGGCCTTGGGGCAGTCCACTGCCCAGCCCGCCTCCATCAAGCCCTTGTAGAGCACGTCGCGGCGGCTCTGGTATTGGGCGGCAATTTCCTGCACACAAGTCTGGTCGCCCTCCAGCGCGGCAATGGCCGCCACCTGCAGCGGCGTGAAGGTGCCGTAGTCGTGGTAGCTCTTGATGCGCGCCAGGGCGGCCACCAGGTCGGGGTTGCCCACCATGAAGCCAATCCGCCAGCCCGCCATGTTGTAGCTTTTGCTGAGGGTGAAGAACTCCACCGCCACGTCTTTGGCACCGGGCACCTGCATGATGGACGGGGCCCGCCAGCCGTCGAACACGATGTCGGCATAGGCCAGGTCGTGTACCACCAGAATGTCGTGCTTTTTGGCCAGTGCAATCACGCGCTCAAAAAACTCCAGCTCCACACACTGCGCCGTGGGGTTGGACGGAAAGCCAAAAATCATCATCTTGGGCTTGGGGTAGCTGCCGCGAATGGTCTTTTCAAGCTCGGCGAAAAAGTCCACATCTGACGACACCGGGATCGAGCGGATGTCGGCCCCCGCAATCACCGCGCCGTAAATGTGAATCGGGTAGCTTGGGTCGGGCACCAGCACGGTGTCGCCGCGGTCCAGCGTGGCCAGCATCAGGTGGGCCAGGCCTTCTTTGGATCCAATGGTGACGATGGCCTCGGTGTCGGGGTTAATGTCTACGGCGTAGCGCTCCTTGTACCAATGGCTGATGGCGCGGCGCAGGCGCGGTATGCCCTTGCTGGCGCTGTAGCCATGGGTGTCGGGGCGCTGGGCTACTTCGGTCAGCTTGGCCACAATGTGCGCGGGCGTGGCCCCGTCGGGGTTGCCCATGCTCATGTCGATGATGTCTTCACCGCGGCGCCGGGCCGCCAGCTTGAGTTCAGCCGTGATGTTGAAGACGTAAGGGGGAAGGCGGTCAATGCGCGCAAAGCGGCGCTTGGCCAGGGAGGCAGCGGTCATGATGGAACTTTCACGTAAGCGCCCGGAACCGTCCGAGCGACGTGGCCCGCCATGCGGGAGGGCCCGGGCAAATGGTAGCCGATGCAGCAACACAGCTTGCCGCCAGTTCAGTACCATGCACAACATGCGAACACCTTTTCTTCTTGCCACACTGGTGTCGGTGTTGCTAACGGCAGGCTGCGCGCTCTTGCCTGAGCCCGCCGAGCCGCCCGTGGCCACAGACTGCGCCAAACCCGAGCGCCCCAGCCAGCCTGCGCTGCAGGCCTTGGTGCCAGGCCGCCCCTTACTGGCACAGGTGTGGGGCTGTACCGACAAACGCACCGTGGTCACCTACCCCCAGCCCGATGGCCTGCGCGTGATAGAGCGCGGCTGCCAACGGGTGCTGCCCGCAGTGGCCACCGCGTCCGGCGTGCGGCACGAAGACGCAGAACTGCTGTTCTGGGCCAAGGGCACCGAGGCCCAGATGCAGCGCAAGCCCGGGCCTGCCATCTTCTGCCGTGAGTTCCGCTCGGCCTCGGTGATCGAAGACGCGCGCGTGCGCGGCATCAGCTTCAGGGGCCAGGGCAACCAGCCGCCCTGGCTGGTAGAGGTGGGCCCCGGCAACCGGGTCGCCCTGCTGCACGGTGCACCGGCCACCAGCCTGGTGTTCCCGCGGCTGGCGTCCATTACTGACGACGCCTCGGCCACCACCGTGTACACCGGCAAGGCCGGCGGCAACAGTGTTTCAGTGAAAGTGACCGAGCAGCCCTGCATCGACAACATCAGCGGCACCCGCTACCCCGGCAGCATAGAACTGCGCCTGGACGGTGTGCTGAGCAAGGGCTGCGGTATCCCGCTGAAACCATGAGCGCAACCCCTGTTGCCGGCGTGCAGGTGCTGGCGTTTGACATCTTTGGCACCGTGGTGGACTGGCACGGCAGCATCGTGCGTGAAATGCAAACGCTGTACCCGCAGGTAGACGGCGACGCCTTTGCGCTAGCCTGGCGCGCCGGCTACAAGCCCGCCATGGCGCGTGTGATGAACGGCGAATTTTTTCCCCCACGGTCGCCTTCTGCGAATGGCTCCCTGCCCCCCGAGGGGGCCGCGCTCGCCTTGGGGCGGCCCGGCGACGAGCGGGGTTGGAAGCCGCTCGACGATTTGCACCGCATCATTCTGGACGGCATCCTGCCGCAGTTTGGCCTGGCGCATCTGGACCAGGCCGCGCGGCAACACCTTAACCAGGTGTGGCACCGGCTGGACCCGTGGCCCGACAGCGTGCAGGGCCTGACCCGCCTGAAGCGCAACTACGTCATCTGCACCCTGTCCAACGGCAACATCGCCCTGCTGACCCACATGGCCAAGCGCGCCGGCCTGCCCTGGGACTGTGTGCTCAGCGCCGAGGTGTTCCGTGCCTACAAGCCCGACCCGGCCACCTACCTGGGCGTGGCCAAGGTGTTTGGCCTGCAGCCTGAGCAAGTGATGCTGGTGGCCGCCCACCACGACGACCTGGCCGCTGCCCGTGGCTGCGGCCTGCGCACCGCCTACATCGAGCGGCCGCTGGAGTTTGGCGCGAAGAACCTCAAAGACGTGTCGCCGCAGGCAGGGAATGATCTGCATGCAAGGAGCCTTGAAGAGCTGGCGGACATGCTCGGGTGTTGACGCGCTAATCGCCGGTGCGCTGTGCCGCCTCTGGAATGGATACAGCGCTCACGCCACGGATCCAATCTGCTTCAAATGGCAACGAGCTGGCGGATGCCTTTTTCTTCCATCTCGCTGCCGGGGCCGCGGGCAATGAACTCGCCGCGCTCCATCACCAGGTAGTCGTCGGCCAGCTCTTGTGCAAAGTCGTAGTACTGCTCCACCAGCAGGATGGCCATGTCGCCCCGGTCGGCCAGCATGCGGATCACGTGGCCAATGTCCTTGATGATGCTGGGCTGGATGCCTTCAGTGGGCTCGTCCAGTACCAGCAGCTTGGGTTTGGCCGCCAGCGCGCGGGCAATGGCCAGTTGCTGCTGCTGCCCGCCCGACAGGTCGCCGCCGCGGCGGTTGAGCATTTGCTTGAGCACCGGGAACAGCTCATACAGCTCGGCCGGAATGGGCGTGGCCGCGCTCTTGTAGGCCAGACCCATTTGCAGATTTTCCTGCACCGTCAGGCGGGCAAAAATCTCGCGGCCCTGGGGCACAAAGCCGATACCGGCGCGGGCCCGCTCATAGGGTGTGGCAGCCTGGATGGCCTTGCCGTCAAATTCAATGCTGCCGGTCTTGATTGGCACCAGACCCATCAAGCTCTTTAGCAGCGTGGTCTTGCCCACGCCGTTGCGCCCCAGCAGCACCGTGACCTTGCCGAGATGCGCTTCGAGACTCACGTCGCGCAGGATGTGCGAGCCGCCGTAGTACTGATTAATGTTCTTTACGGCCAGCATGGGTTTAGGCTTTCATTCCAGAAACACCGCGGAACCGGCTTTGCCGGGCCGCTGGTGTTGCCCCCTGCAAGGGGGGAGGCGAAGCGCAGCGGAGCCTGGGGGTTAGCGTCCAAGGTACACCTCGATCACGCGCTCGTCGGCCTGCACCTGGTCCAGCGTGCCCTGGGCCAGCACCGCGCCGTCGCACAGCACGGTGACGATTTCACTGATGGTGCGGATGAAGCTCATGTCGTGTTCCACCACCATCAGGCTGTGCTTGCCCTTGAGCGTGAGAAACAGCTCCGCGGTGCGGGCGGTTTCTTCGTCGGTCATGCCGGCCACGGGCTCGTCCAGCAGCAGCAACTTGGGGTCTTGCATCAGCAGCATGCCGATTTCCAGCCACTGCTTCTGGCCGTGACTCAGGTTGCCCGCCATGCGTGTCACGCTGTCGGCCAGGTGGATGGTGTGCAGTATCTCGGCCAGCCGGTCGCTTTGGACACTGTCGAGCCGGAAGAACATCGACGCCTGCACGCCCTTGTTGGTCTTGAGTGCCAGTTCAAGGTTTTCAAACACGGTGAGTTGTTCAAACACCGTGGGCTTCTGGAACTTGCGGCCAATGCCCATTTGCGCAATCTCGGCCTCCTTGTAGCGCAGCAGGTCGATGGTGGAGCCAAAGAACACGGTGCCCTCGTCAGGCCGGGTTTTGCCGGTGATGATGTCCATCATCGTGGTCTTGCCCGCGCCGTTGGGGCCAATGATGCAGCGCAGCTCGCCGGGGGCGATGTCCAGGCTCAGTTTGTTGATGGCCTTGAAGCCGTCAAAGCTCACGCTCACATCTTCCAGGTAAAGAATGCGCCCGTGCGTGGTATCCACCACGCCGGGTGCCGCGGCAATGCGCGAAAAGCCGGCGCTGCGGCCACCCGATTCGGTCTTGCCCGGCTCCACCCGTTGCGCATGCGCCGCCACACGCTTTGCGCCTTCTTCCAGCAAATCGGGCGTCATGGCGTGCCGCCCTTGCGGAGCTTTTTCACCAGGCCAACAATGCCATTGGGCAGGAACAGAGTGACCAGAATGAACAACGCACCCAGAAAGTACAGCCAGTATTCGGGGGCTGTTACCGTGAGCCAGCTCTTGGCACCATTGACCACAAAGGCACCGATGATCGGGCCGATCAGTGAGGCACGCCCGCCCACCGCCGCCCAGATAGCAATCTCAATGGAGTTGGCGGGGCTCATTTCACTCGGGTTGATGATGCCCACCTGCGGCACATACAGCGCACCTGCCACGCCGCACATGACGGCCGAGATCACCCAGATGGTGAGCTTGTACCCAACCGGGTTGTAGCCACTGAACATGACGCGGGTTTCTGCGTCGCGGATGGCTTGCAACACCCGGCCGAACTTGCTGGCCACCAGCCAGCGTGCGAACAAAAAGAAACCCAGCAGTGTGAGGCCGGTCAGCACAAAAATGGCCATGCGCATCGACGGTGTGGCGATCGCGATGCCCAGAATTCTCTTGAAGTCGGTAAAGCCGTTGTTGCCGCCAAAGCCGGTTTCGTTGCGAAAGAACAGCAGCATGGCGGCGAACGTCATGGCCTGGGTGATGATGGAGAAATACACGCCCTTGATGCGCGAGCGAAACGCAAAGAAGCCAAACACAAAGGCCACCAGGCCTGGCACCACCACAATCAGAACCAGCGTGGCGATGAAGCTGTCGCTGAAGGCCCAGTGCCAGGGCAGTTCTTTCCAGTCCAAAAAAACCATGAAGTCGGGCAGGTCGCTCTTGTAGTTGCCGTCGCGCCCGATCTGGCGCATCAAATACATGCCCATCGCATAGCCGCCCAGCGCAAAGAACAGGCCGTGGCCCAGGCTCAAGATGCCGGTGTAGCCCCAGATCAGGTCCATCGCCAGCGCAAGAATGGCAAAACACATGATCTTGCCAATGAGGGCCACGGCGAAGTCGCTCATGTGGAAAATGCTGCCCTCGGGCACCACCAGGTTGAGCAACGGAGCCAGCGCGCACACCACCAGCAACGCCACCACAAAGACCGTCCAGCCGGTGCGCGTGAGCACCACCGGCTTGGGAGGCAGGGTCAGGGGCGTATTCATGCTTCAGCCGATCTGCCCTTCATCGCAAAGATGCCCTGCGGGCGCTTCTGGATGAAGATGATGATGAACACCAGTACCGCAATCTTGGCCAGCACGGCCCCGGCCCAGCCCTCCAGGAACTTGTTGAGCACGCCCAGCCCCAGCGCTGCATACACGGTGCCCGCCAGTTGGCCCACACCCCCCAGCACCACCACCATGAAGGCGTCCACGATGTAGCCCTGCCCCAGGTCAGGCCCGACGTTGCCCACCTGGCTCAGCGCGCAACCGGCCAGGCCCGCGATGCCCGAGCCCAACGCAAAGGCATAAGTGTCAATGCGCGCGGTGTTCACCCCCATGCACGCGGCAATCGGGCGGTTTTGCGTCACGCCGCGCACAAACAGGCCCAGGCGGGTTTTGCCAATCAGCCAGGCCATGCCCAGCAACACCGCGACGGCAAAGCCGATGATGACGATGCGGTTCCAGGGCAATTGCAGGTTGCCCATCACCACCACGCCGCCACTCATCCAGCTGGGGTTTTCCACGCCGACGTTCTGCGCGCCAAAAATCGTTCGCACCAGTTGCATCAGCATCAGGCTGATGCCCCAGGTGGCCAGCAATGTCTCCAGCGGGCGACCATACAGATAGCGGATCACGCTGCGTTCAAGCGCCGCGCCCATCAGCGCTGAGGCCATGAAGGCCACCGGCACCGCGGCCACCAGGTACCAGTCAAATGCGCCCGGCAGATACTTCTGAAACACGCCCTGCACCACATAGGTGGCATAGGCGCCAATCATCATCAGCTCGCCATGGGCCATGTTGATCACGCCCATCAAGCCATAGGTGATTGCCAGGCCCAGAGCCACCAGCAGCAGGATGGAACCCAGGCTGACACCACTGAAGATGGCACCCGCCCGCTCGCCCCAGGCCAGCGACGCCTGCACGGTGCGCAGCGACGCCTCCAGCGCGGCCTTCACCTCGGCATCGGCCTCGCTCTTGATGCGTTCAAGCAGAATGGTTTTGGTGCCCGGGTCACGGCTGCTGCCCAGCAAGCGGGCGGCCTCCAGTCGCTTGGCCTGGTCTGCGCTGCCCAGCAGCGCGGCGGCGCGCACCAGGCCCAATTGCAGCTTCAACGCCTCATTGGTTTCGGTGGCGAGGGCCTTTTCGATCAGCGGCAGGCGGCTTTCGTCGGCCTCGCCTTGCAGCGTTTTGATGGCGGCGCGGCGCACCTTCTCGTCTTTGGAAAACAGCTTCAACGCGGCCAGCGCGTTGTCTATCTCGCCGCGCAAGCGGTTGTTGTTGATCACGTCTTCAGCGCCGTCGGGCAGCGCGATGTCGGCACCGGTGACCGGGTCACTGGCCTTGCCGTCGCGCACAACAAAAGCCTTGCCGCCTGCGACCTTCACCGCGTCGTCGGCCATGGCCTGAATAAACGCAGCCGTGCGTTCGTTGGCCACGGCGGCGGCCTTGTTCAGCGCCGCGATGCGGGCGTCAGAATCGCCCGCAGCCATCGCCAACGCTTCGGCAGACGTCAGGGCATGGGCGGGCGCGGCGACCAATGCCGCAAGCAAAACGAGAAACTTGATCATTGGAAGAACCTGTAAGGTGGACGGACTCGCCGCCCACCCTGCAAAACCTTCGAAACAGTGGCCGCTCCCCTTTTCGTGGGCAACCGCGGAACCGGCTTTGCCGGTCCGCTGGTTGCGCCCCCTGGGGGGAGGCGGCCGTCAGGCCACTTCGGGGGGATTACTTCGACTTCCCGTCCGGCTCATCCTTCTTCTTGTCGTTGCCTTCAATGTAAGGAGACCACGGCTTGGCCTTGACCGGGCCAGGCGTCTTCCACACCACATTGAACTGGCCATCGGCCTTGATCTCGCCGATAAACACGCTCTTGTGCAGATGGTGGTTCTTCTCGTCCATCTTGGAGACGATGCCCGACGGTGCCTTGAAGGTCTGGCCGGCCATTGCCGCAATGACCTTGTCCACGTCGGTGGTCTTGGCCTTCTCGACGGCCTGCTTCCACATGTTGATGCCGATGTAGGTGGCTTCCATCGGGTCATTGGTCAGCGGCTTGTCCTTGTGGCCGGCAATGCCCTTGGCCTTGGCGTAAGCGGACCACTTCTTGATGAATTCGTCATTGGCCGGGTTCTTGATCGACTGGAAGTAGTTCCAGGCGGCCAGGTGGCCCACCAGCGGCTTGGTATCCACGCCGCGCAGTTCTTCTTCACCGACGGAGAAGGCAACCACTGGCACGTCTTTGGCCTTCAGGCCAGCGTTGCCCAGTTCCTTGTAGAAAGGCACGTTGGAGTCACCGTTGATGGTGGACACCACGGCGGTCTTGCCACCCTGGCTGAACTTCTTGACGTCGGCCACGATGGTCTGGTAGTCCGAGTGGCCAAACGGGGTGTACTTCTCGTCGATGTCCTTGTCCGCCACGCCCTTGCTCTTGAGGTAGGCGCGCAGGATCTTGTTGGTAGTGCGGGGGTACACGTAGTCGGTGCCCAGCAGAACCCAGCGCTTTGCCGCGCCGCCGTCTTTGCTCATCAGGTAGTCCACCGCGGGGATGGCTTGCTGGTTGGGAGCGGCACCGGTGTAGAACACGTTCTTGGAGAGCTCTTCACCCTCGTACTGCACCGGGTAGAACAGCAGGCCGTTCATTTCTTCCACCACCGGCAGCACCGACTTGCGGCTCACCGACGTCCAGCAACCAAAGATCACGGAAACTTTGTCCTGGCCCAGCAGCTGCTTGGTCTTTTCAGCGAACAGCGGCCAGTTGGAGGCCGGGTCAACAATCACCGGCTCAAGCTTCTTGCCCAGCACGCCACCCTTGGCGTTGATTTCTTCAATGGCCATCAGCACCGTGTCTTTCAACACGGTTTCTGAAATGGCCATGGTGCCCGACAGGCTGTGCAGAATGCCAACCTTGATGGTGCCGCCCGCCTGGGCGAACGAGGCACCAGCGCCGGCCAGCGCCACGGCGGCAGTAATTGCCTTGAGGGTAAAACGACGTTGCATACGAATGCTCCTGAAAAAGAAACAGAAAAAGTGACCCGAGTGAAAACCAGAAATCGCCCCACCGCCGCCCCTTGCGGGGCATCTCTGATGCGGACAGATTGATTCTGGGGACTGCTGGTGCCGCGCGGAATACGCCGCATGGCGTACGCGAGCCAACTTCGGGCTCACGATCTGCTATCTAATTGATAGTGGCTGCCGCAGCACCCATGAGGGCTGGCGGCCATATTGGCGTGAAATCAGCTCTCAAACTGCGGGTTTAGCTGGCGTAGCCGATTCATGGCCATGGCCGCGGCCGCGGTGCGGGTTTCAACGCCCAGCTTGGCAAACACCCGCTCAAGGTGCTTCTTTACCGTGGCCGGGCTGGAGCCCAGGATATCGGCAATGTCGCGGTTGATCTTGCCCTTGACCACCCAGTACAACACCTCAGCCTCGCGCGCGGTGAGCTTGAAAGCCAGACTCATCGACTCGATGACGGCGGTGTCCGACACTTCGCGCATCACGATCAGCCAGTCGCCGCCGCCTTCGGAATCCCCCGTCTGCTGGTGCAAGCGGAAGGTCAGGCGGCGCGCACCAACTTCAGCGGTCAGGCGCGGCGGCTCGATCTGCGCCTCGGCTTCCTTCAAGTGTCGGCGCAGCCACTGCACCACCGGGTCTGGCGCGAAATTCGGACCCGCGGCCTGGCCAGCAACGAAGTACTGCGCCAGCAGCTCGCGCGCCAACGGGGTCTGCCACATCAGGCGCCCGTCGCTGGCGCGCACCGTGATGCTGGCGTAACCAAAGGCGTCCAGCGCATTGCGGGTTTGCCGCCGTTCGCGGGCACCCTGCAAATGCACAACCATGCGGGCCAAAACCTCCTTGGGCTTGATCGGCTTGGTCACGTAGTCCACGCCACCGGCTGCCAGCGCGGCCACCAGGTGCTCCGTCTCGGTCAGGCCGGTCATGAAGATGATGGGGATGTGCGCCGTCTGCGGCAGGGCTTTCAGGCGCCTGGCCACTTCAAAGCCGTCCATGCCCGGCATCATGGCGTCCAGCAGCACAATGTCCGGCAGCGCCTGTGCGGCACGCGCCAGTGCGGCCTCGCCCCCAGTGGCCACCAGCACGGTGTAGCCGGATTCGTCCAGCGCGTCGTGCAGCACGGCAAGGTTGTCGGGCACATCGTCAACGATCAACACCACGTCGCTGCTGGTGCGGTCGAATGTGGCCCCCACGCTTGTCACTGCGTGTACTGCGCTGCCCCCCGAGGGGGCCCTCACGCCTTGGGACGGCCCGGCGGCGCTCAAGGCGTGGCCCCCACGGTGGCCCCCACGCTTGTCACTGCGTGTACTGCGCTGCCCCCCAAGGGGGCCCTCGCGCCTTGGGACGGCCCGGCGGCGCTCAAGATGTCGCTCCGAATGCAAGGGCGTCGTCCAGCAGCCGGCTGATGGCCTCGAACTGGAACTGGCGGGCCAGCTCGCGCAGCTCGTTCACTGCGGTGGTGGTGGCGGGTTCAGCGGCTTCAATCTCGTCAAGCTGGTTCATGATGCCGCGATAGTAGCCAAGCTGCACCACTTCTTGCAGCGCCACCAGACGCGCCGCTTGCGGCCAAACCCGTGGCGGCGTATTGGCGCTCGAGGGTTGCGCAGGTGCCGGATGTTCCAGCCAGCGCAGTCCCAGCTGGCGCTCCAGCCAGTCCAGCAGCTCGCTATGGCGCACTGGCTTGAGGATGAAGTCTTCGGGGCGGATGGCCACGTCGTTGTCCAGGCCCTTGTCAAATGCGTTGGCAGAAACAATCGCAATCCTGGCCCCCACGCTTTTCATTGCATGCAATGCGCTGCCCCCCGAGGGGGCTTCCCCGCCTTGGGGCGGCCCGGCGGCGGGGAGGGTGCGCGCCTGCAATTGCCGCAGCCGGCGGATGGTTTCCCAGCCGTCAATGCCGGGCATGGCCAGGTCCATGAAGATCACATCGGGTTGGTAGCCTGCGGCCAGCAAATCCAGGCAGTCGTGGCCACTGGCGGCGGTGCGCAGCTCAAAACCCAGCGGCTCCAGCAGGTGCACCAACAAGTCGCGGTCGGCCTCTTCGTTGTCCACCACCAGCAGTTTGCGACGCGGGCCTTCGTAGCCACGGCGCGGGCGCGCCGCTGGCAATGCGGGCCGACCCGGCTGTGCGGCCTGGTGCAGCTCGGGCAAAAACAGCTTGACGCGGAACACCGAGCCCTGGCCCGGCGTGCTGCTGGCGCTGAGCGCGCCGCCCATCAGGTCGGTCAGCATCTTGGCAATGGTCAGGCCCAGACCGGCGCCTGGCCCGGCCTGGGCCGACGCGTTGCCACGCGCAAATGGCTCGAAAATCTGCGCAATCTCGGCCGGGCTCAGGCCCGGGCCGGTGTCTTCAATCTCGATATGCGCCATCTCGCGCGCATGGCGCACCCGCAAGGTAACCTGCCCTTGCGCCGTGAACTTGATGGCGTTGCCCAGCAGGTTGATCAGGATCTGGCGCACCCGCTTTTCATCGGCCCGCACCACTTCGGGCAAGGTGCCTTCAATATCAAAGTGAAAGGCCAGGCCCTTGGCCGCGGCCTGCGGCTCGAACATGCCGGCCATTTCGTGCACGCAATCGGCAAAGCCCATGGGCTTGACATTCAGCGTGAGCTTGCCGGCTTCAATGCGCGCAATGTCAAGCGTGCCCTCGATCAGGCTGAGCAGGTGTTCCCCGCCGCGCTTGATCACGCTGACGGCCTGCTTGCGGTGCGACGGCACGCTGGCGTCTTCACCCATCAACTGGGCGTAACCCAGGATGCTGTTGAGCGGCGTGCGCAGCTCGTGGCTGATGGCGCTGATATAGCGGCTCTTGGCCTGGTTGGCCTGCTCGGCCACCAGCCTGGCGGTTTGCAGCGCGGCGTCGGTTTGCTTGTGCGACTCGATTTCGCGCACCAGCAGGTGGGTCTGTCGGTTTGATTCTTCTTGCGCCACCTGGCGGCTCTTGTGCGCCAGCACCAGCCACCAGGCCACGATGCCGGCAATCACCAGCAACGCCATGTAGGCCTTGAGAAAACCCGAGCGCAGCGTGCCGTCGGCCGCCGAGTCGCCAAGCGCCGCCAGCGAGCGCAGCTCCTGGTGGTACAGCAAGCCAAACACCGTAGCCAGCAGCGGCACGATGATCAGCATGAGCAACATGAAATGGCCCAGACCGGTGTCCAGGTAGGGCCAGATGCGCCGGGGCAGCAGCCAGCGCAAGGCCCCCGACCATTGCGCCGACAGGCTGGCGTGCGGTTTGCACAGGTCACCACAGCGCGCGTCCAGGGTGCAGCACAGCGAACAGATTTGGCCCTGGTAGGCCGGGCAGTGCGCCATGTCGGGGCCTTCGTATTCGCGTTCGCAAATCACGCAGCGCTTCACCGCCAGGCGCTGGTAACTGGCGTGCTCTTCGGCTGCCTCTGGGTGGCGCGCGATGTAGTAGCGCCCGCGCGTGAGCAGCGCAATCACCGGCACCGCCACAAACGCAGTGGTCATGGCGATCACCGCTGAAAACGCCTGCGCCAGCGGCCCGAACAAGCCCAGGTGCGCGGTGATCGACAGCGCCGACGCCAGCGCCATCGAACCCACGCCCACCGGGTTGATGTCATACAGGTAGGCGCGCTTGAACTCAATGCCCTTGGGCGACAGGCCCAGCGGTTTGTTGACCACCAGGTCGGCCACCACCGCCATGATCCAGGCGATGGCGATGTTGGAGTAAAGCCCCAGCACGTCGCCCAGCGCCTGGAACACGTTCATCTCCATCAGCATGAAGGCAATCAGCGTGTTGAACACCACCCAGACCACGCGCCCCGGGTGGCTGTGGGTCACCCGCGAGAAAAAGTTGCTCCAGGCCAGCGAGCCGGCGTAGGCATTGGTGACGTTGATCTTGAGCTGCGAGATGACCACAAACACCGCAGTGGCGGCCACGGCCCAGCCGTAATGGGGGAACACATATTCATAGGCCGCCAGGTACATCTGGTTCGGGTCTACAGCGCGGTCCAGCGGCACCATGTGGGTAATGGCAAGGTAGGCCAGCAGCGCGCCGCCCAGCATCTTCAAGACCCCCAGAACCACCCAGCCCGGCCCACCGGCCAGCACACCAAACCACCAGCGCTTGCTGTTTTGCGGCGTTTGGGCCGGCATGAAGCGCAGATAGTCGGCCTGCTCCCCCATTTGGGTAATCAGCGCAATCCCCACCGTCAGGGCTGCACCAAACAAGTGCAAATTGAAGACGGGGGCAGCACCTTTTTCACCTATGTAGTGCGTTATTCCCGAGAACGCACCAGGGTCGCGCACCAGAACATAAACGAAGGGCACCACCAGCATCACCAGCCACAGCGGCTGCGTCCACATCTGCAAGCGGCTGATGACCGACACCCCGTGGGTGACCAGGGGAATCACCACCAATGCGCAAATCAGGTAGCCCCAACTGGGCGGGATACCCAGCGCCAGCTCCAGCGCATAGGCCATCACGGCCGCTTCCAGCGCAAAAAAGATGAAGGTGAACGAGGCGTAGATCAGCGAGGTAACGGTGGAGCCGATGTAGCCAAAGCCCGCGCCGCGGGTCAGCAAGTCCATGTCGACCCCGTAGCGGGCCGCGTACACGCTGATGGGCAGCCCCGCCAGGAAGATGATGAGCCCGGTAGCCAGAATGGCCCAGAAGGCATTCATGAAGCCGTATTGCACCAGCAAGGTGGCACCCACGGCCTCCAGAATCAGGAACGAGGCCGCACCAAAGGCCGTGTTGGCGACCCGCCACTCAGACCATTTGCGAAAGCGCTGCGGGGTGTAGCGCAGCGCGTAGTCTTCCATGGTCTCGCTGGCCACCCAACTGTTGTAGTCACGCCGCACCTTGACCACACGCTGGGGCGCGCCCGCAGAATCAGCAGGCACCGGGATGATGGGAATGACTTGGCTCACAGCCCCCAGGTGCAGGTTTCATGCCGGGGCTGCGCCATTGGGCGTATGGCGCGGCACGGGGTTTGCAACATAATCTTGCGACACCTCCCACAGACTGGCCATGGAACTCACTCCCCGCGAAAAAGACAAGCTGCTGATCTTCACGGCGGCGCTGCTGGCCGAGCGCCGAAAGGCGCGCGGGCTCAAGTTGAATTACCCGGAAGCGGTGGCGCTGATTTCTGCCGCCGTGATGGAGGGCGCGCGTGACGGCAAGACCGTGGCCCAGCTCATGAGCGAAGGCCGCAGCGTGCTGACCCGTGCCGACGTGATGGACGGTATCGCCGAGATGATCCCGGACATCCAGGTCGAAGCCACCTTCCCCGACGGCACCAAGCTCGTCACCGTTCACCAACCGATCGTATGAAACACCCAGCCATGTTCCGATTTGCTACAAAATTAATAGTGGCTAGCGCAGTATTGACGCGGGCTACAGACGTTTTTGCCCATAATGGCCATGGTTTGAGCGGCAGCCATTGGCATGCCAGCGACACCCTGGGCTTTGTGGTGGTGGTCGCGCTGGCAGTGGCCGCTGTGTGGCTGTCGCGCAAATGAGCGCGGCCATGATCCCCGGCGAACTCTTCACCGACGACGGCGAGCACGCGCTCAACCCCGGGCGCCGCAGCCTGACGGTACTGGTGCAAAACACGGCAGACCGGCCGATTCAGGTGGGCTCGCACTATCACTTTGCTGAAACCAACGCTGCGCTGCGCTTTGACCGCGACGCCGTGCGCGGCATGCGGCTGAACATTGCCTCGGGCACGGCGGTGCGGTTTGAGCCCGGCCAGCAGCGCACAGTGGAGTTGGTGGACTACAGCGGCGCACGCACGGTGTACGGCTTTCGCGGTCTGGTTCAAGGAAAACTGTAATGGCAACGATTGGACGCCGCGCTTACGCCGAGATGTTTGGCCCCACCACCGGCGACCGGGTGCGCCTGGCCGACACCGGCCTGCTGGTGGAGGTGGAAGACGACTACACCCTGCGTGCCGGTGGCTATGGCGAAGAGGTGAAGTTCGGCGGTGGCAAAACCATCCGCGACGGCATGGCGCAGTCGCAGCGAACGCGTGCCGAAGGCGCGATGGACTGCGTGCTCACCAACGCACTGATCATCGACCACTGGGGCATCGTCAAGGCCGACATCGGCCTGAAGGGCGGGCGCATTGTGGCCATCGGCAAGGCTGGCAACCCGGACACCCAGCCGGGGATAGACATCATCATCGGCCCGGGCACAGAAATCATTTCGTGCGAGGGCAACATCGTCACCGCGGGCGGCATTGACAGCCACATCCACTTCATCTGCCCGCAGCAGATCGAAGAGGCCCTGGCCAGCGGCGTCACCACCATGCTGGGCGGCGGCACCGGCCCGGCAACCGGCACCTTTGCCACCACCTGCACGCCCGGGCCCTGGAACATCGAGCGCATGCTTCAGGCGGCTGACGGCTTTGCCATGAACCTGGGCTTTCTGGGCAAGGGCAACGCCAGCTTGCCGGGCGCACTGCGCGAGCAGATCAACGCCGGTGTGATCGGCCTCAAACTGCATGAAGACTGGGGCACCACACCGGCGGCCATCAGCAACTGCCTGGACGTGGCCGACGAGACCGACACCCAGGTGGCCATTCATTCCGACACACTGAATGAATCGGGCTTTGTAGAAAACACGATCGAGGCCACCAAGGGCCGCGGCCTGTGCGCCTTTCACACCGAAGGCGCGGGCGGCGGCCATGCGCCCGACATTTTGCGGGTGGTGGGCGAGGCCAATTTTTTGCCCAGCTCCACCAACCCGACCATGCCCTACACCCGCAACACGCTGGACGAGCATGTAGACATGCTGATGGTCTGCCACCACCTGGACCCGGCCATCGCCGAAGACCTGGCCTTTGCCGAAAGCCGTATCCGCAAGGAAACCATTGCGGCGGAAGACATCCTGCACGACCTGGGTGCCATCAGCATGATGAGCAGCGACAGCCAGGCCATGGGCCGCGTGGGCGAGGTGATCATCCGCACCTGGCAAACCGCGCACAAGATGAAGGCCCAGCGCGGCACGCTGCCCGAAGACTCGGCGCGCAACGACAACTTCCGCGTCAAACGCTATATCGCCAAATACACCATCAACCCGGCCATTGCCCACGGCATCAGCCACGAGGTGGGCAGCATCGAGGTAGGCAAGTGGGCCGACCTGGTGGTGTGGAAACCAGCCTTCTTTGGCATCAAGCCGGCGCTCATCCTGAAGGGCGGCTTCATTGCGTTTGCCGCCATGGGTGACCCGAATGCGTCGATCCCCACGCCGCAGCCGGTGCACTACCGGCCGATGTTCGGGGCCTTTGGCGGCGCGCTGACGCGCGGCTCGCTCACCTTTGTGTCGGGTGCCGCGTTGAACGCAGGCGTCAGGGAACGCTTTGGCCTGGCCAAGGCGGTCAGCGCGGTAAAGAACATCCGCCAGGTACGCAAGCAGCACATGATCCACAACGGCTATCTGCCAAAGATGCAGATTGACCCACAGACCTACGCCGTGCGTGCCGACGGGCAATTGCTGACCTGCGAGCCCGCCACCGAACTGCCCATGACCCAGCGCTACTTTTTGTTCTGATGGCATGCAAACCCTGGCCCTGCACATTCGGCTGGATGACCTGAGCGACCCTCGCATTGAGCGCTTTATGCAGGAGCACCTGCAAGACATGCATGCCACCTCGCCGCCCGAGAGCGTGCATGCGCTTGATCTGGGCAAACTGCGCGACCCCAGCGTGCACTTCTGGTCGGCCTGGTTGCCCGCAACCCCGGGCAGCGGTACTAGCGATGACAGCCTGGTCGGCACCGGCGCCATCAAGCGGCTGGACGACCAACATGCTGAACTCAAGTCGATGCGCACCGCGCAAGCGTTTCGGGGTCGCGGTGTTGCGCGCCAGCTTCTGCGCCATATCCTGGCCCAGGCCCGCGCGCTCGGATTTCAGCGCCTCAGCCTGGAGACCGGTACCCAAGCATTCTTCGCCCCGGCACAGCGGCTGTACCTGGCGCACGGCTTTGTGCCCTGCGGTCCCTTTGGCAACTACCGCATTGACCCCAATAGCTGCTACCTGACCATGGCGTTGTAGCCGCCCACGGGCAAACCTGTCCTGCTGCGCCACAATGCAGCCCTTAACTTCGCTCTACCGGTCCCCTGCCCCATGCTGCTTCAAGTCTCCAAATGCATTCCCCAGGGCCAGGGTCTGGCCGGCGTTTTGCTCAAGCGCGCTGCCACTGTTGAACTGGACTGGGACGTGCGCCAGAAAAGCCGGTTCGATGCGATGGATTCACAGGGTCGGCGCATTGGCGTGTTTTTGCCGCGCGGCACGGTGGTGCGTGGCGGCGATGTGCTGCTGGCAGAAGACGGCTCGCTGATCGCGGTGCGCGCGGCAGCGCAGCCGGTTCTGGTGATCACCCACTGCACCCAGCACGGCAGCGCCTTTGACCTGACGCGCGCGGCCTACCACCTGGGCAACCGCCATGTGCCGATTGAACTCAAGCCAGACCATTTGAAGATCGAGCCTGACCATGTGCTGGCCGACATGCTGCGCGCCATGCATCTGATTGTGGCCCCGGCCAACGCGGCGTTCGAGCCCGAGGGCGGGGCCTACAGCGCGCACCCGGGCCACAGCGGGCACGGGCACGGGCACGAGCACGGGCATGCACACACAAGCCACGACCATGACGGCCACGCCGACCACCACCATCAGCACTGACGCGTCGCTGTTGCAGTTGATCTGGCTCGCCTCACCGGCGCTGCCGATTGGGGGGTTTTCGTATTCCGAAGGCCTGGAGGCGGCCATTGAACACGCCCTGGTGACCACCGATACACAGGCTGCCGACTGGCTGACCGACCAACTGCACCTGAGCCTGGCACGTGGCGAGCTGGCGGTGCTGGCGCAGGCACTACCTGCCTGGCGCAACCAGGATCTGGCGCGCATCACCGAGCTGAACGACTGGGTACTACAGACCCGCGAGACCAGCGAAATGCGCCAGCAAACCGAGCAGATGGGCCGATCACTGGTGGAGTGGCTGAAGTCTGTAGCGCCCGCCAGTGCGGCCCAGGCCCCGTTCCCCCTGACCTACCCGGTTGCCTACGCATTGGCCGCCGCCACCAGCAATGCCCCCGAACGCAATACCTTGCTGGCCTTTGCCTTTGGCTGGGCCGAAAACATGGTGCAAGCCGCCATCAAGGCCATGCCGCTGGGGCAAAGCGCGGGCCAGCGGATTTTGCTGCGCCTGAGCCGGGAAATCCCCGCGGCCGTGGACCATGCACTCACGCTGGGTGATGACGCGCGCCAAGCCTTCAGCCCGATGCTGGCCATTTTGTCGGCCCGCCACGAAACCCAATACTCCAGACTGTTCCGATCATGACCACCTCTGCACTGCACCACATTGCCAACCGTTCCAAAAAACTGCCGCCCCTGCGCGTGGGCATTGGCGGGCCGGTGGGCTCCGGCAAGACCACGCTGCTGGAGATGCTGTGCAAGGCGATGCGCGACAAATACGACCTGGTGGCCATCACCAACGACATCTACACCAAGGAAGACCAGCGCATCCTGACGGTGAGCGGCGCATTGGCGGCCGAACGCATCATGGGCGTGGAAACCGGCGGCTGCCCGCACACCGCCATCCGCGAAGATGCGTCGATCAACCTGGAAGCCATTGACCGGATGCTGGTGGACTTTCCAGACGCCGACGTGGTGTTTGTGGAAAGCGGCGGCGACAACCTGGCCGCCACCTTCAGCCCCGAGCTGAGCGACCTGACCATCTACGTGATCGACGTGGCGGCGGGCGAAAAGATTCCGCGCAAGGGCGGCCCCGGCATCACCAAGAGTGACTTGTTCGTCATCAACAAAACCGACCTGGCCCCCTATGTGGGTGCCAATCTGGACGTGATGGAGGCCGACACCCAGCGCATGCGCCGTGGCAAGCCGTATGTGATGACCAACCTGAAAACGCTGGCTGGCGTCGCGCAAGTGGTGGCCTTCATCGAGCACAAGGGCCTGCTGGCCGCGTAGAATCACGCCCTTACGGAAGCGTGGCAGAGTGGTCGATTGCACCGGTCTTGAAAACCGGCAACCCGCAAGGGTTCGTGAGTTCGAATCTCACCGCTTCCGCCAAGCCGCTTAGCCGGCCAAAAACATCCCCTGCAAGTCACTCAAAAAATCAAAGCCCCGTTCGGTGGGCCGCACGCGCGCAAAGTCTCGTTCGATCAAACCTTTTTGCTCGGCCTGGTTCAGCCCTTGCTGAATCGACGTTACCGCCAGGCCCGTGCGTTCTGAAAACTGCTGCAGCGCAAAGCCGTCTTTCAGCCGCAGCGCATTGAGCATGAATTCAAACGGCAGGTCGGCACGGGCCACTTCGTCGTCTTGCGCCACAGCCTGGCCCGCCAGCGCGTTGTCCATGTACAGGCGTGGCTCGCGATAGCGCACCTGGCGCACGATGCGGTGGGCAAAGCTGAGCTTGCTGTGTGCACCGGCACCAATGCCAAGATAGTCGCCGAACTCCCAGTAGTTCAGGTTGTGCCAGCAGCGGTGGCCGGGCTTGGCAAAGGCCGAGACTTCGTAGCGCGCCATACCCGCTGCGCCCACCCGCTCGGTGATGCGGTCAAGCATGGCGTAGGCAGCGTCTTCTTCGGGCACCTGCGGGGGGAACTTGGCGAAGTAGGTGTTGGGCTCGATGGTCAGGTGGTAGATGGAGATGTGCGGCGGTGCCAGCGCCAGCGCCTGGGTGAGGTCGGCGTCCAGTTGCTCGGGCGTCTGGCCCGGCAGGGCGTACATCAGGTCCAGGTTGAAGGTGTCAAATGCCTGCGCGGCCTCTTCTACCGCCGCGATGGCCTGGGCCCGGTCGTGCACCCGGCCCAGCGCCTTGAGGTGCGCGTCGTTGAAGCTCTGCACACCAACAGACAGCCGCGTGACACCGCCAGAGCGGAAAGCCCGGAAGCGGTCTTTCTCAAAGGTGCCGGGGTTGGCTTCGAGCGTGATCTCGCAATCAGGCTCCAGCTTGAGGCGGGCCCGGATGTCGCCCAGCAGCCGGTCGATGGCCTGGGGCGAAAACAGGCTGGGTGTGCCACCGCCAATGAAGATGCTGTGAATGGTGCGCCCCCACACCAGCGGTAGTGCAGCCTCCAGGTCGGCCACCAGCGCGTCGATGTAGCGCTGCTCGGGCATGGCACCGGGCTGCATTTCGTGCGAGTTGAAGTCGCAGTACGGGCACTTGCGAATGCACCACGGCAGGTGCACATAAAGCGACAGCGGCGGCAGCGCACTGAGCTGCAGCGTGCCGGGGCGCATGTAGTGCTGGATGTCTTTCATCGCGTCAAGCCGCCGACAGGCCGCCCTGAGGCGGCTTGGGCCCCCTCGGGGGGCAGCGAGTACACGAAGTGACGAGCGTGAGGGCCATTCAAAGCCAGCGTTCGCAGATCATGCCAAGCATCTGTTGCGCGGCCTTGCCGCGGTGGCTGTTGGCGTTTTTTACCTCTACCGGCAGCTGCGCAAAGGTCTTGCCAAAAGCCGGGATGTACATCACCGGGTCAAAGCCAAAGCCGTTACTGCCCATCGGTTCGGGCGCAATCTCGCCAACCACGCGGCCTTGGGCGATCAGCGGCTCGGGGTCGTCTGGCCAACGCACCGCAACCAGGGTGCTGACCAGCGCCGCACGCCGATTGCTCTGGCCCCGCAACTGCTCCAACAATGCACGCACATTGTTGGCGTCACTCTTTTCATAGCCGAACTGGGTGGCGTAGTAGGCCGTGTCCACCCCGGGCCGGCCACCAAAGGCATCGACACACAGGCCGGCGTCATCGGCCAGCGCAGGCAGCCCGCTCAGGCGCGCAGCGTGGCGGGCTTTGGCGAGTGCGTTTTCCACAAAGGTGCGAAAGGGTTCTTCGGCCTCGGGGATGCCCAGTGCCGCCTGGCACACCAGCGCCACACCCAGTGGCGCGAGCATGGCCTGCAGCTCAGCCAGCTTGCCCGGATTGTTGGAGGCCAGGACAATTTTCATCAAATTTGGCTGCAGCCCGCACAGAATATGCGCGAGCCACTATTAATTTGATAGCGCCTGCTGTTGCAACAGCACCAGCTCGCCAATGCCTTTTTCGGCCAGCGCCAGCAGTGCGTCCATTTCGGCGCGGGAAAACGGTGCCCCCTCGGCCGTGCCCTGCACTTCGACAAAGTGGCCCGCGCCGGTCATCACCACATTCATGTCGGTGTCGCAAGCGGAGTCTTCGATGTATTCCAGGTCCAGTAGCGGTGTGCCGCTGACAATGCCCACCGACACTGCGGCCACCGGCCCCAGGATGGGGCTGGCAATAAGCTTGCGCTGCGCAATCAATTTGTTCACCGCGTCTTGCGCGGCCACAAAGGCCCCGGTGATGGCAGCGGTGCGGGTGCCGCCGTCGGCCTGCAAGACGTCGCAATCCAGGTGAATGGTGCGCTCGCCCAGCATCTTGAGGTCAAACACCGTGCGCATCGAGCGGCCAATCAGGCGCTGGATTTCCTGGGTCCGGCCGCTTTGTTTGCCGCGCGCGGCTTCACGGTCGCCACGGGTATGGGTGGCGCGCGGCAGCATGCCGTATTCGGCGGTAACCCAGCCCTCACCGCTGCCTTTTTTGTGGCCGGGTACCTTGTCTTCGACCGACGCGGTGCACAGCACCCGGGTCTGGCCAAATTCGACCAGGACGGAGCCCTCGGCATAGATGGTGAAGTTGCGCGTGATGCGCACCGGGCGCAACTGGTCGGCAGCGCGTGCGCCGCTTCTTTCAAACTGGCTCATTCAGCCCTTTCGCTCGGCAGAACGCCGAATGGCTTCGTTGATTTCGGCGATCGACCGCTCTATGGCGGCGTCGTCCAGGTCTTCGACCAGAGTGTCCAGCACGCCGGCCTGGATGGTCGAGGCGAACACGCCGTCGCGAATGCTGTCGGTGGAGATACCACGGGTTGACTCAAACGAGTCCGGGGTTTCCCACTCAAACGCGATCACGGTGACGTTGTCGCAATGCTCACCGCCCTTGCGCAGCGCCTGCTCCACCAGCTCGGGCACTGCTTCGGAAACCGGCTGGGTGCTCAGGTGGCGCACGATGTCGTTGTCGGCCAAGGTGCCCCAAAGGCCGTCGGAGCACAGCATGATCTTGTCGCCTTGCTGCAGCGTGACCGGGCCGGTCACGTCAAACACCGGTTTGGTCGGCGAGCCCAGGCAGGTGAACAGAATGTTGCGGTTAATGCGCTCCATGCGGATCACGCCGGCGCTTTGCTGCTCCAGGTACGAGTGGTCACGGGTGCGCGTCAGCAGCTCGCCATCGCGCACGACGTAAAGACGGGAGTCACCGCAGTGCACCCAGGTCGCGCTGGTACCCTGCACCAGCGCCGCCACCAGGGTGGTGCGCGGCGTGTCGAGCATGCCCTTTTCACTGGCGTAGCGAATGATCTGGTGGTGCGCGGCCATCAGCGAAGACGAGAGAAACTCGGTCACGTCGCGAACCACCGGACGCGCGGCCTTCTGGTAAAGCGCCGATATGGTTTGCAGCGCCAGTTGCGCCGCAACCTCGCCTTCAGGGTGGCCGCCCATGCCGTCAGCCAGCACAAACAGGCCCGACTCACGGGTGTAGCAATAGCCCATGCGGTCTTCGTTCTTTTCGCGGCCGCCACGTCGGCTGATCTGGAAGACGGAGAACTTCATTTGAGTTTGGCTCCAAATCCAGTCGCGCGTTTAAGGTTCTTCTTGCCGTCCGTCACCATGTTGTCGAACTGCAGGCGCATTTTCTCGCCCACCGACAGCTTGGTGTAGCGCCGCTCGCCTTCGCGGCTGAGTTCTTTTTGCAGCGCAAACACCGACTGCGGGCGCGACAGCGGGTCAAGTGACATGCACCACTCAACCACTTCGATCAGGTTGTCGGAGTACACCCCGCGCAGGCGCGACAGGGCCAGCGCCAGGCGGTCTTTTTCAAGCCGTTGCGGCGCGTCATTGGGCGGGTAGCCTTGCATGCAGGCGTAGATACAGGCCCCGATGGCGTAGATGTCGGTCCAGGGGCCCATGGAGGAGTCGCGCCGGTACATCTCGGGCGCGGCAAAGCCGGGGGTATACATGGGCCGGATGAAATTGCCTTCTTTGGACAGCACTTCACGCGCCGCGCCGAAGTCGATCATCACGGCCTTGTTGTCGTCGGTTATGAAAATATTGGCAGGCTTGATGTCCAGGTGCAGCATCTTGTGCTGGTGCACGATGCGCAGCCCGCGCAGGATCTCGTCAAAAAGGCTGCGAATGGTCGATTCGCGAAATACCTTTTGTTTTTTGAGCTCACGTGCGGTGATGATGAAGTCTTGAAGGGTGGCGCCCTCCAGGTAGTTCATCACCATGTAAACGGTTTCGTTCTCCCGGAAGAAATTGAGCACGCTCACCACAGACGCGTGTGAGATCTGCGCCAGCGAACGGCCTTCTTCAAAAAAGCTCTTCAACCCCAGCCGGTACAGCGAAAGTTTGTCGGGCAGCACCTGGGGCAGCAACTCGCCCGGCGAGCGTGAGGCCAGAGACGAGGGCAGGTATTCCTTGACGGCGACTTGCTGGCCTTCGTTGTCCACCGCCAGATACACCACGCCAAAGCCGCCCGAAGACAGCTTTCTCACCACGCGATAGCCGCCGATGACGGTATCAGGCGGCAGCGGGGCTGGTTTGACCTTTGACATAATTTGGAATGAGGGAGCCTTGTAGCGACAGGAACCCGGTTATTCTCCGCAGCTCTTCACAGATTCTCAAGATATATCCGATGGCAGTTTACAGCATGACCGGCTACGCGAGCGCCCAGCGAAGCGCCTCGCCCGCCAGCGCAGGGCCGGATGCGAAAGCACCTGCGGCCAGCCGCCTTGGACTTGAAATCCGATCAGTCAACAGCCGTTTTCTGGACTTGTCGTTCCGCCTGCCGGACGAGCTGCGCCAGCACGAGCCGGCACTGCGCGAGCTGCTCACGGCCAAGCTCAAGCGCGGCAAAGTAGAGGTGCGCGCCGCCATCGAAAACACCAACCAGGCAACGGTGCCCGAGCCCAGCGCCCGCCTGCTGCAGCGCCTGAACAGCCTGCAAGACAACGTGCGCAGCTGGCTGCCCGAGGCCCGAACCCTGAGCGTAGCGGACGTCTTGCGCCTGGCCGGGGCTGAAGAACCGGCCGCCGCCAACCTGGGCGACGACCTCATGACCCTGGCCAAGGCGGCACTCAAAGAGCTGTTGGCATCGCGCGAACGCGAGGGTGCCCGCCTGGCCACCATGCTGCAAGGTCACCTGGTTCAGCTTCATGTGCTGGCCCGCCAGGCCGTGCCGCTGGTGCCCCAACTGGTCGAGCAGCAGCGCAGCCGCTTTCTGGAGCGCTGGAAAGAGGCGATGGCCCTGGCCGATGGCGCCACGCTGCCCGAGGCCGCTCAAGACCGCGCCTTGAGCGAAGCGACCGCATTTGCCATTCGCATTGATGTGGCTGAAGAAATCACGCGGCTCAGCTCCCACCTGGACGAGATCGAGCGCCTGACCACCAAGGGCGGGGAAATCGGCAAGCGCCTGGATTTTTTGATCCAGGAACTGCACCGCGAAGCCAACACCCTGGGCTCGAAGTCGGCCGCGCTGGAGCTGACCCGCATCAGTGTTGACATGAAAGTCCTGATCGAGCAGATGCGCGAGCAGGTCCAGAACATCGAATGAGGGCCTAGCCCGGCACGCCCATGGACTACCCCGGAAACCTGTTTGTTGTGGCCGCGCCAAGCGGGGCCGGCAAATCCAGCCTGGTCAAGGCATTGATGGAGCTTGATTCGCGGGTGCTGCCTTCGGTGTCGCACACCACCCGCGCACCGCGGGGACAGGAAAAGCACGGGCGCGAATACTTCTTCGTGTCGCAGCAAGAGTTTGACGCAATGGTGCAGGGCGAGGCATTTGTAGAGTGGGCGCATGTGCATGGTCACCGCTACGGCACCTCAAAAAAGGCCATCGAAGACCGGATTGCCCAGGGCTCGGACGTGATCCTTGAAATCGACTTTCAGGGTGCCATCCAGATCAAGAAAATCTTTGCCAATGCGGTGCTGATCTTCATCCTGCCACCGACCTGGGAAGAACTGCGCTCGCGGCTGGAGCGTCGCGGTGAAGACACGCCCGACGTGATCGAGCTGCGCCTGAAGAACGCCGCGCAGGAGCTTGCCCAAGCCCGGGAATTCGACTTCGTTATAATCAACGAGTTATTTGAGCGGGCGCTTTTCGACCTGAAAGCCATTGTTCATGCCCAACGTCTCAAGTATTCGGCCCAGCGCCGCGCCCGGGCTGACACCTTCAAAGCCCTCAACATCACCTGACCTACCGGAGAACTTCATGGCCCGCATCACCGTTGAAGATTGCCTTGAGAAAATCCCCAACCGCTTCCAGCTGGTACTTGCCGCGACCTATCGCGCCCGCATGCTGAGCCAGGGCCACACACCCAAGATTGAAAGCAAAAACAAGCCCTGCGTGACCGCACTGCGCGAGATCGCGCAAGGCAAGATCGGCCTGGAAATGCTCAAAAAGGTTCCTGGCTGACCGGTTTACCGTGGTTTGCCTCTGAAAAGCACCGCCAGGCGGTGCTTTTTTGTTGGCGAGCGCGCGCCAGGACACCCCACGGTAATATGCACCCATGAGTGCGGTGCTTCGTCCCCCTTCTGGCAAAGGCAGGCTCCCTGCCAAGCCCAGCCCCGCCGCAGCCAACGCGGCGGCGGCCAGCTTTGCCGCGCTGACCGCCAGACTCGACTATCTTGAGCCCGCCGATGTGGAGCAGGTCCGCCGGGCCTACCGCTTCGCGGACGAGGCCCATCTGGGGCAGATTCGCGCCAGCGGTGAACCCTACATCACCCATCCGATTGCGGTGGCCGCACAGTGTGCTGAGTGGAAGCTCGACGCCCAGGCCCTGATGGCCGCGTTGCTGCACGACGCGATTGAAGACTGCGGCGTGACCAAACCCGAGCTGATCGAGCGCTTTGGCGCGCCTGTGGCTGAACTGGTTGACGGCCTGACCAAACTTGACAAGCTGCAGTTCAACACCCGTGAAGAGAATCAGGCCGAGTCGTTTCGCAAGATGCTGCTGGCCATGGCGCGCGATGTGCGCGTGATATTGATCAAGCTGGCTGATCGCACCCACAACATGCGCACGCTGCACGATGTGGCACGCGAAAAATGGACACGCATTTCGTCGGAGACCCTGGAGATCTATGCGCCGATTGCCCATCGTCTGGGCCTGAACCAGACCTACCGCGAGCTACAGGACTTGGCATTTCGGCACCGGCGGCCGTGGCGCTACGAGGTACTTACCAAGGCCGTGACCAAGGCCCGCAACCGCCGCCGCGACCTGATCCAGAAGGTGCAGCGCGAGGTCGAGGCCGCCTTTGAAGCCACCGGCATGAAAGTGCGCATCGCGGGCCGTGAAAAATCGTTGTACTCCATCTATCGCAAGATGGATGAGAAGCACCTGAGCTTTGCCCAGGTCACCGACATTTACGGCTTTCGCGTGATCGTGCCGGGTGTCACCGAATGCTATACGGCACTAGGCCTGTTGCACCAGATGTACAAGCCAGTGCCCGGCAAGTTCAAAGACCATATCGCCATTCCCAAGCTCAACGGCTACCAGTCTTTGCATACTACGCTGGTCGGCCCATCGGGCGTGAACGTGGAGTTCCAGATGCGCACCGAGGCCATGCATCTGGTGGCGGAGTCGGGCGTGGCGGCCCATTGGCTGTACAAGGCCAGCGAGCCGGACGGCAACAATACCGACCGGTTGGGCACCAAGTGGCTTCAGTCCTTGCTGGACATTCAGCATGAGACCCACGACGCAGCGGAATTCTGGGACCACGTCAAAATTGATCTGTTCCCCGACGCGGTGTACGTGTTCACACCCAAGAGCCAGATCATGGCTCTGCCGCGCGGAGCCACCGTGGTGGACTTCGCGTACGCCATTCACAGCGACGTGGGTGACCATACGGTAGCCGCCCGCATCAATAGCGAGCAAGTCCCACTGCGCACCGAGCTAAAGAATGGCGACGTGGTTGAAATCGTCACAGCCCCGGTGTCAACGCCCAATCCGGCCTGGCTGGGCTATGTGCGTACCGGCCGGGCGCGCTCCAAGATTCGTCACCATCTCAAAACGATGGCACAGGCTGAGTCGCAGGAGCTCGGGCTGAAACTGCTTACCCAGGCGCTGCGGGCCGAGGGCATGGAGAAGCTTCCCGACGACGACGAACCCCACCGTGGCATTTGGGAGAAGTTGCTGCGCTTTACCGGAAGCCGCACCCAGGCTGAATTGTTGACCGACCTAGGGCTGGGCAAACGCATCGCGACCATCGTCGCCAAACGGCTGATGACGCTCCTGGCCGAAAAAGGCGAAAAACCCGACCCCTTGCTGATCACCCGCGAGCGCTACACCGCCCACGAAACCGTGTCTCAGGGCGGCGTGTTGCTGGACGGAAGCGAGAATGCTTCCGTGCAGTACGCACTTTGTTGCCGCCCGATCCCCGGCGACGATATCGTGGGCTACCTGGGCCGCGGAGAAGGCCTGGTGGTGCATGTGGCCAGCTGCGCCGTGGCCAAGCGGCTGCAATACAAGGACAGTGAACGTTTTCTAGCGGTGGAATGGTCAGACGACCCGGTGCGCCCGTTTGAAACCAGCGTGCTCGTGACGGTATCCAATGGCAAAGGGGTGCTTGCACAGGTGGCCGCGGCATTGGCCAGTTCCGAAGCAGACATCACCCATGTGGACATGGGTGATGAGGCAGCGCAAGACGCCACCGATTTGCGCTTTGTGATCTCGGTCCGGGACGCCACCCACCTTGAATCCGTATTGCGAAACCTGAAACGCACGCCGTCTGTTTTGCGGGTGCGCCGCATCTTGCCCATCAGTCAGGGAAACTGATTTCAAGGTGCCGGGTAGCTGACCCGGATCACCTCAATTTCCTGCACCCCAGCAGGCGTTATCAGTCGAACCAAATCGCCTTCGCGCGCCTTGAGCAACGCCCTTGCGATCGGCGAGATCCAGCTCACCTCACCTTGCGCACTCTGAGCTTCGTCGATTCCCAGGATGGTCACGGTGCGCTCGGTGCCGGCGTCGTCGGCGTAAGTCACCGTGGCCCCGAAGAAAACCTGGCCGCCTCCGTGGTGCACCGACGGGTTGGTGACCTCGGCAATCTCAAGCCGCTGCGTCAGAAACCGAATGCGGCGGTCAATCTCGCGCAGCCGCTTCTTGCCATATATATAGTCGCCGTTCTCGGACCGGTCGCCATTGCGCGCCGCCCAATGCACCGCCTCCACCACTTTGGGTCGTTCGCTATCGATCAGGTCCAGCAACTCGGCCTTCAGCCTCGCGTATCCCGCCGGCGTCATGTAGTTGCGCACGCCAGCAGGCAGCCCGGGCAACGCAATGGCATCGTCATCATGGTTGTCGCTCTCGCGGGTAAAGGCCTTGCTCATAGTGCCAAGCATAGCGGTCGCACCATGGTGCATGGGCCGCCTGATGACATCGCAACCTCGACTGGCGCTCGCAGCGCTATCCGGCCTTTTTAGCTACGGCACCTGCGACCTGACCCGCCAAAGAAAAACGCCATCAGCAAATCTTGCTGATGGCGTTGTCTGTATGGTGCGGCTGGCAGGAATTGAACCCACGACCCCTTGGTTCGTAGCCAAGTACTCTATCCAACTGAGCTACAGCCGCGCAGCCTTCTATTATACCTGCATATTTTCAGCGGATTTCCGACCGCTCGAGTGGCACATCAAACGCCGCTGCCCGGGTCTCGATCCGTGTCGTTTGACAAGTTATCAGGTCAGCTCGCCGGGCTGAACTCATGGCCGCATCAAGTGAACGGGTGGGCTACTGGCAAACCGCGCATTGCGCAAGAATGCTTCGTGCGTCACGGTGGTAGGGCGTGTTGGACTTGAACCAACGACCAAAGGATTATGAG
>CALROG020000037.1:0-42030 GCA_943369755.1 Ramlibacter sp. 2FC
TTGTCTTTCTTGAGCCCGGTGGTCTTGCCGCTTTTGAGGGTCACGACCAGCTTGCCGCCGGCCACCGCATAGCCAGTGCTGTCCACATGCGAGCCGGACGCCAGCGGCGCGGTGCGGTCCAGCACATGGCGTGCATATTCAATAACCCTGGCTCCGCGTTTGGGGTTGTAGCCGCCGCCCTCACCGGCTTTGCCGCAGCCGTCGGCTTCAGAAATTGCGTCGGTGCCATACAGCGCGTCGTACAGGCTGCCCCAGCGCGCGTTGGCGGCGTTCAGCGCGTAGCGGGCGTTCAGGATGGGCACCACCAGCTGCGGGCCGGCCTGCGTGGCCAGCTCGGCGTCCACGTTTTTGGTGGTGGCCTTCACAGTTTTGGGCACGGGTACCAGGTAGCCGATTTTTTCCAGGAACTTGCGGTAGGTCTTCATGCCCTTGATCGGGCCGGGGTTGGCCTTGTGCCAGGCGTCCAGCTCGGTTTGCAGGCGGTCGCGCTCAGCCAGCAGCGCTGCGTTCTTTGGGGCCAGGTCGGCCACGATGGCGTCAAAGCCTTTCCAGAAGGTAGCGCTGGCCACACCGGTGCCGGGCAGCACCTGGGTTTCAATGAACTGATGCAGCTCGGTAGCAACTTGCAGGCGGTGAACGGGGGTGCGTTGTGTCATGGGGGTTCTCCTTGGTGGGAAATGGGCTTCGACAGGCTCAGCCCGAACGGTTTAACTGAAAAATGAAAGCACATCGCGCAGGCTGCTGCCAGTGCGGGTGGGTTGGGTGCCGAGCTCTTCAAAGGGTAGCTGGTAGCGGTTGACCCACAGCGTGCGGTAGCCATACCAGGTGGCGGCCAGCGCGTCCCAGGCGTTGCAGCTGACAAAGGCAATCTGTTTGGTGTCCAGGCCCGTGGCCTGTGGCCCCAGGGCGTAGGCGTCGGGGTGGGTTTTGTACTTGCGGATGCTGTCCACGCTGATCAGGTGGTCCAGCAAGTCGTCCAGGCCCGCGCTTTTCACGGCCACGGCCAGCATGTCCGGGTCGCCGTTGCTCAGAATGCCGGTGACCACGCCTTTGGCCTTCAGCGCTTGCAGCACCTCGCGGTTTTCCGGGAATGCGCTCAGGTGCCGGTACTGGTTCATCAGTTGCTGCTCTTGCGCTGGCGTGAGCGCCAGGCCGAGCTTTTTGCAGGCGTAGCGCAGGCTGGCCTGGGTCAGTTCCCAAAACGGCTTGTAGTGCGCGCCATGGTTGCTGGTGGTCACCAGCCGCGTGTATTCAATCTGCTTGTCGCGCCACAACACGCCCAGCGCCTGGCCGTGGCCCGGGAACAGTTGTTCCGCCAGCAGGCCCACGCTGTACACGTCGAACAGCGTGCCGTAGGCGTCAAAGAGCACGGCCTTGGGTTTTTCCATCCCTGTACTGTATTGCAACCTTTTGCGGATATTAGTTTGGTCAAATGTGTTTTATTGGTGACCAAAACAAACATAATCAATGCAGCGCTAGAGATTGAACAGTCGCTGCGCGTTGTTCCCGCGCACGGCGTTCATCTGCGCAGGCGGCAGCCGGGCTGTGTTGGCAAAGGCACCCTTCACGTCATGCACCTGGTGCGGCCAGTCGGTGCCAAACATCACCTGGCTCTCACCCACCACCGAAATCAGGTACTGCAACGCGCCCAGGTTGTAGGTGATGCTGTCGTAGTAAATGTGGCGCAGGTAGTCGGTGGGTTTGCGCAGCATTTGGCGGCGCGCCGGGATTTCCACCTCATCCCCCTTCTCGAACCGGCCCACCAGGTAGGGCAGGGTGCCGCCGCCGTGCGAGGCAATGATTTTCAGGTTGGGGTACTGGTCAAAAAAGCCTTCAAAAATCATGCGGGTGATGGCCAGCGTGGTGTCAAACATGAAGCCAACCGACCAGCTCAAGTCAAACTTGGTCATGTCCATCAGGTCCACGCCGGGTGGGTCGGTGGGGTGCACCAGCACCGGCAGGCCGCGTTTGTCGATCTCGGCCCACACAGGGGCAAACATCGGGTCGGTCAGGCTCTTGCCCGCCACATTGGCCAGCACCATCACCCCCACCGCACCTTGGGCGCAGGCGCGCTGCAGCTCCTGCACCGCGCGCTGCGGGTACTCCCAGGGCAGGGAAGCAAACCAGCGCAGCCGCGCGGGGTAGCGGCCCTGCGCCTCGGCCACGTTGTCGTTGGCTTCCACTGCAGCGCGCACGCTGATGTCTTCACCGCCCCAGTACACGTTGGGGCAGGTCAGCGACACCACCGACACATCAATGCCGGCTGCGTCCATGGCCTGGATGCGCAGTTCCCAGTCGAAGTGGCCTTTTTGCGGAATCACCACCGGCGTGTTGCCCCTGAAGATTTCGCTCTGCCCGTCCGGGCGGGTCTGGATGTTGTAGGTGCCGCCGGTGCGCTTGAGCAGTTCAAGCCACCGGGTGGTGAACATGTGGGTGTGCACATCAATCACGGTCATGGTGTGTGTCTCCGGTGTATTGCTAGTGGTGTTTTGCTTGTTGGCATGCTTACGAATAGGCTTTATAACGGAGTCTGGCAACCACCATCGAACCAACACGCAGGAGACAACACCATGAAACGCCGCCACTTTGCCGCGCTCGCAGCCACCGCCTTTGCCGCCCCAGGTGTACTGGCGCAAGACCGCACGCTGAAGATTCTGGTGGGCTTCCCGCCCGGTGGTTCGGTCGATGTGATCGCCCGTTTGCTGGCCGAAAAGCTGCGCGTCTCGCTCGGGCAAAACGTCATCGTGGACAACAAGCCGGGTGCGGGTGGCCGGGTGGCGCTCAATGAAATCAAGAAAGCGCCGGCGGATGGTCAAACCCTGGTGCTGTCACCCAGTGGCGCGCTGGTGGTTCAGCCCTGGCTGTTCGCCAACCTGGGTTACGACCCGGTGAAAGACTTCACGCCCATCTCGCGCGTCACCACGTTTGACTTTGCCGTGACGGCCGGCCCCGGCGCGCCTGCCGGCGACCTGAAGGCCGTGCTGGCCTGGATGAAGGCCAACCCGGCCAAAGCCAACTACGCCACCTCGGGCGCGGGCACGGTGCCGCATTTCGCCGGCCTGCTTCTGGGCCAGGCGGCGGGTGTTCCCATGACCCATGTGGCCTACCGTGGCGGTGCCCTGGCGGCACAAGACCTGATAGGCGGCCAGGTGCCGCTGATGGTGGACACCGCGTCCGAGACCATTGAACACCACAAGGCTGGCAAGGTGCGCATTCTGGCGGTGACCGGCGAAGCCCGCTCCCGGGCTTTGCCCGACGTGCCCACGCTCAAAGAGTCGGGCATCAACATTGCCGCCGATGCCTTCTTTGGCCTGTATGGCCCTGCGGGCATGACTCCCGAGGTGACTGCGCGCATCGACCGTGCGGTGGCCGATGCCCTCAAGACCCCCGATATTCAAGACAAAATTTATGGTTTTGGCCTGGTGCCCAACCATGCCGGTGCGGCTGCGTTGATGGCAACCCAGGCCGAGCACCTCAAGCGCTGGGAGGGCCCCATCAAGGCCTCGGGTTTCAAGGCAGAGTAGGCAGCGGTGCCCCGCGCGGGCCACAATCCCCGGCACCATGCCCCATGACATATTGATCGGTGAGGTGGGTCAGCCTTTTGGCATGGCTCAAAGGCCCGGCCATGCCTGACAATCCGCTGCCCTACGCTGGCATCCGTATCGTGGAGTTCACCCACATGGTCATGGGACCCACCTGCGGCATGGTGCTGGCCGACCTGGGTGCCGAAGTCATCAAGGTCGAGCCGATCGCGGGCGACAACACGCGCAAGCTGTTGGGCTCGGGTGCGGGGTTTTTTTCGCTGTTCAACCGCAACAAGAAAAGCGTTGCACTGGACCTGCAAACCGCCCAGGGCAAAGAAGCGGCGCTGCGGCTGATTGCCACCGCAGACATCGTCAGCGAGAACTTCAAGCCCGGCACCATGAAGAAGTTGGGGCTGGACTACGCAACACTCAGCAAGCTCAACCCGCGCCTGATTTATGTGAGCCACAAGGGCTTTTTGCCCGGCCCCTACGACCACCGCACCGCGCTGGACGAGGTGGTGCAGATGATGGGCGGGCTGGCCTACATGACCGGGCGCCCGGGCGACCCGCTGCGTGCCGGAACCAGCGTCAACGACATCATGGGTGGCATGTTTGGTGCCATCGGTGCCATGGCCGCACTGGCGCAGCGCGCAACCACGGGCCAAGGCCAGGAAGTGCAGAGCGCGCTGTTCGAAAACAACGTGCTGCTGGTCGCGCAGCACATGATGCAGTTTGCGGTGACCGGCAAGGCAGCAGACCCGATGCCGGGCCGTATTTCTGCCTGGGGTGTGTACGACGTGTTCACGGTCAAAGGCGGTGAGCAGATCTTTCTGGCCGCGGTCAGCGACACCCAATGGGCCAGTTTCTGCGACGCCTTTGGCCTGGCCGAGCTAAAGGCCGACGCGCGGTTGGCCAGCAACAACGACCGGGTTCGCGCACGCGACTGGCTGATGCCCGTGCTGCGCGAGCACCTGGCACGCCACAGCGCAGCCGAACTCAGCGCAGTGTTTGAAAAGAACGGCCTGCCGTTTGCGCCGATCACGCGCCCGCAAGATTTGTTTGACGACCCCCACCTGAATGCCACCGGCGGCCTGGCAGCGCTGACTTTGCCGGATGGACGCGACACCCGGGTGCCGTTGCTGCCCCTGCTGCTGAACGGCCACCGCCCCGGCGTGCGGCTCAACCCGCCCCAGCTGGGCGAGCACACGCGCGCGTTGCTGCAGGAAGTGGGCTACACCACGGAACAAATCGACCAGATGCTTTCGACGCAATCAGCCGGTTAAGAGGCTTGATTTTTAACTTCCATCCGCATAATCTGCGGCAATGGACAAGCTCAAAGCGCTGGAATCATTTGTGTCGGTGGCCACCAAGGGCAGCCTGACCGCTGCGGCCAATGCCGAAGGCGTGGCCCCGGCCATCATGGGCCGACGGCTTGACGCGCTGGAAGAAAAGCTCGGCGTCAAGTTGCTGGTGCGCACCACCCGACGCATCACGCTGACCCATGAAGGCAGCGCTTTCCTGGAAGACTGCCAACGGGTGCTGGCCGACCTGGCCAATGCCGAGGCCAGCGTTAGCGCTGGCGGCGTAAAAGCCAGTGGCCACCTGCGCATCACCGCGCCGGCCGGCTTTGGCCGCCGCCATGTGGCACCGCTAGTGCCGCGCTTTCGTGCGCTGCATGCCGACGTAACGATTTCGCTCAACCTGAGTGACCGGGTGGTGGACTTGGGTGGCGAAGGCTACGACTGCGCGGTGCGGGTTGGCGATCTGCCGGACTCTTCACTGGTCAGTGTGCGGCTGGCTGACAACCGCCGTTTGTGCGTGGCCACCCCAGACTACCTCAAGCGCCAGGGCCAGCCCCAGCACCCGAACGAGCTGCTCAAGTTTGACTGCCTCACGCTGTCCAGCGACGCGTCGCAAACCCGTGGCTGGGCGTTCCGGGTGCCGCGTGACGGTGGCCATGAAGTGGTGCACCTCAAGCCCGGCGGGCCGCTGGATTGTTCAGACGGGCAGGTTTTGCACGACTGGTGCCTGGCGGGCTACGGTATCGCCTGGCGCAGCACCTGGGAGGTAGAAAGCGAAATTGCGGCAGGCAGGCTGGTCGCGGTTCTGGGGGATTTTGCGGCACCACCGAACGGTATTTACGCGGTGTTTCCCCAGCGCAAACACCTGCCGCTGCGGGTGCGCCTGTGGATCGACTTCCTCAAGCACAACTACAGCCAACCCGAGTTCTGGCGGGCCCAGTAAAAAAGCCCTGCCGGCAAACGCCGGCAGGGCTTTCGGGGGCGCTGCGGCCCGCAAGGCTTACTTCTTTGGTGCTTCTGCGGCCTTGGCGGCAGCCGCGGGCTTGGCGTCCATGGCCGGCTTGGCAGCGGCAGCGGCCGCGGGCTTGGCGTCTTCCATGCACTTCTTCACATGGCTGGTCTTGGCGGCGCCTGCAAGCTTCTTGTCTGCGGCGGACTTCTCGCACGCGGCGCTGGCACCACCGCCAGCATCTGCCTCACACTTTTTCATGTAGCTGGTCTTGGCGGCACCCGCAAGCTTCTTCTCGGCGGCGCTGGCTTCACACGCGTTGCCCGCTTTCATGGGCGCTGCGCCCGCATGACTGGCTGCATAGGCCGAACCGGCAGAAATGGCAAAGCCGATGGCGATCAGAGAAAGTAGTTTCTTCATGGGGTCTCCTGGATAAGGGGTGGTTTGGTTTGAATCCCGCGAAGATTCCAGCACATAACGGGTACGGCGGCAAGCCCGATGACGCCCCACCCGTAAAATCGGCCGATGCTCAGTGTCAAACAAGAATTGCTCGGCAGCCTGGCCGCCGAGCTGGACCGCCTGTCGCCCGGTGCCGGGGACAAAGCCCTGTTCGAGTCACCCAAGGTGGCCGCCCATGGTGATTTCGCCAGCACGGCGGCCATGCAACTGGCCAAACCGCTGAAACAAAACCCGCGCCAGGTGGCCGAGGCGTTGCGCACCGCGCTGCTGGCCGCGCCGGTTTATCAGCGTTGGGTGGACGCGATCGACATTGCCGGGCCCGGCTTCATCAACATCCGCCTCAAGCCCGAAGCCAAGCAGCAGATCGTGCACGAGGTGCTGGCTGCAAAACAAAGCTTTGGCGTTCAAGCGGCCAATGGCCGCAAGTTGATGGTGGAGTTTGTGTCGGCCAACCCGACCGGCCCGCTGCATGTGGGCCATGGCCGTCAAGCCGCTTTGGGCGACGCAATTTGCAACCTCTACACCACCCAGGGCTGGGAGGTGACCCGCGAGTTCTATTACAACGACGCGGGGGTACAGATTGCCACCCTGGCCAGCTCCACGCAATTGCGCGCCAAGGGCGTCAAGCCGGGTGACCCGGGTTGGCCCGAAGCGGCCTACAACGGTGACTACATCCAGGACATTGCCAACGACTTTCTGGCCAAGCAGACGGTTCACGCCGACGACCGCGAGTTCACCGCCAGCGGCGACGTGAACGACCTCGACGGTATCCGCCAGTTTGCAGTGGCCTACTTGCGGCGCGAACAAGACCTGGACCTCAAGGCCTTTGACGTCAAGTTCGACAACTACTACCTGGAGTCCAGCCTGTACAGCAGTGGCAAGGTGGACGCCGCGGTGCAAAAGCTGCAGGCCGCTGGCAAAACCTATGAGCAAGGCGGCGCGCTGTGGTTGCGCTCGACGGATTACGGCGACGACAAAGACCGCGTGATGCGCAAATCTGACGCCACCTACACCTACTTTGTGCCTGATGTGGCCTATCACATCAGCAAGTGGGAGCGCGGCTTTCACAAGGTGGTGAACATTCAGGGCACTGACCATCACGGCACCATCGCCAGGGTACGGGCCGGCCTGCAGGCGGCCAACGTCGGCATTCCACCGGGCTACCCCAGCTATGTGTTGCATACGATGGTGCGGGTCATGAAGGGCGGCGAGGAAGTCAAAATTTCCAAACGCGCGGGCAGCTATGTCACGCTGCGCGACCTGATTGACTGGACCAGCAAGGACGCGGTTCGCTTCTTCCTGCTCAGCCGCAAACCCGATACCGAATACACCTTCGATGTAGATCTGGCGATTGCCAAAAACAACGACAACCCGGTGTATTACGTGCAGTACGCCCATGCGCGCATTTGCTCGGTGCTTCGAAAGGCCGCCGGCTACGAAGATGAGACGCTCGAGCGTTTAGCGGTTGTAGGCGATCTTTCTGTAGACGAGCAAATGTCGCAAGTCACTGCTGCATTCATCGCTTCTCTCGACGACGCCGACTTGTCGCCGCTGAACAGCGCGCCCGCCCTGGCGCTGATGCTGCAACTGGCCAAGTACCCCGAGATGCTCAGCTCAGCCGCCGCTGACTCAGCGCCGCACGACGTGACCTTTTACCTGCGCGAGCTGGCCGCGGGCTATCACAGCTACTACGACGCGGAGCGTATTCTTGTAGACGACGAAGTCGTGAAAAAAGCCCGGCTTGCGCTCGTCGCCGCCACAGCACAGGTGTTGCACAATGGGCTGAAGGTGCTCGGCGTCAGCGCACCGCAGAAGATGTAAGCCATGGCAACACTCAAGCAACAACGCGGTGGTCTGGTTCTTGGCCTTGTCATCGGCGTGGTGATCGGGCTGGCTGCGGCACTGGCCGTGGCTGTTTATGTGACCAAGGTGCCGGTGCCCTTCATGAACAAGGGTCAGAACCGCAGCGCCGACCAGGACGCCGCCGAGGCCAGGAAGAACAAAGACTGGGACCCGAACGCGCCACTGTACGGAAAGAACCCGGTGCGCCCTGCACCCGCCGCCTCTGGCGTGGTTGGCAGCGCACCCGAGGTGCCCGCGTCGGGGCCCAGGTTGGCGGCGTCGGCACCCAGGCCCGCCGCCAGTGCGCCCGCCGCAGCCAAAACTGAAACCAAACCTGCCGTTACGGCGGACCCGCTGGGCGACCTGGCACGCGCAAAGGCCGCTGGCGCGGCCGCGGGCACCGCTGACCCGTTCATCTATTTCATTCAGGCCGGTGCCTACCGCACCGCTGAAGACGCCGAAGCCCAGCGCGCCAAGCTCTCGCTGATCGGGCTGGAGGCCAAAGTAACCGAGCGCGAGCAGTCCGGCCGCACCGTGTACCGCGTGCGGATCGGCCCTTTCGAGAAGAAAGAAGAAGCCGACAAACAGAAGGAGCGACTGGAGTCCAACGGGGTGGAAGCCGCGTTGGTGCGCCAGCAGCGCTGAACTTTTTCCGGGGCCAACGGCTCTGACCAAAGCAAGGAGTTATCAAACATGAAGCGACGTGATTTTTCCCTCGGCACCGCAACCGTCCTGGCCGCGTCCGGGCTGGCCCTGCCGGTCCAGGCCCAGAAAAAGCCAGACGAAGGTACGGACTACATCACGCTGGACAAGCGGGTGCCGGTGGAGGCCCCGCAGGGCAAGATCGAGGTGATCGAATTCTTCTGGTACAGCTGCCCGCACTGCAACGCTTTTGAGCCGAGGCTGGAGGCCTGGATCAAAAAGAACCCCGCCGATGTGGTGGTCAAGCGCGTGCCGGTGGCGTTTCGCGACTCGTTCGTGCCGCAGCAGCGCCTGTTCTACGCAATAGAGGCGCTGGGCAAGGTCGACGAGCTGCATCGCAAGGTATTCAATGCGATTCACGTGGAAAAGCTGGCGCTGGACAAAGAAGAGTCCATCATTGCCTGGGTGGAAAAGCAGGGCGTTGACAAGGCCAAGTTCGCCGAGCTTTACAACTCTTTCTCGGTTTCTACCAAGGCCCGGCGCGCCACCCAGCTCCAGGACGCGTTCAAGGTCCAGGGCGTGCCCGCCATGGGCATTGCCGGGCGCTTCTATACCGACGGTACGCTGGCCGGCAACATGGAGCGTGCGTTGCAGGTCACCGATTTCCTGATTGCAGAGGCCCGCAAGAGCCGTTGACCACGCCTGAACTTCGGCGTTCTGCCACAAAAATGCCCGTACACACGGGCATTTTTTATTGAGGCGGCGCTCTGCGCTCTGGCACAATGGCCAGCAAGATTCGTGCCGCTATGAAAAAAACTTACTACTCCTTGTTACTGGCCGTTGCCTGCGCTTTGCCCTGGGGTGGGGCGCTGGCTGAAAAGGCTGACCGCAACAAGCCCATGAACGTTGAGGCTGATGCCCTGCGGTATGACGACCTCAAACAGCTCAGCGTGTTCACCGGCCGGGTGGTCATGACCAAGGGCACCATCCTCATCCGTGGCGCCCGTGTCGAGGTGCGCCAGGACGCCGAGGGCTATCAGTTCGGCACCGTGACAGCCGAGCCGGGCAAGCTGGCCTATTACAAGCAGAAACGCGAAGGCCTGGACGAATACATTGAGGGCGAGGCCGACAGCATTGAGTACGACGGCAAAGCCGACCGGGTGCGTTTCATTCGCAACGCCGAGTTGCGCCGCTTGCGCGGTGCATCGGTTGCCGATGAAATGACCGGCAGCCTGATCGTCTACGACAATAGCAACGATGTGTTCACGGTGGACGGCAGCGTTACCACGCCGGGCGCGCCGGCTGGCGCTGGACGGGTTCGCGCGGTGCTGTCACCGCGTAATGTCGTCACGGCCCCGGGCGCACCGGCGGCCAGCCCGGCCCCGTTGCGTCCAAGCAGCACACTGGGCGGGGAGCGCAAGTGACGCTCGACGCTGGCGCGAGCCGGCTGGAAGCACGCCACCTGCAAAAGTCCTACGGCAGCCGCAAGGTGGTCAAGGACGTGTCCCTGACCGTGCAAAAAGGCGAGGTAGTGGGTTTGCTGGGCCCCAACGGTGCCGGCAAAACCACCTCGTTTTACATGATCGTGGGCCTGGTGCGGGCTGATGCTGGCGAGATCGCGATCGACGGCATGCCGGTTGAGCACATGCCGATTCACCGCCGCTCGCGGCTGGGCCTGAGCTACTTGCCGCAGGAGGCGTCGATCTTTCGCAAGCTCAGTGTCGAGGACAACGTTCGCGCCGTGCTGGAGCTGCAACGCGACGACAAGGGCCAGCCGCTGGGCAAGGCCGAGACCAACCAGCGCCTGACCACGTTGCTGCAGGAGTTGCGGGTGGAGCACCTGCGCGACTCTCCCGCAGTGGCGCTGTCGGGCGGCGAACGGCGCCGGGTCGAGATCGCTCGGGCACTGGCGACCCAGCCTCGCTTCATTTTGCTGGACGAGCCGTTTGCCGGGATTGACCCGATCGCGGTGATCGAGATCCAGCGCATCATCGGTTTCCTGAAGTCGCGCGGCATCGGTGTGCTGATCACGGACCACAACGTGCGCGAGACGCTGGGCATCTGTGACCATGCCTACATCATCAGTGACGGCCATGTGCTGGCCCAGGGCACGCCTTCGGAGATTGTGAACAACGCCGACGTACGACGCGTGTACCTCGGCGAGCACTTCAGGATGTGAACATGGCCCCCACGCTTGTCACTTCGTGTACTGCGCTGCCCCCCGAGGGGGGCGTCGCGCCCGCGCGGCGAAAGGCCGCGCTGCGCTTGCCTTGCGGCCCGGCGGCGCTCACGCCGTCATGAAGCAAGGCCTTTCACTACGCGTTTCGCAGCATCTGGCGCTGACGCCGCAATTGCAGCAGTCGATCCGGCTGCTCCAGCTGTCCACCCTTGAGCTGAGCCAGGAAGTCGAGCAAATGCTTGACGACAACCCTTTTCTCGAGCTCAGCGCCGACGAAGCCGCGCGTGAGGAGTTTGGGCTGGCCCAGGTCGACACGCCCGTGCGTGAAGACGACCGCGACGCAGAGATTGCTACAGATTTTATAGCGGCTCCCGCAGAACAGGTGCGGGCTGAAAGTCAAAATGAGGCCGAGCCCCCGGCCGCCAGCGAAGCCGACGAGCCGACCTGGGACGGTGACGGCAGTGTCGAGGCGATAGCTGACGACGGTGAGTGGGGTGGCGACGCGCCGGCCCGCAAGAACAACCTTGGCGACGACGCCGAGATGGATGCGACCGAGCTTGCACGCGGCCAGGAGTCCTTGCAGTCGCACTTGCACCGCCAGGCGCTGGCGCTGCGCTTGTCGGACGAAGACCGCGCCGCCTTGCGTTTTCTGATCGAGTCGCTCAACGACGACGGCTACCTTGAGGATTCGCTTGAAGAGCTGGCGCGCGGCCTGGCCGGGCGCGATGCCGAAGAACTGGACCAACTGGTGCACTGCTTCACCGTGGCGCTGCGCCTGTTGCAGCACCTGGAGCCGGCTGGCGTGGGGGCGCGCTCATTGGCGGAGTGCCTCACGCTGCAGTTGCGCGCGTTGCAGGAAAGCGGTGACGCGCCTGCCCATTGCGAAACCGCCTTGCGCATCTGCGCTCAACCCATGGAGCTGCTGGCGCGGCGCGACGTCAAGCGCCTGACGCAACTTTGCGGCGACAGCGAGGCCAATATCAAGGCCGCGCTGACCTTCATCACCCGGCTCGAACCCAAACCCGGCCGGCGCTTTGTCGATGTGGAGCGCAACATCGTGGTGCCCGATGTGATCGTCACCAAAGTGGGGCGCGGCCCGCAAGGGCGCTTTCGGGTCCAGCTCAACAGCGACGTGATGCCGCGGCTGCGGGTGCACGACATCTACGCCGGTGCGTTGAAGGCCCACAAGGGCGAGGGCCACCAGGCCTTGCAGCAGCGCCTGCAGGAGGCGCGCTGGTTCATCAAGAACATCCAGCAGCGCTTTGACACCATCCTGCGCGTGAGCACGGCGATTGTCGAGCGGCAAAAAAACTTCTTCGTGCATGGGGAGTTGGCCATGCGCCCGCTGGTGCTGCGCGAAATTGCCGACGAGCTGGGCCTGCACGAGTCCACCATCAGCCGGGTGACCACCGCCAAATACATGGCCACACCGTTTGGCACCTTTGAGCTCAAGTATTTCTTTGGCTCGGCGCTGGGCACCGAAACGGGTGGCAACGCCTCCAGCACCGCGGTGCGCGCATTGATCAAGCAATTCGTCGCCAGCGAAAACCTGAAGAAGCCATTGAGTGACAACCAGATTTCAGAGATGCTCAAGGAGCAAGGCATCGAATGCGCGCGCCGCACCGTGGCCAAGTACCGCGAG
Organism: Ramlibacter sp. 2FC; assembly: GCA_943369755.1. Taxonomy (GTDB): domain Bacteria; phylum Pseudomonadota; class Gammaproteobacteria; order Burkholderiales; family Burkholderiaceae_C; genus CALROG01. The sequence continues at coordinate 12,539 of CALROG020000037.1, forward strand.
GCCCTGCGCATTGCCCCCGCCAACCTGAGAAAGACACTTTGAACCAGCTTCAACTCTTCCTGCCCTGCGCCGCCGGTGTCGAGGGCCTTCTGGCCGACGAGGTGCATGCCATCACCGGCCTGCAGGGCGACGACCTGCTGAGCGGGCGTGGCGGGGTGCTGCTGCGCGCCTCCTGGCGCGAGGCGTTGCAGCTCAATCTGCGCAGCCGCCTGGCGCAACGGGTGCTTGTGCAGTTGTCGCACACGCCCTATCGCAGCGAAAACGATCTGTATGAAGCGGCCAGTGCCGTGGCCTGGGAAATCTGGTTCACCACAAAGCAGACTTTCAAGATCGAAGTCACAGCCCAGCACAGCCCGCTGAAGAGCCTTAACTTTGCCGCGCTCAAGGTCAAAGATGCCGTGGCAGACCGGTTTCGCAACAAGAGCGGGGTTCGGCCCGACGTCAGCACCCAGTGGCCCGACGTGCGCATTTACGCCCACCTGACCACCGACATGGCCACCCTGTACATCGACACCTCGGGTGAGCCGTTGTTCAAGCGTGGCTGGCGCGAAGACAAGGGCGACGCTCCGTTGAAAGAGACGCTGGCCGCCGCCATGATTGCCGCCAGCGGCTGGGCCACCCAGTGCGAGCAGGGCGTGCCGCTGTATGACCCGTGCTGTGGCAGCGGCACCATTGCCATCGAGGCGGCCCAGGTGGCCTGCAACATTGCACCGGGCTCGCTGCGGCGCTTCGCGTTTGAAAAAATGCTGCCATTTCAGGAGCATGTATGGACCGCCCTGCAAGCGCAGGCGCTGGCCGCGCAGCGTGCACCGGTGGCCCCCGTGTTTGCCAGCGACGTTGCCTTTCGCATGGTCGACTTCGCCCAGCGCAACGCCCAGCGTGCGGGCGTGGCGCAGGTTGTGCAACTGCGCGGCGGGGACGCCTTGCAGCGCATGCCACCCAGCGAAACACCGGGCGTGATGCTGGTCAACCCGCCGTATGGCGAGCGCATCGAGGTGGCCGGGGTGGCCGGGGTTGGCAATGCGCAGGCCCCTGCGCGTTTCGGCGCACGCGAGAACGCCCAGACCGAAGATGGCGGCGAATTCTTCAGCCAGCTGGCCACCCACTGGAAGAAAAACTACCCCGGCTGGACCGCCTGGGTGCTGACGCCCGATCTCAAGCTGCCCAACCGTATGCGTTTGAAAGAGTCGCGCCGTGTGCCGATGTGGAACGGCCCGATTGAATGCCGCTTGTTTCGTTTTGACATGGTCAAGGGCTCGGCCCGCAAGAAAGATGACGCTCCCGTCACGGCCTGAGTCCGTTCCAGCGCTGGTGCTGGACACCAACATCGTGCTCGACTTGTTTGTGTTCAACGACGCGGCGGCGCAGCCTCTGCGCGAAGGCCTGGCCGCCGGCGCGCTGCGCTGGCTGGCCACGCCCGCGATGCGTGACGAACTGCAGCGGGTGCTGGGCTACCCGCAAATCATGAAGCGCCTGGCGCGCCACCCTTGCGGCGGCTCCACGGTATTGCAGGCATTCGACCGGCAAGCCACCCTGGTGGCGCCAGCGGTCAAAGCCAGCGTTACCTGCAAAGACCCGGACGACCAGAAGTTCATTGACTTGGCGGTGGCGCACCGGGCCCTGCTGCTGAGCAAGGACAAGGCCGTGCTTTGCATGGCAAAACGGCTTGCAGCCCGCGAAACTACTGCGCGAGCCACTATCAATTTAATAGCGTAAAGCTGTCTGCGCGGGCCCGTGGCCAATACAGCTTGAACACGTTGTGCAGGCCACTCACATCGCTGCCCAGCAGATTGCCGACCTCCACCTGGGGCACCAGATTGGCCAGCAGCCGCACTTCGTTTTCATTGACACGGCGCACGATGTGGTGGGCGGTAACTTCTCTCGGGTGATTCAGCCCGGCGGCTTGCACCAGTTCTTTTAGCGCCTTGAGCGTGTTCTGGTGGAAATGATGCACCCGCTCGGCCTTGTCGGGTACCACCAGCGCCCGCTGGCGCACCGGGTCCTGGGTGGTCACACCGGTCGGGCAGTGGCCGGTGTGGCAATGCTGGGCCTGAATGCAACCCAGCGCGAACATGAAGCCGCGTGCCGAGTTGCACCAGTCGGCTCCCAGCGCCATGGCGCGGGTGATGTCAAACGCGCTCACAATTTTTCCTGCGCAACCGACCTTGATCTGGTCGCGCAAGCCCGCGCCCTTGAGCGTGTTGTGCACCAGCAGCAAGCCCTCTTGCAGCGGCGCACCGACGTGGTCGGTAAATTCCAGCGGTGCGGCACCGGTGCCGCCTTCGGCACCATCGACCACGATGAAGTCCGGCGTGATGCCGGTGTCCAGCATGGCTTTAACCATTGCAAACCACTCCCAGGGATGGCCAATGCAGAACTTGAAGCCGGTGGGCTTGCCGCCAGATAGTGTGCGCAGGCGCTCAATGAAATGCATCATCTCCAGCGGGGTGGAAAACGCACTGTGAGCGGCTGGCGACACGCAGTCCACGCCCACTGGCACGCCGCGCGCCAGCGCGATCTCGGGCGTGACCTTGGGGCCGGGCAGCACGCCGCCATGGCCAGGCTTGGCTCCCTGGCTCAGCTTGAGCTCGATCATGCGCACCTGGGGCAGCGTGGCATTGGCGGCAAAGTGTTCGGCGTTGAAGCTGCCGTCGTCGTTGCGACAACCAAAGTAGCCCGAGCCGATTTCCCAGATCAGGTCGCCACCCTGCGTGCGGTGGTGCACCGAGATCGATCCTTCACCGGTGTCATGGGCAAAGCCGCCGCGCTGCGCACCACCATTGAGCGCCAGGATGGCGTTGGCCGAGAGTGCGCCAAAACTCATGGCGGAAATATTGAACACGCTGGCCGCATAAGGCAGGGCGCGGCCTGCACCAATGGTGACGCGAAAGTCATGGCTGGCCAGCACCGTGGGGGCCACAGAGTGATTGAGCCATTCGTAGCCCACGGCACCCACGTCCAGTTGGGTTCCAAATGGCCGCTTGTCCGGTTCGCCCTTGGCACGCTGGTACACCAGCGAGCGTTGTGCGCGCGAGAACGGCGCGGCTTCGTTGTCGCTTTCAATGAAGTACTGGCGGATTTCCGGGCGGATGAACTCCAGCAAAAACCGCAGATGGCCAATCACCGGGTAGTTGCGCAGCACCGAGCGGCGCATCTGGTGCAGGTCATACACGCCCAACGTCACCAGCGCGCCAAAAACCAGCAGCGCCAGCCAGCCCACGCCAAACGCCGCCACGCTAAACAGGCTGAGCAACAGGCCAAATACGCACAGCGCCAGCGCCGTGTAGCGAACGGGGTAAACCGAGTCCAGACGGGTCAGCAGCATCGGGTTGTCTCCAGGCAAAATTCGGCGAGAGCCTGGGCGGTTTCCTGCGGCAGCTCTTCAGGAATAAAGTGGCCCGCTGGCAACGCCTGGCCCGTTACTTGGCCTGCACACTGGGCCTGCCAAAGGCTCAGCGGCTTGAACAGCTTGTTGACCACGCCGCGCTCACCCCAGAGCAGGTGCATGTCGCAAGCGACCTTGTGGCCCAGGGCGCGGTCTTGCCGGTCGTGCTCCAGGTCAATGCTGGCGCTGGCGCGGTAGTCCTCGCAGGCGGTGTGGATCGCTTCTGCGCGGCAAAAGCACCGCTCGTATTCCGCCAGCGCCTGCGGCTCGATGTAGCCCAACCCCTGGCTGCCCCAGCCGCCCAGCTTGGCGTGCAGGTAGCGGCGGGCATTGGGTTCAATCATCATTTCCGGCAGCGGCGCGGGCTGGATCAGGTGGAACCAGTGGTAGTAGTAGCTTGCAAAACGCATGTCGGTGGCGTTGTACATGTCCAGCGTGGGTGCGATGTCGATCACGCAAAGCTTCTTCACCCGCGCCGCGTGGTCCAGCGCCAGCCGATGGGCGACGCGGCCGCCGCGGTCATGGCCGCAAAGATAGAAGCTGTCCAGGCCCAGCGCCGCCATCACGCCCACCGCATCGGCGGCCAGCGCGCGCTTGCTGTAGTTGCTGTGGTCGGGTAGGCCTGGCTCCCTTGAAGAGTCGCCATAGCCGCGCAGATCGGGCATGACCAGAAAAAAGTCATCCTTGAGGCGCTGCGCCACCCGGTGCCACAGCACATGGGTTTGCGGGAATCCGTGCAACAGCAACAGCGCCGGTTTGTTGGGGTTGCCGCCAAAGCGGGCAAACGCCTCGGAACCCGCCAGCGTGAAGGTGCGCGCTTCAAACCCTTCAAACCAGCTCATGCAGACCCTTTTGCCGCCATGAACTTTTTCAAGTTGGCCGCCGCCGTGGCCCGCACCTTGGCGCGCAAAAACGGCGTCCAGCCCAGCAGCAGGCCCGGTGTGCCCAGCGCCTGGCGGGACCAGGCCCAGAAGTCAAAACTGTCGCGTTGCGTGGCGATCAGCCCTTGCGGGTTGAAGGTAAAGGCCGCGTCGATGCGGTTGAGCACCAAGCGCCCGGTGGCGGTAAAGCGGTAGTGCGCGTCCCAGTGGGCGCGCCCGCTGGAGGCGTCGGCTTCAATCCCGCTGTATTCCAGCTTCCAGGCGTCCAGGCCCTTGGCGCGGGTGGTTTCGCACAGCATGCGCCACATGCCCATGGTCTGGGCCTTGCCGCGCAGCGAAAACGCCTCGTCGTCAAAGGCCACATCGTCGGCATAGCACTGGGCCATGGTGTCGGTGTCCAGTTGCGCAAACGCGGTGTAGAACTTTTCAATCGTGGCTGCATTCGGGTGCATGGCGGTTTTCACTTTCAAAGTGCCTTGGGGATGGCCTGGGCCAGGAAATCGTACACCGCACGGATGCGCCGGCTGGTGCGAATCTCGCGGTGCACCGCCAGCCACAGCGGCAGCGGCGGAATCTGCAGCATGGGCAGCAGCCGGACCATGGCACTGTCGGTGCGGGCCAGGTAGTCAGACACGAAGCCGATGCCGACGCCTGCGCGTACTGCACCCCAATAGGCCATCAGGTCGTCGGTGCGAAAAACAAAATTCTCCCGCACCAAGGGGTAACCAAAGCTGGCAAAGCCCTTGATGATGTCTTCGTTAAGGTCGGTTCCCACCAGGTCATGGGCAAACAGGTCTTGCGGTTGGCGCGGCGTGCCGCGGCGGCGCAGGTAGTCCTGATGGGCATAGACACCCAACGCCACTTTGCCCACCCGCTTGGCCACCAGCGTGGCTTGGTCGGGCTGCACCATGCGCAACGCAATGTCGGCCTCACGCCGAAGCAGGTTGCTGACCGCGTCACTGGAGACCAGCTCCACCTGCACCTCGGGCAGGGCCAGGCGCATCTGCGCCAGCACCGGCGGCAGCAGCACACAGGCCACCGGCTGGCTGGCGGTGATGCGCACCGTGCCCGAGGTTTCGCCCTGAGCCCCGGACACGCTGCGTGCGAGCTGGTCTGCGCCAGCCTCCATGGTGCGGGCGGCGTCGGCCAGGCGCAGCGCCATGGCTGTCGGCAGCAGGCCGCGCCCGGTGCGCTCAAACAGCACCACGCCGAACTGGCTTTCCAGCTCGGCAATATGTCGGCCAATGGTGGGCTGGCTTGACTTGAGCACCCGCGCCGCGCCCAGCAGGCTGCCCTGCTCCAGCGCCGCCAGGAACGAGCGCACCAGCGTCCAGTCGAAGTTGGTATTCATTTATGAAATTCTGCTATGGACAGTTAGGCAATTGTGTAACTCGTCCAGGATTTTCACAATACACCCATCTTCAGAGAATCTGCACCATGACCCCCAACACCCTGCTTAGCCCCGCTGCAACCGCCCACAGCCTGGACCAGGCGCTACCAGGTCATTGGCTGCTGCGCCTTAGAACAGCCGCGCCAGCCTTGTTTTGGGTGGGCCTGGGACTGCTGGTGGCCTCTTGCATTACCGTGGCCCTGGCGCTGGTAGACGCTCGCTTGTTCCAGGGCGTCAGCGTCTGGCTCAAGCCCTGGAAGTTCCAGTTCTCTGCGGCCGTGTATTTGCTGACGCTGGGGCTTTTTATGGTCTGGCTGCCTGCGGCTGCCCGGCAAACCAACGCGGCCCGGTATGTGGTCTGGGTGGCAGTGGCGAGTGCCCTTTTTGAAGTCGGCTACATCACCTGGCAGGGCGCACTGGGGCAAGCGTCGCACTTCAATGTGGGCAGCAGGGTCGCGGCGTTCATGTACACGCTGATGGGCGTGGGTGCCGTATTGCTGGCCAGCGCCTCCCTGGTGTTGGGCATCCTGATTGCCCGCTGCGCTGACTACCGTCTGCCGCCCGCGCTCAAGTTGTCTGTGGTGCTGGGCCTGCTCATTACCTTTGTGCTGGGCACGGCTTTTGGTGCTTACCTGGGTGGCCAGCCCACCGGCCACTGGGTTGGCGGCGCGCTGACCGACGCCGGTGGCATGCCGCTGTTCAAGTGGTCGCGCAGTGGCGGCGACTTGCGGGTGGCGCACTTCTTCGGCATTCACGCCATGCATTTCATCCCGGCATTCGGCCTGGCGCTGGCGGCCTTGCGCGTGCCCGAGCGGCAGGCAGGTGCGGCGGTGTGGGTGTTTGCCGCCGCTTTCAGTTTCTGGTGCGTCTGGACCTTTGTGCAGGCACGGATGGGCCTGCCCTTTTTGCCCTGAGTCGCGCCGCGTTTCTCCCCCGATTCTTTTTGAAATTTTCCAAGGAGCCTAACTATGAACCGTCGCAATTTCATTCGCCTCGCCGGAGGCGGCGCTGTGGTCGTGGCTGCCACTGCCCCCATGGTCGGTTGTTCACTCAGCGGCGACTTTCCGGGTGCCGCTGTGCAGGCCTGGCAAGGCCCGGTCGGCGGCGAGACCGACCCGCGCCGCGTTGCCCTGGCCTATGCCATCACCGCGCCCAACCCGCACAACCTGCAGCCCTGGCTGGTGGACCTGCGCGAGGCCAATGCCATCACCGTCTACACCGACCGCGAGCGTGTGCTGCCCGAGACTGACCCGTTTGGCCGGCAGATTCTGATTGGCCACGGCGCCTTTTTGGAGCTGCTGGTCATAGCGCTGGCCCAGCAGGGCCTGGCAGCACAAGTCACGCTGTGGCCCCTGGGCGAGCTGCCTGCCAGCTTGAAAGACTGGGACAAACGCCCGGTGGCCCGCATTGCCCTTGCCCGCGGCAGCCAGGCCGACCCGCTGTTTGCACAGATCCTGAAGCGCCACACGCCCAAGTCGGACTTTGACATGGCCAGGCCGGTCAGCGCTGCGGCATTGCAAACCCTGTTGGCCAGCAGTACCCAGCCCGGCATCCGGACCGCCGGCACGGTGGAGGCGGGCAAGCTGCCAGCACTGCGGCAGGTGTGCATTGACTCGGCCATGGTGGAGCTGCGCACCGCGCGCACCATGATGGAAAGCATCAAGCTGATCCGGGTGGGCCCCAGCGAAATTCTTCAACACCGTGACGGCATCAGCCTGAACAGCCCGTTTGTGCGGGCCATGGACATGGTTGGCATGTTTGACCGCAGCGCGCCGCCAGCTGAAGGCAGCCCGGCCTTCAAAAACGCCACCGGCCGGTTTGAAGGCCACAGCCGCAGCGCCATGGGCTTTGTGTGGATGAGCACACCCGGCAACAGCCGCAGCCAGCAAATAGACAGTGGCCGCGCCTATGTTCGCCTGCAACTCAAGGCCACCGAAATCGGCCTGGGCGTGCACCCCATGAGCCAGGCCCTGCAGGAGTTTGTGGAAATGAAACCGCACTACGAGCAGGCGCACCAGTTGATGCTGGGCAAAGCCGCGCCGAAAACAGCAGCGGACGACACGGTGCAGATGTTTTGTCGGCTGGGCTATACAGCGGCACCTGCGCCGGCTACGCCGCGGCGGCCGCTGACGGCGTTTGTGCAGGTCTGAGGGTTCGCCACAGCAGCCAGGCGACGATCCCGAAATTCAGCAAGTTCCACGCAATGCCGTTCAAAAAGGCCGCGTGGTACGAGCCGGTGATGTCGAACACCTTGCCCGACATCCAGCCGCCCAGCGCCATGCCCAGCATGGTGCACATGATCACGGCGCCCACATAGGTGCCGGCGCGGGCCGGGGCAAAGTGTTCCCGCACGATGATGGCGTAGCTGGGGACGATGCCGCCCTGGAACAGGCCGAACAGCGCCGAGATCAGATACAACGGCACCAGGCCGTCAAACGGCAAAAACATCACCAGCGCAATGGTCTGCAATGCCGAGCCCAGCAGCAGGGTGCGCAGGCCACCGATGCGGTCGCAAATCGCCCCTGATATCAAGCGGCTGACGATGCCGCAGGCCAGCATCAACGACAGCATTTCGGCACCGCGCGCGGCACCGTAGCCCAGGTCTGCGCAATAGGCCACGATGTGCACTTGCGGCATCGACATGGCAACGCAGCAGCTCACACCGGCCACGCTGAGCAGCGCAAGGGCCACGCCGGGCCGCAGGCCAAACGGCAGGCTGCCCGCGGGCTGGCCGCTGCTCATGTCGGGTTGCGCGGCAAGTGCCGGCGGGCGCTGGCGCATGAGCTGAGCCAGTGCCAACACTGTCAGGCTGCAAAAGACAGCCAGGCCCAGATAGGTCTGGCGCCAGCCCACGGTTTCCACAAAGTGCTGCACGATGGGTGGCCAGACTGCGCCGCCCAGGTAGTTGCCGCTGGCGCAGATCGCCACCGCAATGCCACGGCGGCGCGCAAACCATAGCGAGGTGTCGGCCAGCAGCGGCGAGAAGGTGGCCGAGCTGCCACACAGGCCAATCAACAAGCCGTGGGCAATTGCAAACAGCCAGATGCTGTTGCTCAGCGCAGCGGCCAGAAAGCCCAGGCCAAGCCCCACGGCCCCAAGGCGCAACGGCACCGCCACACCAAAGCGGTCGGCCAGGCGGCCCATCAACAGGCCACCCACGCCAAAGCCGATCATCAGCAACGTGTAGGGCAGCGAGGCATCGGCCCGGGCCACGCCAAAGTCGGCCTGCACAGCGGGCAGCACCACCGGCACCACATACATGCCGCTGGCCCCCACCATCATCAGCGTTAGCGTCACCAGCAGCCGCCGCCAAGCCTGTGGCGAATCGACCAGGGAGGCGTCGGCGGGGGTGGTCATGCGGCGTCCAGTAACTGCACCAGCCGCTTCAACGCGTGGGCCACGGTTTGCGTGCGCACGGCGGCGCGGTCGCCGTCAAAGCGCTGCATTTCGCTGCTGAGCTGGCCGTTCACGCTGAAGCCAAACCACACGGTGCCGACCGGCTTGTCGGCTGTGCCACCGGTGGGGCCGGCCACGCCGGTGACTGCCACACTGACCTGGGCGCGCGACTGGCGCACCGCCCCGAAGGCCATGGCCCGGGCCACCACCTCGCTCACGGCACCGTGGCTGGCAATTTGCTGCGGCTCTACGCCCAGCAGCTCGGTCTTGGCTTCGTTCGAATAGGTGACGAAGCCGCGTTCAAACCAGTTGCTGGAGCCGCTCAGCCCGGTGCAGGCGGCGGCAATCAGGCCACCCGTGCAGCTCTCGGCCGTGGCCAGCTTCCAGCCACGGTTTTGAAGCTTTTCGGCCAGTAGCCCGCATGCAGATTGCGTGACCCGCTCTGAAATTGATAGCAACTCGGGGGCCACAGGCGTCACCAGAACCTCCACAGCGCAATCACCAGCAGGGTGCAACCGGCGGCTACCAGGTCGTCAAACATGATGCCCAGCCCGCCGCGCCAGCCAAAGCCTTTGAACAGGCCGTCAGCCCAGCCCACCGGGCCGGGTTTGGCAGCGTCGAAATAGCGAAACAGCAAGAACGCCGCGAGCTGGCCCCACAGGCCGGCGGGCAGCACCAGCCACAGCACCAGCCAGAACGCCGCAATCTCGTCGATGACGATCTGCCCGGGGTCGGCAAGCCCCAGGTTGCGCGCAGCAACCGTGCTGGCCCACCAGCCGACGAAGAAGGTGGCCGCGATGATCAGGCCCCATTGCGCGTCAGTGGGGCCCCAGACAAAGCTGATCGCCAGAAACGCCAGCCAGGCCCACAGCGTGCCCGCGGTGCCGGGTGCCATGGGGCTCAGGCCCGAGCCAAAGCCCAGCGCGATGAAGTGCGCGGCATGGCGCAGCAAAAAGGCCGGGCCGGCACGCCGTTTGGGTGGCGCTGCGGGCAGGGCGGACAAGAGGTCGTTGCTCATTCGTTGCCGTTTTGTTTGAACCACTGCGCCCAATAGTCTATGCAGGCCTTGATCTTGGGCAGGCGGTGCCGGGCACCGGCAGTGACCGCATAAATCGGCATGGGTTGCGGGTCTACATGCTCAGCCAGAACCGGCACCAGCCGCTTTTGCCGCACCAGCGGCAGCGCCGAGATGGTGGAAAGCCGCGCAATGCCAAGGCCCTGCAGCGCCATGCTGGCCACCATATTGGTGTCGTTGGAGCGCAGGTAGCCGTCTGCCACAACGCCATAGCGTTTGCCCTGGGCCGAAAAGGGCCAGTGGTTGAGCTGCGTAACGGCACTGTTGGTGATCAGCCGGTGCTGGTGCAGCTCGTCGGGGTGGCTGGGTGTGCCCGCAGCGGCCAGGTAGCCGGGCGTGGCGTACAAGGCACGGGCCAGTGTGCCGATCTGGCGCGCCACCGCCGTCTCGGGCAGATTGACCGAGGTGCGAATGGCAATGTCAATGCCGTCGCGGGCCATGTCGGCCAGGCGGTCGCCCACTTCAAGCTCCAGGCGCAACTGCGGGTAGCGTTGGGTCAGGCCGGGCAGGCTGGGCAAAAGCTGGTACTGCGCAATCACCGTGCTCATGGCCACCCGCACCAGGCCACTGGCCTCGCGCGACTTGTGGGCAAACTCGCCTTCCAGCTCATCCATGGTGGCGCACAGGCGCTGGCAATAGTCCAGAAAGATCACCCCCTCTGCGGTGAGCGACAGGCCGTGGGTGGAGCGGTTGATCAGCCGCGCGCCACAGGTCTTTTCAATCCGGGCGAGTGAGCGCGACACCTGGCTGACCGGCGCGTCGCGCTCGCGCGCCACCGCTGACAGCGTGCCGAGTTCAGCCACACGGGCGAACAACTGCAGGTCGTCAAAAGCCAAGTCTTTCATGGTGCCATGGTAGCCAACCTCTGTGCCAACGGCTTTGCGCCAACTGCAAGACCCATTTGCGGCGCGCGCCGTTTCCGTGCTGGCCGGTGCTGCCTACATTCAACACACCCCCTACGAAAGGACAGCACCATGACCACCGAACAAGCCAACGCCAACTACAACCACCTGATGGACGCCGCCCGCGCCGGTGCCATCGAGGCCCGGCGCGAAGCCGTCAACGCGTTCTGGGACTCCCTGGGCCGGGCGGCAGCCGGTGCGGTGCGTGCCACCCGCCGACTGGTCAGCCGCGTGCCGCGGCACCCCTCGCTGCGCAGCTACACGCTGGAGGCCTGAGCATGCCCACGCTGAACCTCAAGCTCGCCCCGCTGAGCAATCCGCAGCGCTACGCCCTGCTGGCCGCCGCGCTCACGCGCATCACGGCGCAGGCGCTGGGCAAACGCGCTGAAGTCACGGCCGTGGTCATTGACGACCTGCCCGCTGCGCGCTGGTACATCGGTGCCGCGGCGGTGCAGCAGCCTGCCGCGCAACTGGAACTCACCATCACCGCCGGCACCAACACGCCGGCGCAGAAGGCGCGCTTCATTGCCGAGGCTTTTGCCGAGCTGCAGCACCAGCTGGCACCACAAGGGCCGCTGGCGCTGGCCAGCTACGTCACGGTACGCGAGGTGCCCGCCAGCGACTGGGGCTACGGCGGGCTCACTCAGCAAGCGCGGCTTCAGGCGCAGCGTCCAGTGCCTGCGCTTCAGCCGGCCTGAGGCCCGCGCCGCACAGCACCGCCACCAGCGCCGCCGCATCCGCCGGCACGGCCTGGCCGCGCCAGACCACATGCTGGTCAGCCCGGCACAGCACCAGCGGGTGGCGGTAGGCCTCGGGTACGGCGTCGCGGGCCTGCACGTCCAGCACGGCCAGCGGCACGCCATGGGCGCGAGCGGCGGCCAGCAGCGGGGCCACGTCCAGCGCCGCGTCAAACCGCAGCAGCGTGTAGGCCGGGCCGAATGCGTCGTAGAGCGAGCGTCCATCGGCCAGCCAGAAATGCGGCGCGCGGCAGCCCGGTGCGGTGGACGGCGTGAAGCCGCCCATGGTGTAAGGCGGCGGTGCCTCGCCGTCGGTCACCATGATGGGCGAGCCGCTGTAGTAGTAGCCAAAGTTCAAACCGGCGCAGCAGAACTGCTGCACGTTCAGGTCGTAGGCTTCCTGGCCAATCAACGTGCGGGCGGCCTCGCCCTGCGCGTCCAGCGCCTCGATGTTGGCAGGCACGGCGCGGCGCGCCTTGATCATTTTCTGCGCATGGTCCATCGCAAAGTTCGACACCTGTTCGGTGATGGGCTGGCGCTCGGCCTCGTAGGCGTCGAGCATGGCCTCGGTGCCCCAGCCCTGCAGCCGTGCGGCCAGCAGCCACGACAAATTGATGGCGTCGGCAATGCCGGCGTTCATGCCATAGCCTGCGTAAGGCACCCACAGGTGGGCGGCGTCGCCGGCAATGAACACGTTGCGGTCGCGGAAGCTGTTGGCCACCAGTCGGCGGCCTACCCAGTCTTCTTTGGTGATCACCTCGTACTCGAAGTCAGCGCCCACGCCCAGAATCTGGCGGATCGCCCAGTCGCGGTCGACCGAGTCAAACTCCGGCTCCTCGGCGTTGAGGTGGTTGTGCACCAGCCAGGTGTCGTGCCCGTCAATGGCAAACACCGTACCGCAGCGACGCGGGTTGACCGAGTAGCAGGCCCAGGCCGGTTTGCCCGGAATCAGGCCGCGCAGCCTGGGCGCGCGGATGTAGGTGGACTGCACCCGCTGGATGACGGCCGTGCCCTCCAGCTTGGCACCGATCTGCTTGCGCACATTCGAGCCGCCGCCGTCGCAGCCCACCAGGTAGCGCGCACGGATGGTGCGTGTGGTGTTGGCGTCCAGGTCCAGCGCCTCGGCCTGCACGCCACCGGCCTGCACGCCACCGGCCTGCTGGCTGAAGCCGGTGATTTGCGTGCGGTTGAGCAGCGTCACGCCGGGCAGCGCGGCGGTGTGGTGCAACAGCACCGGCTCCAGGTAAATCTGGTTGATGCGGTGCGGCGGCTCGGGCGTGGGCCACCAGCCGTCGGGGCCGCTGGTGTCGGTGTAGCGGTCGCGCCGGCCCGGGATCGGGATGCGCGTGAGCTCCATGCCGGTCACGCTGGTGCGAAACACCACGTCGTTGGGGTAGTCCTCGGGCAGGCCGGTGCTGCGCAGCTTGTGTGCCACGCCCAGCCGGCGGAATTGCTCCATGGTGCGGGCCGACACATGGTTGCACTTGACGTTGGGCGGCTCGGCGTAGCGGCGTACTTCGGCCACCACCACCTTCACGCCGCGGCCGGCCAGGTCCATGGCCAGCGTCAAGCCCACCGGGCCGGCGCCGACGATCAGCACGTCGGTATCGAGAGTGGTTGTCATGGGTTCAGTCGAGCTTGATGCTGGCGGCCTTGATCACGCGCGACCATTTCTGGGTTTCTGAACGGATGTAGGCTTCAAATGCCTCGGGCGTGCTGGGTGCGGGCTCCACGCCCAGGTTGCGCATGGCGGTCTTGGTGGCTTCGTCGTTAAGCGCCGCGGTGATCTCGGCGTTCAGCCGCGCCACCACCTCGGGCGGTGTGCCGGCGGGCGCCACCACGCCAAACCAGCCGGTGGAGTCATAGCCGCTCAGGCCAGCTTCAGAAACGGTGGGCACGTCGGGCAGCATCGGCAGGCGCTGCGGGCTGGTCACGGCAAAGGCGGTGAGCTTGCCGGCCTTGATGTGCTGCAGCGCCGAGGGCAAATCGACCACGCCCAGCGGCACCTGGCCCGACAGCACGTCCAGCGCCGCCGGGCCGGAGCCGCGGTACGGCACCTCGACCAGCTTCACGTCGGCCATCTGGGCGAACAGGGCCGACGACAGGTGCATGGCCGTGCCGTTGCCGCCATGGGCAATCGACAGCTTGCCGGGCTGGGCTTTGGCAAGCGCCAGCAGCTCACGCTGGGTTTTGGCCGCCACCGAGGGGTGACCAATGATCACAAACGGAATGGCGGCCAGCATGGTCACCGGCTTCAGGTCCTTGACCGGGTCAAACGGCATCTGCGCGTACAGGCTGCTGTTGGCGGCCAGGGCACCGGCTGCGCCCACGCCCAGGGTGTAGCCATCGCCCGGCTGGGCTTTGGCCACCACCGTCAGGCCGATGTTGCCGCCCGCGCCGGGCCGGTTGTCCACCACCACCTGCTGGCCCAGCTTTTCATTGAGGCGCGGCACCAGCATGCGCACTACCGCGTCGGCGCTACCGCCGGGCGGAAAGGTCACCACCACGCGCACGGGCTTGTTCGGGTAGGCACCGCTCTGGGCGAGGGCGGGCGTGGCGAGTGTGGTGGCCAGTGTGAGCGTGACGGCCAGGCCGGTGAGGGCGCGGGAAAACAGTTTCATGGTGTCTCCTGTGGTTTGTTTGCCTTGATTTGAATCAAACCTGATTCATTCGTAAATCGAAAAATTACGAACACACTATGATTTATCTTCATGAATCAGAAGTTCACGCCCACGCTGCGGCAGCTACGCGCCTTCGCTGCGGTGTACCAGCTGCGCAAGCTCAGTGCCGCGGCGGAGCAGCTGTCGCTCAGCCAGTCGGCCGTGAGCGTACTGATCCGCCAGATCGAGCAGGGGCTCGGTGCGCGGCTGTTTGACCGTACCACCCGTTCGCTGGCACCCACGCAGGCCGCGCGCGAGGCCATCGTGGTGGCCGAACGTGTGCTGCGCGACGTGGATTCTCTGGGCGAAGGCCTGCGCGACCTGACCGGCTTGCGCCGTGGCCGCGTTTGCCTGGCGGTCACGCCCACGCTGGCGGAGATCTTGCTGCCGCGCGTGGTGCGCGCCTTTGGCGCGTTGCACCCCGAGATCCGCGTGGTGATTGACGACTGCGCGCCAGACCAGTTTGTCAGCCGGGTGCTGGGCGAGCATGTGGACTTTGGCATCGGCAACCCCGAGCGCGCGGGGGCCGATGTGGCCACCGAGACGCTGGTGCGCGACCAGCTGGCGCTGGTCTGCCGGCGCGACCACGCGCTGGCCGCGCGCCGCCAGGTGCGCTGGGTGGACCTGGCCGGCCACCCGGTCATCACGGTGCGGCCGGGCTATGGCATCCGGCCGCTGATCGACAGCACCGCAGCGCGTGCCGGTGTGACGCTGCAGGTGGTGAACGAGGTTTCGTTTCTCTCCACGGCGCTGTGGATGACCAGCGCCGGGCTGGGCGCGTCCATCATGCCGTCGGCCTTTGCGGCGGGCTCCAGCGACCCGGCGCTGGTGGTCAAGACGCTGGCCGTGCCGCGCGTGTCGCGCGACATCTCGGTGGTGACGCGGCGCGGGCTGTCGCTGTCGCCTGCCGGCCAGCGCTTCATCGACGTGATGCGGGCCGAGCTGGGCCGCGCTGGCGTTCAGGCGAAGTGATCGAACGAGGCGTAGCGTCGCTGCAGCAATTGCCCATCGGCACCCACCAGCCGCAGGCCGGGATCGGCCTCAATGCGGCCGATGCGCGTGACCGGCGTCTGCGCGGCTCTGGCGGCCGCTTGCACCGCCGCGCGGGCAGACACCGGCGCGGTGAACGCCAGCTCGTAATCGTCGCCGCCTGCCAACACGAATTCCAGTGCCAATTCACTGTCAAAACCGGCTGTAGCCCGCATACCCATTGCGGGAGCCACTATCAATTTAATAGCAATTGTGGTGTCGATGCTGGCCCCGACACCGGAGGCGTGCAGCACATGGCCCAGGTCGCCCAGCAGGCCGTCGCTGATGTCAATGGCCGCTGTGGCCACGCCGCGCAGGGTCTGACCCAGCGCTACCCGTGGCGTGGGCTGCTCCATGCGCGCCCGCGCGGCTTCGAACACCTCGGCTGAAACCGCCAACTTGCCGCGGAACACCTCAAGCGCCAGCCGGGCGTCGCCCAGCGTGCCGCTCACATACAGGTCGTCGCCGGGTTTGGCACCGCTGCGTAGCAGGGCCTGGCCAGCCGGCACCTCGCCAAACACCGTGATGCAGATGTTCAGCGGCCCCTGGGTGGTGTCGCCGCCCACCAGCTCGCAGCCGTGCGCGTCAGCCAGCGCCAGCAGGCCTTTTGAAAACGGCGCGAGGAAGGCTTCGTCGGCACGCGGCAGGGCCAGGGCCAGCGTAAAGGCAAGCGGCGTGGCACCGCAGGCGGCCAGGTCGCTCAGGTTCACCGCCAGTGCCTTGTGGCCCAGCCGGGCCGGGTCTACCGTGGACAAAAAGTGGCGGCCCTCAACCAGCATGTCGCTTGAAACTGCCAGCTGCATGCCGGGGCCGGGCTGCAGCAGCGCGCAGTCGTCGCCCGGGCCCAGGGCGGCGCGGCGCGCGGGCCGGGCAAAGTAGCGCTGGATCAGTTCAAATTCACCCATGCGGCGCGATTCTAGTTTGGCAGTGGCTCAGGGCAGCAGGAAGCTGGCGGGCCGCTGCCGCCAGCGGGCGTAGATGGCGCTGCGAATCCGGGCCCGGTCAATCCCGCTGACACTGCGGGCGCGCAGCGCGAGCTGGAACGCGAAGTAAAAACTGACGCAAAGATTGAGCAGGCCAATCAGGGGAATGGCGGCCACACACCACCAGAACTGCGGCAGGCGCAGCGCCTCCAGGCCGTAGCTGGCAGCGGCGGCAGCCAGCTGGCCAGCCGACAGTGTGACGTGGCGTGCCTCCAGTCCCAGGCCGAAGAAGGCCAGCACTGGCGGCACCAGGCCGAGCATGAAGCCCAGCGAGATATTGGCGGCAAAGCCGGAAATATGTTCACGCATGAAGCGGGCCCAGCGCTGGGCCCGCGGCACGCCCAGCAGCGCCGTAATGCGCGGGTTGTAGCGCATCGCCGAGTCGAGCCGGTTCAGCACAAACCAGTTTTCGGTCCAGCCCGCGACCAGGCTCGAGGCGAACAGCAGCACGCCGGTGAAGGCCGCAAACAGCAGCGTGGTGGGCGACAGCAGGCTGAGCGACTTGAACACGTAGTCGGCTTCGGTGCGGCTGATCATGGGCGCGCCGCTGGCAAGCCACAAGCCGCCGCTGATCGCCACCACCACCGGCACTACCAGGCCCACATTGCCCAGCACCGCCGCGACTTGCGAGCGCACCAGGTTCGTAACCTCGTCCACAAAGTCTTCCACCGCATTGCCGGCGCTCAGGTCCATCAACTTGGCGGCCATGGCCGGTGCCGTCATGGCGGGCTGCTTGGTGGCCAGCGTCCATTGCATCAGCTGGATCAGGATGAAGCTGGCGGCGTACATGGCACCGGCCCAAAAGCCACCCCAGAATGCCGCCAGGCCCAGCGCGCCCAGCGAAAACTTGGCCCAGGTGGTCAGGGCGGTGGCAGCCCCACCGCCAGCCGCCTTGGCCAGCATGCTGCGGTATTCGGCGGGGGTGCGGGTGATGTAGTGTTCGCCGGTTTCGGCGCTGCGCTCGGCCAGCTTGGCGGCCAGCAGTGACGAGTTGGAGGCAATCAGTGCGCGCAGGCTGCCGCGCTCGGCCCCCACGGTGGCCAGACGCGACAGCAGTCGGGCGGTGCTGGTGTCGGATGTATCCGACAGCAGGCAGTCCATCAGCTCGCGCACCCGCAGCATGCGTTCGCGCAACTGGCGCAGCGTGAACACCAGCCCGACTGACACACCGTGCTGTTCCAGGTGCGCGTAAACACTGTTGGCCGCCTGGCGGCAGGCGTCCAGCCGTTCGCGCAGGCGCGTGGCGGCCGCTTGCACCTGCAGCGGCTCGCGCGGCGTGGCCACGAACGCGGCGCGCAAGGCCTCGACGTCCGTAGCCAGCTCATGGAACGGCTGGGTTTCTTTGGCCGGCGCACTCATGCGTTGACGCAGGTCGGACGCAAAACCGGCGGAGCGAATTTGCCCGGCACAGTAGGTGATGGCCTCCAGCGTCTCGCGCTGCCACAGGGTCAGACCCGGCACGCCGGAGGGCGTGGTCAGCAGTTCGCCCAGACGCTGCAACGTGGGCTCATCCAGCGCGGCCAGCCATTTGGCGTCAAAGGTGCTGGCCATGGACAGGTTGAACAGCTCCGAGGCGTCTTGCGTCTCGGGTGTTCCCGGCAGCAGCTTGTGGCGCAGCCGTGCGCCGAACTCACTGACAAAAGCGCTGCGCGCGGCAAAGCCGAAGTCGGCCAGCAGGGTCGAGGCGTCTACGGTGCTGGTCAGCACCAGCCACCATTGCTGCAGCCGCTGCCCCACATCGGGGCGGGCCTGTACAGCATCCAGCAACAAGCCGACACGGCTCACGGCTGCCTGGGGCGATGTGCTGTCGCCGCGCACCCAGTCCAGCAGGGCAATCAGCCACAGGTGGCGCTGCGCCAGCGGCGCTTCTGGGTCCAGTGCATTCAGTAGCTGACCGAGATCCATGGTGCCGGCACCGGCCGCACTCAGTGCAAGACCCGTGGCGGGCTGCCCCCGGCGTCAAGTACAAAGGCCGGAATGTCCACGTCGAACCGTTCGCCATCGTCGGCCACAAAGAAGTAGCTGCCGCGCATGGTGCCGGTGGCGGTGCGCAGGCGGCAGCCGCTGGTGTACTGGAAGGCTTCGCCAGGGCGCAGCAGTGGCTGGTTGCCCACAACGCCCAGGCCCTTGACTTCTTCAGTCTGGCCGCTGGCGTTGCCAATGATCCAGTGGCGCGACACCAGCTGCGCCGGCACCTCGCCGGTGTTGGTGATGGTGATGGTGTAGGCAAAGCTGAACAGGTCCTGGTCGGGGACGGACTGTTCCGCAAGGTACTGCGGCTCGACTTCCACCTTGAATTGGTACTTGGGCATGGGGCTGCAATGGTACCTGCTGGCGCAACAACTGCGACAATTCCGCCATGAGCGCTACCGCCCCCACCTACCGAATTGCCCCGTCCATTCTGTCGGCCGACTTTGCCCGCCTGGGCGACGAGGTGAAGAACGTCATCGCCGCCGGTGCCGACTGGATTCACTTTGACGTGATGGACAACCATTACGTACCCAACCTCACCTTTGGCCCGATGGTCTGCAAGGCCCTGAAGCCGCATGCCAAAACGCCCGCCGGCCTGGCGGTGCCGATTGACGTGCACCTGATGGTGCAGCCGGTTGACGCGCTGGCGGCAGCGTTTGCCGAGGCAGGTGCCGACCTGATCAGCTTTCACCCCGACGCGGCGGGCCATGTGCACCGCAGTGTGCAGGCCATCAAGGCCCAGGGTTGCAAGGCCGGCCTGGTGTTCAACCCGGCGCAACCGCTGGACGTGCTGGACTGGTTGATCGATGACATCGACCTGATCCTGATCATGAGCGTCAACCCTGGTTTTGGTGGGCAGAGCTTCATTGACTCGGCGCTGCGCAAGATTGAGGCGGCGCGCAAGCGCATTGACGCGTGCGGCAAAGACATCCGCCTGGAAGTAGACGGCGGCATCAAAACCGACAACATTCGCCGCGTGGCGCAGGCCGGTGCCGACACCTTTGTGGCCGGCAGCGCGATTTTTGGCAAAGCGGACTACAGGGGCGTGATCGATGCCATGCGCGCGGCGCTGGCGGCTTGATGCGGTTCGACGTTGACGCTGCCATCGTCGACCTGGATGGCACGATGGTGGACACCCTGGGTGATTTTGCCGAAGCCCTGAACCGCATGCTGGCCGAGCTGGCGCTGCCACCGATTGCCGCCAGCGCCATCGAGCCGATGGTGGGCAAGGGCTCGGAGCATTTGATTCAAACGGTGCTGGCTCATGTGGGCGCACCGGCGGCGCACTACGAAGCCGCCTGGGCCAGCTACCAGCGTTACTACGCAATGGTCAATGGCCACTATTCCCGTGTTTTTGCGGGGGTGCCTGAAGGCCTGCGGGCGCTGCGGGCCCAAGGCCTCAAGCTGGCCTGCTTGACCAACAAGCCCACCGCCTTCGCCCTGGTGCTGCTCAAGGCCAAGGGCCTGGACGGGTTTTTCAGCGAAGTGTTTGGCGGCGACGCGTTTCCGCGCAAGAAGCCAGACCCGCTGCCGCTGATCAAAACCTGCGAAGCACTGGGCACCGTGCCCGCACGCACGCTGATGCTGGGCGATTCAAGCAACGACGCCCAAGCCGCCCGCGCTGCGGGCTGCCCGGTGCTGCTGGTGACCTATGGCTACAACCACGGCCAACCGGTGCGCGCCGTGGATGCCGACGGGTATCTGGATTCGCTGGCGGAACTGGAGGCCAGGATCGGTCAGCGCCGGGCCGCCCCAAGCTGACCGAAGCCCCGTCGGGGGGGCAGCGACTACACGCAGTGAGGCGCGTGGGGGCTCACCGTCAGGCGGACTTGCCCAGCAGAGCTTCCTTGAGCTTCCAGTCGGCCGGGTTGGGGCCGAGCCAGATGCGCAACATGGCGTTGTAGAACTCGGGCTCTTTGAAGGGCTCGCCCTGCGGTTGGCCTTTGATCGTGATGACGGTGCCCGCACCCGGGACCCATTCGATCAAAAAGCTGTCACCGGCCACCAGCTTCTTGTGGTCAAAGAAGATCTGACTCATGCGCATTACGCCGGGCACCAGCTTGGAAAAGGCGGCCTTGTCCATGTTGTCTTCAATGGCGCGCGAAAACAGTTTGCCCAGTTCGTTGGAGTCAATGTCGCGCAGCATGGTGATGCTGATGCGCTTGGCACCGGGAACTGCCAGCGCTTCTTCGGGCGTTGCGGCCTTGCGGCTGAGGTAAAGCCCGGCGGTGTACACCTTGAAGGGGCCACGGTAACGAATGCCGGCACCGTTGAGCTGTAGTTTGCCGCTGCGGACATCGATGGACTCGTCGTACTTGACGCCCGACACATTGACTTGCGCAAACGCACTGCTCGCGAACAGGCAGGCCAGTGCCAAAGAGGCTAACTGCTTGAACCACTTCATGTTTGTCTCCTATGAAAGAAAAAGAACGGTCGTTCTATTTCGCATTTTCTTATGGCCTGTGTTCGCTGACAACAGGGTTTGCGAGCGCACGCCAAAGTTTGCGGCCGCCCCAATGTGGGGTTTGCTACACTTTGGCGATGTTCATTCACCGCACCACCATCACAGGTTTGAGCGACCGGGGAGCCTGGCCCTGGCGTCAGCCCGCTTGCGTGCTTACCTGACGACACGGGGCAGCCCGTGCCCCCCCCGCCTCAGCCCCGAGGCATTGGTTTGAATGAACGCGGCAGCCCCTGCCGCTGAGCTACGGAGGCTCATCCTGTGATTACCGAACTTGAATTCAAAAGCCTGGCGCAAGCTGGCTACAACCGTATTCCGCTGATTGCGGAGGCCTTTGCCGACCTGGAAACCCCGCTCTCGCTGTACCTCAAGCTGGCCCACGCCAAGGGCGGTGGCCCGCTGAGCTTTCTGCTGGAGTCGGTGGTCGGCGGCGAACGTTTTGGTCGCTACAGTTTCATCGGCCTGCCGGCCCGCACGCTGGTGCGCGCACGCGGCTTTGGCGCACAGGCGGTGTCGGAGGTGGTGCGTGACGGCAAAGTCATTGAGACCGTGCACGGTAACCCGCTGGACTTTATTGCCGCCTACCAGCAGCGCTTCAAGGTGGCGCTGCGGCCCGGGTTGCCGCGCTTTTGCGGTGGCCTGGCGGGCTATTTTGGGTACGACACGGTGCGCCATATTGAGAAAAAGCTGGAACAGTCGTGCCCGCCCGACACCCTGGGGTGCCCCGACATCTTGCTGCTGCAATGCGAAGAGCTGGCGGTCATCGACAACCTGTCGGGCAAGCTGTACCTGATCGTCTATGCCGACCCGGGCCAGCCCGAGGCCTTTGCCAACGCCAAGAAGCGGCTGCGCGAGCTGAAAGACCAGCTCAAGTATTCGGTCAGTGCGCCGGTCATCAAACAAAGCCAGACCTTTCCCGCCGAGCGCGACTTTGCCAAGGCCGACTACATTGCCGCAGTAGAAAAAGCCAAGCGGCTGATCGAGGCAGGTGACTTCATGCAGGTTCAGGTGGGTCAGCGCATCAAGAAGCGCTACACCGAGTCGCCCTTGAGCCTGTACCGCGCGCTGCGTTCGCTCAATCCGTCGCCCTACATGTATTACTACAACTTCAGTGGCTCCGATGGCGCGGGCGGCGACTTTCATGTGGTGGGCGCTTCGCCGGAAATCCTGGTGCGCCAGGAGCAAGTGGAGCATGGCGGCAAGCCCGCGCAGAAGATCACCATCCGCCCGCTGGCCGGCACCCGGGCGCGTGCGGCGTCGCCCGAGCAGGACAAGGTGGTCGAGCAGGAGCTGATTAACGACCCCAAGGAGCGCGCCGAGCATGTGATGCTGATTGACCTGGCGCGCAACGACATTGGCCGCATCGCCCAGACCGGTACCGTCAAGGTGACCGAAGCCTTCGCCGTGGAGCGCTACAGCCATGTGATGCACATAGTCAGTAACGTCGAAGGCATCCTGAATGAAGGCATGACCAATATGGACGTGCTGCGTGCCACCTTCCCGGCTGGCACGCTGACCGGCGCACCCAAGGTGCATGCGATGGAGCTGATCGACCAGCTTGAACTCACCAAGCGTGGCCTGTATGGCGGAGCCTGTGGCTACCTGAGTTTTGCCGGCGACATGGACGTGGCGATTGCCATCCGCACCGGCGTCATCAAGAATCAAATGCTCTATGTGCAGGCCGCCGCCGGTGTGGTGGCCGACTCGGTACCAGAGCTGGAGTGGCAGGAAACCGAAGCCAAGGCGCGGGCGCTGCTGCGGGCGTCGGAGCTGGTTGAGGAGGGGCTGGAATGAAACTGCTCATGATCGACAACTACGACAGCTTCACCTACAACATCGTCCAGTACTTCGGCGAGTTGGGCGCGCAGGTGGAGGTGTTTCGCAATGACGAGATCACGCTGCAAGGCATCGCCCAGCGTGCGCCTGACCGGCTGGTGGTCTCGCCCGGGCCGTGCTCGCCCGCCGAAGCGGGCATCTCGGTCGCCGCCGTCCAGCACTTCGCCGGCAAGCTGCCGATTCTGGGTGTGTGCCTGGGCCACCAGAGCATTGGCGCGGCCTTTGGCGGCAAGATCATCCGCGCGCAACAGTTGATGCACGGCAAGACCAGCGTCATCACCACCACCGGCCAGGGCCTGTTTGCCGGTTTGCCTGAGACGTTCACGGTGAACCGCTACCACTCACTGGCCATTGAGCGCGCCACCTGCCCGGCTGAACTGGAAGTCACGGCCTGGACCGACGACGGTGAAATCATGGGTGTGCGCCACTGTTCGTTGGCGATTCAGGGTGTGCAGTTTCACCCCGAATCGATCCTGACCGAGCACGGGCACGCGATGCTGAAGAACTTTCTGGAGCAGAAATGAAGCCCCCACGCTTGTCACTTGGTGTACTGCGCTGCCCCCCGAGGGGGCTGTCGCTCCTTGGGGCGGCCCGGCGGAGCGGCGCATGAAGGCTATAGACCTGCGCAGCGACACCGTGACCCAACCCACTGCTGGCATGCGCGCGGCAATGCTGGCAGCGCCATTGGGCGACGACGTCTTTGCCGACGACCCGAGCGTCAACGCGCTGCAAGAAAAAATTGCCAGCATGCTTGGCTTTGAAGCTGCGCTGTTCGTGCCCACTGGCACCCAAAGCAACCTGTGCGCCATCCTCAGCCATTGCCAGCGCGGTGACGAATACATCGTGGGCCAGATGCAGCACTGTTACCGCTGGGAAGGTGGCGGCGCGGCGGTTTTTGGCAGTGTGCAGCCGCAGCCGCTGACGCACCAGCCAGATGGCAGCCTGGCGCTGGCCGACATCGAGGCGGCCATCAAGCCCGACGACGCGCACTTTGCCCGCAGCAAGCTGCTGGCGCTGGAAAACACCCTGGGCGGCAAGCTGATCCCGTTGGACTATTTGCAAGCGGCGACCGAGCTGGCCAAGGCCCGTGGCCTGAGCAGCCACCTGGACGGCGCGCGGCTGTTCAACGCGGCGGTGGCGCAGGCCGCGCAAACAGGTAGTGATGCATACACACAGGCCCGGCGCATTGCGCAAAACTTCGACAGCGTCTCGGTGTGCTTTAGCAAGGGCCTGGGCGCGCCGGTGGGGTCAGCGCTGTGCGGCAGCCGTGAATTCATAGCGCGGGCCCACCGAATCCGCAAGATGGCGGGCGGCGGCATGCGCCAGGCCGGGGTGCTGGCTGCGGCGGCTTCTTATGCGCTGGACCACCATATCGAACGCCTGGCTGACGACCACGCGCTGGCGCAGCGGCTTGCCGCTGGCCTGGCCAACATGGACGGCGTGCAGGTTGAGCCGCCGCATACCAACATTGTGTTTGTCGATCTGGCTGGCGCGGCGCGCGAGCGTTCCGCTGGGTTGCTGCCATACCTGGCGGCGCAGGGCATCCAGGCGACCGGCCTTTACCGTTTGCGCTTTGTGACCCACCTGGACGCAGACGCCGCGGGCGTAGACCGCGCGGTGGCGGCCATCCGCCAGTACTTCAGGGCTTGAGCATGGACGTCTACTCACTGCTGCTGTTTGTGGTGGCGGGCTTGCTGCTCAACCTGACGCCCGGCCCTGACGTGCTTTACATCGTGACCCATGCGCTGCGCGGCGGCCAACGCGCCGGCGTGGTGGCGGCCTGCGGCATTACTGCGGGCTGTTTCGTGCACATTTTTGCCGCTGCTGCCGGCGTCAGTGCACTGCTGGCCACCTCAGCCACAGCCTTCACGGTGCTGAAGTGGCTGGGCGCGGCTTACCTGGTCTATGTGGGCCTCCGGATGCTGTTGTCGCGCGCCACGGATGCTACAAATTTGATAGTGGGTAACGCAGGTTCCATGCGGGCTGATGGCATGAAAGGCATATTTTTCAGGGGCTTCTGGACGAATGTTCTCAACCCCAAGGTGGCGCTGTTCTTTCTGGCCTTTTTGCCCCAGTTCATTGGCCCGGGGGTCGAACAAAAAGCGCTGGCCTTCTTGCTGCTGGGCTTGCTGTTCAATTTCAACGGCCTGTGGGTCAACATCGGCTGGGCGCTGGCGGCGGCCTGGCTGGCTTCGCGGGTCACCGCGCTACAGAAAAGCATGCACTGGCTGGAGCGTGTGGCCGGGGCCCTGTTTGTGGGCTTCGGATACAAGCTTGCGTTCACCGACAATCCCACGCACTAAGCGGAGACAACCATGCCAATTACCCCCCAGGAAGCGCTACAGCGCACCATCGAACACCGCGAGATTTTTCACGACGAGATGCTGCGGGTCGTGCGCATGATCATGAGCGGCGAGCTCTCGCCGGTGATGATGGCGGCGTTGATCACCGGCTTGCGCGTCAAGAAGGAAACCATTGGCGAGATCACGGCCGCAGCGCAAGTCATGCGCGAGTTTTCGACCAAGGTCAATGTGGCCGACAAGACCCACCTGGTGGACATTGTGGGCACGGGCGGCGACGGTTCGCACACCTTCAACATCTCGACCTGCTCGATGTTTGTGGCCGCAGCTGCCGGTGCCAAAGTCAGCAAACACGGCGGGCGCAGCGTCAGCAGCAAGAGCGGCAGCGCCGACGTGCTGGAGGCGCTGGGCGTCAACATCAACCTCAAGCCCGAAGCGATTGCCAGGTGCATTGACGACACCGGCATCGGATTCATGTTTGCGCCCAACCACCACAGCGCCATGAAGCATGTGGCCCCGGTGCGCAAGGAGCTGGGCGTGCGCACCATCTTCAACATCCTGGGCCCGCTGACCAACCCGGCTGGTGCGCCCAACATTCTGATGGGCGTGTTTCACCCCGATCTGGTGGGCATTCAGGTGCGGGCGCTGCAACGCCTGGGCACCGAACACGCGTTGGTGGTCTATGGCCGCGACGGCATGGACGAGGTCAGCCTGGGCGCGGCCACGCTGGTGGGCGAGCTCAAGAACGGCGAGATCACTGAATACGAAGTTCACCCCGAGGACTTTGGCCTGGCCATGGCCAGCAACCGCGCGCTCAAGGTCGAGACGCCCGAGCAGTCGCGCGCCATGCTGGTGGGGGTGCTGGACAACCAGCCCGGAGCCGCCCGCGACATCGTGATTCTTAACGCCGGTGTGGCGCTTTACGCCGCCAATGTGGCGGCCACGGTGATCGAAGGCATCGAACAAGCCCGCGCGGTGATCGAATCAGGTGCCGCCAAAGCCCGGCTGGCGCAATTTGTGGCGGCCACGCAGGCACTGGCATGACGCGCCTGCGTCAGGTCCGGGCCGAGATCGCGGCAAGCTCTGAAGCGAGCAGAAAGAACAAGCATGTCTGACATTCTGGACAAAATCGTTGCCGTCAAGCGCGAGGAAATCGCCGCCGCGCAGCGCAAGCGGCCTCTGGCCGCAGTACGCGCGGACGCCGAAAGCCGCGTGCTTACCCGCGATTTTTTGGGCGCGCTGCGCGCCAAGATTGCAATCGGCCAGGCGGCGGTGATTGCCGAGATCAAGAAGGCCAGCCCCAGCAAGGGGGTGCTGCGCGCCGACTTCATCCCGGCCGATATTGCCCAGAGCTACGCCGAGGGCGACGGCACAACCAGCGCGGCCTGCCTGTCGGTGCTAACAGACCGGCAGTTCTTCCAGGGTGAGCCCGATTTTCTGAAGCAGGCCCGCGCCTCATGCGACCTGCCGGTGCTGCGCAAGGACTTCATGGTTGACGAGTATCAAATTTACGAGTCGCGCGTCATGGGGGCTGATTGCATTTTGCTGATCGCCGCCTGCCTGGACGACGCGCAAATGGCCGAGCTGGAAGCCATTGCCCGCAGCCTGGACATGGCGGTGCTGGTGGAGGTGCATGACCGCGCCGAGCTTGAGCGCGCACTCAAGCTCAAGACACCGCTGGTGGGCATCAACAACCGCAACCTGCGCAGCTTCGAGGTGTCGCTGGACACCACGCTGGGCATGCTCAAAGACGTGCCGGCGGACCGGCTGCTGGTCACCGAGTCGGGCATCCTGAGCCGCGCCGACGTCAAAACCATGCGCGACGCGGGGGTTCACGCGTTCTTGGTGGGCGAGGCCTTCATGCGCGCGCCCGAGCCGGGCGAAGCACTGGCCACGCTCTTTGGCGGCTAAGCCGCTTGCTATAAATTTAATAGTGGCTCACGCATATGCAACGCGGGCTACAGGCCAATTTGGCACTTGAACCAGAGGCCAAACCGGTGCTGGCGAATAGCGCGTTTGACACCTGGCCGGTGGCGCCTGACTGGCGCGAAGCCGTTACTGCCTTCGCCGCCAGCGCCACCGGCCAGCAGCTCGCGGCGTTCCTGCAAAGCCGAATCGCGGCGGGGGCCACCATCTACCCGGCGCAGCCGTTTCGCGCGCTCGAACTGACGCCGCTGGCCAATGTGCGGTTGGTGGTGCTGGGGCAAGACCCTTACCACGGCCCGGGCCAGGCCGAAGGGCTGGCTTTTTCGGTTGCGCCGGGCGTGCGGTTGCCGCCCTCGCTGCGCAATATCTTCAAGGAGCTGCAGCGCGACCTCGGGCTGCCAGTGCCTGCCAATGGCTCGCTGGCCAATTGGGCGCGCCAGGGCGTGTTGCTGCTCAACACCAGCTTGACCGTGGAAGACGGCCTGCCCGCCAGCCATGCCAGGCAAGGTTGGGAGGCGTTGACCGATGCCTTGATCTGCGCGGTGGCGGCCAGTGCCTCACCCTGCGTCTACCTGCTGTGGGGTGCTCACGCCCAGGCCAAGGCCGGGTTGATCCAGGCCAGCGCCGCGCGCCATGGGCGTGAGGCGCTGGTGCTGCAAGCCAACCACCCCTCGCCCCTGTCAGCCAGTCGGCCGCCCCGGCCTTTCATTGGCTGCGGCCATTTCGGCCAGGCACAGCGCTGGCTGGCCCAGCGTGGCGTCAGCGTTTCGTTCGCCTGAATAGCTGGCCGATCAACGAGCGCAGGCCGCGGCGCGGCACCGGTGTTGCGCTGTTGGCACGCTGCACACTGTCCACCCGAGTGTCATCCAGATAGTCACGCCGAATGTCCACGGTGCTGCGCAGGCCCAGGTCGTCAAAGTGGTCTTTCAGCCACTGCGCGCCCGACTCCTGGCCCAGATCGAACAGCGCGCGGATCAGCCCCGCGTCGGCCGAGCCGCGGCTGGACGCCGGGTGTGCCCGCATCGCCTCGCCCCCATCAATGCGGTGCAGCAAGATGGCGCGGCAGCGGTTGCCTTGCAATACGCCTTCGGCCAACAGGCGGTTGATGAAGTCAATCTCGCGCATCTGGGTCATCAGGCTGGCGTTGAAGGTCAACTCGTTGATGCGGTCCAGAATGTCGGCGGGCGTGCGCGGGTGCACCTCCTGGCGCACCGGGTTGATCTGTACCAGCACGATGTCTGCACTGGCGCAGTGGTCAATCAAGGGCATCAGCGCCGGGTTGGCCGAATAGCCGCCGTCCCAATAGGCTTCGCTGTCGATCTGCACCGCCTGAAACAGCATCGGCAGGCAGGCTGAGGCCATGACAGTCTGCGCATTCAGTTGGGCACCGCTGAACAGGGCGGCTTTGCCGGTACGGACCTCGGTGGCTGACACGAACAGGCGTGGCGTGGTCTGGCGGGCGATGGCCTCGAAGTCGATTTCGCGCGTCAGCAGGTCGCGCAACGGGTTGATGTCCAGCGGGTTGGCCTGGTAGGGTGAAAACCAGTTGCGCATACTGGCGGCCAACAAGTTGGTGGGCGCAAACTCCTTTGGAATCCCGCCCCATATAAGGTTAACTAAGCTTTGCGACACTGCGCCCGCCTTGCCCAGGGCAATCACCTCGCCCCACAGGCGGGCCAGGGCGTCACGCGCTGCAGCCCGGGCGTCAGTGCCGCGTGCCAGCCCCTGGGCGTGGCCATGCGCCAGCGCCACTGCGTTAAAAGCCCCCGCGCTGGCACCGCTAATGCCGTCGATGTCGACGCGGGAGTCGGCTAGCAACGCGTCCAGCACGCCCCAGGTGAAGGCCCCATGCGAGCCGCCGCCTTGCAGCGCCAGGTTGATGCGGCGCACGGCAGGGGTGGGGGCAAGGTTCATCCGGCGGATTCTGGCAGCTTGCCAGCGCGGCGGGTGCCAGGCGACACAAAACCATGCTATATTTCGAGGTTCGCCGGAGGGGTGCCCGAGTGGCTAAAGGGGGCAGACTGTAAATCTGTTGGCTTACGCCTACGCTGGTTCGAATCCAGCCTCCTCCACCAGCTCCATTTGGGGCTTGGCGAAATGTGTTGAAAGTTGAATTGTGTGGCGCTCTGGGGAGCCTGCAAGGGTCGTTGAAGTTTGCGCCCGATGCGGGAGTAGTTCAATGGTAGAACCCTAGCCTTCCAAGCTAATGACGCGGGTTCGATTCCCGTCTCCCGCTCCACAAATCAGGTTTGGCACACGGCGAAGAGTTTTGCCCTTGTGGCTCAGTGGTAGAGCACTCCCTTGGTAAGGGAGAGGTCGCGGGTCCGATTCCCGCCAAGGGCACCATATGCAGCGGCGCGCTGTTGTTGCGCCAGGGTTTTGTTGATTCAGGTATCTTTTTCGGAGTCGAAAAATGGCAAAAGGAAAATTCGAACGTACCAAGCCGCACGTCAACGTCGGCACGATTGGTCACGTGGACCACGGCAAGACCACGCTGACGGCGGCCATCACCACGGTGCTGTCGGCCAAGTTTGGCGGCGAAGCCAAGGCTTACGACCAA
>CALROG020000038.1:0-40079 GCA_943369755.1 Ramlibacter sp. 2FC
GTTGTGAGCAGCAACCCGAGTGCAATTTTCGGCACGCTGAGCTCCAACGGGCGGTTGGTGCTGGTCAACCCATCGGGCATTGCGGTAGGTGCCGGCGCTGTGGTGGACACGGCTGGGTTCACCGCTTCGACCCTGCGCATGAGCGAGGCCGATGCGTTGGCAGGCCGCTTGCGCTTTGGTGCCGATGGTCTGGGCGGCGCAGCCCTTGCGGTCAATGGCCAGGTCGTCGCGCGTGGCGGTGACGTGGTGCTGATTGCCCCCCAGGTAGAGTTGGGCCGCGAGGCGGTAGTGCAGTCGGTTGGCGGCGACACCGTGGTTGCCGCTGGCCAAAAGGTTGAGCTGACGGGGCGCGGGCTGGAAAACGTCCGCCTACAGCTACAGGCCCCGACAGACAAGGCCTTGAACCTGGGCCAGCTCAAGGGTGACTCGGTGGCCATGTTCGCCAGCCAGCTCAAACACAGCGGGCTGATCCAGGCGACAGCCGCAACCTTGCTGGGCGGCAAAGTGGTGCTGCGCGGCCAGCAGGCGGTGGAGTTGGCGGGCACAGTGGTTGCCAGCGCCAGCAATGGCCTGGGCGGGCAAATTCATGTGAGCGCCAGCGAAGTAACGCTGCGCAGCCCCGCTGTGCTGGACGCCAGCGCTGTGGCCGGCGGCGGCGAGGTGCTGGTGGGTGGTGGCTGGCAAGGCCACGACAGCCGTGTCGCCAACGCGCAGCAAACGCTGGTGGAGCGTGGTGCCAGCATCAAGGCCGACGCCACAAACAACGGCGATGGCGGCACCGTGGTGGTGTGGAGCAATGGCCAGACCCGGTTTGCGGGCAACATCAGCGCGCGCGGCGGCCCCAGCGGCGGCAACGGCGGCAAGGCAGAAGTTTCGGGCAAGGTGTCTCTGGTTTACCGCGGCAAGGCCGACCTGGGCGCGCCCCAGGGCCGTCGCGGCATGCTGTTACTGGACCCGAACGACCTGGTTATTACCGGGGGGACGGGCGATGGCGATGATGGCAACAACCTTGATTTATCACTTGGGCCAAGCACTGGGGGGCTGACGACCCTGTATGAGTCCGAAATCGAAAACACGGACGCCGACCTGGTGCTACAGGCCAACAACAGCATCACTGTGGCGGGCACATTTGATGATGACAAGATCACCATGATGCAAGGCCGCAGCCTGACGCTGGAGACCACCGGCACTGCGGGCATTGGCATCAGCATGCGCATAGACGAAGGCCCGCTGATTGGCATTGAGACCTCCGCCGGCGGCGCCATCAACTTGCTGACCAACTACGCCTCAGCACAGGGCGTTGCGGCCGGCGCGCTCACCACCCAGGGCGGTTCGGTGACGATCGTTGCTGGCACCGGGGGCATCAGCACGGGTGCCATCGTCACTGAAGGCGCGAGCGGCAGCATCAGTTCGGCAGGCGGAAATGTTTCCATCACTGCCGCGGGCGGCATGGTCACCATCCAGTCTGTGCATGCGCATGGCGGCAATGGTGACTACGGCAGTGCTGGCAGCGCCGGCGGCTTCATTTCCATCAGTACGGCCGGCAGTCTGACGGTGGGCGACCTCAATTCGCAAGGTGGCGACGGCACTGTAGGCGGTGCGGGCGGGGGTGTTTACCTCGGCGCAAACGGCCCGATCGTGGTGGGCGACATCACCAGCAGCGGCGGTTACGCCAATGCCGAGGCGCCCGACTCAGATGGCGGGCATGCCGGGAACATCAACATCTCCGGCGGGGCCGGTGTGACCATTGGTGCCATTCTGGCCACTGGCGGCAGCGTGGGTAATGCGACGGCCTACGGGGCCGGACGTGGTGGTGACGGTGGGGTTGTTTCCATCACTTCAGCGGGAGGTTTGTTGACTCTGCATGGAGTGGACACGCGGGGCGGGGACGGAGCGGATGGCGGGGATGGGGGCATTGGCGGCAATATCTTCGTCCGGGGCGAAAGTGTGCGCGTGGGGTATGAAATCGAAGGTGAATTTACCGGCGGCGACCTGCTTGCGGCCGGCGGCGGCGGCGAACTGTATTCCGCGAGTGTGCCGGGCAACGGCGGTCCGGGCGGCAACGTCACCGTCGAAGCCACCAACGGCAGTCTGACGGTCGGCAACATTTTTGCGCAGGGGCGGACCGGACTCTCTGGCGGTAACGGCGGCGAGGTTCAGGTGACAGCCCTCAATGGTGCATTGACGCTCGCGGCGGTGGACACCAGCGGCGGCTTTGCGAGAGCGTCTGCCGCTGACGCATCGGGCGGGCAAGCTGGCAATGTGACCGTGCTGGGTGGGTCAGCCGGAGTCAATGTGGGTGACATTTTGGCCAACGGCGGGTCTGTGGACATCCTCGCGGCCAGCGCCACGCCGGCTGGGAATGGCGGAACGGTCTCGGTGGACGCGAGCGGTGGTTTGCTGACCGTTCTGAGTGTCGACACCACCGGTGGATATGGGGCGCAAGGCGGTAACGCAGGGAGCGGCGGCAATGTCATGTTGTCGGGGGCCAACGTGCTGGTTGGATATGAACTCCCAAGCTTTGGCCCCATTGGTGGAGATATTCACACTGTGGGTGGCGGCAGCTACGGTGGCGCGATACCCGGCGCTGCGGGCCTCCCCGGCAACGTCTCGGTGACGGCAACCGCAACGGATGGCTATGTCGTGGTTGGTGCTGTGTATGCACATGGCACTAGCGGGACATCAGGGAACCGAGGTGGCAACGTGAATATTTCCGCGGGCACGGGCGGTATCACAGCGGGCCAGATCAGGACCCACGGGGGAGAGTCGTCTTATGCCGTGGGTATTGCTGGAGACGCAGGCAGTGTGACCCTGTTGTCAACGGGCGGTGCGGTGGTCGTTGAAGGTATTGAAGCCTATGGGGGCTACGGCTCAATCGGTGGCCATGGCGGCGATGTTTCCATTACAGCGGCTGGTGCCGACCTTTCTATCGGATCCATCACGACGCGCGGCGGCGACTCCGAGGAAGGAGGCGACGCCGGCAACGCGGGCTCTGTATCCCTGACGGGCAGCAGAGTGCTTGTTGCGGCCGACGCGCGAAACACGTTGTCTGGCCTTGGCGACATTGATGCGCGGGGGGGCGAGCCCTACTCCAGCGCTACCAGCCAAGGTATGGCCGGTCGGGGTGGTTTGGTCACAATTACCGCTACAGCCGCCAACGGCTCTGTCGATGTCGGGGACATCGAAACTTCGGGCGCTTATGGCGGCGTCGGCGGTGCCGGAGGTGACCTCGATGTATCCGCTGGCACTGGAGGCATCCGGATCCGGCGAATCTTCACCGAGGGCGGCGGCGGGTCGTCACTCGGTGCGGGCGACGGTGGCGCGGGCGGCCATGTCTCCATCTCCGCCGTGGGCGGCGAGGTCATTGTTGGTAGCCCCTTCACAGCGTACCCGTCTATCTACACACGGGGGGGCTTTGGCGAGTCACTCGGGGGTGCCGGCGGCTCGGTCACGTTGTCGGGCACGAGTGTTAATCTTGTTTACAACCTCGCCAGCAAGAATATTGAGACAGGCGGCGGGGACGCCTATAGCGCCACCGGCATCGGCGGTGCGGGGGGGCCTGTGTCGATCACCGCGACCGCTCCCGATGGTGCCGTAAACATCGGCGACATCAAAACAGGGGGCGGCGATGGGCCTTCAGGCGGCGCCGGTGGTGCGGTCTCCATAGCGTCTGGCACTGGCGGGCTCACGGTGAATTACTTCAACACCAGCGGCGGCAACGGCACAAGCGAGCTGGGTGCTGCCAGCGGTGGCAATGCTGGGCCTGTCGATCTGCTGACCACGGGCGTCTTTGGCGGCACGCAGTTCGATGCCATGGGCGGCGAAGGCTTAAACGGCGGTGCCGGTGGGCGCGGCGGGGATGTTGCCCTTCGTTTTGGCTCGCTGCAGGGGAACTTGCCCATCATTGCCGCGTTTGGCGGGGCCGGTGGCGGCGGCGGTGGCGTCAAAGGCGGTCGCGGCGGAGATGTGAGCATCACCAGCGATACGGGCCTGGCGATTGGCTACGCAGTGGTGTATGCAAATGGCGGTGATGGCCGCATTGATTATTTGGCCGCGGAAGGAGCGACCGTGGAAGGAGCGGGGGGGGATGGGGGCAACGTCACCCTGAGGGCGCTGTCGGGCAACCTTGATTTCACCGGCATAGCGGAGCTTTGGGCAACAGGTGGCTTGGCGGGGGCGCTGCCAGCGGCATGCACGCTCGATTGCCCGACGGCGAGTTCAGGCCTCGGTCATGGTGCTGGTGGGCAAATCCGGCTGGACGCGCCTGCGGGCATTGTCAGCGTGTCGGGCGTGCTGGATATCCGCGGCGGCGAGTGGCTCAACAGCGGCGTGCTCAGCCTCTCCAGCAGTGGCTCGGCGGGTGGTGCGGTCACGCTCAACAACCAGGCCGGCGGCACCATCAAGGGCACCGGCGCAATCAACGTATTCGAACTGGTGAACGACGGCATCCTTGCGCCGGGCAATTCGCCTGGGCAGCTCACAGTGGGCGGCAGCTTTACCCAGAATGCGGGCGGCACTTTGCAAATTGAAGTGGACGGCATCAGCAACGATAGCCTTGCGGTGAGCGGGTCGTTGGTTCTTGGCGGCTCGCTCGTCGTGGTGGCGTTGCCGGGTGCTCCCAGCAACGGAACGTTTGATATTTTCCCGGGGGCGAGCACCCCTGGCGGTGGCGGCTTTAGCTCGGTGGTTGCGCCGCCAGGTTTTGTAGTCCTCGCCGCAGGAGCGCCAGCACCGACCGCTGCCCCAGCGCCAGCACCGACCGCTGCCCCAGCGCCAGCTCCCACGCCAGCGCCTTCGCCAGCTCCCACGCCAGCACCTTCGCCAGCGCCCACGCCAGCACCCACACCGGCACCCACGCGAGCGCCCACGCCAGCACCCACGCCAGCACCTTCGCCAGCACCTTCGCCAGCGCCAGCAGCTGCACCCGTGGTCGACCGCATCGTCGAAGTGCTTCGCTCGGATGTTTCGCGTGCCGAAATCCAGAACATCGTCAATCAGGTGGACAACACCGTGACCCAGTTCGTGGCCCTGCTGGTCAAGGAAGAAACCCGGCAAGCGGACGAGGCCGAGAAAAAGAAGGACAAAGACAAAGACAAGGTTGTCGCGGTCACCGACAAGCAGTGCAATAACTAGGCCGCGTGAGCGGCCAGCGTCAGAAGCGCGGCAGGTCGGGGTGTTTGATCTGGCCGCCGCGCACCAGCATCTTGCCGTATTCGGCGCAGCGGTTCAGAGTGGGAATGACCTTGCCGGGGTTGAGTAATGCCTTGGCGTCGAACGCACGCTTGACGGCAAACATCTGTTCGTTTTCTTCAGTGCTGAACTGCACACACATGCTGTTGAGCTTTTCCACGCCCACGCCATGCTCGCCGGTCACGGTACCGCCCATGGCAACGCTGGTCTCCAGGATGTCTGCACCAAACAGCTCGCAGCGGTGCAGCTGGTCGGCGTCGTTGGCGTCAAACAGAATCAGCGGATGCAGGTTGCCGTCGCCCGCATGGAACACGTTGGCGCAGCGCAGCCGGTATTTCTTTTCCATTTGCTGGATCGCCAGCAGGATGTCGGCCAGGCGCTTGCGCGGTATGGTTGAGTCCATGCACATGTAGTCGGGGCTCATGCGCCCGCTGGCCGGAAAGGCGTTCTTGCGCCCGCTCCAAAAGCGCAGGCGCTCGGCCTCGTCGCGGCTGACCGCAATGGCGGTGGCACCGGCGTTACGCAGCACCTCGCTCATGCGGCCGATTTCTTCTTCTACTTCTTCGGGCGTGCCGTCGGACTCGCACAGCAAAATTGCCTCGGCGGTGAGGTCGTAGCCCGCATGCACAAAATCTTCAACCGCCGCGGTCATGGGCTTGTCCATCATTTCAAGACCGGCCGGAATAATGCCCGCCGCAATCACCGCTGCCACGGCGTCCCCGGCTTTGCGGATGTCGTCAAAGCTGGCCATGATGCAGCGCGCCAGCATTGGCTTGGGCACCAGCTTGACCGTGACTTCGGTGGTCACCGCCAGCATGCCCTCACTGCCCACAATCAGGGGTAGCAAGTCAAGCCCCGGCGCATCAAGCGCATCGCCACCAAACTCCACCACTTCGCCTTCAATCGTGAAACCCTTGACTTTGAGCACGTTGTGCAACGTCAGGCCGTACTTGAGGCAGTGCACGCCGCCCGAGTTTTCGGCCACGTTGCCGCCGATGGTGCAGGCAATCTGGCTGGAGGGGTCGGGCGCGTAGTACAGACCCAGCGGCGCGGCCGCTTCGCTGATGGCGAGGTTGCGCACACCACACTGAACCACGGCGGTACGGCTGTATTTGTCGAGCTTGATGATTTTGTTGAACTTGGCCAGCGACAGGGTCACGCCCGCAGCATGGGGCATGGCACCGCCCGACAGGCCGGTGCCCGCGCCGCGAGCCACTACCGGCACGTCCAGCGCGTAGCAGGCCCTGAGAACGGCCTGTACCTGTTGCGTTGTCTCGGGCAGCGCCACCACCAGGGGCCGCTGGCGATAGGCCGTCAGCCCGTCGCATTCGTAGGGCGTGGTGTCCTCGGCCTGCCACAGCAGCGCATGCGCCGGCAGCACCGCCGACAGCGCACGAACCACTTCGGCCTGTCGGTCAGTGCGGTTCAACAGGGAGGCGTCTACAGGTGCATTCATGGCGCTACTTTAGGACAAGCGCGCCGCCACCGGTTGAAGATATTTTCAATCCCGGGTGAAATTCTGTTTGCTATGAAATTCATAGTGGGTCAGGCAATCTGTATGCGGGCTGCAGCGGAATTTGGCAATAAACACGGCCTACAGCAGGCTTTTCTTGAGCCACTCGGCAAAGGCCGCGCACTCCCAGCGGTCCAGCGCGCCGGTGCGCCAGCACAGGTAATGGGCATGCGGGCTGGGCACGTTGCGCGCCGAGATGCGCTCCAGTGCGCCGGTTTCCAGCCATGGCGCACCGAGCTTCAGGCGCACCAGTGCCAGCCCCAGACCCTGGGCCGCCGCGTCGCACATCAGGCCGATGTCGTTGAAGCTGGAGCCCTCTGCCGGTTCGCCCGCATCGACGCCATGGGCCAGAAACCAGGTGCGCCAGGGCTCCAACGGGCTTTTGATGAGCTTGGCCGCCAACAGCTCTGGCACCGTATCAAACGGACCGTTTTCGCGGATGTAAGCCGGGGACGCCAGCGGCGTGACCTCGTCGGTCATCAGGCAGGTGTGCTCCACATCGGCGTAGCGCCCGGTGCCAAAGCGGATCATCAGGTCGGCGTCTTCGGCCACCACGTCCAGCAACGGAATGCTGACCTGCAGCGTCAGGTCAATCTCGGGGTAGGCCTCGATAAAGCCGCGCAGCCGCGGCATCAGGATCGAGCGCGAAAACGTCGGTGTGACCGCCACCCGCAGCTTGCGCTTGCCTTGCTCGCCTTCCTTGCCTGGAAAGCGCTCCAGGCTGGCCAGCCCCTCGCGCACATGGGCCAGATATTCGTTGCCCTCGGTGGTCAGGGAAAAATCAGCCCGGCCAAACAGCCGCGTGCCCAAAATCTGCTCGAGCTGCTTGACCCGGTGGCTGACCGCGCTGGGCGTCACATTGAGTTCGTCGGCGGTCTGGGTCACGCTGCGCAGGCGCGCCAGTGCCTCGAAGGTCAGCAGGCACTGGATGGGCGGAATACGCGCGGTCATGTCACTTGAAGATCACGGTCTTGTGCCCGTTCAGTAGCACGCGGTGTTCGCTGTGCCACTTCACCGCGCGGGCCAGTACCTGGCTTTCGGTGTCGCGGCCCATTGCGGTCAGGTCTTCCACGGTCTTGCTGTGGTCTGCGCGGGCAACATCCTGCTCGATGATCGGGCCTTCGTCCAGGTCCGCCGTCACGTAGTGGGCGGTGGCACCGATGAGTTTCACGCCGCGGTCATGCGCCTGGTAGTAGGGCTTGGCTCCCTTGAAGCTGGGCAAAAAGCTGTGGTGGATGTTGATGGCCCGGCCGCTGAGCTTGCGGCACAGGTCGTCGCTCAAAATCTGCATGTAGCGCGCCAGCACCACCAGCTCTGCACCCTCGGCTTCAATGATTTCGAGCTGCTTTGCCTCGGCCTGAGCCTTGTTGTCCTTGTTCACGGCGATGTGGTGAAACGCCACGTTGTAGCTGGCGGCCAGTTGGTAGAACTCGCGGTGGTTGCTGATGATGGCGCGGATGTCCACCGGCAGCAAGCCGCTCTTCCAGCGAAACAGCAGATCGTTCAGGCAATGGCCTTCCTTGCTGACCATGATCACGGTGCGCATGGGTTGCGTAGTGGCGTGCAGCTTGCAGGCCATCTGGAACGGTTGTGCGAATAGCCCGAGCTGCAACTTCAAGTCGTCAAAGCTGTGCTGGTCACATGCAAACTGCACCCGCATGAAGAACAAGCCGGTGTCATGGTCGTTGTACTGCGCAGCCTCTTCAATATTGCCGCCGCGCTCGAGCAAAAAGCCCGAGACAGCGTGCACGATGCCGCGACGGTCGGGGCAAGACAGTGTGAGGATATAAGCGTTACTCATAGAGGCTGAATTGTCGCAGGACAGCGCATGGCGCTGCGGTGCGCAGCATCCGGTGCCAAAATGCCCAATCGCAGTGCTAACAGGAGACCGCCATGGCTTACACCGACTTCAACATGGACAACCAGTGGTTGCCCTTCACCCCCAACCGCCACTTCAAGAAAAACCCGCGCATCTTCGTGGCTGCCGACGGCATGGAGTTCACCACCCATGACGGCAAGAAGGTGATTGACGGCATCTCCAGCCTGTGGTGCGTGGGCGCGGGCCACAACCGCAAACCCATCAATGAAGCCATCAAGAAGCAGCTCGACACGCTGGACTACGCCACCGCCTTTCAGGCCAGCAATGACCAGGCTTTCAAGGCGGCGGAGATGATTGCCGCCATGGCACCGGGTGATTTGAACAAGGTGCTTTTTTGCAACTCGGGCAGCGAGGCGGCGGACACCTCACTGAAGGTGGCGCTGGCCTACCACCGGGCGCGGGGTGAAGGCCATCGCAACATCTTCATTGGCCGCGAAAAGGGCTACCACGGCGTGGGCTTTGGCGGCATGAGCGTGGGCGGCATTCCGGCCAACCGCAAGGTGTTTGGTACCGCGCTGCTGCCGCGCGTGGACCACATGCGCTTTATCCACGACCCGGTGAACCATGCCTATATCCATCACCAGGAGCCGGTCTGGCAGGAAGACATCCTGCTGGAGCTGGAAAACCGCATTTTGCCGCTGCACTCACCTGAAAACGTGGCGGCCATCATTGTCGAGCCGGTGGCCGGCAGTGCAGGCTGGTACTTGCCACCCCAGGGGTATCTGAAACGACTGCGCGAGATCTGCGACAAGCACGGCATCTTGCTGATTTTTGACGAAGTGATCACCGGTTTTGGCCGCATGGGAACCAACTTCGGGGCCGACTTTTACGGCGTGGTGCCCGACATGCTGAATTTTGCCAAGGCAGTCACCAACGGTGTGATCCCGCTGGGCGGCGTGATCTGCCGCGACAAGCTGTACGACGAGATGATGAAGACCAGCGCGCCCGAGCACGTGATCGAGTTCTTTCATGGCTACACCTACTCGGGCCATCCGGTGGCTTGTGCCGGCGCCATCGCCACACTCAACCTGTTCAAGCAGGAAAGCCTTTTCGAGCGCGCAGGCCTGATGGGCAAAGTGCTGGGCGACGCCTTTCACAGCACTTTCAAAGGCATGCCCAACGTGGTGGGCATCCGCAGCTTGGGGCTGGCCGCAGGGGTGGAACTGGCCCCGTTGCCGGGGTTACCGGGCAAGCGGGCCTACGACATCTTCCTGGAGTGTTTTGCCAATGGTGCACTGATTCGCCCTGCGGGCGACGTACTGGTGCTGGCACCGCCCTACATTGTCGAGAAAGAACATATCGACCGGCTGGTGAACACGCTGGCTGATGCAATCCGCAAACACGCCTGACCGTGCAGGGCTGATT
This sequence comes from Ramlibacter sp. 2FC, assembly GCA_943369755.1. GTDB lineage: Bacteria > Pseudomonadota > Gammaproteobacteria > Burkholderiales > Burkholderiaceae_C > CALROG01. Next base: position 9,948 of record CALROG020000038.1, read on the forward strand.
GGCTAACGCCGGGCTAATCCTCGCCTCGCAAAATAGCCCGATGCTGCGCACCAATCTACGTTTTTCATTGCTCGGTGCCACGCTGGCTTTGACCGGGCTGCTGTCCGCCTGCGCCCAGCCTGGCACGGCAACTGTCACGCCCCAGGCAAACATGGCGAGCCGCGCTGTGGCGCTGGCCGCTGCCATGCCCATGCCAGATGCGGGCAGCTTTGAAACCCGCTACCTCGACTGGGCCGACACTGCGCGCCAGCGCCCGGTGTTGGCCAAGTTGTATTTGCCCACGCAAGCGGGCGCGCCAGTGCCGCTGATCGTGTTCTCTCACGGTATCGGTGGTTCGCGCGAGGGCTACACCTATCTGGGCAAGTACTGGGCGGCGCAAGGTGTGGCCTCTTTGCACCTGCAACATGTGGGCAGCGACCGCAGTTTGTGGGCCGGCAATCCGTTAACGCTGATGTCACGCTTGCAGGGTGCCGCGCATGAAACGGAGGCCATGGACCGAGCCCGTGATTTGAGCTTCGCGCTGGACCATCTTTTGTCCGGAGATCTGGCACCCCGCATCGACGCGCGGCGAATTGCTGCGGCCGGTCATTCATACGGGGCCAATACCATCCTGCTGGCAGCGGGGGCGAGAGTCGAACGCGATGGCCACACCCTGGACTTCAGTGACCGCCGCATCCGTGCTGCGGTGGTTATCTCGGCTCCCCCGTTCTATGGTGAAAGTGACCCGCAGGCCATTCTGCGCAATGTGCGCATTCCCACGCTGCATATCACTGCAGCGGCAGACGACATCCGCATTCCTGGCTACTACTCGGGGCTGGACGACCGTACAGCGGTGTTCGCTTCCACCGGCAGCGCGCGCAAGGCCTTGGCCGTCTTCAAGGAAGGCTCGCACAGCATTTTTACGGACCGCCTGGGCACCGGCGGGGCGGAGCTGAACCCGCAGGTCAAGGCGGCAACCCGCGAGCTGGCGCTGGACTTTCTGCGCTCTGTGTTCGACGGGCAACCGGAGCACTTCGGCCCCTCCGCTGCGCGGCATCAGGCGTTGCTGCAGCGCTTCGAACACCGCTACTGAGCCTCAGCGCCTGGGTGCCAGCTGCTGTTTCAGGCTGGCGCAGTAGTCCGTGGGCACCAGGGCGGGCGTGGTCACCACCTGGTCAACCGCAGCCGCCGGCAGCGCCGCTTGGGCGGCGCCGGCTTGCAGCAACAGGACGCGGGCCTTCACATCCGGGCCCAGGTGTGCGGGTACCCCCCGGTCACGCAGCACATGGCCGCCACCGGCCAGCAGTACTACCGTTTTGCCGGGCAGGCGCGCACGCTCCAGCGCGTGGGCCATCCGGATGTCCCTTGCAATCTGGATACGGGTCATGGGCGCGGTCTGCGATTCAGGCAGCAAGCCGCAATGCCCGTCGCGGATGGCTTGTTGCTGCGCCACCAGCGCCGCTGGGGGCAGCCGCGAATCCAGTTGCGTGTCGGCCATCACGGCGCGCATGCGGTCGCGCGGCAGGTTGGCGCCCAGAACCGGGACACCAGCGCGCACGCCCGCCATAACGGCCGGGCCATAGCTGCGCCAGGGCCAGGCTGCATCGTTCCAGCCCAGCGCGGCACGCACCGCCGCTTCGTCCGCGCTGCGCGCCAGGTTGGCGGTGGACTGGCCGGCATCGGCCATCTCAAGCACCAACGCGGCCAGCACGCCGCGCGCGGCTAGCGTCTCGACCAGTTCGCGCTCGATGCGGTGGTGGTCTGGTGCGTCGTGCTGTTCACCCACCAGCAGCGCATCGGCCGGAAGCAGAGCCGCGAGTGGCGCCTGCACGCTCGCATGTTCACGGGGTGCCGCGCAGCCGGCCAGAAACAGGAGCACCAGGACAGCGAATCGGTGGTTCATGCGTGGATACTAAGCCCCTTGGCCTGCACCTTGCGGGCTGCCTGATCGATGTCCTTGAAGCAACCCGTCCGCGTCGTCCTCACGCTGGCACTCGCACTGGCCGCGGCCGAGCTGTGCGTGCTGCTCAACACGCCCATTCCGTGGATGATTGGGCCGCTGCTGGCGACGGCTGTGGCCTCCATCGTCAACCTGCCCACCCGCAGCTGGGGGCCGCTGCGCAACTGCGGCCAGTGGACCATTGGCGCGGCGCTGGGCTTGTACTTCACGCCGCAGGTCACGGCCCTGGTGGGCAGCTTGTGGTGGGCCATTGCCCTGGGTATCGGCTGGGCGCTGGCGCTGGGCTGGGCCTTTGGCGTTTGGCTGCATCGCGGTCACGCGCACGCTTTCGGCGGCACCGCCCGCCAGCAGCGCGCCACCAGTTACTTTGCCGGTGCCATTGGCGGGGCGTCCGAGATGACGCTGCTGGCCGAGCGCGAGGGCGCCCGTACCGACCTGGTGGCAGCGGCCCACAGCCTGCGGCTGCTGGTGGTGGTGCTGGTCATTCCCTTTGCCTTCAGCTTCAGCGGGCTGCAGGGCATCGACCTCACGCCACCTGGCCCGCGCAACGCGCACTGGCCGGGTTTTGCCGTGCTGGCCACCGCCACCGGCGCAGGGGCCCTGGTGATGCGCTGGCTGGGCCGTGCCAACCCCTGGTTCATGGGCGCGCTGGTCGTGTCGATGGGGCTGACCATGGCTAGCGTAACGCTGTCGGCGATTCCCGCCTGGCTTGTCAATGCCGCGCAGCTGGTGATCGGCGTCAGCCTGGGGGTCCGCTTCAGCGCGGAATTCCTGCACACCGCGCCGCGCTGGCTTGGGGCCGTGGCATTGGGAACGTGCGTGATGATCGCCCTGTGCGCCGGCTTTGCGGGCTTGCTGGCCATGGGAACCGGGCTGCATCCCGCCACGCTGATTTTGGGTACCTCGCCCGGCGGCATTGCGGAGATGGCCATCACCGCCAAGGTGCTGAAACTGGGCGTGCCGGTGGTCACGGCCTTTCAGGTGTGCCGGCTGGTGGCCGTGCTGATCCTGGTCGAGCCGCTGTTCGGCTGGATCTACAAAACCGGGCGTTGAGCCGGCCTCAGTGCATCACCAGCGGGTTTTGCGCGAGCCCGGTATAGCCTTCAAGTGTGGTCTCCACCTCTTCCTGGGTGGGGGTCTTGGCTTGCCAGGCGTTGATCTGCTGCTGAAACAACTCGGCCCAGGAGCCGTCGAGGTAGACCTCCTTGTTGGACCGCTTGTCCACGATCTCGAAGCCGTCGCGCGCCAGCATTGGGGTGGTCACCGGCGGATCACCCTCGGCTGGCGCGTTGGCCTGCATGTGGACCACCACAAAGGAGTCAGAGTCGTAGAGCATGTGCATGAGCTGTCCTTGAAGGCCGGGATGCCTTGTGCCTTGTAGTTAGCAACGTTTGGGCCAGTTTCAAGCGCCGGACGCTCATCCGCGTCCTGTTGCAATCCACAGCAGGTCGGCAAAGTCGCCATTCGGAGAAGTAAGCAGCATGCGTGCGGGCATATGTTCAAGCGCCGGGGCAATCCAGACCTCGACTTTTTGGTCATATTCCCTGCGGGGCTTGCGCTCCAGCTTCAGCGTTTGCATCGCCCCGCCGGGTAGTTGCAGTACTTCCGGGCCAATTACTACGAACACCCATTCGTCGGCCTCACGTGTGCTGGCGGTCTGCACGGGGATGGTGGTTCCCGCTACGAAGCGCTCCATGTCGCCCGCGACCATGGCACCTATTTGTATGAAGATGCTCAGCCGGTCCTGAGCCCCAGCCAGCAGCGGCACATCGGGGGCGTTGTTGCTAAAGCGGATCCGCCGACGCTCCATATCGAAATGCGTGGCCTCTTCGCTGCGTGACTTGTCCGAGAATCGTACAGGTGCCAGGCCTTCCACACCGATCCGGCCGGTGCTGCGCTGCAGTCGCGAACCAATCAGAAAAGCGCCAACTTCCAGCTTGGCCTCGTAAGAAGTGCCATCGTGATTCCATTCAAGGACGGCATTCGCCTGATACGGTTGTTTGCGGGATTCGCCAACGACCCGGTAGCGAATATGCAACGACCCAGGGATTGCGAACGCGGTGGCGGTTGCAGGTGTGCCTCGGGCGGTCGGTTGCAAAGGCGTCGCATCGAGGGCAGACTCCGCGCCTGTTGGCGCTGATGGGCCCGCAGCGGGTGGGGGCTCGATCGGGATCGCGCTTGAGGCTGTCGTACTGATCGTGGCTGAGCCGCTGTCAATTCGGGCCGGAGCATCTTTTGCGGCAAGAACAGCGGCTGGGGTGGCTGCGCTGGCCTGCTTCCCAGGATCTGCTGTTGGCGGCGGCGAACGCAAAATGATTGTTCGTGTGACCAGTGGCCCCGTCGCCAGCGTCGGGCTTAGCGACAGCGCTCCGGGCCGGGCCTGCAACACCACCAGGTGCAGCGCCAACACGGCCAGCGTCAGCATGACCAGCGGGCGAAGCGGCATGGCGCTTGCCTGCGTCATCCGGCGTACCCCAGATCGGCCGACAGCCGGGCGGCCGCTTCTGCCAGCGGGCGGTGTACCGCACCACCCCAGGCGGCATCGAAGGTGGCGACCGAACCCAGCGTCACCATGCCCAACACCATATGGCCGTCGGAGTCAAACACCGGCACGCAAAAGCCCACGATGCCTGGCAACAAGGTGTCCACCACACGCGCCGCGCCGCGCTGGCGCACGTCATCCAGCAGCGCCTTGGCCTCGGCCATGCTGGTTGGCAAATCGGTGCGCCCGGCTTTCTGGGCGCGCGCCAGTTCGTCCTTGAGCATGGGCAGGATCGCCTCGCGCGGCACATGCGCGGCAAAGCAGCGCCCGGTGGCCGACGACAGCAGCGGCATGACGTCGCCCAAGCGCAGGTTGACCGTGACGGACTGGGGCGACTCTTCCCAATGCACCACCGTCGGCCCATGGTTGCCCCAGACCGCCAGCGCCAGTGTGTGGCCGATCTGTTCACTCAGGGCATTCACACGCTCGCGCGCCAGCTTGACCGCGTCCAGCCGTGACAGTGAGGCCAGGCCAAGTTTCAGTGCCGCCGGGCCCAGGTCATAGCGGGTGCTGGTGGCGTCTTGCGCCACCAGGCCCAGGCGCTGAAAACTCACCAGGTAGCGGTGCGCTTTGGCCGCGCTCATGCCGGCTGCCGCTGCCAGGTCACGCAGCATGAGTGGCCCGGCGGACTTGCCCAGCACGTCCAGCAACGCAAAGCCAACTTCTACCGACTGGATGCCCGCGCGTTCTTTCATGTTCTCAACAGCTTCTTGTACAATTACGTTTAGGTAAATTCATTTAACAATGCGTAATGTTTGTTGACTGTAGCGCATTCAATTCCCGGGACCAAACACCATGAAACTCGCTACCTACAAAGACGGTTCGCGCGACGGCCAGCTTGTTGTGGTTTCTCGTGATCTCAGCACGGCGCATTATGCGACTGGCATCGCGCAAACCCTGCAACAGGTGCTGGACGACTGGGGCTTTATCAGCCCGCAATTGCAAGACTTGTACGTCACGCTGAACAACGCCAAGGCGCGCCATGCCTTCCCGTTCGACCCAGCCATGTGCATGGCCCCGCTGCCGCGGGCCTACCAATGGGCCGATGGCTCGGCCTACATCAACCATGTGGAGCTGGTGCGCGCCGCACGCAGCAGCGATGTGCCGCAGAGCTTCTACACCGACCCGTTGATGTACCAGGGCGGCAGCGACGACTTCATTGGCCCGCGTGACGACGTGGTTTGCGCCAGTGAATCCTATGGCATTGACTTCGAGGCCGAGATTGCGGTGATAACCGGCGACGTGCCCATGAGCGCCACGCCCGAGCAGGCTTTAGACGGCGTGCGCCTGCTGATGCTGGCCAACGACGTGTCGCTGCGCAACCTGATTCCGGCAGAGCTGGCCAAGGGTTTTGGCTTCTTCCAGAGCAAGCCCGCCACGGCCTTCAGCCCGGTGGCTGTGACGCTGGACGAACTGGTGTTCAACGGCGCAAGCGCCTGGGATAGTGGCCGCCTGCACCTGACCATTCAAAGCACCTGGAATGGCCGCAAAGTCGGCATGTGCGACGCCGGCCCGGAAATGACCTTCCATTTCGGCCAGCTCATCGCACACATCTGCAAGACCCGCAATGTGCGCGCCGGCAGCATCGTGGGCAGTGGCACCGTCAGCAACAAGGGCGTGACTGACGCCAACGGCAAGACTGACTGGCCCAAGGGCTATAGCTGCATTGCCGAAAAGCGCGCGATAGAAACCATTCAGGACGGCAAACCCAGCACTGAATTCATGAAGTACGGCGACACCATCCGTATCGAGATGAAGGGCCCGGACGGTCAGTCCATTTTTGGGGCGATCGACCAGAAGATCGCCGCACCGGCGACCTGAGCTTCAGGCGGCGTAAAGCCCGTCAAGCGAGGCAAAACCCTTGACCTCAATCGGGTTGCCAAACGGGTCACAGAAGAACATCGTCCATTGCTCGCCCGGCTCACCGGCGTAGCGCAGCTGCGGCGCGAGCACAAATTCAGTGCCGGCTTCTTCCAGCCGCTGGGCCATGGCCTGCCACTGCGGCAATTTCAGCACCAGGCCAAAGTGCGGCATCGGCACCAGCACGTCGCCCACCTTGCCGGTGCGCTCGGTCTTGAACGGCTGGCCCAGATGCAACGAGATCTGGTGGTCAAAAAAATCGAAATCGACCCAGGTGTCGGTGCTGCGGCCTTCGCGGCAGCCCAGCACGCCGCCGTAAAAGCGGCGCGCAGCGTTCAGGTCGGTAACGTGAAAAGCAAGGTGAAACAGGCTGCGCATGAAACAAGGATAGCAGCCACCTGTACTGGCTTACATCTGACTTGGGTCGGCCGCCATATTGTCATGGCGCTTGAAGTATTGGCGCGCCATGGCCACCACCTGCGCGTCGCTGGGGTGGTCGGCTGCCACCGAATCAACGATCGCTGCGGCGACCAGGGGCTGGTGGCCGGCGCACCATTTGCCAAACTCAGTACGTGTCGCGCCGGGGCCCACCAGCAGCACCTCGTGGGTGCCGGCCAGCGCCTTGGCAATGCCGGGGAAGAAGTCCGGGTCAGTGTTGTCTTTGCCCTGGTGCTTGTGGTGGCTGCGCGACTTGATGCGCTGCGCCTGCATGTGTTCGAGGTCAAACATCAGCACGTGGGCTTCTGAACTGTCGAGCCAGACAACGGCGTGAAAGGTGGTCATGGGGGAGCTTTCTTCAAAAAAACGAGTCAGGGCGCCGGGTGCGTGGCTTCAAACCTGGCCTGACAGGGCAGGCAGCGCAGCGCTTCGGGAGCCGCCAGCAGGCGGGCTGGCGAAATGTCTGCCCCGCAGTCAGTGCAAACACCATAGCTATCGGCGGCAATGCGCGCCAGCGCAGCATCTACCGCGCGCAGCTCGGTGCTTTCGCGGTCGTCCAGTGCCAGCTCCATCGCGCGTTCGGTAGCAAGCTGCGCGCGCGAGTCCTCAGGCTGACCAAAATGGTCGGCTGAGGCCGCCACACGGCCGATGTCGCCGCCGCGCAGCGTGGCCAGCTGGGCCAGCAGCGTCGCGCGCTGCGTCATCAGTAACGCCTTGAAAGGGGTCGTATCTGTCGCGTTCATGGTTTCGGTCCCTGCGTAGTTGCAGCCTATCCTGCTCCTGAGTGGCGCCCGCGCAGTTGATTCACGTCAAGCATGTGCGGTGGACAATGCGTGCTGCAAGCATTTGAACAATTGCAGGAGACCGGCCCATGGACTACTCACGTTACAAAACCTTCAACCTCAGCCGCCGTGGCCCCGACGACTCGGTGCTTGACATCCAGATGAAGGCCCAAAACGGCAAGCTGCCCACGGCGGGCCATGACGGTCACTGGGAGCTGTGCGAAATCTGGCGCGACGTGAGCGCCGACGACTCGGTGCGCTGCGCCGTGCTGCGCGGCGAAGGCCTGGGCTTCTCGGGCGGCGGCGACCTGGCGCTGGTGCAGGACATGGCCAGCGACTTTGCGGTGCGCACCCGCGTGTGGAAGGAGGCGCGCGACCTGGTTTACAACCTGATCAACTGCGACAAACCGATTGTCAGCGCCATGCACGGCCCTGCGGTGGGGGCTGGGCTGGTGGCGGGCTTGCTGGCCGACATCTCGATTGCCGCCAAGAGCGCGAAGATTGTGGACGGCCACACCCGGCTGGGCGTGGCCGCAGGTGACCACGCGGCGATTGTCTGGCCGCTGCTGTGCGGTATGGCCAAGGCCAAGTATTACCTGCTGTTGTGCGAGCCGGTGAGTGGTGAAGAGGCCGAGCGCATCGGTCTGGTGTCGCTGGCCGTGGACGAAGACCAGTTGTTGAACAAGGCTTATGAAGTTGCCGACAAGCTCGCCTACGGCAGCCAGACCGCCATCCGCTGGACCAAGTACAGCCTGAACAACTGGCTGCGCCAGGCCGGCCCTACCTTTGACACCTCGCTGGCCCTTGAATTCATGGGCTTCGGTGGGCCTGATGTGCACGAGGGCGTGGCGTCCCTGCGCGAGCGCCGCGCACCGAAGTTTTAAGCGCCGAGCGGCGATAATCCTGCCCCATGCATCGCCTTCGCACTGCCCGAACCCTTGCCCGCCTGGTGCTGGCGTGGTTCGTGCTGTCGCTGGGTGTTGCGGTGGCCTCGCCCATGGTCAACCCCAAGGCCATGCAGCTGATCTGCTCGGCCTCGGGCTCGGTCAAGCTGCTGGTGCAGTCCGACGACGGCCTCAAGGAAGTCGCCACCCACACGCTGGACTGCCCGCTTTGCGCCAGCGTCGGTTCACCGCCTGCTGCCCTGTGCACCATGGCCACGCTTGCGCAGCCCCTGTGCAATGCGCTGCGGCCGGTTGCGGCAGCCCACATCGCGTGGCGTACGGCCGCGCCATTGCCCGCGCGCGGGCCACCCGCCGTCTCCTGAACCACTGTTTGTTATCGCGACCCGCCCCAGCCCGGCTGCGGCGGGCCACAATCATTGAACGTCAAGAAAACACCATGAACAAACTCATTCAAACCACCGCATTGCTGGGTGCCCTGATCGCCGGTAGCGCGCTGGCCCAGGTTGCACCGGTAGTCGTCGAAGGGGCCTGGGTCCGCGCCACCGTACCGGGGCAAAAAGGCACAGGTGCCTTCATGAAGCTCACCGCAAAAGAGGGTGCCAAACTGGTCGGTGCCAGCTCCCCCGCCGCTGGCGTGACCGAGGTGCATGAAATGAAGATGGACGGCGACGTGATGAAGATGCGCGCCATCCCGGCGCTGGACCTGCCCGCAGGCAAGGCAGTGGAACTCAAGCCCGGCGGCTACCACGTGATGCTGCTGGACCTGAAAGCCCCCTTGCGCAAAGACAGCAGCGTACCGCTCACCCTGCTGTTCACGGACGCCAAAGGCGTTCAGAGCAAGCTGGACTTGTTGCTGCCCGTGACCACCGCCGCGCCGGGCCAGCCGGGGGCGCAGATGACTGGGCACAAACACTGAGGCAGTGCATACACAACCACTTCGCTAGCCGCTGCCGCTTGGAGTAAGCTGTAGACACATCCACCCAGCGGAGCGGCCATGAGCGACAACAGCAACTTAGGTTTCGGCAAATTCGTCCCCGGTTTTGACTTTCTGCAAAACCTGGCCAAAGGCGCGTCGCAGAACATTCCCCAGATGCCCAATCTGGCCAACTGGGTGGCACCGACCCTGAATGTGGAAGAGCTGGACAAGCGGCTGGACGAGCTCAAGGCGGTGCACTTCTGGCTTGACCAGAATTCCAAGGCGCTGGGGGCCACCATCCAGGCGCTGGAGGTGCAGAAGATGACGCTGGCCACGCTCAAGGGCATGAACTTCAACATGGGCGACGTGGCCAACGCGCTCAAACTCAAGGCCGCAGACACAGTGGTTTCGGGTGTGCAAAGGGCGGCTGAATCCGCCGCCAGCGCGGCGGGCACGGTGTCGGGCGTGGCCAATGCCGCACGGCGCAAGGCCTCGGGCAAATCAGCCAGCGCGCCGGCCACCGGTGTGGTGGACCCGTTGCAGTGGTGGGGCTCGCTTTCGCAGCAGTTCCAGCAAATCGCCGCGGGCGCGATGAAAGACGCGGCCAAGCAAACCGCGATGGACACCACCCGGAACATGGCCACCGGCCTGGCCAAAGAAGCTTTCAAGACGGCCACTGGCATGGCCAAGGCTGCTACAAATTCTGTAGCGGGTCGCGCAGCACCGGCGCGGGCTGTGGCAAAAAAAGCTGCCCGCAAGACGGGTGCGCGCAGCCGTTGAAAGCCTTGTGGCCGCAATGAAGTTGTTCCCCTGTGGCCACGCCACCCACCCGCAATGGCCGATGGCCGCTGGCCTGGTGCTGGCCCAGCTCAAGGCCCAGATGGCGTTGCCCGACTATGCCAGCACGCCCACCCTTGGGTTGCTGTACATCACCGATCATTACGCGCCGGTCGCGCAAGACATTCTGGACCACCTGAGCGCCGAGCTGCCGGAGGTAACCGACTGGGCCGGCACGGTGGGGGTAGGGGTTGCGGCCAGTGGTGTGGAGTACTTTGACGAGCCGGCCCTGAGCGTGATGCTGTGCGCCTTGCCGCCCGACCAGTACCGGGTGTTCTCGGGCGTGGCACCCCTGGGCAGCGCGGCGGGCATGGGCTTTGAGCCGCACACCGCGCTGATTCATGCCGACGCAAACACCCCCGACGTGGCCGAGCTGATTGGTGAAATGGCCGCACGCACCGCCACCGGCTATCTGTTTGGCGGGTTGGCATCGAGCCGCTCGGATGTGGTGCAGTTCGCGGTGGGCGGAAACGGCAATATCAAGGGCCAGGGGGGTGCCAGCGGTGTATTCAGCGGAGGCCTGAGTGGGGTGGCCTTTGGCGACGGCGTGGCCCTGGTTTCACGCGTGACCCAGGGCTGCTTGCCGGTGGCGCCCGTGCGCGAGATCACCCAGGCCGACGGCAACCTGGTGCTGATGCTCGACGGTGAGCCCGCGCTGGACGTGATGCTGCGCGACCTGTCCATTTCGCTGGACGAGCCGCGCCCGGCCATGGCCAAGGTGCGGGCCACGCTGGTTGGCCTGACCCATGCGGGCGACCTGGCAGGCAGCGCAATGGTTTCACGCACGGGCAACTTCGGCACCGATGTGCGGGTGCGCCACATCATTGGCCTGGACCCGGGCCGACGCGGCGTGGCGATTGCGCAGCAGGTGGAGCCCGGTACACGCCTGGCGTTTTGCCAGCGCAACGCCCAGGCCGCGCGGGTTGACCTGGTGCGCATTTGTGCCGAAATCCGCGAAGAGCTGGAGCCCGAAGAAATGCCCTTGCCGGTGGCCGCTGCCCTGGCTGCGCCCGAGCCGCAAGCCTTGCCGCACCCGGCCCGGCGCATCGCCGGCGCAATTTACGTGAGCTGCGCCGGGCGCGGTGGCCCGCACTTTGGTGGCCCCAGCGCCGAGCTGCAAATCTTGCGCCGGGCCTTGGGCGACGTGCCTTTGGTCGGGTTTTTTGCCGGCGGCGAAATTGCCCGCCACCATCTGTATGGCTACACCGGCGTGCTGACGGTGTTCACCGCCTGAGCCCGGCTGCCCCAATGAGTGACTCGGCATTCGAGCGCGTTCCCAGCATCTGGCGGGGCCTGGGCTGGGCGCTGCGCAGCCAGCCAGGCAGCCTGAGTGCGCGCTGGCGGCTGGCGGCGCGCCTGGCCTGGGGCCTGATTTTTCACCAGGGGCTGCTGCGCCGATGGATGGAGGTGGCCTTTGAGATGCACGCGCGCGGGCTGATGCCCGATCTGCCAGCCGCCTTTTTGCGCCCGGTACGGCCTTTTGTGCACCGCGACTTGTCGATCCAGGAGCGCTGCGTCCAGCTGATCGACCACACGGACTGGTTGTCCAGTGCGCTGGCGCCGGCAGCCCTGCGCCAACTGGTAGGGGGCCCGGGCGTGGTGTTGGCCAATATGAGCCCGCCGCGCGGCTACCGGTCGATCAGCCTGCGATTGCAACGTGCCCCCGACCACAGCCCCGAGGGCGAGTTGCGGCTCACGCTGACCGTGGTGCGTGATGCGCGCGTGCAGTCGGCGCAGCCGGCTGATGTGGCCGTGTTGGGGTTTAGCTGCTTTTGGGTCCAGGGAAAGCCTTGCCTGGTGATTGGCGGAGTGCGTGGTCAACGCCAACCCGGGCAGCGGCTCACCGAGGCTGAAGTGACCGAGGCGCTGAGCGGTTGGCGGGCACCGGTGCTGATGATGCGCGTCATGCAAGAGCTGGCCCGGGCTTGGGATTTGCATTTGGTGGGGCTGGACCCTGCCAGCCACCCGCTGCACGGCTGGACCAATCGTCTCAGCGGCCGGGACCGTGAGACCGCGCGGCGGATCAGCAGCTCTTACAACCGGCTTTGGAAGCACTTCGAGGCCCAAGACGGCCCGCCTGGCTGGGTCATGCTGCCGTTGCAGTCCGACGACCGGCTGGCCTCTACCGCCATGTCGCCCGAGAAGCGGGCGCGCCAGATCCAGCGGGCAGACTACTGGATTCGCACCGCCAACTTGCTGCGCCAGGAATTTCGTGGCGTTTTGCTGCCGCCTGACGCCAAGGCGCGGGCCGACCGCGCCGTCGAACACCACACCCTGCAAGGCGTCCTGAGCGGCTACGACGACAGCCGCCGCAGCGGCCTGACCATGTCAAGCGTGCTGGAGTCCGTGCCCGGCAGCGTGCTTTAGCTCGCCGACAAACGCAAAGTCCAGCTCGGGTGCCAGCCCGCTGATGATCCGCGCAACGGATTTACCCGAGCCACAGGCGTGCGTCCAGCCCAGCGTGCCGTGGCCGGTGTTCAGGTACAGGTTGGGCAGCTTGCTGCGGCCAATCAGCGGCACATTGCTTGGCGTGGCGGGGCGCAGCCCGCTCCAGAACTGCGCCTGCGTGGAGTCGCCCGCGCCGGGAAAGAGCTGCTCCACCCGCCGCACGATGGCGGCGCAGCGCACGGTGTTCAGGTCGCGGTCGTAGCCATTGAGTTCAGCGGTACCCGCAATGCGCAGCACATCCTGCCCTTGCAGGCGGTCACCTTGCGGGCCGGTGAGGCGGGAGAACACCAGTTTGAACTCGTCGTCGGTCAGGCTCACCTGGTGGGCCAGGGCGGCGTCTTTGACCGGCATCGTGACCGAATAGCCCTTGGCCGGGTAAATCGGCAGGCGCAGACCCACCGGCGCCGCCAGCAGTGGGCTGAAGGCACCCGTGGCCAGCACATACGCGTCGGCCTTCAGGCGCTGGTAGCGGCCTTGCGGGTCGGTCAGCTCCACATGGTCAATTTGCCCCGCCTGCTGGCGCAGCGCCGTGATGTGGTGGCCCATCAAAAACTTCACGCCGCTGGCTTCACACATTGCGGCCAGGCCACGGGCAAAGGCGTTGGCGTCGCCAGACTCGTCTTCGGCGGTGAAGGTGGCACCGGCCAGCCGGGGCCGGATGTGGCGCAACGCCGGCTCGACGTGCACCGCCTGGTCGGCGTTGAGGAGCTGGCGCTCGCAGCCCAGCGCGCGCATTTGTGCGGCGGGCTCCAGCGCCGCCTCAAACTCTTTGGCGCTGGTGTAAAAGTGCAGGATGCCCTGGGTGCGCTGGCTGTACTGCAAGCCGGTGTCGCGGCGCAACTGCTGCAACACGGCACGGCTGTAGCTGCCCAGGTTGACGATCTGGCGGATGTTGTGCCGGGTGCGCGCGGGCGTGCATTCACGCAGGAACTGCAGGCCCCAGAGCCACTGGCGCGCGTCCGCCCGCAGGCGAAACAGCAGTGGCGCGTCTTCGCGGCCCAGCCACTGAAGCAGCTTCAGCGGCGCACCGGGGTTGGCCCAAGGCTCGGCATGGCTCACAGAAATCTGGCCGCCGTTGGCAAAACTGGTTTCAGCGCCCGGCGTGGCCTGGCGGTCGATCACAGTGACCTCGTGGCCGAGTTGTTGGAGAAAGTAAGCACTGGAGACGCCGAGCAGCCCGGCGCCAAGCACGGTAACGCGCATGGTGAACACCTTTTATAGCGGTAGCCCGCGCGGGTATTGCGTGACCCACTATAAAAAATATAGCAACTCACGCGCCCGCGCGGTTGCCGCTCCCCCTGTCCTTGGTACCTGAGAGATTCACCACTCGGTTCCTCGCGCGGTTTGCTCCTTCGGTGAGCCCTGTGGGGGCTGCTCTCCAGACGGCTGTGTCAGTGAATGCAGTACGACGACCTGAGCGTGTATGGGAGTTTGCGCCTTCGGTGAGGCAACTTGGGTTGCCTGCTCTCCTGCAAGGCTGCGATTCTAGCGCCGCAGGGCAGCAAACGCCTCGAACTCCCAGCTGCGCATGGCCAACAGCAAGGTGTAGCCCGCACGGTCTTTTTCGGCCAACTTCTGGTCGGCCTGGTGCTGCTGGGCAAAGTCTTGCGCAACGCGCTGCAGACGCTCCTGGAAACTCGGCGCCAGCGCACTGCTGATCGAGCCGTGTACCAGCAACACGCCTTCGCCTGCACCGTCAAACCCACCCGAAAAATAGTCCAGCACCGCGTTCTCACGAAAGTAATTCATCACCGGGCCGTGCGGGCGCCAGCGGAAGGCCTTGGCCAGCTTGAGCCGGTAGCGGTTAAGCGGGCGCAGTTCGATGATGCCGATGCGGTCTAGCTGCGCAAAGTACTTGAAGCAGTCCGCCTCGGTCAGGCGGTAGTTGCTGTTGACTTGCTCCAGGGTCCATTGGCTCAGCACGCAGATCGCGCACAGCAGCAGTTTTTTGTCCGCCACCACAGCCCTTTCCTGATCGTGCGTCAGCTCGCGCAGCAGGGGCTGTGCGTCAGCCACGCGGCGCGCCACCTCGGCAAAGTCCAGTTTCAGCGCACGGCAGATCGCGTCAATGCGCGACAGCGGCATGTCGCCCTTGGCCAGCATGCGCTTGACGCTGCTCTCGGCCATGCCCAAAGCCCGCGCCAAGTCGGCGTAGGTCATCTGTGCAGCTTTGAGTTCTTTCTTCAGCGTCAGGACGAGGTCGGCGGTGGTGCTCATGAGTTGAGTATCTAATAAGGATACTTTTTGTCTTGGTTATGCGTACTGTATTGATTGGAGCCTCTTTTCGCAAGAACCGTAGACACACTTCGCCCACTTAACCGGAGCCAAATTGTGAAATCCAAAACATTCCCACTCGAATTCACCCTGATCGTTGCCTGCCTTGCACTCGTGCTGCTGGCCTTGGTGGGCCCGGCCATTGCGCAGCCACCCCATCACCACCACTTTGCAGACCAGCGCGCACTGTGGGGCATTCCCTGCGCGCTAGACGTTTTAAGCAACCTGCCGTTTGCGCTGCTGGGCTTCATCGGCCTGGGCGCGCTTTTGGCGGTGCCAGCGTTGGGCCGCGCTCAGCGGGCCTGCGCCGCGCTGTTTTTTGGTGGGCTGGTGGTAACGGCCGCTTGCTCCGCCTGGTATCACGGGCAGCCCGACGACGCCGGCCTGGCGGTGGATCGCCTGGGCATGGTGTTTGCGTTTGCTGGCCTGTTGGGGCTGGCCGTGGCCGACCGCATCAGTGGCCGCGCCGGCCTTGCAGTGGCGGCGTTGGTGCTGGTGCTCGGCCCGCTGAGCGTTCAAGCCTGGGCGACATCGGGCAACGTGCTGGCCTGGTGCGTGTTGCAGTTTGGCGGCATGGCGCTGATGCTGTGGCTGGCCACGCTGCGGCCGCTGCCGAGTGCCCTTGGCCTGCGCCTGGGGGCCATCCTCTTGATCTATACAGTGGCCAAGGCGCTGGAGCTGGGCGACCATGCGGTGTTTGACCTGACAGGCCAACTCGTGTCTGGCCACACGCTCAAGCATGCCGTAGCCAGCCTGGCCGCGCTACCGTTGATTGGCGCGCTCAAATGCGCGATGAAATCAGGGCAGAATCCCACGGCACAGCAGAAAACCAAAGTTGTAGCAACGGCCCCCGCGCGCAACGCGTAACCGACTGCAAAAGGAGATCACCATGCCCGTCGACGTTCACCCCAATCAGTTCGCGCTACTGAAGCAGCGCCGGTTTGCGCCCTTTTTCTGGACGCAGTTTTCCGGTGCGGCCAACGACAACCTGTTCAAGTTTGCTTTTACCGTAATGGTGACCTACCAGCTACAGATCAGCTGGTTGCCCCCCGCCATGGCCGGTCTGCTGATCGGGGCGCTGTTCATCCTGCCGTTTTTGCTGTTCAGCGCCACCAGTGGGCAGCTGGCCGACAAATACGACAAGCGCACGCTCATCATTTTTGTGAAGCGGCTGGAAATCGTCATCATGGCGCTGGCGGCCTGGGGGTTTTTCAGTGCCAACATCCCGGTGTTGCTGGGCTGCACTTTTCTGATGGGCGTGCATTCCACACTGTTTGGGCCGGTGAAGTTTGCCTATTTGCCGCACCATCTGAGTGAACGCGAACTCACCGGCGGCAATGGCATGGTGGAGATGGGCACCTTCGTGGCCATTTTGTTGGGTAACGTCGCAGGGGGCTTGATCATCGCGGTGCCTGAAATTGGCGCGCACCACGTGGGTTTTGCCTGCGTGGGCGTGGCCGTGCTGGGGCGCCTGGTGTCGCACTACATCCCCGCGTCGCCAGCCACTGACCCGAGCCTGAAGATCAACTGGAACCCGTTCAGCGAAACCGTTCGCAACCTGAAGCTCGCGCATGAAAACATCGTTGTCTTCCGCTCGTTGCTGGGCATCAGTTGGATGTGGTTTTTTGGTGCGGTGTTCCTGAGCCAGTTCCCCAGTTTCGCCAAGGAGGTGCTGCACGGCAATGAGCAGGTGGCGTCGCTGCTGCTAGTGGTGTTTTCCATCGGCATTGGTACCGGCTCGCTGCTGTGCGAGGTGATGAGTCGGCGCCATGTGGAAATTGGCCTGGTGCCGCTGGGTGCCATTGGCATGAGCGTGTTTGCGATTGACCTGTACTTTGCTTCACGGGGCCTCGCAGCCCCCCAGGGCACGTTCACGCTGGCGCAGTTCATGGCCGTGCCGGGCCACTGGCGCGTGATGGCTGACCTGGCGCTCTTGAGCCTGTTTGCCGGCCTGTACAGCGTGCCCATGTATGCCCTGATCCAGCTGCGCGCCCAACCCACGCATCGTGCCCGCATCATCGCGGCCAACAACATCTTGAACGCGCTGTTCATGATTGCCAGTAGCGTGATTGCCGGGGTGTTGCTCAAGATGGGCATGACCATTCCGCAGATTTTTCTGCTGGTGGGACTGGCCAACGCCGTGGTGGCGTTCTACATCTTCATGCTGGTGCCGGAATACCTGCTGCGCTTCGTGGCCTGGGTGGCTTCGCGCTGCGTGTACCGCTTCAAGGTGCGTGGCGACGAACACATCCCGGTGCAGGGCGCGGCCATCCTGGCCTGCAACCACGTGAGCTTTGTCGACGCCGTGCTTCTGATGGCGGCCAGCCCCCGGCCTATCTACTTTGTAATGGACCACCGCATCTTCAAGCTGCCGGTGCTGGGCGCGCTGTTCCGGTTGGCCCGCGCCATTCCGGTGGCATCGCACAAGGAAGACCCGGCGGTGTATGAAGCCGCCTTTGAGCGTGCCGCGCAGGTGCTGCGCGACGGCAACCTGCTGGCCATCTTCCCCGAAGGTGGCATCACCAAAGACGGGCAGTTGCAGCCCTTCAAGGCCGGCATTCTGAAGATTCTCGAGCGCGCCAAGGCCGACGGCGTGACCGCCCCCGTGATCCCCATGGCCTTGACCAACCTGTGGGGCAGCTACTTCAGCCGGGTGGAACAGGGCAATGCCATGGTGCGGCCGTTCCGGCGCGGGTTGTTCAGCCGGGTGGGGTTGAATGTGGGCGAGGCGGTGGTGGTGGAGCGGGTGGAGATGGAAGGGTTGCGGAGGCGGGTGGCGGTGTTGATGGCCGACGAATCTGCATAGATATGCACCCAGTCGCTCACATCCACTCTTGAGACCAGTGGCAAATCAAGGCCATGTATTGCTGAAAAAGGAGCGACCGCGCGGTCGCTTTTTCGAAGATCTAATTTCCTAGCTGATTCACGTGGCGTCTTGAGGGGCGGTCTCTGTGCCCCCCGTCGGCTCGGCCAATGCAATATCTCGCACGTTTTTCTGTACCGTGACGGCAGCAAACAAGCTGAGCAAAAAAGCCATGGCAAAAAAGCCTTTTTCGCTTGACGCCAACGTGGAGTTCCAAAGACCCACGGCTAGGAGGAGCAGGCACAGGCTCAGAGAGATCCAGCACAGTCCGAAATAAATGCCTGTGACTCGCAACCCCTCCATGCGGTCACGCACCGATTTTTGCAGCGAGACGCTGGCAAACAGGCCGTACATCAGTACGGTGAAGTAGTAGCCTTTCTCATTGAGCTGCATGTCCGAGTTCCACAGACCCATCAGGAAGGCAATGGCACCTACGAGTAGGGCGGTCCAGGAAGCGCCAATGAAGGCACCAGTGGGTCGGTGAATTTGTGTTTGTTTCATGCTGATGTGCTCCTTGATTTGTATCGATTGGACGAACTCGTCGCGCGCAGTATCGCCGAGTCAGAGGGCCAACTCCCTGGTTGACGCGGGGGTGTGGAATTCAAGCAACGGCGGCGCTGACGCGTTACTTCAGGTCGTACCAAACCCCGCGCCCACTCCCGTGCTGGCTCAGCTGCCCATTCGCCACCAGATTGCGAAAGTGCTGCTTGAGCGTATTGCGGCTCACGCTAGTCAGCTTGATGGCCTCACCGATCGTGATGCGTCCATGCTCGCGCGCAAACTCCACGATCTGTAGCGACAGCTCAGGTAGGGTGGCCAGCACGATTTTCTCGCGTTCCACTTTCTTCTGCAGCCGGCGCACCTGCTCGGCCAGTGAGCGCAGGAAGAACTGCAGCCACGGCTGCCAGTCAGGTGCATCGGTGCGGATGGTGCCCTGCGTTTGCCGCAGCGCCAGGTAGTAGCCTTCCTTGTTGAATTCAATCACGCTTTCCAGCGAGGTGTAGGGCACGTAGGCGTAGCCGGTCTGTAGCAACAGCAGGGTGGTCAGCACGCGACTCAGGCGGCCGTTGCCGTCTTGGAACGGGTGGATCTCCAGAAACACCACGACGAAGATGGCGACGATCAGCAATGGGTGTAGCTGTGCCTTGGTACGCTCCTCGTTGACCCAGGTGATCAGCTCTGTCATCAGGCGGGGCGTGTCAAACGGCGTGGCCGTCTCAAACACAATGCCGATCTGCGCACCGTTCTGATCAAAGGCGGCAACGCTGTTGGCGTTGGTCTTGTACTGGCCGCGGTGCCAGTTGTCTTTGTCGCTGTGGCGCAGCAGCGTCTGGTGCAACTGCTTGATGTGGTTTTCATTGAACGGGATGTCGGCCCAGGCGCTAAACACCAGGTCCATGAGATCGGCGTAACCGGCCACCTCCTGTTCATCGCGCGTGTCAAAGGTCTGGATTGCGAGACTGGACAGCAGTTGCTCCACTTCGCGGTCCGTCAGTTGGCTGCCTTCGATGCGGGTGGACGAGCCAATGCTTTCAATGGTGGCGACCCTGCGCAGGGCCGATAGCCGGTCTGGCGCCAGGGAGCCAAGTGCCCGCCAGGCACCTTTGAACTCATCGATATGGGCGATGAGGCGCAGGACGTCTGCCGTGATCTGCAGGGTGTGCAGCTGGAACATTCGCCAATATTACACCCAATAACACCCATTTAATCGATGACTGAGCAAGCCAAACTTTTGGATGCTATTGGGTGTAACTGTGGATTGGGTATCGTTTTTATAGACTTCAAGTACTTTTTTAAAGGCGTAGATCATTTAGACGCGCTTAATTTTAATCCGCCCACCCACACTCCGCCGCATGTTCAACCACCTCCAAGAGGACAACATGCAGACTCTGATTCACCGCGATTCCAAGCCCTGGCAACTCCAGGTGTGGGTGTCTTTTGCCATTGCCGCGTTCCTGTGCGGCGTCGGGCTCGCCTATTTGCCGGGCAAGGACCTGGACCGCGCGTTTATGGTGATGGGGTACTTCTTCTGCCTGTCGGCTGCGTTTGTGCTCGCCAAGTTTGTGCGCGACGCCGAAAAGGCCCAGACCGAGCGGCGCGCCGCAGACACGCCAATGTTCAAGTTTGTCGTCTGGGGAGGCTTCTTCCTGGCCATGGGCCTGACGGGCTGGGGCCTGCTGCGCATGGAGGTCAACGACACCTACAAGGCGTTTCTGGGTGTGAGCTGGCTCTACCTGATCACCTGTACCTTCACGTTGGCCAAGACGTTGCGCGACCGGCATGAGGCTGACTTGGCCGAAGCCCGAATCAGTGCCCATCCCCGCTCGGAATAAGGAGCCGACATGACCCGAACATTTGCACATGTCGCAGTAGCGATCGTGCTGGCCATCAGCACCGTTTTCAGCAGCCCGGTGCGCGCGCAGAGCGAGGCGTCTGTAGCGCTGTCCATGCTGCCTGTCGCATCCGTGGTGGGCGTGGCCTCGGTGGCCGCAGCAGGCGTGGGTGCCATGAGCGCCGCGCCGCTGGTGCTCAGCGCAGCAGGCGCGGTGTTCACCGTCAAAGCGGTGGAGCTATCGGCGCGCGGTACAGTCTATGTGCTGGAACGGGCCTCCGACGGCGCGCGCGTCAGTGTTGAGGTCCTGGGCCGCGGCGTTGGAGCGGCATCGCTGGCGGTGGGTACAGGCGTCGCGGTCAGCGTCATCGGCGCTGGGCTGGTACTCAGCGCCGCGGGCGAGGCCATAGCGTTCATTCCGAATGCGATCGGCCGTGCGTTGCTGCACAACGAGCGGTTGACGCCCTGAGGGTAGCGCCATGAAAGCTTTTGCGATTGCGCTGGCCCTTGCTGCTGCGCTGCTCACCGCCCCGGCCGCGCAAGCTGGCCGAAATTGCGACGCAAAAAAGCCCACGCCACAGACCCTCATCCGGGGCTTGACACTGACCCAGCGCACCCAGGCCGCGCTGGAATCCAGCGGAGCCCAGGTGGTCGTGCTGGCCCGCGCCGGGCAAGACTTGGGCAAGTACGGCGTACGCTGGTCGCACCTGGGTCTGGCCTACAAAACACCCGAAGGCTGGCGCGTGCTGCACAAGCTCAACCAGTGCGGTACGGCAGACGCCGCGCTGTACCGCCAGGGCCTGGGTGAATTTTTTATGGACGACCTGTGGCGCTACGAGGCTGCCTGGGCGGTGCCGACGCCCGAGGTGCAGGCGCGGCTGCTGGCCTTGCTGCGCGAGGAGCGACGCGCGCTCGGCCTGCACCATCGGCCGTACAGCATCGTCAGCTACGCCTGGGGTCGGCAGTACCAGCAGTCCAACCAGTGGGCCCTCGAGACGTTGGCCGCCGCCATGGAGCCCGGCGTGCAAACGCGCGACGCGGCCCAGGCCTGGTTGATGTTCAAGGGCTACCAGCCGACCACGCTCAAGCTCGGCGCGCTCACCCGGCTGGGCGGGCGCATAGGCTCGGCCAACGTGGCGTTTGATGACCACCCGCCAGACAAGCGCTTCAGCGACCGGATTGAAACCGTCACGGTCGATTCGGTGTTCAATTGGCTGCACCGCGCGGGCTTGGGCGCAGCGCCCGTTGCAGTGAGCGTTCCATGAGCAAAGCGCAAGCCGAAATTGCCTTCAGCCCGCATGTAAATTGCGTAAGCCGCTATCAAAATAATAGCGAACCTTAAACCGCGCGGATCAGCACCTTGCGCCAGCGAATCGTGCCGCCGGCCGACTGCAAAGCCAGCGGGCCGGCCCGGTACTTGCTGTTGCGGATGTCCACCGTCTTCTGGCCGTTGAACACCACCACCAGCTGGTCGCCCTTGGCGGTCACTTCAAAGGTATTCCATTTGTTCGCAGCCTGCGGGTAAGGCATGGGTGCCTTGGCAAAGTCCACGATGGCCGCGGTGCCGTAGCTTGGGTCGGGGCGCTTGTCGAAGATATTCACTTCGTAGGAGTTGTCGGCCCCCACCTTCTTTGGGTCCTGGCAGCGAATGAAGATGCCGCTGTTGCAGTTGGCGTCAGCCCAGAACTCCGCGCGGATTTCAAAGTCGCTGTACGACTGGGGCGACACCAGATAGCCCACCTTGCCGTCTTTGCCCTGCAGCGTGCCTTCGGCCATGCTCCAGTTGCCTTCGCCCAGCTTGCCCCAGGCGGCAAAGTTGTCCAGGTTCATGGATGCACCGTCTACCAGGGTTGTCCAGCCGCCCATGCCCATCGAGGCGCAGCCAGGCAAAGCCAGCGCCAGGGGTGAAAGGGAGGCGGCGAGAAGGGTGCGTCGTTGCATGCGGTGTCTCCGGTTTGGTTGGTATGCATGCCAACTATCGCAGCGCGCGGGCGGCGGGTCAATTGCGACGGCCGCTTGCTCCTTAGCAGTTTCACCGGCGAGGATAGTTGACATCAACCGGTGACGGCAGCCGATTGATTGAAGTGCTCGATAACCGCAGACAGGAGGTCACGAGGAATCATCCCTGCAACCGCGGAATTCCAAACCATTGGCCGCAATAAATTAACGCGGGACCTTGAAATTGCAGTTTCGGTAAAGTATCTAAAAAAGATACTTAAAGTACAAAAAATATGAAAAAAGCATATTTTTGATACTTTTAAGAGTTCAACCCAAAACAATGACGTCACAAGCATGTGCTTGGGTCTCAAGGAAATGTATGAGGTTGATTCAATTGGCGTTCTGTACCCGTCGAAGCCTGTCGGCGCTGGCAACGGCTACCGCTGTGGCGGCGCTTACCGGTTGTTATGTGGTTCCTGCAAATCCATACCCGGTCCATGTGTCAGGACCGGTGCAGGTGGCGCCTTCAGTGGTGCCAGTTACCTTTGCCGTGCGCCTCTACCCGTCCAACGCCGCTGCCGCCGGTCACGGCGTCGTGCACGCCGTGGTAACAAATGACTTAACCGGCCGGGGCAGCTTCAATGCCAGCATCGGGGGCGAAACATTCGCCGGTGAGGCGACGCGCCGTGCCGGCACCTCCCGAGACGGGTTGGCCAATGGCGCTGGAAACCGTGGCAGCTACCTTGCCTGCCAGTACACAATGAACTCCGCCACGCAAGGCACAGGTGCTTGCCGCCTGTCTGACGGGGCGCAGTTCGCCATGCACATAGGGCACTGAGGCACGCGGAACCGCGTCAGTCGCCGCGGGCCGTTGCGGCAGCGTCAACGGCGGTAGTGTCAGCCTTCAGGTGGCCGACGTACTGCAAGGCCTGCGTGATATGAATCGAGGGCACATCGCCCTCGCGCATATGCAGCAAGTCAGCCGGACTGACAAGCAGTGGGTCAGCGGCAGTTAGCGGCAGCTTGGCGCGGCGATACGCCTCCAGCACGAACTGGGAGCAGAAGAAACGGTCGTTGCGGGCGGCACCGAGCTGGATGGCCGCGATGCCCCGAATACAGGCATCGCGAACCAGGCTGGGTGTCAGTGGCAGTTCACAGAATTGCCGTTGCAATATGAAGGGTGCCTGCAATACGACGCCCGCCGTGTTGTACTTCTTTCCCTCTTGTTCGCGCGCAAACGCATGCATGGCATTTGCATGCTCGTGCGTCACCCCAGGGTGGCGAAACGCGACAACCACGGACTCATCATTCATGAACGCGTGCAGGTTCCGGGTACGTATACCTGAGCCCACCGCTTCGGCCACTTGGCCGTCGCCAACATACAGCGCGGCGTGACTGACAGGTGCCACCGTGAGCGCGCGAATGCCCAGCGAGTTCAGACTGTTGGTGGAGGACAGAATGATGTCCCCGGGTCGCAGCGCGTCACCGGTGATGGCTTGGCCTCCATTGACCGGCGTCAGCAGCAGCCGATTCTGGACTTTGAGCTGCGGCGTACCGTGAACCGGATGCATGTCGACACGCGTGGCACAGGCGCCCAGTAACAAGACGACTCCGACAAGCGCGACGAATTTTCGATGTTGCATGACTCATTCCTCCATGGCTTCACGCCCCGCGCGCCCGGTCCGCCTTGAAGCGCTGCGCAAACCCGGCAAAGTCGCCCGCGTCCAGCGCGTCGCGCACTTCCTGCATCAGGTTCAGGTAGTAGTGCAGGTTGTGGATGGTGGTCAGCATCGGGCCCAGCATCTCGCCACAACGGTCCAGGTGGTGCAGGTAGGCGCGGCTGAAGTTCTTGCAGGTGTAGCAGCTGCAGGTTTCGTCCAGCGGGCGCTGGTCACTCTTATGGCGGGCGTTGCGGATCTTCAGGTCGCCGAATCGGGTGAACAAATGGCCGTTGCGCGCGTTGCGGGTGGGCATGACGCAGTCAAACATGTCCACGCCCTGGGCCACACCTTCCACCAGGTCTTCGGGCGTGCCCACGCCCATCAGGTAGCGCGGTTTGTGGGCCGGCAGGCGGTGCGGGGTGTGCGCCATGATGCGCAGCATCTCGTCTTTGGGCTCACCCACGCTCACGCCACCCACCGCGTAGCCGGGGAAGTCCATGGCCACCAGCGCGTCCAGCGACTCCTGGCGCAGGTTTTCAAACATGCCGCCCTGCACAATGCCAAACAGCGCGTTGGGGTTTTCCAGCCGCGCAAACTCAGCCTGGCAGCGCTGCGCCCAGCGCAGGCTGAGCTCCATCGACTGGCGCGCCTCGCGTTCGGTGGTGATGTGGCCCTTCACGTCGTAGGGCGTGCATTCGTCAAACTGCATCACGATGTCGCTGTTCAGCGTGGCTTGAATCTGCATGCTGATCTCGGGCGTGAGGAACAGCTTGTCGCCGTTCACAGGGCTGGCGAACTTGACGCCTTCTTCCGAAATCTTGCGCATCTCGCCCAGGCTCCACACCTGAAAGCCGCCGCTGTCGGTCAGGATGGGTTTGTGCCAGTTTTCAAACCGGTGCAGGCCGCCAAACTGGGCCATCACGTCCAGGCCGGGGCGCATCCACAGGTGAAAGGTGTTGCCCAGGATGATCTGTGCGCCCATCTCCTCCAGGCTTTTCGGCATCACGCCCTTGACTGTGCCGTAGGTGCCCACCGGCATGAAGATCGGCGTTTGCACCACGCCGTGGTTGAGCGTGAGCGTGCCGCGCCGGGC
The DNA here is from genome assembly GCA_943369755.1 of Ramlibacter sp. 2FC. GTDB lineage: Bacteria > Pseudomonadota > Gammaproteobacteria > Burkholderiales > Burkholderiaceae_C > CALROG01. The sequence goes on from CALROG020000038.1 coordinate 34,776, forward strand.
GTGGCCTTCGGTTTTGTGCAGATCGAACTTGAGCATGGGCCTATTGTGTGTGAGCCGCTGGCAGACGGTCCAGCAGCATCGCGTCGCCGTAGCTGAAGAAGCGGTAGCGTTGTGCAATGGCGTGCTGGTAAAGCGCCTTGATCGGCTCATAGCCGGCAAAGGCGCTCACCAGCATCATCAGCGTGCTCTTGGGCAGGTGAAAGTTGGTGATCAGCCGGTCCACCACCTTGAACTCAAACCCCGGGGTAATGAAGATGGCGGTGTCGCCAGCTTCCTGGCCGGTGGCGGCCCAGGACTCCAGCGTGCGCACTGTGGTGGTGCCCACCGCCAGCACCCGGCCACCGCGGGCGCGGCAGGCCGTCAGGGCGGCGATGGTTTCAGCGGGCACAACATAGCGCTCGCTGTGCATGCGGTGCTCGGCAATGGTGTCGGTCTTCATGGGCTGGAAGGTGCCCGCGCCCACATGCAGCGTCACGCTGGCGCGCTGCACGCCGCGGGCCTGTAGCGCGTCCAGCAGCGGCTCGTCAAAGTGCAGCGCGGCGGTGGGCGCGGCCACTGCGCCGGGGTGGCGTGCAAACACGGTCTGGTAGCGCTGCGCGTCGTCGGCTGAATCGCTGTGGGTGATGTAGGGCGGCAGCGGCACATGGCCGTGCTGCGCCATCAGTGCATACGGGTCGGCGCTCAGCTCAAAGCGAAACAGCGGGCCGTCGGCTTCTGGCCAGCGGCCCTGCAAGGTGGCGGTGAAGCCGCCCACCATTTGCAAGGCCGTGCCCAGTGGCGGCTTTTTGCTGACCTTCATATGGGCCACCACCTCGTGCCCCAGCAGCACCCGCTCGATCAGCAGCTCAACCTTGCCGCCGCTGGGCTTTTCGCCAAACAGGCGGGCCTTGACGACCTGGGTGTCATTGAAAACCAGCAAGTCGCCCGGCTCCAGCAGCGCGGGCAGCTCGCGAAAGATGCGGTCTGCGGGCGGCGCGGTGCTGCCGTCGAGCAGGCGCGACGCGCTGCGTTCGGCTGCGGGGTGCTGGGCAATGAGATCGGGGGGCAGGGCGAAGTCGAAATCGCCAACGGTAAAGGTGCGCATGCTGCTTGAGGGCTGAACAAAGCCCGTGCCAAGAGTGGAGACAGGGCAGAATTGTCCCATGCCCGAGAAGAAGGAGATGTCGGTTCCACAGAAGGCCCTGCGCAAGCTGGGCCTGGTGCGCGACATCGATCTGGCGCTGCACTTGCCGCTGCGCTACGAGGATGAAACCCGCATCATCAAGCTGCGCGACGCGCGCGAGGGCGACACCGTGCAGATTGAGGCGACGGTGACCGCCTGCGAGGTCAGCTTTCGCCCGCGCCGCCAGTTGCTGGTGACGGTGGACGATGGCTCAGACACCTGCGTGCTGCGCTTCTTCAGCTTCTACCCGTCGCAGCAAAAGGCGCTGGCGGTGGGCACCCGGCTGCGCCTGCGCGGCGAGCTCAAGGGCGGCTTCATGGGCTGGACCATGATGCATCCGTCGTTCCGCCCGGCCGGTGGCGAGCTGCCCAGCGCGCTCACGCCGGTGTATTCCACGGTGGCGGGCTTGCCCCAGGCCTACCTGCGCAAGGCGGTGCTCAGCGGCCTGGCGCGGGCCGACCTGTCAGACACCTTTGCGCCTGAAGTTTCAAGCCAATTAAGCCGCCAGCCCGCGTGGAATATTCGCGAGGCGCTATCTTTTTTGCACCAACCCGCACCCGACGTGGCGCTTGCAACCTTGCAAGACCGCAGCCACCCGGCCTGGCAGCGGCTGAAAGCTGAAGAGCTGTTGGCCCAGCAACTGTCGCAGTTGCAAAGCAAGCGTGAGCGTGATCGGCTGCGGGCTCCGGTGCTCAAATCCGTTCGCGCTGAGCTTGTCGAAGGGCAGGCCCCGCCCGAGTCGCAGCTTTCGCTGCACGAACAGCTACTTGCCGTGCTGCCGTTCCAGCTCACGCTGGCCCAACGCCGCGTCGGTGAAGAAATTGCGCGCGACCTGGCGCGGGCCGTGCCCATGCACCGCTTGCTGCAAGGTGACGTGGGTTCAGGCAAGACCGTGGTGGCCGCACTGGCAGCGGCCATTGCCATCGACGCGGGCTGGCAGTGCGCGCTGATGGCACCGACCGAAATTTTGGCCGAGCAGCACTTCCGCAAGCTCATCGGCTGGCTTGAGCCGCTGCTCAGCCCGCGTGGCCAGCAAGTGGCCTGGCTGACGGGCGGCCAGAAAAAAAAGGAACGCAGCGCCGTGCTGGCGCTGGTGGCCAGCGGCGAGGCGGCGCTGGTGGTGGGCACCCACGCCGTGATCCAGGAGCAGGTGCAGTTCAAAAATCTGGCGCTGGCCATCATTGACGAACAGCACCGCTTTGGCGTGGCGCAACGCCTGGCGCTGCGTGAAAAAATGAAACCCCCGCAAGAACAAGACAGCGCAGGCCAGGGGCAGGGGGAAGGCGACGCAGCCGGGCTGGAACCTCATACCCTGATGATGAGCGCCACACCGATTCCGCGCACGCTGGCCATGAGCTACTACGCCGACCTGGATGTCTCCACCATCGACGAGCTGCCGCCGGGGCGCACGCCGGTGGTGACCAAGGTGATTGCCGAGCAGCGCCGCTACGAAGTGATAGAGCGCATCCGCGCCCAGGTGGCCCAGGGGCGGCAGGTGTACTGGGTCTGCCCGCTGATTGAAGAAAGCGAGGCGCTTGACCTGACCAACGCCACCGCCACCCACGCCGCCTTGAGCGAGTCTTTGCCCGGCGTGCTGGTGGGCCTGCTGCACTCACGCATGCCACAGGCCGAGAAAAAGGCCGTGATGTCACTGTTTACCAGTGGCCAGATGGGGCTGCTGGTCAGCACCACGGTGATTGAGGTGGGCGTGGACGTGCCCAATGCCTCGCTGATGGTGATTGAACACGCCGAGCGCTTTGGTTTGAGCCAGTTGCACCAGTTGCGCGGCCGGGTCGGTCGTGGTGCGGCGGCGTCGGCCTGTGTGCTGCTGTACTCCACCGGCGACGCCCCGCGCCTGGGTGAGACGGCGCGGGCCCGCCTGAAGGCCATGGCGCAGACCCATGACGGCTTCGAGATTGCGCGGCGCGACCTTGAGATTCGCGGCCCCGGTGAATTTTTGGGTGCCCGCCAGTCAGGCGCGCCGCTGCTGCGCTTTGCCGACCTGGCCACCGATACCGAGTTGCTGGAGTGGGCCCGCGCCGCCGCCCCGTTAATGCTCGACCAGCACCCCGACCTGGCCCGCCAGCACACCGAGCGCTGGTTGGGTGGAAAATCGGAGTTCCTCAAGGCATGAACACGGCCGCCCCCAAAGTGGCAGTCGCTTGAAAAGAAAGCATGTTGGCGAATGACCCTCACTGAACTCAAATACATCGTTGCGGTCGCGCGCGAAAAGCACTTTGGTCACGCGGCCGAGGCCTGCTTTGTCTCGCAACCCACGTTGTCGGTGGCGATCAAGAAGCTGGAAGACGAACTTGACGTCAAGCTGTTCGAGCGCAGCGCCAATGAAGTCAGCGTCACCCCGCTGGGCGAGGAGATCGTGCGCCAGGCCCAAAGCGTGCTGGAGCAGGCCGCCAACATCAAGGAAATTGCCAAGCGTGGCAAAGACCCCCTGGCTGGGCCACTGAAGCTGGGCATCATCTACACCATCGGCCCCTATCTGCTGCCCGATCTGGTGCGCCAGATGATCGCCCGCACCCCGCAGATGCCGCTGATGCTGCAGGAGAACTTCACCGTAAAGCTGCTGGAGATGCTGCGCACCGGCGAGATTGACTGCGCCATTCTGGCCGAGCCCTTTCCCGACACCGGCCTGGCCACCGCGCAGCTCTATGACGAGCCCTTCATGGCGGCGCTGCCCAGCCACCACCCGCTGGCCACGCTGAAGTCGATCACGGCTGAAGCGCTGAAGAAGGAAACCATGCTGCTGCTGGGCAACGGCCATTGCTTTCGCGACCATGTGCTGGAGGTCTGCCCTGAGTTTGCGCGGTTTTCCAGCGATGCGGAAGGCATCCGCAAGAGCTTTGAAGGCTCGTCGCTGGAGACCATCAAGCACATGGTGGCCGCTGGCATGGGCGTTACCCTGGTGCCGCGCCTGTCGGTGCCCAAGTCGGCACTGGCACCTAAGAAACGCAGTCAAGATGACGACGCCTTTGTGCGCTACTTGCCGATTACCGACGAACACGGTGGCGCCCCCCCCACCCGCCGTGTGGTGCTGGCCTGGCGTCGCAGCTTTACCCGTTACGAGGCCATTGCGGCGCTGCGCAACGCCATTTACGCCTGCGAACTGCCCGGCGTGAACCGCCTGTCTTGAGCCGGCCCGGGCGATTCAGGACGCTTGCCATGAGCCTCAAACCGATCGCCGATGAGCTGGTAGACGGCGCGCTGGCGCAACGGCTGCGCGCAAAGTGCGTGCTCTACCTCGACCTCATTCGCTGGAACCGCCCGGCGGGCTGGTTGCTGCTGCTGTGGCCCAGCCTGAGCGCGCTGTGGATTGCCGCGCACGGCTGGCCGGGCTGGCGCCTGCTGGCGGTGTTTGTGCTGGGCACCATCCTGATGCGCAGCGCGGGCTGCTGTGTCAACGACGTGGCCGACCGGGAGTTTGACAAACATGTGAAGCGCACCGCGCAACGCCCGGTGACGGCGGGCAAAGTGTCGGCGAAGGAAGCCCTGGCGCTGGGCGCTGTGCTGGCGCTGGCCGCATTCGGTTTGGTGCTGACCACCAATGCGGCGACCATCGGCTGGTCCTTTGCGGCGCTGGCCATTGCCATTGCCTACCCTTACGCCAAGCGCTTTGTAGCCATGCCGCAGGCGGTGCTGGGGGTGGCCTTCAGCTTTGGCATTCCCATGGCCTTTGCGGCGGTGCAGTCGCGGGTTCCGCCACTGGCCTGGCTGTTGTTGGTGGGCAACCTCTTCTGGGTGCTGGCCTACGACACCGAATACGCCATGGTGGACCGCGACGACGACCTGCGCATCGGCATGAAAACCTCGGCCATCACGCTGGGCCGCTGGGACGTGCCCGCGATCATGTTTTTTTACCTGGCATATCTGGCAATATGGGCTGTAGCCCTCATGGATACTGCGCAAGGCACTATATTTTTTATAGCGCTCGGGGTGGCGGCAGCGCAAGCCCTGTGGCACTGGACGTTGATCCGGGGGCGCACCCGCGAAGGTTGCTTCAAGGCTTTTCGGCTGAACCACTGGCTGGGCTTTGCCGTGTTCGTCGGTGTGGCGCTGGACTACGCGTTTTTGCCGTCGGTGTAACGCTCGTTGCCTGTCGGATTCGCGTCGGCCCCGCGGGTTGGGGG
>CALROG020000039.1:0-37831 GCA_943369755.1 Ramlibacter sp. 2FC
CCCCCCATGCCCGGCGTGCTGTGGGCACTGCTGTTTGGCAATTTTGTTATTGGAACCGGGGTGATGATCGTGCCCGGCACGCTGAATGAAATCAGCAGCTCGCTCCAGGTCTCGGTTGCCTCCGCCGGCCAGCTGATTTCAGCAGCCGCGCTGCTGATGTGCCTGGGTGCCCCATTGTTCGCCGCCGTTGTCGCAGGCTGGGATCGCCGCCGCCTGCTGGCGCTGTCGATGCTTTGGTACGCCGTATTGCACCTGGCCTGCACCGCCATGCCCAGCTTTGGCACCTTGTTGCCGATGCGGGTACTGACCGTCATCGCACCCGCCATCTTCACCCCGCAGGCAGCTGCCTGCGTTGGCCTGCTGGTACCCCCTGAGCAGCGCGGCCGAGCCATCACCTTTGTGTTCCTCGGCTGGTCGCTGGCGTCGGTATTGGGCATGCCAATCGGGGCCCTGATTGGCGGCACCTTTGGCTGGCAGGCTGCGTTTGCCTTGGTGGGCCTGCTCGGCCTGATCAGCGCCGCCTGGGTCTGGCGCGCGATGCCCGACGGCGTCAAACCACCAGCCCTTTCAGTGGCATCCTGGAAAGAGGCGTTGCAGTCCCCTGCCCTGATGCTGTGCGTGGCAGTGACAGTGCTGTATTCGGCCGGCCAGTTCGTGCTGTTTTCGTATTTCGCGCCCTACTACAAGGCCAGCATCAACATCACGCCCACGCAGCTTGGCCTGCTGTTCATGTGGTTCGGTGCTTTTGGCTTTGTTGGCAATCTGGTGATGGCGCGCAACATCGACCGCATTGGTGCGCCGCGCGCAGTGATGCTGGGGATTGCGAGCATGGCGCTCAGCCTGCTGATCTGGCCGTTGGGTACCAGCCTTTTGCTCGCGGCACTGGTAGCGGTGCCCTGGGCCCTGGGTTGCTTTTCCTCCAACTCGGCCCAGCAAGCACGACTGGTGGGCATTGCACCGGCGTTGGCAGCGGCCTCGGTGGCCCTTAACACCTCGGCCATGTATGCCGGACAGGCAGTCGGAGCGGCCAGCGGTGGTTGGCTAATTGCCCAGCAGCGCATGGACTTGCTGCACTGGGTCGGCTTTGCGGTGTTGCTGGTGGCAATGCTGGTGAGCTGGTGGGCCAGCCGCTACGTCAGCACCCACGCCCGCTAAGGTAGACCCTCGGCTTTGGCACCCGAGGTGCTAGCGCTTGGCAGGCCGCTTGGGCTCGATATCGCGTTCTATTGACGCATCGAACAAGTCAAAATCGATCAGGTTGTTGTCTGGCGCAGTGCCGCCGTTGGTGCCTTCTGGCTCTTGGCCCAGTTCAGGTGGCGGATCGCTGTCCGGCGGCTCGACTCCTGCTGCCATGAAATCCAGCGCTGGCATTTCCGGCCCGAGTTCCGACAGGTTGATATCCAGGCCAAGGCGCGGCGAGGGCCGCGGCATTGAAATATCTGGCAGCACAGGCAGGTCATTCTCATCGTCACTGCCGGGAAGCGAATCTGTAGCGCCGTGCAACAGCGAGGCCGACAAGGGCTGAATGTTTGTGTTGGAAAAAAGCGATGGCGGTTGCGATTCTCCTTCCGGCGAAACGGACACATCGTTCACATCAAAGTCCATCATGCCGCCGCCCCGCTCGACCACATCTTTGGCCATGGCATACAGCAGCAGCAACTCGCGGTAGGCTTCCAGGTCAAAGGCCTCGCCATCACCCTTGCCGGGTTTGCGGAAAATTGATTCCTCGATAATTTCCAGCACCTTGGCCGAGGGCCACAGCGCCTCAATCCGCGACAGCGCCTTTTGATAGGCCTCCAGCCCGCTACCGGTGTCGCTGAAGGCGTCAAATACCGGAACCTGCGCGTTGAATACTTTGTTGAAGTCGTCCCGCAACTTGTCGTACGCCTCGCGCCGATCAAGCTGGTGATAAATCTTCATCAGGTCGAGGTAGGCCAATGCACTGGTCTCGACGTTGTCGCTGATATGGGTTCTGAGGACTTCGATCGCCTGGTCGTGCTGACCCAGCGAGAGGAAGAAATCTGCCTGCTGTTGAATGTCAAACAGCTCTTCGACGTTCACCGCACGGCCCCCACCGGTCATGCTGGGGGCAAAGTCAGCATGTTCGACCACAGGCGCTGGCACCTGTTTGACGCCGGTGGGCGCTGGCGCAGCCTTTGGCACAGCCGCCACCCGGGTGTTCTTGAGCGAGACGAACATTGACTCGTCAACTTCCAGATCCACGTCCAGTGAAGGTGTCGTGGTGGGGTTGACACCATGACGGGTGAGGTGTCCGGGCAGCGAGTCCTCGTCCAGGATATCCAGCGGCCGACTGGCCGCAGCATCACGGCGCCGCCACCAGTCGCCTGAACCGCTGCTGTCGCTGGTCGCCCGACGCCACAGGTACACCGCCGCGCACACGGCCAGCAGCAGCAGTGCGGCCAACGCATAGACCAGCCAATTGGCATAGCGCTCGCTCTCGGCCTTTTGCAGCTGGGTGCGCAGCTCGCCAATACTGGCCTGGTTCTTGATGGTCAGGTCGCGCAGGCTCTTGAGGTCGGCTTCCAGGGTCTGCATGCGCTGGGTATCACGCAGCACATCCTGTGGCTGGGCATTCAGCGCCCGCCACAACGCTGCAGCCAGCGCACGCTGCTGTGGATCAGCCACCGGTTCCGTCAGAAGCTCGGGAGAGGTTCGCAGGGTTGGGTCGCGTTCCACCAGCAGGTCAAATGGCTCGAGCTTCAGCCGAGACCGTGAGGCCCCAGGGCCGCCCGGCTTGCGCCGCACCGGCGCCGCTGCAGTGCCCGCTGATGCGGAGGCTCCGGCGGAAGGCGAATCAGCGGCTGGCGTTTTGCGCGCGCTGCGCGGTGCGGCCACAGCCGTTGCCGACTCGGCAGGTGCCAGGGCCGGCGCAGGCCGCGCCGGCGCACTTGTAGACGCCGCTACGGCGGGTGCCGCAACAGCCGCGGCCGAAGGCGGCGCGGCTGGTACTGGCAGCGGCTGCGGCGCGCCAACCGGGTCAGGCGGGAAATCTGCCAGCAACACATAGCGCCGGGTGATTCGCTGGCTGCAACCAGCACGCACATACACCGTGACCACCGGCTCATCGACAGTGGCCGACGAACGAATGCGAAGCGTCGCGTCCAGCGGTGACGCGCCGGGCTCAAGCTGCAAAGACACCCTGCTGCCATCGACCCGCGTATCAGCGTGGAACACATCGGCTTCAAAGCATTGAACCGAGGCTTCGTCCGCGGAGTCAAGCCGAACCTGGATCGACAGGTCCAATGGGCGGCCGATCAGTGCCGCACCGCGGGTTCGCCCCAAAGTCACGGCGGCGCTTGCCAGAGCGGCGAGCAGCAAGGTTCCTCCAATAACGGCCAGGCGCAACTTCTTTGTATGTTTCATGGGTATCGTTCAATTTTGGCACAGGCAACCCGGTGGTGAGCCAAGTGATAATCAAACTCATGACATTGACTTTTCACTCTGTGGGCGTGGTAGGCGCAGGTGCCATGGGCCGCGGTATCGCCCAGATTGCGGTACAGGCGGGCAGCACCGTAATGCTTTTTGATACACAGCCCGATGCGTCTGACAAAGCAAGGGCGGCGCTCTATGCGCAATGGGACAAGTTGCTGGAAAAGGGGCGGATGGACGCCCCCCAGGTGGCGGCATGCAAGGCACGGCTGCTGTCGGCCGCCACCTTGGCTGATTTGTCGCCATGCGCACTGGTGATTGAAGCCGTGGTCGAGCGTCTGGACGTCAAGCAAAGCCTGTTCGCCGAACTTGAAGCACTGGTTGCGCCTGATGCAGTGCTGGCAACCAACACCTCATCGCTGTCGGTCACCACAATTGCCGCAGCCCTGAAGCGGCCCCAGCAGTTTGCCGGCTTTCACTTCTTCAACCCGGTGCCATTGATGAAAGTGGTGGAAGTGATTGCCGGGCTCAAGACCGAGACCAACGTATGCCAGCGCCTCGCGGCTTTTGCGCGCCAGATGGGCCACACGCCGGTACAGGCGCAAGACACGCCAGGCTTCATCGTCAACCACGCGGGCCGCGGCTATGGAACCGAAGCCTTGCGCATTGTTGGCGAAGGCGTGAGCGACTTCGCCACCATTGACCGGATTTTGCGCGACCAGGTGGGCTTCAAGCTCGGGCCGTTCGAGTTGATGGACCTCACCGCGCTGGATGTTTCGCACCCGGTGATGGAGTCCATCTACCGCCAGTATTACGACGAGCCGCGCTTTCGCCCCAGCGTCATCACCGCGCAGCGCCTTGCGGGCGGCATGTTGGGAAAAAAGGTGGGAGAAGGTTTTTACCGCTATCAGGACGGCGCAGCGCAGATCAGCCCAGAGCCGGCGCCGCCCCAGGTGGCCGAGCTGCCGCCGGTGTGGGTGTCGACCCGCGCAACCCGGCGCTCCGAGCTCTACCAGTTGCTCAATGGCCTGGGTGCAAAAATAGAAACCGGGCCCTCGCCTTCAGATCGGGCGTTGACGCTGGTCGCGCCGCTGGGTTTTGATGTCACCACTGTGGCGGTGGTTGACCGGCATGACCCAGCGCGCACGGTAGGCATTGACATGCTGATCGACGACGCAGCCACGCGCCGCCGGGTGTTGGCCACCAACCCGGCCACCCGCCAGGACATGCGCGACGCGGCCCACGCCCTGTTTGCGCGCGACGGCAAGGCGGTGAGCGTGATCCGCGACAGCGCCGGCTTTGTCACGCAGCGGGTGGTGGCAACCATCATCAATATTGCCAGCGACATCTGTCAGCAACGCATTTGCAGCCCCAAAGACCTTGAAACTGCCGTGACCCTGGGTCTGGGCTATCCCCTGGGCCCGCTGGCCATGGGCGACCGTTACGGCCCCACCAACGTGCTGGAGGTCCTGTTCAACATGCAGACGGTCTATGGCGACCCGCGCTATCGCCCCAGCCCCTGGTTGCGCCGCCGCGGCGCGATTGGCTTGTCACTGACGCACGAAGAAGCCTGAGGCAACTGAACCCATGACCGCCGAACTCAAAAGCACCAGCCAGGGCCAGACCATGGTGCTGACCCTGAGCAACCCGGAACACCGCAATGCGCTGGGACCCGAGATGTATGCGGCTGGCGTTGAGGCACTCCATGTGGCCGAAAGCAGCGCTGAGGTTCGTACTGTGGTGATCGTTGGCGAAGGGTCGATCTTCAGCGCCGGTGGCAACCTGCATCGCTTGCAGGCCAACCGCCAGCAGCCGCCTGAAGTCCAGGCCCAGAGCATCGAAGGCCTGCACAGCTGGATTGAAGCCGTGCGCACTTTTCCCAAGCCGGTCATCGCCGCGGTGGAAGGCGCTGCCGCGGGTGCAGGCTTCTCGCTGGCGCTAGCCTGCGATTTCATCGTGGCCGCGCGCGACGCCAACTTCGTCATGGCCTACAGCAGCATCGCGCTGTCGCCCGACGGGGGCGGTAGCTGGAGCCTGGCGCGGGCACTGCCGCGCCAACTGGCCAGCGAGCTGCTGATGTGCGGCGAACGCATCAGTGCCGAGCGCTTGAATGCGCTGGGCCTGGTCAACCGCATCTGCGACGCCGGCTGCGCCTTGACAGCGGCACTGGAACTGGCGGCAAAGCTCAATGCGCGCGCGCCCAACGCATTGGCCAGCATCAAAGAGCTGCTCAGTGAAGCCGACCAGGCATCGCTGAGCCGGCAGCTTGGGGCGGAGCGAGATCATTTTGTGCGCAACCTGCACCACGCAAACGGCGGCAAAGGCATCGCTGCCTTCCTGGACAAGCAAACGCCGCGCTACGAATAGCGCGCGGGCCGCGCACGCATTCAGACACGCAGGTGACAACCCTGTGGCGTGTCGCTCGTCCCGCACGCGACAATCGGTCTGTCATCAGTCACGCAAAAGACAGGCCATGGACGACCCCATTCTTACTATCGAAGAACGAGAAGCGATCAACTCTGGTCGCTGGTTCTCCTCCCTCTCACCTTCATTGCGGCACGACATTCTCCGATGCGCTTACGTCAAACGGTACAAAGACGGCGAATTGATCGCAGCGCGCGGCGACCCACCCGAAGAATGGATTGCCTGTGCCCGCGGTGCGGTGCGCGTCAGCTCCACCTCAATTTCGGGCAAGCAAATCACGCTGACCTATGTAGAGCCGGGCATCTGGTTCGGCGATGTGGCGATCTTCGACGGCGACCGGCGCACCCACGATGCCTATGCGCACGGCGAGACCACAATTTTGTGCGTTGCCAAGGCCGACTTTCGCAAAATCCTGGCCAATCATGTGGAGCTGTACGAGGCCATGCTGCGGCTGCATGCGCGGCGCATACGCCAGCTTTTCGGCCTGGTGGAAGACCTCAACACCTTGCCTCTTCGTGCACGTCTGGCCAAACAGCTCTTGCATCTGGTGCGCAGCTACGGGGTGCCCAGCTTGAGCGACGGGCGCGAAATGCGAATCAGCCTGCAACTGGCCCAGGAAGAGCTGGCCCAGCTACTCGGGGCGTCACGCCAGCGCGTGAACCAGGAGCTCAAGGCAATGGAGCGCGAGAACGTGATCCGGATCGAACCGGGCGGGCTGGTGATTCGCAACCGCGAAGCACTCATGCACATCATTGAAGCCGATGACTGATTTCGCCCCATGAGCAACTTTGAACACTTCATTGGCACGCGACCGGTCTCTGACAAACACGCATTTGATGTGACGGCACTGGCCACCTGGCTGGCCAGCCACCTGGACGGATTCAACGGCCCCCTGACGGTGGAAATGTTCAAGGGCGGCCAGTCAAACCCCACCTATAAACTGGTGACGCCGACCCAAAGTTATGTGATGCGCGCCAAACCCGGGCCGGTAGCCAAGCTGCTGCCGTCGGCCCACGCCATCGAGCGCGAGTTCGCTGTCATGAGCGGCCTGTACGGCACCGATGTTCCGGTGCCACGCATGTACTGCCTGTGTGAAGACGAATCGGTCATTGGCCGCGCCTTCTACATCATGGAGTACATGCAGGGCCGGGTGCTTTGGGACCAGTCGCTGCCCGGCATGAGCAACGCCGAGCGGGGAGCCATCTACAACGAAATGAACCGCGTGGTGGCGGCGCTGCACAGCGTCAAGTTCGCGGACCGGGGCCTGGCCGGCTACGGCAAGCCCGGCAACTACTTTGAGCGCCAGATTGGTCGCTGGAGCAAACAGTATCTTGCGTCCAGCACCCAGCCGATTGCCGAGATGGACGCACTCATGGCCTGGTTGCCAGCCAACATCCCGGCGGACGCGCGCGACGAAAGCCGGGTGTCCATCGTGCACGGCGACTACCGGCTGGACAACCTGATGTTTCATGCCACCGAGCCGCGCGTGATCGCCGTGCTCGACTGGGAACTGTCCACGCTGGGCCACCCGCTGGCCGACTTCAGCTACCACTGCATGGCCTGGCACATCCCGCCGGGTGCCTTCCGTGGCATTGGCGGGCTGGACGTACAAAGCCTGGGCATCCCCACCGAAGCCGACTACATACGCCAGTACTGCGAACGTACCGGCCTGACCACCCCGGCTGCGCTGAAGAGCGACTGGAGTTTTTACATGGCCTACAACCTGTTCCGCCTGGCCGCCATCCTGCAAGGCATTGCCAAGCGGGTCGAGGACGGCACCGCGTCGAGCGCCCAGGCCACCAGCGCCGGCGCCGGTGCCCGCGGGCTGGCTGAAATGGCCTGGAAGTTTGCCCGGCCAGCTTGAACCCTATTCCAACGGAGAACCACATGGATTTTGACTACTCCCCCAAGACCAAAGACCTTCAGGCACGCCTGCTGAAGTTCATGGACGAGCACATCTACCCGAACGAGAAGACCTACAAGGAAGAACTTGAAGCCAACACCGTGGCGGGCAAGCGCTGGACTGCATTGCAAACGATAGAAAACCTCAAGCCCAAGGCCCAGGCGGCCGGGCTGTGGAACCTGTTTCTTCCGGTGGACAGCGCCCAGGCTTCTGGCTATACCGGTGCAGGCCTGACCAACCAGGAATACGCGCCGCTGGCAGAAATCATGGGCCGGGTGACCTGGTCAAGTGAAGTCTTCAACTGCTCGGCCCCTGACACCGGCAACATGGAGACTATTGCGCGCTATGGCGACGAGGCCAACAAGGCCCGCTGGCTCAAGCCGCTGCTGGAAGGCAAGATCCGCTCAGCCTTCGCCATGACGGAGCCGGAGGTAGCTTCTTCTGACGCCACCAACATTTGCACCAGTATTCGCCGCGACGGCGACGACTACGTGATCAACGGCCACAAGTGGTGGATTTCCGGTGCCGCCGACCCGCGTTGTGCCGTTTTCATCACCATGGGCAAGACCGACCCTGATGCACCCAAGCACTCCCAGCAAAGCATGGTGCTGGTGCCCGCCGACGCCAAAGGCATCCGCATCGTGCGCCCGCTCAACGTGATGGGCTACGACGACGCACCCCACGGCCATGTCGAGATGTACTTTGACAACGTGCGGGTGCCGGTGTCCAACATCCTGCTGGGTGAAGGCCGGGGGTTTGAAATCGCCCAGGGCCGTCTTGGCCCGGGCCGCATCCATCACTGCATGCGCCTGATCGGCATGGCTGAGCGCGCGCTCGAACTGATGTGCCGCCGGGCTTCGTCGCGCGTTGCGTTTGGCAAGTCGGTGGCGCAACAAACCGTGACGCAAGAACGCATCGCCGAGGCGCGCTGCAAGATCGACATGGCCCGCCTGCTCACGCTCAAGGCCGCGTGGATCATGGACATCGCCGGCAACAAGGTCGCCCGTACCGAGATCGCCATGATCAAGGTGGTGGCTCCCACGATGGCCTGCCAGGTGATTGACTGGGCCATGCAGGTGCATGGCGGGGGCGGCATGTGTGACGACTTCCCGCTAGCTGCAGCCTACGCGGGTGCCCGCACGCTGCGCTTTGCCGACGGCCCGGACGAGGTGCACCGCAATGCGATTGCCAAATGGGAACTGGGCAAGTACGGGGCCTACGGCAAGGACGCTGACGTACCCATTACGCGCGGCAGCTAAGCGCGCTCAGACCGCCAGATCGGTGGACAGCCCGCCGATGGCGGACTCGCATGCACTGGTAAAAATGGTCGCCGCGTGTTGCAGGGTTGGCATGTCGGCCGGCGTGTATTCCATGCGCAGGTAGGCCTTGCCGCGCAGCAGCATCAGCATGAACGGAACCTCGTCAGACGGGCCGGGTGCAGGCCAGCTCATCATCTGGTCTGCCAGCCCGGCGTCCAGGAAGGCCAGTGCATTCTCGCGCTGGTCGGCCAGCACGCAGTAGCGCTCCCAAAAAGGCCGGGGAAGACTGTCCCAGCCCACTTCTTCGTACATGGCAAGCCAGCGCATTTCTTCGGGCAGGTTTGGGTCGGCTGTGGTTTGCAGGCTGTCGGTGTAGATGGAATAGGCCTTTTTTTCAAGCGCCTCCTTGAGCGGCCGGTTCATCACCAGCACCGCCACATCTTCATTGATGCGAAGCTCAGCACGTGCCCGCAGTTCTTCACCGCGAATGAAATTGCGTGACGGGCGGCCTACTTCCAGGCGCCAGGGCCGTCCGCTGACCTTGCCTTCAAGAGAAAAAGCCTTGCCGGCCACTTGTCCTGTGAACGCCAAACCCTGGGTGCCAGCCCACTCGGAAACCTGGTTGCCAGCCTGCTGGGAGCTTGGGCCGAAACCGTCTTTGGTTTCTTTGGAAAATGCCTTTTTGATGCGGTCAAACATGAAGCTGTTGATTCACCTAAAGCCTGATTATTGAAGAAAACAGGAAAAGTAGCAGCAGATGCCTGACCCGCACGGCCTGGGTTGCACCAATTTCAGTATCCGGGTCGTGCCCGGTTCTGGCCTGCCCGGAGGGGATCGAACCCCCGACCCACAGCTTAGAAGGCTGTTGCTCTATCCAACTGAGCTACGGGCAGTGGAGGGGAAATTGGTCGGAGCGATAGGATTCGAACCTACGACCCTCTGGTCCCAAACCAGATGCGCTACCAGACTGCGCTACGCTCCGAAGCTCGTATTCTATAGTGCCGCATGCACCCATCCGCCCCTGCTGATCCACGCGTCATGCCGAAATCTGTCAGCCGCACCCTCGCCCGGGCAATTGCACGCCACTGGGCCTGGGCGGTCTGCCTGTGGCTGCCGGGCCTGGCGCTGGCCCAACTCAACCCCGCTTGGGACGGGCACTGGGCTTCAACCGCAAGCACCATCAGCCGCGCCAGCGTGTCACTGCAAATATTGCGCAGAAGCGGGCAGACCCAGATTATTCAGGATGGTCAGGCTTGTCGGCTCGTGTATGACGGAACCATCTCGCCAGCGGCAGCAGCGCAACGCATCGCCGAGCTTCAGGCGTGGCAGCTCAAGCCGGAGCACTGGCCCGCTGGCACCCGGCCCGAGCAGCTCGTAGGCCTGAAGAAAGAGTTTGACAGCGCCGCCAGCACCGTTGCCATGCTTACTGCCCCCAGTTATCGGCGGGCCCGGATTCAAGGCGAGGGCTGCGACGATGCAGACGAAATTTTCTTCGTGCTGCATCAGGGCCAGCGGCTGCTGCGCATCCGCTTCCCGTCGGCGGCGCTGGGCGTTGACATCTCTGTGTTCCAGAAAGCCAGCGCGCCCTGAGTGTGGGCCGCGCCTGGCTTAAAGCTTCACGTACTGGTATTCGAGCGGGTTGGCATTGATGCCACGGTCTGGCGGCGCGATCCAGCCAGCCATCTTGCCGGGCTCAACGACGCGCTGCATCAGGCTTTTGACAAAGCGGGTGTCGGCTGGCGTCGGCAGCCAGTCGTCTTTCCTGGCATCGAATTCGGCCTGCGTAATCGGCTCGCCTTGCGGATTGGTCGGCACATTGGCCCACACCCCTACCGCCCGGCGAAAACGGGTAGACGGCAACTTGAGCTCAAAAGCCACGCCCGCGCGCTTCAACGCCATGTTCCAGCGCGTCACGCCGACGTTGCAGTCTTTCACGTATTCAAGGCGGGTAACCTCGTTCATGCCGTTGCGCACGGAAATGGTCTCGTTCTTGATGCCGCCCTGCCCGGTGCTGCCAACACCTGGCACCTGAATGCTCATCTCGGTTCCGGCCTCCACATGGTCGGTGAACTTGGCTTCGTCGGGTCGGCCCTTGATGCCGTTGCTGAAGTAATTGGCCGCATTGGACGAGGCCTCCGAGCCAAACAGGTCCAGCGAACTGGTGAACCAGAAGTTCATGAATTTCTGGACCGTGGGCAGGTCAATCACGCCGGCGTTGCGCAGCGTGGCGACATCGTCGGTGTCGAGTTCTTTCATCACTTCCAGCGTGCGCTTGATGACACGGCCCACGCCGGTTTCGCCCACAAACATGTGGTGGGCCTCTTCTGTCAGCATGAAGCGCGTGGTGCGCGCCAGCGGATCAAACGCCGACTCAGCGAACGACTTGAGCTGGAACTTGCCGTCGCGGTCGGTGAAGTAGGTGAACATGAAGAAGCTCAGCCAGTTGTCCATCGGCTCGTTGAAGGTGCCCAGAATGCGCGGCTTGTCGGCGTCGCCACTGTGGCGCATCAAAAGCTCTTCGGCCTCTTCACGGCCGTCCCGGCCAAAGTGGGCGTGCAGCAGGTACACCATGGCCCAGAGGTGGCGGCCCTCTTCCACATTCACCTGGAACAGGTTGCGCAGGTCGTACAGGCTGGGCGCGGTGTGGCCCAGCAGGCGCTGCTGCTCCACCGAAGCCGGCTCGGTGTCGCCTTGCGTCACGATCAGGCGGCGGAAGGTGCTGCGGTACTCGCCGGGCACGTCTTGCCACACATCCTGGCCCATGTGGTCGCCAAAGCCGATTTTGCGGCCCTCTTCCTTGTCGGCCAGGAAGATGCCCCAGCGGTAGTCGGGCATGGGGGTGTAGCCGTAGCTGGCCCAGCCTTGCGCGTCCACACCCACGGCAGTGCGCAGGTAGACCTCGTTGGCCTTGAAGTCGCTCGGGCCCATTTCGTCCCACCAGTTCAGAAAGGCGGGTTGCCAGTGTTCCAGCGCGCGCTGGAGCTGGCGGTTTTCGCCAAGGTGCACGTTGTTGGGGATCAGGGCTTGCAGGTCGATATTGCTCATATACGCTTCCAGTCGAATTTGGCTTTCTTGCCGGTTCCGAATAATTTCAGGGCTCCGTCCTCACCGACCGCATTGGGACGGATGAAAATCCAGTTTTGCCAGGCACTCAGGCGCGCGAACACCCGCGTTTCCATCGTTTCTTTGCCTGTGAAGCGCAAGTTGGCTTCCATGCCGGTCAGGGCATCGGGTGACAGGCTGGCACGCTCTTCCAGCATGATGCGGATTTCGTCGTCCCAGTCGATGTCGTCTGGCGTCAGCGTTACCAGGCCCAGCGCCAAGGCTTGGTCGGCGCGCAGCGCGCTGTCTTGCAGGCCCTGCAGCTGGGCAATGGTGTCCGCGTCTTCATTGAAGCGGGTCTGCAACCGGGTCAGGCCATTGACCATCGGGTAGCGGCCAAAGTTGGCCGCATTGAGCTGCAGGGTGGGTGCCGCGTCGGGGCTGTCGGGCAAGTCCAGCATGTAAATGCGGTCGCAGGCGGCGGCCAGCTCATAAAAGGTGCCGACAAAACAGGCACCCTGGTCAACCAGCGCAATCAGCGAGCGGCTGGTCACGTCAAGGCGGGCCAGCGTGCGGCGCAGCGCACCGATGGTTTCGCGCACCAGCCAATGGGCCTGCTGCGCTTGCAGCACGGCGTCGGCCTGCATCAGCAAATTGGCGTCGCCCCGGGTCTTGAAGACCCAGGTGCCGGCTTCAAGCTCGTTGGTGCGCAGTTGCAAAATTGCGTCATCCAGCTCGCGTTGCAGCTTCAGCGGCCACCAGTTGGCACCGGCGGCTTCAATGGCTGCGGGCGTGGACTCAATCGCCGACGCAGGGGCACTGACGGTGATGGTGACGATGCGCGCGGCGCGGTCTACTTGGGCATCCACCAGGCTGTAGTGGTAGCCCAGCGTATCGATGATGCAGCCCAGGGGCTTGAGTTCAATGCCATTTTGGGCTGTAGCCCGCGTGGATACTGCGCGAGCCGCTTCAATTTCTGTAGCAATCAGGGCGTCGAACTGCTGTGGCTTGGCATGCGCATCGATCAGCTTCCAGTCTTTGGCGCGGTCGGCGCGCACGCCTTCGCTGGTGGTGCAGAAGATGTCCGCCAGATCGCGGCGAACTTTGCGTTTGTCAGTTACCCGGGTCAAACCGCCAGTGCCAGGCAGCACGCCCAGCAGCGGCACTTCGGGCAGGCTCACGGTGCTGGAGCGGTCATCCACCATCACGATGCGGTCGCAGGCCAGAGCCAGCTCATAGCCGCCCCCGGCGCAGGCACCGGTGACGGCGGCGATGGCCTTCAGGCCGTCATGGCGCGAAGAATCTTCCAGGCCGTTACGGGTTTCATTGGTGAACTTGCAGAAGTTCACCTTCCAGGCGTGGGTGCTCAGGCCCAGCATGTAGATGTTGGCGCCCGAGCACCAGATTTTTTCCTTGCCCGACTCAAACACCACCACTTTGACGGCCGGATGTTCGAAGCGGATGCGGTTGAGCGCGTCGTGCAGCTCGATGTCAACGCCCAGGTCGTAGCTGTTGAGCTTGAGCTTGTAGCCGGGTTTGATGCCGCCGTCTTCATTGATGTCCAGCTTCAGGCGCGCTACATCGCCCTGTACCGCAAGTGTCCAGTGCTGGTAGCGACTGGGGTGCGTCTCAAAACGCACCAGTTCGCGTTCGCCCTGCTTGAACAGCAGGGGTTCGGTCATGGCGTTCATACAAAGGCTCCTTTAATTTTGATGGCGACTGGGCACCCGGGTCGCAAGGCCAGGGGCACCGCGGAACCGGCTTTGCCGGGCCGCTGGTGGCGCCCCCTTGAGGGGGAGGCGCCGAAGGCGCTTCGGGGGGGGAATGTTCATTTGGGAACGGCACGTTCCAGGTCTTTGAGTGATTGTTTGACAGTGCGCGCAGCCGTATCCACCACCGCGTCGGCGCGGGCATAAAGGGCTTCGCGGCTGGCCAAAATGCGGCGAATGTCGTCCAGCGCCTCGCGGGTGGCGCCGCCCTTGGTGTTGTCACCGGCGTCAAACGGCCGCATGTCGCCCTGTGCCACTACCCGGCTCATGTGTTCTTCCGGGCTGGCCTTGAGCCAGACACAGTAAAAGTGGCTTTGCAGCAAGTCAAACGTATCGCGCTCGCTGACGATGCTGCCGCCGGTGGTCATGACCACGCCCTCGGGGTGCTCTTCGGCAATGCGCAAGAGCGCGCGGCGCTCATAACGGCGGTACCCGGCCTGGCCGTGCAGCAGCAATATCTCGTTCATGCTGGTGCCCGCTTCACGCTCGATTTCGCGGTCCAGCTCCACGAACGGCACACCGCGCTGCGCGGCCAGGTGCTCGCCCAGCGTGGTCTTGCCCGCCCCGCGCAGGCCGATCAACGCCACCCGCTGCTCGCGGCCCTGGGCATCACTCAGGCCGAAGGCGCTGCCCAGCAAGGCATGGGCCTGGTCAAGCTGGCCGTCGTCCAGCCGGGCCAGCAAGCCGTGCAACCGCGCCAGCGCGGGGCGAGGGGCGTCTTGCAGCAGCTCAAGAATTGAAATGTTCAGTGCTCGGGCCGCAGACTCCAGCGAGTTGATCGACACATTGCCCTTGCCGCTTTCCACGTCAGCCAAAAAGCGTTCACTCAAGCCGGAGTCTGTCGCCAGCACCTTGCGCGTCATGCCGCGCCTGGCACGCCAGGCACGCACCCGCGCACCCAGTTCAACCAGCGTCGGTTTACTGTCTGCTTCAGCTTCGGTTTCGCTCATCACCAACATGATCGGGCCCAGAATTTGATAGTTGTTTGACGCACATCAAGATTGCAGTATACTTCCTATAAATCAACGGTCAAGCAGTTTATTGCATATTTCAGGAGTTCCCATCCATGAAGCTCAAGATTCTCGTCGGCACCATGACCAGCACCGCTGACTATGTGGCGCAGGCGATTCAAATGGACTGCGCCGATCTGGTGGATGAGATTGAAGTCGCGCTGATGGACGGCCTGGACATCAGCGCCTTTGATGAAAATGCACTTTATCTCATTTGCAGCTCCACCTATGGGTCAGGCGATGTGCCCGACAACGCCCGTGCGCTGTATGAGTCTCTGGACAGCGCACCAAAATACCTGGGCCATGTGCGCTACGGCGTGATTGCGCTGGGCGACCGTACCTATCAGCAGACCTTCTGCTTTGGCGGCAAGAAGTTCGATGAGCGCCTGACCGACCTGGGTGCCCAGCGGGTTGGCGAGGTCTGGTGCCACGACGCCAGCGCGGGCACCCTGCCCGAAGAACTGGGCGCGGCCTGGTGCCGCGAGTGGCTGGCCACGGCATTGATCCCGGCTGTCGCTTGAATTCAAGCCAAATTCGCCTGTAGCCCGCATATACACTGCGGGAGCCGCTATAAAAACAGGAGCATACGAGGCCCCATGAATCTGAGCCACGTCGACCACAGCGCCAGCCCACCGCTGGTAGTGATACCGCGCCAATACAACGCCGCCCATGATTTGCTGGCCCGCAACACATCGCGTCCCGACAAGGCGGCCTTCATTGATGCCAGCACCGGCGCGCGCCTGAGTTACGGCGAGCTGGCCACTCAGGCGCAGCGGCTGGCCAATGCATTGCGCGCCAGGGGCCTGGCCCCCGAAACCCGGGTAATGGTTGCGATGCTCGACACGCCTGAATGGCCGGTGGTGTTTCTGGGCTGCATGCTGGCGGGGGTGGTACCGGTGGCGGCCAACACGTTGCTGACCGCCTCCGACTTTGAGTTCATGCTTCGCGACTCACGCGCCCAGGCGCTATTTGTGTCGCAGCCGCTGCTGGCAACATTCGAGCCGCTTTTAGGGGCCGCGACTTCAATCTCTCAGGTGTTTGTGGCCGGCAGTGACCGCGAGAATTCGGTCGCCGCGCTGGTTCAGACGGGCGACGCCACGCCCTGGCAGGCAGACACCTGCGCCGACGACGCGGCCTTCTGGCTTTACTCCAGCGGCTCGACCGGCACGCCCAAGGGCACGGTGCATTTGCACAGCCACCTGATCCAGACGGCCGAGCTGTACGCCCGCCCGGTACTGGGCATCCGCGAAAGTGATGTGGTGTATTCCGCTGCAAAGCTGTTCTTTGCCTATGGCCTGGGCAATGGCCTGACCTTCCCGATGAGCGTCGGGGCCACGGCAGTGCTGCTGCCAGGGCGTCCCACGCCCGCTGATGTCTTTGGGGTGTTGAAAAAATACCAGGCGACCATTTTTTATGGTGTGCCCACGCTCTACGCCGCGCTGCTGGCAGACCCGGGCCGCGCCACATCCACCGAACTGGCGCTGCGCGTATGCGCCAGCGCAGGCGAAGCACTGCCGGCTGAAATTGGCCGCAAGTGGACCGCCGAGTACGGCAGTGAAATTCTGGACGGCATTGGCTCCACCGAGATGCTGCACATCTTTCTGAGCAACCGGCCCGGCAAAGTGCGCTACGGCAGCACCGGCCAGGCGGTTCCCGGCTACGCGCTGCGCATCGTGGCGGACGATGGTCAGGAATGTGGTGTGGGCGAAATTGGCGAGTTGCAGATCAGCGGCCCCACTGCCGCCCTGATGTACTGGAACAACCGCGCCAGGACCAAGGCCACCTTCTGCGGCGAGTGGACGCGCTCGGGCGACAAATACACCCGCCACCGTGACGAGAATGGGGACGACTACTACACCTACGGCGGGCGCAGCGACGACATGCTCAAGGTCGGCGGGATCTATGTGAGCCCGTTCGAGGTAGAGGCCAGCCTCATGACGCACCCTGCCGTGCTGGAGGCCGCCGTGATTGGCGTCGCCGATACAGACGATCTGGTCAAGCCCAAGGCCTATGTGGTGCTCAAGTCCGGGCAGGCCGTCACGGCCGATGCGCTCAAGGCCCACGTGAAAAACCAGCTTGCCCCCTACAAATACCCGCGCTGGATCGAGTTTGTGACCGAGTTGCCCAAAACCGCGACTGGCAAAATCCAGCGGTTCAAGCTGCGCGGGCGCTGAGATATCGGGGTAAGCCATGTTGCGTGCCCCTTGCGACTTCGGGTAAATTACTTTAAGCCTAAACAAAAAGGAGATCCTCATGACGACCCGCCGCCTAGTTCTAGCCCGTAGCGCCGCCCTTGTTGGCGCTGCATCCACTGCCCTGCTGCTGCCGCAAATCGCGCGGGCGCAAGGCGCCAAGGTACGGGTCGGCCTGATGCTGCCCTACACCGGCACCTTTGCCCAACTGGGCGTGGCCATTGAAAACGGTGTGCGCATGGCCATCCAGGAAAAAGGCGGCAAGCTGGGCGGGCGCGAGATTGAATGGTTCAAGGTGGACGACGAGTCCGAGCCGTCAAAAGGTGTAGAGAACGCCAGCAAGCTGGTGCAGCGCGACAAGGTAGACGTGTTGATTGGCACCGTGCACTCGGGCGTGCAAATGGGCATCCAGCGGGTGGTGCGTGAAAGCGGCACGCTCAGCCTGATCCCCAACGCCGGTGTGCATGCGGCCACTCGCGCCCTGTGCGCCCCCAACGTGTTTCGCACCAGCTTTTCCAACAGCCAGCCGACGCTGGCCCTGGGCGAGGCCATGGTCAAGCGGGGCCACAAGAAGGCTGTGTGGATCACCTGGAAGTACGCCGCGGGCGACGAAGCCTTTGAAGGCTTCAAGGAAAGCTACACCAAGGCCGGCGGCAGCATCGTCAAGGAACTCGGCCTGCCCTTCCCCAACGTGGAGTTTCAGGCCCTGCTGACAGAGATCGCATCCCTCAAGCCCGATGCCGTGGCCTGCTTCTTTGCCGGTGGCGGCGCGGCCAAGTTCATCCGCGACTACGCGGCCGCTGGCCTGAAAGACAAGATTCCACTGTACGGTTCAGGCTTCCTGACCGAAGGTGTGCTCGACGCCGCCGGGCCGGCCGCCAACGGCATCATCACCACCATGCACTACAGCGACTCACTGGACACCCCGCGCAACAAGGCGTTCCGTACCGCCTACGCGACGCAGTTCAAGATGCAGCCCGACGTGTATGCGGTGCAAGGCTACGACACCGGCCTGCTGCTGTCCCAGGGAGCCGCCGCCGTCAAGGGCGACCTGAACAACAAGGCTGCCTTGTACAAGGCCATGGAGTCCGCCGTGATCGACAGCCCGCGTGGCAAATGGACCATGAGCAAGTCGCACAACCCGGTGCAGGACATCTACCTGCGCCAAGTCGAAAACAAGGAAAACAAGGTCATTGGCATTGCCGCCAAGGCGCTGGCTGACTCGGGTGCCGGTTGCAAGATGGCATAAGACTTGCCAGTGCCGACAGTGGGAGGTGACACCTCCCATTTTTTTGCCCGGCCTTCGACCCATGACGCTTTCCACTTACCTGTTGTACCTCGCGGCGGTGGCGCTGCTGATTCTCACGCCCGGCCCGACCATGCTGATGTGCCTGACCAACGCACTGAACCACGGCCCGCGCCGGGCCATGACCTCGGTGGCTGGTGCCGTGACGGCGGTGTTGGGCGTCATGCTGCTGTCGGCCATGGGCCTGGGGGCGTTGCTGGCGGCGTCGGAGACGGCATTCACCGCAGCAAAAGTGGTGGGCGCGACGTATCTTGTGTGGCTGGGCATCAAGACCTTTCGTGACGCCGGGCCCCTGCTGCCGCCCGACGGCGCGGTAGCGAAGCCAGGGCGGTCGTTCTACCTGCAGGGTTTGTTGGTGGGTGCCAGCAACCCCAAGGCTTTGCTGTTCTTTGCCGCGTTTTTCCCGCAATTCCTGAACCCCGCCGCCCCCATCGCTTCGCAGTTTGCGATCCTGGCGCTCACCTTTGTGGCGTTTGAGTTCAGCGTGCTGACGCTGTGTGCTCTGGGTGTGACGCGGCTGGTTCCGCTGCTCAAGGCCCGCGGCCCGGTGCGGTGGATCAATCGAATCTGCGGCGGGCTTTTCACCCTGATGGGCGGGCTGTTGCTGCTCACAAGACGGCAGGCCTGAGCGCACCCCATGGACTTCGCCAACTTCCTCATTCAGTTGCTCAACAGCGTGCAGTACGGGCTGCTGCTGTTCATGCTGGCGGCAGGGCTGACGCTGATCTTCGGCATCATGGGTGTGGTCAACCTCGCGCATGGCAGCTTCTACATGCTGGGGGCCTATCTGGCGTGGTCGCTGTCGTTGCAGTTTGGCAGCCTCACGCTGGCCATCCTGGCTGGTGCGGCGCTGTCGGTGGTGTTTGGCCTGGCCCTGGAATGGCTGCTGTTTCGCCACTTCTACCAGCGCGACCACCTTGACCAGGTGCTGCTGACGTTTGGCTTGATCTACATCTTTGAAGAACTGCGCTCTATTTTGTGGGGTGACGACGTGCACGGCGTCCAGATCCCCGAGTTGCTTTCGGCGTCAATCCCCTTGACCGACAACCTCTCGTACCCGGTCTACCGCCTCTTTATGTCGGGCGTGTGCGTGGTGCTGGCGCTTGGGCTTTACCTTTTGATCTCGAAAACCCGGCTGGGCATGAAAATCCGCGCCGGTGCCTTCAACCGGGACATGGCAGAGGCGCTGGGTGTCAACATCAAGCTGATTCACGCCGTTGTGTTCGCGCTGGGGGTCGGCCTGGCCACCGTGGCGGGCATGATTGCCGCGCCGGTTTCCAGTGTGTACCCCAACATGGGTTCGCAGGTTCTGATCATGTGCTTCGTGGTGGTGGTGATCGGCGGCATTGGTTCGGTGCGCGGAGCGCTGATCGCGGCCCTGCTGGTGGGCCTGGTGGACACCTTTGGCAAAGTGCTGCTGCCCTCGGTGGCGGGCATGCTGGTCTACATGCTGATGGCCGCTGTACTGCTCTGGAAGCCTGAGGGCCTGTTCAAACAATGAGCGCCGCAAAAACCAACCTCGAAGTCCTTCCGCGCGGCGTGCAGGTGGCATTGGCGTTATGCGTCGTAGCGCTGGCGGCCTTCCCCCTGGTGGGCACAGACTTTTACGCGCAAATGGTCACGCGCATGATGATCATGGCCATCTTTGCCATGAGCCTTGATCTGCTGCAGGGCGTCACCGGGCTGGTGTCACTGGGCCATGCGGCTTTTTTCGGGATCGCAGGCTATGCGCTGGCTTTTGTCACCCCGGCCGGCGAGCCGGTCAGCCTGTGGTGGACGCTTCCGCTGGCGGTGCTGGGCTCGGCCCTGGCCGCGCTCATCATTGGCTTTTTTGTGGTTCGAACCCACGGTATCTACTTCATCATGGTCACCATGGCATTCGCCCAAATGGTGTTTTATCTTTTCTTTGACAACAAGGTGCTGGGCGGTTCAGACGGCCTGTACATCAATTTCAAACCCGATGCCGGCCTGTTCAACCTGGAGAACAAACGGGTCTTTTATTACTTCACGCTGGCCTGTCTGCTGGCGGTGTATTGGTTCTTGCGCCGTTTGTTGTTCAGCCCGTTTGGCCGTGCGCTGGCAGGCATTCGGGTGAATGAGCATCGCATGCGCGCCATGGGCTTTGGCACCTTTGGCTACAAGCTTGCGGCCTTCACCCTGGCGGGTGGACTGGCCGGGCTGGCGGGCTACCTCTGGGGGGCGCAAACCGGCTATGTCAACCCGGAGCTGATGGGCTTTCACATGAGCGCGCACGCCATCATGATGGTCATCCTCGGAGGCATGGGCAATTTTGCCGGGGCCATTGTGGGTGCCTTTGCGTTTGAGTACCTGCTGCATGTGTTCAAGGACCTCCCCACCGTGGGCGTACTGAAGCTGGGCAAGCACTGGCAGCTCTGGATGGGCCTGTTCATCGTGCTGCTGGTGGTGTTTGCGCCCCGCGGCATTCTGGGTCTGGCCGAAAAATTCACCCGCCGCAAAGGTGCCGGAAATGAGTGAGGTGCTGCTGCGCGCCGAACGGCTCACCAAGCGCTTTGGCGGTCTGGCCGCCGTCAATGAGGTGTCTGTCGAGCTCTGGCGCAACCGCATTCACGCCGTGATCGGCCCCAACGGGGCCGGCAAGTCCACCCTGACCAATCTGCTGTCGGGTGACCTGGTGCCCACCACCGGCAGCGTCATGCTGGGCGGCATCGACGTAACCGGTGCCAAACCGGAAAAAATTTCCCGCTCAGGCCTTGGGCGCAGCTACCAGAAGACCAATATTTTCTTGCCGTTCACTGTGTGGGACAACGTCCGCCTGGCGGCCCAGTCGCGCACCCCCAACGCCTGGCGCTGGCTCAAAAACGCTACAACTTTTATAGCGGCTAACGACCGGGCGATGCGGGCTGTGGAGCTTTCCGGGCTGAAAGACCGGCTCAATGCGGTGGCTGGCACGATCAGCCACGGCGAGCAACGCCAGCTTGAGATTGCGATGACACTGGCCACCGACCCCCAGGTGCTGCTGCTGGATGAACCCCTGGCCGGCATGGGCGTGGCCGAAGCCGAGCGCATGGTTGAGTTACTGCTGCGGCTCAAGAACGACCATGCCATGCTGCTGGTAGAGCACGACATGGACGCAGTTTTCGCGCTGGCGGATCACCTGACGGTCATGGTCAACGGTCAGGTCATTGCCAGTGGCTCGCCCGCAGCCGTGCGCGCCGACAGCAATGTGCAGGCCGCGTATTTGGGTGAGGAGCACTGAATGAGCCTGCTTATCGACGCCCGCGGCCTGCACACCTATTACGGTGCCAGCCACATCCTGCGCGGGATCGACTTTCAGGTGGCGCGCGGCGAAACCATTGGCCTGATGGGTCGCAACGGTATGGGCAAGAGCACGTTGCTGAAAAGCCTGATGGGCCTGGTCAAGCCGCGCGGCGGCACCGTTCAGGTGATGGGCCGCGACATGACCGGCCGCGCACCCTACGAGATCGCGCAACTGGGCCTTGCCTACGTGCCTGAAGGGCGCGGCATCTTCGGCAACCTGAGCGTGCTGGAAAACCTGAAGATGGCCGCGCGCCCCGGCACCCGAGGCCAACGCGACTGGACCTATGAGCGGGTGCTGGAAACCTTCCCCCGCCTCAAGGAGCGGTTGGGTCACGGCGGGCAACAACTCTCAGGCGGCGAGCAGCAAATGCTGACTATTGGCCGCGCCCTGATGACCAACCCCGACGTGTTGATCCTTGACGAAGCCACCGAAGGCCTGGCACCGCTGATTGCCCGCGAAATCTGGCGCATATGCACCCTGGTGCGGGCCAGCGGCATCAGCAGCGTGATTGTGGATAAAAACTGGAAGCACGTTACCCAGATCACCGACCGCAACATCATCCTGGTCAAGGGCGAGGTTGTGTTTGCCGGAACCTCTGACGCGCTGCATGCGCAGCCCCAGTTGCTGGAGCAATACCTGGGCGTTTAGGGTTCAAAGCAGCCCCCGCAGCTCATGCGCAGCGTCCAGCAGCAGCGGCAGCAGTTCGCGCTGCAACGCCACCGGTTCCAGGCGCTGGGCCGAACTCACCACATTCAGCGCGGCCACCGTGCGCCCCTGCATGTTGCGCAGGGGCACCGCCAGCGCATGGACGCCAATTTCATGCTCTTCATGCGCCACGCACCAGTCTTGCTGACGCACCTGTTCAACAAGGGCACGAAAGGCCTTGGGCTGGGTCACTGTGTGGGGTGTCAGGCGGGCTAGTTCACGGCCTTTCATCCAGGCGTTGAACTCGCTCTTGCGCTGCGCCGCCAGCAGCACCCGGCCTGTAGAGGTGGCATACACCGGCAGCCGCGCCCCCAGGTGCAGGCCATAAGCCAGCACCCGGTTGGAGCCGCTGCGAGCGACGATCACCACCTCGTTGCCGTCCAGCACCACCGCTGAAGCCGGGTCCTGGGCCTGCGCGGCCAGGCGGTTCAAGGTCGGCTGCAGCAACCGCGGCAGCCGGGCTGACGCCAGGTAACTGCCCGAAAAACGCAGCACCTTGGGCGAGAGCCAAAAGTAGCCGCCGTCGGTTTCCAGGTAGCCCAGGTGCGCCAGCGTCAGCAAATGCCTACGCGCCGACGCGCGGGTGATGCCCGCGCGCTCGGCCGCCAAGGTGGCGTTCAGGCGCTGGCGCTCGGTATCAAAACTCTCCAGCACCGCCAGCCCCTTGGCCATGCCTTCAATGAAATCTGCTTTTGCCAGGGTCATTGCGCGATGATCGCACAAACGGGGCGATCATCGCGCATTGGCGGGGTTGGCCACTGGCGCAGACGCCGCAGCCGTCCTAAGCTTGACGCAGATCAAACGGAGACTCCCCATGCGCACCCAGGTTGCCATCATCGGAGCCGGCCCCTCGGGCCTGCTGCTCGGCCAGCTGCTTCACAAGGCCGGCATTGACAACATCATTCTTGAACGCCAGAGCGGTGACTATGTGCTGGGCCGGATTCGGGCCGGCATTCTGGAGCAGATCACGGTGGACCTTCTGCACGAGGTGGGCGTGGGTGCAGGGGTGCAAGCAGGTGGCACGGTGCACCACAGCATCGAGCTGGTGTTTGGTGGCGCCCGTCATCCGATTGACGTGCACGGCCTGACCGGCGGCAAAGTGGTGACTGCCTATGGCCAGACCGAGTTGACACGCGATCTCATGCATGCCCGCCAGGCCAGCGGCCTGGGCACCGTGTACGAGGCCGCCGATGTGGCGCTGCACGATTTCGACGGAAAACAGCCATCGGTGACGTACCAGAAAGACGGCCAGACCCATACGCTGCAATGCGACTTCATTGCCGGGTGCGACGGCTTTCATGGCGTCAGCCGGGCCAGCGTCAAGGGCTCGATCACCGAATACGAAAAAGTCTATCCCTTCGGCTGGCTTGGGGTGCTGGCTGACGTACCACCGGTGTCGCCGCACGCCATCGTTTACGGCAACAGCGAGCGCGGCTTTTCGCTGTGCAGCATGCGCAGCCTGACCCGCAGCCGCTATTACCTGCAGTGCCCGCTGGACGACAAGGTCGAGGCCTGGAGCGACCAGCGCTTCTGGGACGAGCTGCGCCGCCGGCTTGACCCGGCGTTGGCGCAGGCGATCGTGACCGGCCCGAGCATTGAGAAGAGCATCGCCCCGCTGCGCAGCTTTGTGGCCGAGCCGATGCGCTTCGGGCAACTGTTTCTGGCCGGTGATGCCTCACACATCGTGCCGCCCACCGGGGCCAAGGGCCTGAACCTTGCCGCCAGCGACGTGAAATACCTCTCGGGCGCGCTGATCGAGCATTACGCAGAACGGTCAGACGCGGGCATCAACAGCTATTCACAGCGCGCGCTGGCGCGGGTCTGGAAGGCCGAGCGCTTCAGCTGGTGGCTGACTTCGTTGCTGCACCGCTTCCCTGACTCGGAAGGCTTTGGCCAGAAGATTCAAGAGGCCGAACTGGACTACCTGGTGAAGTCGCGCGCCATGTCCACCGCGCTGGCAGAAAACTACGTGGGCCTGGCGCTGTAGCATCACGGCATGAGCCGCTCAACCCTCAACCCCCTGCGCCCGCTCAAGGGCATTCGCGTCCTGAGCCTGGCGCTCAACCTGCCCGGCCCTGCCGCGCTGATGCGCTGCCGGGCCATGGGTGCCACCTGCGTCAAGCTCGAGCCACCTGCGGGTGACCCGATGGGCCTGTACAACCCGGCCGCCTACGCGCAGTTGCACGACGGCGTGAAGGTGCTCAAAGGCGACCTGAAGACCGCCACCGGCCAGAAGCTGCTGCAGCGCGAACTGGCCAAGGCCGACGTGTTGCTCACTTCGTTCCGACCCTCGGCACTGGCCAAGCTGGGCCTGGGCTGGAAGGCGCTGCACAAGCAGTACCCCTCGCTCAGCCAGGTGGCCATCGTCGGTGCGCCGGGCGAGCGCGCTGAAGAACCCGGCCACGACCTCACCTACCTGGCCGACAACGGCCTGATCGACGGCCTGGCACTGCCGCCCACGCTGTACGCCGACATGGGCGGCTCGCTGATGGCCAGCGAAGCGGTGTTGCAGGCCGCGCTGCACAGCAGCCAGCGCTATGCCGGCACCGGGGAAGTGCACCCCAGGGGCGTGTTGATTGAAGTGGCGCTGGCCACTGCGGCGGGGTACCTGGCGCTGCCCCGTCGTTGGGGCCTGACCCAGCCCAGCGGCGCGGTCGGCGGGGCCCACGCCGGCTACAGGGTGTACCCGTGCAAAGATGGCCGGGTTGCGGTGGCGGCACTCGAGCCGCACTTTGCAGCCGCCCTGTGTGCCGCTGCAGGGGTGGCGGCAAGCGACATGCGGGCCATGTTTGCGCCGGGCACCCATCAGGCCATTGCCGCGTTTTTGCTAACCCAAACCCGCAAACAGCTCGACTTGCTAGCGACGGCCAAAGACATTCCGCTGCACACCCTGACTTGAAGCACTGGCGCAGCGCCGGGTGGGCCGTGTTTTAATCAGCGGTTTACTTTTTTCAGATACCGGAGTACCCCATGGGCAACAAAATCGTTACCGAAGCCGACCGCAAGGCCACCCCCACCCCGAAGCCGCTGGAGGGCTACAGCCTGCGCCGCAACGGTGGCGGCCAGAAGATCAGCCTGGAACGTGGCAAGGCCACCCGCAGCAAAAAGAACGCTGGCAAGCGCCCCCACAAGGGTGGTTGATTCGAACGGCAAGCCCCGTTCCCCGCGGTTGTCATAGAAAAATCACGCACCTGCCGTGAAGGCTCTTCCCGATGACCGCATCCCCCAATTTCCCGCTTCAGCACAGCGCGTTTTACAAATTTGTCCGGCTTGAACAGCCCGACGAAGTGGTTGAGCGCCTGCGTGCGCTGACCAGCCGCCCCGGTGCGGGCGTGATGGGTAGCATTCTGGTGGCCGCCGAGGGCATCAACGGCATGCTGGCCGGCGCGCCCGACGCGGTGTATGCCATGGAGCTGGCACTGCAAACCGACCCGCGCTTTGCCGGTGCCTTCGGCGACATGGTGTTCAAGCGCAGCGAGTGCCAGACCGTGCCGTTCCGGCGCATGAAGGTGCACCGCAAGCCCGAAATCGTGCCACTGGGCATTGCCGGGGTCGACGCCACCCGCCAAACCGGCATCAACGTCAGCCCGCAGGCCTGGCGCGAGCTGATACAGCAAGACGACGTGGTGCTGCTGGACAACCGCAACAGCTTTGAGTTCCGGCTGGGCCGCTTCAACAACGCCATCGACCCGCAGGTCACCAACTTTCGTGACTTCCCCGAGTACGTCTTGGCCCATCTTGACGAATGGAAGCACCAGGGCAAGCGCGTGGCCATGTACTGCACCGGCGGCATCCGCTGCGAGAAAACCAGCGCCTGGATGCTCGATCTGGGCATGCCGGTGTACCAGCTTGAAGGCGGCATCCTCAACTACTTCAAGGAAATGCCTGACGCCGCACGCGACTGGCAGGGCGAATGTTTTGTGTTTGACAACCGCGTCGCACTGGACACCCACCTGAAAGAAACCGCCACCACGCTGGACGACGTCTACCTTGGCGAGCCCGACGGCCAGTGGCGCCTGGAGCGCGCCCGCCGCCTGGGCACAGAAGACTAGGCCATGCTGCCCATGCGCGATGGTGTGGGCCCCAGTTGCGTGGGCCTGCCCGCTGGCCCCTGGCCCACCGTGCTGGACTTCTTCGCCACTCGTTTCCCCGCCATCGCGCCGGATGAATGGGCCCGGCGCATGCGAGGGGGCGAAGTGGTCAACGAGACCGGCCAGGCCTTGCTGCCCGAGCAAGCCTACACAGCGCACACCCGCGTGTATTACTACCGCAGCCTGCCCGCGGAGCCCGTCAATCCGGCTCAGGAGGCGGTGCTGTTTGAAGACGAGTGGCTGGTGGTGGCCGACAAGCCGCACTTTCTGCCGGTCACGCCCAGCGGCAAGTACCTGCAGGAAACACTGCTCATCCGGTTGCGGCGCAAGCTGGGGCTGGACGCGCTGGCCCCGCTGCACCGCATAGACCGCGAAACCGCCGGGCTGGTGGTGTTTGTCAAGCAACCGGCCACCCGGGCCCGCTATGACGCCTTGTTCGCCCGCAACGCAATCCACAAGGCCTACCAGGCCATCGCGCCTGCGGCGATGGGCTTGCAGTTCCCGATCACGCGGCGCAGCAGGCTGGTGGAAGCGGCGCATTTTATGCAGATGCATGAACAAGCTGACGCGCTGGAGCCAAATTCAGAGACCACGGTTGAGCTGCTGGAAACCCAGGGAGCCATGGCGCGCTACCGGCTGTACCCGCGCACCGGCAAGCGCCACCAGTTACGGGTGCACATGGCCGCGCTGGGCCTGCCCATCGTGGGTGACCGCATCTACCCCACCCTGCAACCCGAAGGCACAGACGACCGGGCCAACCCGCTGCGCCTGCTGGCCGAACACATTGCCTTTACCGACCCGCTAACCGGCCAGCCGCGTCTGTTTGCCAGCCAGCAGGCGCTGAGCTTCCCCGTGTTTGCTACAAAATAGATAGTGGCTCCCGCATACTGCATGCGGGCTACAGCCCGATTTGTTCATCTGTCACGGGTTTGACAGCCGGCCCTGGCAACTAGACCGACTGGTCTATAGAATCGGGGCATGACTTCCGAAGCCCCACCCCCCGGCACGCGCGACCGCCTTGTCGCGGCGATGCTGGACGCGTTGAGCACCCGTGGTTACCACGGCGTTGGCCTCGCGGAATTGCTGGCCACGGCCGGTGCGCCCAAGGGCGTGCTGTACCACCACTTCCCCGGCGGCAAGGCCGAGCTGGCAATTGCCGCTGTCTCCAGCGTGGCCGACCAGTTGGGTGCCTCGCTGGACAAGATACTTGCCCGCACCGGTGGCGACCCGGCCGATGCACTGTCGGCCTGGATGGCTGCTGCGCAGAAGGTGCTGGAGAAAAGCGGCTTTGTGCGGGGCTGCCCGATGGCCACGGTGGCGCTGGAAACCACCCCGCAAGACGAGGCGTTGCGCAACGCCCTGGCCGCCAGCTTCAACGCCTTTCGCAACCGGCTGGCAGCGGTATTGAGCCAAGCAGGCATTGCCGACCCCAAGGCCACCAGCCTGGCGGCACTGATTGTCTCGGCCTACGAGGGCGCGCTGCTGCAAGCCCGGGTGGCCGGCAATGTGCAGCCGATGCAAGACACCGCTGCCGCGCTGATTGACCTGGTCCGACAAAACCTTCCCCCCACCCAAACCCCATGACGCCACTGACCCCCACAGCCCAACAACTCACGCTGACCACCCGCGACGGCTTTGCACTCACCGCCCTGCGCTACCCGGCTCAGGGCACCCCGCGCGGCCAGCTCATCATGGCTGGCGCTACCGGGGTGCCGCAGATGTTCTACAAGGCCTTTGCTGAATATGCAGCAACACAGGGCTACACCACGCTCACGCTGGACTACCGGGGCATCGGCCTGTCGAAGCCCCGCACATTGCGCGGCTTTCGCATGGCCTACCTCGACTGGGCCCATCAGGATCTGGCCGCCGCCGTGGACCTGATGGCCAGCGACAGCCTGCCCCTTTTCATGGTGGGCCACTCGTTTGGCGGCCATGCCTTTGGCCTGCTGCCCAACCACCACCGGGTGGCGCGCTTCTACACCTTCGCCACCGGCGCGGGCTGGGCCGGCTGGATGGCACCCGGCGAGCGCTTCAAAGTCGACCTGATGTGGCGCGTCATCGGCCCGCTGCTGACCCGCTGGAAGGGCTACCTGGCCTGGAGCAAGCTCGGCATGGGCGAAGACTTGCCGCTGGGCGTGTTCCGCGACTGGAAGCACTGGTGCCAGTACCCGCGCTACTTCTTTGACGACCCGGCCATGCCCCATGTGGCTGAACG
Source organism: Ramlibacter sp. 2FC (assembly GCA_943369755.1). Lineage (GTDB taxonomy): Bacteria > Pseudomonadota > Gammaproteobacteria > Burkholderiales > Burkholderiaceae_C > CALROG01. The sequence goes on from CALROG020000039.1 coordinate 28,608, forward strand.
TTTTGGCCGCGTCACCACCCCGATCATCGCGGCCAACGCGCTGGACGACCTGTGGGCACCACCCGCCTCACGCGACGCCTTCATGGCTGGTTACCGCGGCACCACGGTGCAGGCGATTGACATCGACCCGCGCCACAGCGGGCTGGGGGCCATCGGCCACATGGGCTATTTCCGCCGCCGGGCCGAGCCGCTGTGGCAGGCGGTGTTCACCTGGTTTGGCGAGCACAGCGCCAGCCCGTCAGCGAGCCAAGCTAGGTAGAGCGCGTGCCGACCCGGCTGTGAAGACACGGGCAGTAAGATGCCTCATGACTTTCAAACCGCTTTTTTTCTTCGCGCTGCTGGCTGTGGCGCTGACCGCCCCGGCCCAGCCAGTAACCGCCAAAAAGGATTTGGTGGCCCGCATCGTCAAGCTGCAGCAGCCCGCCATTGAGGCCATGGCCCGCAGCATGGCCGAACAGCCCGCCGCCACGCTGATGGAGCGCGCCGCTGCCGCACTGCCGCAACGGGTGGCAGCCGACAAACGCGAGGCGGTGGCCCGCGATATCAAGGCCGACGCCAAAAAATATGTCGACGACGCGGTGCCGCTGGTGCGTGACCGCGCACTGCGTCTGGCACCGTCCACCCTCGGCGCGGTGCTTGAAGAAAAGTTCACCGAAGATGAATTGCGCCAATTGCTGGCGGCGCTGGAATCGCCCGCGCTTGCCAAGTTCCAGCAACTGGGCAACGATATGCAGCAAGTGCTGCTGGAAAAACTGCTGGCCGATACCCGCCCGACCATCGAGCCCAAGGTCAAGGCGCTGGAGCAAAGCATTGCACGGCGTTTGGGGGTTGTGGCAGCCCCGGCGGCCACCGACAAGCGATGACCTGGCAAGTCAGTTCCACTCACCTCGGACGGGCCGGCGCTGCACCCGCCGCGACAAATACGCCAGCCATTACCAGAACGCAAGCCGCCAGCGTGGTCGCCGTCAGCGGCTCTTTCAACAGCCAAGCCGCACCCAACGCCGTGAACAAAGGCACCAACGCCGCTGAAAGCGAAGCGCGCGCTGCACCCAGTCGGGCAATGGCAGCCATATAGGTGACCAGCCCAAGCAGCCCTGCCAGCACACCCTGGCCTGCGAGCTGTAGCGCGAGATCGGGCCACGGGGCCGAAAACAGGCGCGGCGCACCCAAAAGCAACAGCACCGGCAACAACAACAGGCTTGACCAGCCATTCACCAGCGCCGCTCCCTGCCAGGGCGTCAACCCGCTAGCGCGAAACGCCAGTGTGTACACCGCCCAGAGCAGTCCAGCCAGCACCAGCAGCAAGTCGCCGCGCCAACTGGTTCCAGCCTGCCCCAGGCTGTGCAAGCCCAACACTGCCAGCCCCAGGGCCACCAGCGCCAGACCGCCAAAACGCAACCGCCCAAAGCGTTCACCGGTCGCCACGCGTGAGCCCACCGCAGTGAACAGCGGCACACTGCCTGCCATAAAGATGCCAATGTGCGCGGCCGGCGCCCATTGCGCGCCCGCCAGCACCAGCAACCCGAACGGCAGGCCACCACCCAACACCATCAGCGCAAGGCGGATTCGCGACAGTCCGGCGGGCAAAAGTCCGCTTTTCCATAGCAACGGCAACAGCACCACCGTCGGCACGCCATAGCGCAGCGTGGCCAGCTCCAGCGGACCGAGCGTGGTGGTAACGCCGTGACGCGACATCACTTGCCAGCTGCTGCCGATCAGTGCGGCGGCAAGTGCGGCAAGCGTGCCAATGAAGATGTTTCGGGACATGGCGCCAGTGTGGCGACGCGCGCCAGACCGGGCTATCAAATTCCTGCTCAGATTCAGCTGTTGACCCAGCTCAGGCGGCAAGTCCCCGGCGCACCTGTGCCGGTGTCGCGCCGATTTCGCTTCGAAATGCAGCGCCCAGGTGGCTCTGGCTGCTGAACCCCAGATCGTGTGCAAGCGCAGCCAGGTCCCTCTCGCCGGCTTCCAGTCGCTGCAGGGCCTGCGCCAGTCGAAGGCGTTGGCGCCACGCGTGCAGGCTCAACCCCGTGTATCGGCGAAAGCTGCGCGCCAGGTGAAACGCCGAGCAGCATGCGGCGTCGGCAACGTCCTGCAGAGTCCAGCCCTCTGCATGTGGGTCGGCAACCCGCTGCGCCATGAACCAGCGTGCCCGTTGCACTGCCATCCACGATGGTCCCGCCCCACCGACCCCCGCAATCGCCGACGCCAGCGAGCCTTGCAGCACAGCAGTCGTGGAATCTTCTGGCGCATCACCCCGGGCCAACTTTCGCCAATGCCATCGCAAATGCCACACCGCGCGTGGCGTCAACACTTGCGTGGCTGCCGCAAGCGGCAAGGTGCCTCCGGGCTGCGCGCTGACGACAATGCTGGTCCGCGCGGCCACACCAAACGGCTTCATCTGGTAAGGCTGGCCGGTGGGCAAACTCAACAGGGTGATGCTGTCCAGCAGCACCAACGCGTCGCCCACACGAAACTCTGTCGTCCCGGCCAGGGGCAACACCAGGCGCGGCGTTGCCACCTCATACAGCGGGCTCCATTGCGGGCGCTGCGCCTGCTGCAACACCCTCTCCACCTTCAGTGTGACGGCATCTTGCAGCAGGGTTCGATGTTGCGGCATGCAGCTTGAATTGCTACAGTATTTATAGTGGCTAGCGCAATACCGGTGCGGGCTAGCGCGCCTTTTTACTTGAAACTGCGGGCCGTTTCGCGGCACCGGTCACGCGCGGCGGCAGCCCGGTGTGCTGGGTCAACAGCTGGCCTTTGCGCGGCGTGCCCGCCTTCACTGGCGCGGGCGTACTGTTTTTGCGACGCGCACTCTGATAACTGCCGTCGGTCAGGGGCTGGAAGGTCGGGATCAAATGATGCTTGCCATTGCCAATCAGGTCGGCCCGGCCCATGGTCTTGAGTGCCTCGCGCAGCAGCGGCCAGTTGTTCGGGTCGTGGTAGCGCAAAAAAGCCTTGTGCAGGCGGCGGCGCTTCTCGCCGCGCACGATGTCTACCGTTTCGCTGTCGTCGCGCGGGGTGCGGCGCACGCCCTTGAGCGGGTTGCGGCCACTGTGGTACATCGCAGTAGCTGTCGCCATGGGGCTGGGGTAGAAGGTCTGCACCTGGTCGGCGCGAAAGCCATTCTTCTTGAGCCATACGGCCAGGCTCATCATGTCGCCGTCGCTGGTGCCTGGGTGCGCGGCAATGAAGTACGGGATCAAAAACTGCTTCTTGCCGGCCTCGGCACTGAACTTCTCAAACATGGCCTTGAACTTGTCATAGGTGCCAATGCCAGGCTTCATCATCTTGGTCAGCGGGCCCTGCTCGGTGTGTTCCGGCGCGATCTTCAGGTAGCCGCCCACATGGTGCTGCACCAGTTCCTTCACGTACTCGGGGCTTTGCACCGCCAGGTCATAACGCAGGCCAGAGCCGATCAGAATCTTCTTGATGCCCTTGAGCGAGCGCGCCCGGCGGTACATGTGAATCAAGGCCGAATGATCGGTGTTCAGGTTCTGGCAAATGCCGGGGTACACACAGCTGGGCTTGCGGCAGGCGGCCTCGATCTCGGGGCTCTTGCAGCCAATGCGGTACATGTTGGCGGTGGGGCCGCCGAGGTCTGAAATGACGCCGGTGAAGCCCTTGACCTTGTCGCGGATCTCTTCCACCTCCCGTATGACCGAGTCTTCACTGCGGCTTTGGATGATGCGGCCTTCATGCTCGGTGATGCTGCAAAAGGTGCAGCCGCCAAAGCAGCCGCGCATGATGTTCACGCTGAAGCGGATCATTTCCCAGGCCGGGATTTTGGTTTCGCCGTCGTGCCCGCCGTGCTGGTCTGCATAAGCAGGGTGCGGGCTGCGGGCGTACGGCAGATCAAACACATGGTCCATCTCTGCCGTCATCAACGGGATCGGTGGCGGGTTGATCCAGACGTCGCGCGCGGTCACGCCCTCGCCATGGGCCTGGACCAGCGCCCGGGCGTTGCCGGGGTTGGTTTCCAGGTGCAGCACACGGTTGGCATGGGCATACAGCACCGGGTCGGCCTTGACCTGTTCATAACTGGGCAGGCGAATCACGCTACGGTCACGCGGCGGCACCTTCAGCTTGACCTTGGGGTTGGGGTGGAAACTCAGCGGCTTGATCGCCGGGTCGGCTTCCACCTCACCGCTGCCCTCCTCCTTGGCGCAGGTCGTACCCTGCGCTTGAGCTTGCTCGCTGGTGGTCAAGTAGGGGTTGACGTGGCTTTCCGTGCGGCCTGGGGCATCCACACTGGTGGAGTCAATCTCGAACCAGGCGTCGGCGCCCACCGGCGTGCTGCGGCGAAAGAACGCAGTTCCGCGCACATCGGTAATCTGATCCACCGGCTCTTTGGCGGCCAGGCGGTGGGCAATCTCGACAATCGCGCGCTCGGCATTGCCGTACAACAGCAGGTCGCACTTGGCGTCCACCACGATGCTGCGGCGCACCTTGTCTGACCAGTAGTCGTAATGAGCAATGCGGCGCAGGCTGCCTTCAATGCCGCCCAGCACGATGGGCACACCGCTGAAGGCCTCGCGGCAACGCTGGCTGTACACAATGGCGGCGCGGTCAGGCCGCTTGCCGCCCACATCACCGGGGGTGTAGGCGTCGTCGCTGCGGATTTTGCGGTCCGCCGTGTAGCGGTTGATCATGCTGTCCATGTTGCCGCTGGTCACGCCCCAGAACAGGTTGGGCTTGCCCAGCGCCTTGAACGCGTCCGCACTCTGCCAGTCAGGCTGGGCGATGATGCCCACCCGGAAACCCTGATCGGCCAGCGTGCGGCCAATCACCGCCATGCCAAAACTGGGGTGGTCCACATAGGCGTCGCCGGTGACGATGATGATGTCGCAGCTGTCCCAGCCCAGCGCGTCCATCTCGGCACGGCTCATGGGCAGAAACTTCGGCTGGCCAAAGCGGTGGGCCCAGTACTTGCGATAGCTGGTAATTGGCTTGGCAGCGCGCGCGAAAAAGGAGACGTCGACGGGGGCGTTCATGTAACAGGGAGCGCCTGGAGTGCGGGCGAGAGGGAAAGCTGTGATTTTACGGCGCGGTCTTGCCAAACGTCACCCAAGGCGGCTATACCCCCGCCAGATGCCGACCAAAGCGCTACTCTTATGATTGAATTTCCCGGCGCCAACATGCTTTTTCAACGGCCGATCTGATGCCCACCATTCTTGTCATCAACCCCAACACCTCGGCCCATGTATCGGCACTGCTGCAAAGCCACGGCCAAAAAGCGGCGGGGCCAGCGGTGCAGGTGCAGGTGGTCACCGCCGGGTTTGGCGCGCCCTACATCTCCTGCGAGGCCAGCTACGCAGTGGCGGGCCACGCCACGCTTGCGGCCTGGGCTCGCGCTGTAACGCTTGCCGATACCCAGCCCGACGCGGTGTTGATCGGCTGCTTTGGCGACCCGGGTTTGCTGGCGCTGCGCGAATCCAGCGCAATACCGGTCACGGGGCTGGCGGAAGCGTCATTTATGCAGGCCGCGCAGTACGGGCGCTTTGCCATCGTCACCGGCGGGCAACGGTGGCAGCCAATTTTGCAGCGGCTGGCCCACAGCCTGGGCTATGGGCAGGCATTGGCAGGCATCACCACCGTTGCGCCAACCGGGGCGCAACTGGCCCAGGACCCGCAAGGCGCTCGATCACTGCTGGCACAGGCCTGCGCGCAGGCCGTAAAAGATTTCGATGTTCAAGCCGTCATTCTGGGTGGCGCGGGCCTGGCGGGAATGGCCGAGCAGGTTCAAGCGCAGGTCAGCGTACCGGTCATTGACAGTGTTTTGGCGGGTATTCAGCAAAGCCTGGTGCTGGCCAATCAACCTTTGGCACAACAAACCGGTCGGCTCGACGAGATTCGTCCCTGGTTAGTTGGCTGACGGGCTCGCGCAAGCTACTGCATGGCGAAAAATCGCCCCGGGCGTGGTCATCCACACCTGCCCTCGATCGCGCGCGGCGGCGACTTGCTGCAAGGCCCGGCGCAAATGCCGCAGCCGGTACGGCTGGCCAACGATATAAGGGTGCAACGCAATGCCCATGACCAGCGGCGGCGCATCGGCTGCCCGGGTTTGCTCCAGCATCTCGTCGAGCTGGTCGATGATCATCTGCGCGAAGTCTTTGCCGTCCATCTGGCGGCCCATGATCATCGGAATGTCGTTCAGCTCTTGCGGGTAGGGAACGGCCCACAACGGCTGGCCACTACGGGTGCGCATCGGCATGGGCTGGTCGTCGTGGCACCAGTTCAGGGTGTAGCGGTAGCCGGTTTCGGCCAGCAGATCGGGTGTGTGCAGGCTTTCGGAGATCCAGGGCGACAGCCAGCCCGCCACGCCCTGCCCGCTTTCCTTCAGCATCCGGTCACGGCACTGTGCCAGCAACGCCCGTTCGCCCGACTCGTCCAGCGTGCCTTGGCGCTCGGCGTTGGTATGGCCGTGGCCCACCAGCTCGTCGCCCCGCGCCACGCAGGCGGCCACCAGTTGCGGGCAATGGTCATACAGCGCGGTGTTGATCAACGCCGCGCAGGGCATGGCCAGGCTGTCAAACAAATCAAGGCAACGCCAGGCACCCACCCGGTTGCCGTATTCGCGCCAGCTGTAATTGAGCACATCCGGCTGTGGGCTGGCCGGGCCAATATTTGCACCCAGGCCCTCGCCAAACGCGAAGTGCTCGATGTTGAACCCCAGATAAACCGCCAAGCCAGCGCCGTTGGGCCACCGGTACTTTGTGCGCTGGCCTATGGGCTGGTAGTCGAATCGGCCGTGCACAGGCAGTGCACCGGCGTAAGTAGCCACCATTGATGTGATCAGAGAGTGGCCAGACCGGCACGCACCAGCAGCCATTCAGCGCTGTCGTTCCACACGTCCATGTGGGTGATCAGGCCGCCCTGCACCACATAGCGGTCTACATAGCGGTTGCCCTCAAACGGTGTGCCGTCAGGCCACTCACCGTACAAGGTGCCCAGGCTGTAGACCACCGTGCCCTCTGACGGGTTTGCGCCAGGATCGGGCATCACCGTTTCGGTGCGCTCAATGCGTTTTTTCACCCATTTGTAGCGCGACGCGTTGAATTGGGTGCACTCGGCGGGTGCGCGCATGGCACGCCCGCCGGTGAACAGAATCTTCATGTCCGCCGCCGTGTAGCGGCTGGCAGACACGGGGTCGGGCAGCATGATCAGCCGCAGGAATTCGTTGACTACCCCGGCAGCGCTGCCGGGGGGATTGGTTGTGGGTTGATCGGGCATCAAACGAATTTCTCCTGCGGGTCAAGCGTATTGGCTTGTCAGGTTATCACTTCAACGTTTGCCAGTTTGGCCACCGCGCGCCAGGTGTCAATTTGACCGTTGATCAGGGCCACGAAGTCGCCCCCGACAACCGGACTCTTGCGGGGCAGGGTTTGCAGTTCTTCGAGCCTGGAGGCCACGTCGGGCTTGGCCAGAATTTCCGGGATGAGCGCGCTCAGGCGCTGGACGATGGGGGCCGGCAGACCTTTGGGTGCGGACAGGCCCAGCCACTGCGAGCCGGTAAGTTTGGGGTAGCCCTGCTCGGCAAACGTCGGTATGTTGGGCAGCGCCGGAAGGCGGTTGGGCGTGGAAACAGCCAGGGCACGCAAAGACCCGGCTTTGAGTTGGGCCACGTTGGTGGTGACAGGGTCAAACAGGCTGTCGATCTGCCCGCCCAGCAGGTCCTGCATGGCCGGCGCGCTGCCCTGGTAGGGAATGTGGTCATGCATTGGGGCCTTGCCTTCGAGCTTGAGCATCTCGCCAAACAGGTGGTTGGCCGAGCCGATGCCAGAGGAGCCATAGCGCACCGGCTTGCTTTTGGCAGCGTTGACATATTGCTCCAGCGTCTGGAACGGCGACGCCCCACGCACCAGCAACACCATGGGTGCCTCTACCAGCATGCCCAGGTGGGTGAAATCATTGACCGCGTCAAACGGCATGGTGCGCCGGGTCGCCGTGGCGTACACATGCACCGAGGCGTGGCTGACCAGCAGAGTGTAGCCGTCAGGTGTTTGCTTTGAAACAAAGTCGGTGCCGATCAACCCGCCGGCGCCGGCCCTGTTTTCGACAATCACGGTCTGCCCCAGCGCCTGCGACAGATGGGGTGCCATCAGCCGAGAAACCGTGTCCACCAGGCCGCCCGGCGGGAATTGCGCCACCAGCTTGACTGGGCCGCGTGTGGGCCAGGCGGCGCTTTGAGCGCCAACCCAAGCAGGTGTTGTCAAAGTGGCTGCGCCGGCAGCCAGTAGGTCACGACGTTTCATGTATTGCTCCTGGATATCACTGCGCTGTTCGCAGCAATCAAGTGGGTTAATAACGGTTGAGATACCGCTACCCCAAAAGCAACTTGTGTGCCATTTGCGTCCAAGCGAATCGCGCCCCACCTTTGACCGCTGGGGTTACGGCTCGCTTCACGCCCTGCGTTCTGCGCACTTTCCCCAGGCCGGCGGACAGCCGAATGACAGCCTCAACAACCAACATCCAGTCTCCAATCACCCCCTCCTGGAGACACTCATGCGCAGAGACACTTTCCTCAAGTCCATGGCCGCGCTGGCCGCTGCTGGCGCGCTGCCGCTGTCGGCTCACGCCGCGCCGACGGTCAAAATGATGATCCCCGCCAACCCCGGTGGCGGCTGGGACAGCACCGGCCGCGCCCTGGGCAAGGCCTTGCAAGACGGCAAGCTGGTCGATGCCGTGCAATACGAGAACAAAGGCGGTGCGGCGGGCGCATTGGGCCTGGCGCAGTTTGTAAACACCGCCAAGGGTGACCCCAACGCCATGATGGTGATGGGAGCCGTGATGCTGGGCGGCATCATCACCGGCCGCCCGCCGGTTAGCCTGACGCAGGCCACGCCCATCGCGCGCCTGACCAGTGAATACAACGTGTTCGTGGTACCTGCCAATTCGCCACTCAAAACCCTGAAAGACGTGGTGGACCAGCTCAAAAAAGACCCGGCCAGCGTCAAATGGGGCGGCGGTTCGCGCGGCTCCACCGAACACATCGCAGCCTGCATCCTGGCCCGAGGCGTGGGCGTGGACCCGAAGAAGGTCAACTACATTGCCTTTCGCGGCGGCGGCGAAGCCACTGCCGCGATCCTGGGCGGCAACGTCACCGTTGGTGGCAGCGGCTACAGTGAATTTGCCGAATACATTGCTGCCGGCAAGATGCGCGCAATTGGCGTCACCTCACAAAAACGCCTGCCCGGCGTGGCCGTGCCCACACTCAAGGA
>CALROG020000040.1:0-34417 GCA_943369755.1 Ramlibacter sp. 2FC
CAGCGTGCGCCACAGCGAAACGCTGGAGCCCATGACGCTGTACCGCGCCCTGTACGGCGAGCACGGTTTGTGGGTGCGGCCTGCCGCAATGTTCAATGAAACGGTGGTAATTGAAGGCGCACGGCAGCCTCGTTTTACCCGTGTTTTTGAATAAAACCGCCTCTAGCCCGCATGCAGACTGCGGGAGCCACTATGAATTTTGTAGCAACTGGGCGATTGCACGCGGGTAAATCAGGTGCTCTTGGGTCAGCACGCGGGCACCCAGCGTAGCCGCCGTGTCGTCGGGCAACACCGGTACCGCCGCCTGGGCGAGTATCGCCCCGTGGTCCAGCTCGGCGGTGACGCGGTGCACGCTGGCCCCGGCCAGCTTGCAACCCGCATCAATGGCCCGCTGGTGGGTGTTCAAGCCGGTGAACGCGGGCAGCAGCGACGGATGGATGTTGACCAGCCGCCCCGCGTACCGCGCCACAAACCCGGGCGTGAGAATGCGCATGAAGCCGGCCAGCACCACCAGCGCGGGCTGGCGTCTGTCAAGCACGCGCGCCAGCTCGTCGTCAAACGCCTCGCGGCTGGCAAAGCGTTTGTGGTCCACCACCTCGGTGGCCACGAACAGCTCACGGGCCAGGCCCAGGCCTTGCGCGTCGGGGCGGTTGCTGATCACCGCCGCCACCTGGGCCCCATACAGCCGGCGCCAGTTGTCGCGCTGGGCAGTGCGCACAATGGCGGCCATGTTGGAGCCACTACCCGAGATCAAAATCACGATGTTTTTCATTCGGACGGAATTATGACTTTGCGCCCACTCACCCCCATTGAAGCGCGCGTGCTGGGCACGCTGATGGAAAAAGCCCGCACCGTGCCCGACAGCTACCCGCTGTCGCTCAACACCCTCACGCTGGGCTGCAACCAAAAATCTAGCCGCGAGCCGCTGATGAGCCTGGCCGAGTCGCAGGTGCAAGAGGCGCTGGACTCACTCAAGCTGCTCAGCCTGGTGTTTGAATCCAGCGGCAGCCGGGTGCCACGCTATGAACACAACTTTCAGCGCGCGGTCGGCGTGCCCGAGCAGTCGGCCGTGCTGCTGGGCCTGCTGATGCTGCGCGGGCCGCAAACCGTTGGCGAGCTGCGCATCAACAGCGAGCGCTGGTACCGCTTCGCCGACATTTCCTCGGTGGACGCCTTCCTGGAAGAGCTGCAAGACCGCAGCCCGGAAAAAGGCGGCGCGCTGGTGGCCAAGCTGGCGCGCGCGCCCGGCGCACGCGAGCAGCGCTGGGCCCAGTTGCTGTGCGGCCCGGTAGACCTGAGCGCACCCGCCGCGCTGGCCAACGCCGACGGCGTTTCGCTGGACGACGCCAGACGCCTCGAAGCGCGCATCCGCAGCCTGGAAGACGAAGTCAGCGCGCTGCGTGCTTCACTGCAAAATGTTCTTGAACAGCTGGGCATGTCGCAACCCGGACACGACAAATAGAACGACCGTGCGTAAACTCGCACAGCCCCGCCCCTCGGAGCGCTCTGGACATACGGAAGACAACTATGGATTTGGCATTTACCCCTGAAGAACAGAAGTTTCGCGAAGACATTCGCGCCTGGGTTGCGCAGAACCTGCCCAAGGACATTTCACACAAGGTTCACAACGCCCTGCACCTGAGCCGCGAAGACATGCAGCGCTGGGCCAAAATTCTTGGCAAAAAAGGCTGGCTGGGCCACGGCTGGCCCAAGGAATTTGGCGGCCCGGGCTGGAACGCAATTCAAAAGCACTTGTTTGAAGAAGAATGCGCCCTGGCCGGCGCGCCCCGCGTGGTGCCCTTTGGCCCGGTGATGGTGGCCCCGGTGATCATGGCCTTTGGCAACCCCGAACAACAGCAGCGCTTTTTGCCCGGCATTGCCAGCGGCGAGGTGTGGTGGAGCCAGGGCTACAGCGAGCCCGGCTCGGGCTCCGACCTGGCCAGCCTGAAGACCCGTGCCGAACGCCAGGGCAGCAAATACATCGTCAATGGCCAGAAGACCTGGACCACCCTGGGCCAGTACGGTGAATGGATTTTCTGCCTGGTGCGCACCAGCACCGAGGGCAAGCCGCAAACCGGCATCAGCTTTTTGCTGATCGACATGAAGAGCCCCGGCGTGACGGTGCGCCCGATCATCATGCTGGACGGCGGCCACGAGGTAAACGAGGTCTGGTTCGACAACGTCGAAGTGCCGGCCGAAAACCTGATCGGCGAAGAAAACAAGGGCTGGACGTATGCCAAGCACCTGCTCAGCCACGAGCGCACCAACATCGCCGACGTGAACCGCGCCAAACGCGAGCTGGAGCGCTTGAAGCGCATTGCCAAGGCTGAAGGTGTTTACGAAGACACGCGCTTTCGCGACGAAATCGCCAAACTTGACGTGGAAGTGGTGGCACTGGAAATGCTGGTGTTGCGCGTGCTCAGCGCGGAGAAATCAGGCAAGAACTCGCTCGACATCGCCGGCCTGCTGAAGATTCGCGGCAGTGAACTCCAGCAGCGCTACAGCGAGCTGATGATGCTGGCCGCCGGCCCCTACAGCCTGCCCTTCATCAAGGAAGCCATGGAAGCCGGCTGGCAGGGCGACTTTCCCGGCGGTGCAATTGGCAACGCCCCGCTGGCGGCTACTTTCTTCAACATGCGCAAGACCACCATCTACGGTGGCTCCAACGAAGTGCAACGCAACATCGTGGCCCAAACGGTCCTCGGCTAAGCCCTTCGGCAAGCTCAGAACGAACGGAGATAAATATGGATTTCGATTTTTCTGAAGACCAGGAACAGCTGCGCGACGCGGTTCGCAAATGGGTCGACAAGGGCTACACCTTTGAGCGGCGCTACAAGGCGTCCAGGGCCGGCGGGTTTGACCGCGCGGCCTATGGCGAGATTGCTGAACTGGGCCTGTGCGGCCTGTATATCCCCGAGGCCGACGGCGGCCTGGGCATGGGCCCGGTCGAAGGCATGGTGGTGATGGAAGAGCTGGGCCGCGGCATCGTGCTCGAACCCTTTGCGCAGACGCTGATTGCCGGTGCCGTGCTCAGCGGCTATGCGCCACAGGCCGTCAAGGATGCCTGGCTTGGCAAAATTGCCGGCGGCGAGGCGCTGGTGGTGCTGGCCTGTCAGGAACGCAAGGCGCGCTACCGTCTTGATGTGTGTGACACCACGGCCAGCCAGACCGCCACAGGCTGGACGCTAACGGGAGCCAAAAGCCTGGTGCCCGCCGGTGACCAGGCCGACGCCTTTCTGGTGCCGGCCCAGGTCAACGGCAAGCTCGCGCTGTTCATTGTCGAACGCAGCGCCGCAGGCGTGGCCACGCAGGGCTACGGCACGCAGGACGGTGGCCGCGCTGCCGAAGTCACGCTTGGCAACGCCGCGGCAACGCTGGTCGCCGCAGACGGCCTGGCCGCGCTGGAACACGCGGTAGACATCGGCATTGCCGCCACCTGCGCCGAAGCCGTGGGCGTGATGGACAAGACCATGGCCATCACCGCCGAGTACATGAACACCCGCAAGCAGTTTGGCGTGCCAATCGCCAGCTTCCAGGCGCTGCGCCACCGCATGGCCGACCTGAAAATGCAGCAGGAGCTGGCCCGCTCGATGAGCTACTACGCCAGCCTGAAGCTCAACGCCCCCGCCGACGAGCGCCGCCGCGCCATGGCGCGTGCCAAGTACCAACTGGGCGTGTCCATGCGCGCCATCGGCCAGCAGGCAGTGCAGCTGCACGGCGGCATTGCGGTGACCGACGAATACATCGTGAGCCACTACTTCAAGAAACTCACACAGCTGGAAATGACCTTTGGCGACACCCTGCACCAGCTTGGCGAGGTGTCGGCCAGAATGCAGGACACCGCCGGAGTTTTTGCCTAACGCTGGCCCCGGTTTGCTAAAAAATTAATAGCGGCTCGCGCAATACCGGCGCGGGCCGCAGCCGTTTTTGACAGGAGACAAGCATGATGTTTCGCCGTTCCTTCCTGGCCCTGGGCGCGTCCGCCCTGATGCTCGCTGGCTGCACCAGCCTGACGCAGGCACCGCAGCTGCCTGCAATCGTGTTTGTGCACGGCAACGGTGACAGCGCCGCACTTTGGCAGACCACGCTGTGGCGGTTTGAGTCGAACGGCTGGCCACGCGAGCGGCTGCATGCCATTCACCACCCCTACCCGCTGGCGCGGGATGACGACACCAAGGAGCAGCCCGGGCGCAGTTCGACCGCCGAACACATGGCGTACTTGAAGGCGGAAGTGGACAAGGTACTCAAGACCACCGGTGCCAGCAAGGTGGTGCTGATGGGCAACTCACGCGGCGGCAACGCCATACGCAACTACATCCAGAACGGTGGCGGCGACAAGCTGGTCAGCCACGCCATCCTGGGCGGCACCCCCAACCACGGCGTCTGGTCGCTCAAGGGCTTTCGCGAGGCCAACGAATTTGCCGGCACCGGCCCGTTCCTCAGCGCCCTCAACGCGCCCAAGAACGCCGCGGGCGACGAAGTCAGCGGCCCGGTGCAGTGGCTGACCATCCGCTCGGACAGCAACGACAAATTCGCCCAGCCCGACGGCCTGTGGATCGGCATGGCGGGCAAACCGACCGGCGTGACGGCGGCCGGCCCGGAACTCAAGGGTGCCACCAATGTGGTGATTCCGCGCATCGACCACCGCGAAACCTCGTATTCACCGGCCGCGTTCGAGGCCGCCTATCGCTTTATCACCAACCGGTCGCCGCGCACCCAGGGCATCGTGCCAGAGGCGGCACCGGTGCTTAACGGTCAGGTCAACGGCCTGGGCGTGAACCCGGCGGATCCGAAAACTGGCAACTTCAGCAACAACCTGCCGCTGGCCGGTGCCCAACTGGAGGTGTACGCCACCCACCCCGTGAGCGGCGAGCGCCTGGGTGCAGCGGTGCACCGAAAGACAGTGGGCACCGACGGCGTCTGGGGCCCCTTCACCGCCCAGACTGGTAAGGCCTATGAATTTGTGGTCAGTGCCCCGGGCTACGCCACCACCCACATCTACCGCAGCCCGTTTGCCCGCAGCAGCGCCCTGGTGCACCTGCGCCCTGAACGCATTGCCGATGCCGACCGCGACGCCCGCGCCCTGGTGAGCTTTGTGCGCCCGCGCGGGTACTTTGACCCGGCGCGCGACCAGATGAGCCTGGACGGCAAAACCCAGCTACCCGGCGTGCGGCCGGGCGCTGGCGACGCCAGCGCCAAATTGAAGCTGGCCGACGCCGCAGCAAGAACTGTGGCGGGCGAATTCAACGGCGAACGGCTGGCCGGGCGCGCCTGGCCGCTGGCAGAGAACCGGATTTCGGTGCTTGAATTGAGCTACTAGGCTGCCAAATCCGTCACATCCGACCCGGCCAGTCATCTCAAAAATACGAAACGAAATGTTTCTGAACGGATAGTTCTGTCGTAAGATTCCTCCGCTGAAACCGGGCCGCTCGGGCCCTCAGCACCGTTTGGGAAATCTTTTTGTCCATGCCTCGCCTTTCGGCATTCTTTGTTCGTCTCAGTCTGACAGTGCGCATGGCGCTGGGCCTGCTGCTGCTGCTTGCAGGCGGCTGGGCGCAGGCCGTGCCGTCGGCGTGTACCGCGCTTTGGGGCATTGGAAATCAAAATCTTCAATATTGGAACGGTACTGCCTGGACGGTAGCGGCCGGTACCGGCATCGCAACGGGGATCAACTCGCTGGGTGGTTACGAAGGCACAGGCGCGCTGTATTTCGTCAATCAAGTTACCTCACCGTCCACAATGCACAAGGCGACGTTCGATAACGCGGGCGGCACCATTACCTTTAGCGCAAGCTTGGGCACAGTAGTCACGCCAACCGTTGGCCCATTGTTCGCGTACACCAATACCTTTTCTGTCCCTGTTCAGATTTCGAACACCAGCATCTTCTTCGTGGGGGGCACTTTTGACCGTGACTCCATCAACCGGCGAATGATTGTTTTAGCGACGTTTGTAGTCGGGGCTACCACGGTGCCAACGACCAGTGGCGCTATCGGCGACCTGGCGATACTGGGGATGATGGATCCAGAGAACCCCGGCGCGACCTCCTGGACGGTGCTCTACGAAACACAGTCCGCGGGTTCGATCACTTATCCGGTTCTTGCCGGAAGTGGCGACATTTTTACAGACCAGCAGACGGGACAACTCTGGATTGTTACCAACTCCAACCCAAACCGTCTGCTGAAGGTCGACATTGATTTTTCAGGCCTGAACATCACGCGTGCGCAGGTCGTTGGCACTGCACTCGTCCAGTTTCCAGCGGCAACCAACCTTACCGGAGCACAGCAGGGCGTGGCTGTGGACCCACTTTCTGGCCTTGTTTACCTGAGCACGTCACCCGGCGGTACCACTTACCAAGTGATTAGCCATACAGCAACGCCTGTAGTTGGTTCCGCTAGCTTCGTGGGCACTGGCGTAGCAGACGCCGGCAACTGCGTGGCACCGCCCGACCCGCCCACCATCACCAAGTCGTTCAGCCCGACCACGGCCACCACACCGGGCTTGTCGACGCTGACCATCACCATCAACAACCCAAACAAGGTGCCAATTTTCCTGACCAGCGCGCTGACTGACAATTTTCAGGCAGGCATGGCCGTGGCCCCTACACCGTCGCTCGCGGGCTCTTGCTTCAGCAATGGCGCAGCCGCTACCCGGCCGACCAGCGCCACCATTACCGGCGTAGCCGGTGCAACCAGCGCGGCCATCGCATCGGGCTCGATGATTCCGGGCGGCAACCCCAATGGGGGCAGTTGTTCATTCAGTGTGCAGGTATCCGCCACGGTGGCGGCGTTCTACAACAACACCATTCCCGCCGGTAGCCTGACCACCACAGCTGGCAACAATGCGGCACAGGCCACATCCACCTTTCAGGTGAAAAGCCTCGCGCTGCCCAATGCGCCGACCGTCAGCAAGTCGTTCAACCCGACAACGGACACCTCCTCGCCAGCCGGGTCGACCACGCTCACCATTGTCATTAACAATCCGAATACCAGTTCCAGCACGCTGACCGTCAGGCTGCTGGACAACCTGCCCGCTAATATGCGGGTCCGCCCCCCGCAGACGACAACCGCCACCTGCTTCATTGACGGTCTTGCGACGACCCGCAGTGCGGCAACCACTATCACCGGCACGATCAATACGGGAACGGTCAGCGTTAACGTTGGCTCGGTCATTCCCGGGGGTACCATCGGGGGCAGTTGCAGTTTCAGCATAAAACTATCCCAGACAGTGGCGGCGTTCAGCCTGAACACCATCGGTGCGGGCAGCCTGACCATGGTGTCGGGCTCGAATGCGGCGTCAGCCACCGCCAGCTATTACTTGCGCGCCTCGGATTTTTCAGTCACCAAGACGCAGCGTGAGGGCACCACCGGCGTCACCACCACGGCCCAGCTTGATGTGGCGTCTGGCCAGACCATTTCTTACATTCTCACCATTACCAACAACGGCGGAGTTTCCGGAACGCGAACCTTCACAGACACACTGCCGACACTCATAACGCCAACCATATCCCTTGCAACCGTAACCTTCGGCGGGGCAACCAGTTGCGCGGCCACATCCGCGACCGTGGCCGGAGCCAAAAGAGTCAGCGGAACGGTCACCGGTGCGCCTATAGGTGGCGGCTGCCAAATTACCGTTGTGGCCAAAGCCAGTGTTACGGGGGTGGTAGGCACAGCCACGAACTCGGTAGGCATTTACACCGTTACGGGGGCGCTGGATACCAGCACAACGGACAACACTGCAACTGTGGTGCTGGTCATCAAACCGGCGGCAAACCTCACCATTACCAAAAACGACGGCACAACATCACTGGTCACCGGGTCTACCAACAACTACACCATCACGGTTGCCAATCTAGGGCCTTCGGCGGCCGGCGGTGCGGTTTTGAAGGACCCGCCTGCCACCGGGCTGAATTGCACCAACATCACCTGTAGCGTCGCCGGTGGTGCGGCATGCCCATTGCCAGCGCAGCTATTTGTAAGCGCCTTGCAATCAGGCACCGGCCTGACCATACCAACCTTCCCTTCAGGCAGCACAGTCACGTTCGTGCTGACCTGCGGCGTCACCGCGACTGGCTTGCCCTAGGGGTTGGTGCGCCTGAAATTTGCCTTAGCAGGCGTGCAGGCGCGATGTTTTGGGCAAATGCGCCATCAAAAACTCCATCTGGTCCGCCAGGATGCGGCGGTTGCGCAAAATAAAGTCTTCCCACAGGCTGGGCACATAGGGCGCATACAGCAAAGGCATGTGGGCCTGCTCCGGGGTGCGGCTGCTCTTGCGGTGGTTGCAGGCACGGCAAGCCGTGACCACGTTCATCCAGTGGTCCTGCCCGTTCTGCGCAAACGGAATGATGTGCTCGCGCGTGAGCTCTTCTTCGTGGCATTGCCCGCCGCAGTAGGCGCAGACGTTGCGGTCGCGGGCAAACAGCTTGCTGTTGGTCAGGCTGGGCTTGAGGTCAAACGGGTTGATGCTGGGCACGCCCTTGGTGCCAATGATGCTGTTGATGGTGATGACCGATTGCAGCCCGGTCAGGGCGTTGTGCCCGCCGTGAAACACCGCCACATCGGCACCCACCTCCCAGCGCACCTCTTGGGCTGCGTAATGCAACACAGCCTGCTCCAGTGAAATCCAGGACTGGGGCAACCCTTGGGCGGACAGCTTCAAAACCTTCAAAACACGCCTCCATCAGAGATGAAAAACCGTTGAACGTACTGGCCAGCGTCTGGCGACGGTGTGCCGCACAATATACCCTGTTTCAGTGACGGTATTGCGCTGCAACACCCGCTGGCGCTGCGCCCGCGCGCCATATCTGCTATCAAAACAATATCAATCCGCCAAAGCCCATGCGCATCTTCAGAGGTTTCAATCAACCCGGCAGTGCCCCCGCCTGCGCGCTGACCATCGGCAATTTTGACGGTGTGCACCGCGGCCACCAGGCCATGCTGGCGCTGCTGCGCAACGAGGCACAGCACCGCGGCGTGCCCAGTTGCGTGATGACCTTCGAGCCGCACCCGCGCGACTATTTTGCCGCCGCCGCCCGCAAGCCCGCTCTGGCCCCGGCCCGCATTGCCACGCTGCGCGACAAGCTCAGTGAGCTGGCCGCCTGCGGCATAGACCAATGCGTGGTGCTGCCCTTCAACGCCAGCTTTGCGGCGCAAGCGCCTGAGGCCTTCATTCGCGACGCGCTGGTGCGCGGCCTGGGTGTGAAGTATGTGCTGGTGGGCGACGACTTTCGCTTTGGGGCCAAACGCGCCGGCGACTACGCCATGCTCGACGCTGCGGGCGCAGCCCAGAGTTTCGATGTGGCCCGCATGAACAGCTACGAGGTGCGCAATCTGCGCGTGTCCAGCTCGGCGGTGCGCGAGGCACTTAGCCAGGGCCGGCTGGACGACGCCGCCGCGCTGCTGGGCCGGCCCTACAGCATCAGCGGCCATGTGGTGCACGGGCGCAAGCTGGGGCGGACGCTGGGTTTCAAGACACTGAACTTGCGTTTTTCACACTGGAAGCCGGCCGCCAGCGGCATTTTTGCGGTGCAGGTGCACGGCCTGGGCGCGCCGCTCATGGGTGTGGCGAATCTGGGCATCCGCCCCTCGCTGGACCCGCAGGATGTGAATGGCGGGCGGGTGCTGCTGGAAACCCATTGCCTGGACTGGCCCGCCGCGCTGGGGCCGGAGGGGGCGTACGGTAAAATCATTCGGGTGGAACTGCTGCACAAACTGCACGACGAACTCAAGTACGACGGTCTGGAGGCCCTGACCCAGGGCATAGCCAAGGACTGCGACGACGCGCGCACCTGGTTCGCCGCGCGAATTTGAAGGGGCCGCGGGTGGCCCCACCCGCCGCAGGCCCCGCTCTTCACCCCGTTTTCGCCAGGCCCTGCAGCTGTGCAGGCCTCGCCGCCTTGAACCTGTTTGAAGCCCCCCATGAGCACCGAAAAAGTTGACTACCGCGCCACCCTGAACCTGCCCGACACGCCCTTCCCGATGCGCGGCGACCTGCCCAAGCGCGAGCCCGGCTGGGTCAAGGACTGGGACGAAAAAGGCGTCTACAAAAAGCTGCGCGACGCCCGCCTGGGTGCCCCCAAATTCATCCTGCATGACGGCCCGCCCTATGCCAATGGTCAATTGCACGTGGGCCACGCCGCCAACAAGATTCTGAAAGACATGATCGTCAAGGCGCGCCAGCTCAAGGGGCTGGATGCGCAATACATCCCCGGTTGGGATTGCCACGGTTTGCCGATCGAGAACGCGATTGAAAAGCTCCATGGCCGCAACCTGACACGCGATGAAGTGCAAGCCAAAAGCCGCGCCTTCGCCACCGAGCAAATCGCCCAGCAGATGACCGACTTCAAGCGCCTGGGTGTGCTGGGCCAGTGGGACAAGCCCTATCGCACCATGGACTTCGCGACCGAGGCACAGGAGCTGCGCGCGCTCAAGAAGGTGGTGGAGCGCGGCTTTGTGTACCGGGGTTTGAAGCCGACGTATTGGTGCTTTGACTGCGGCTCGTCGCTGGCGGAATTCGAAATTGAATACGCCGACAAGAAGTCGCAAACGCTGGATGTGGGGTTTTTGTGCGCCGAGCCAAACAAGCTGGCTGCCGCGTTCAACCTGCCTGCACTCAACAAAGAAGCCTTCGCCGTCATCTGGACCACCACCGCCTGGACGATTCCTGCCAACCAGGCGCTGAACCTCAACCCCGAGCTGACCTACGCCCTGGTAGACACGCCGCGCGGCCTGCTGCTGCTGGCCGAGGTGCTGGTGGACAAATGCCTGGAGCGTTACCAGCTCAGCGGCAGCGTGCTGGCCACCTGCCTGGGCGAGAAGCTGGGCCTGATCAACTTCAAGCACCCGCTGGCGCATGTGCACCCCGGTTACGACCGCTTCAGCCCGGTGTTTCTGGCTGACTACGCCACTGCCGACGACGGCACCGGCATCGTTCACTCCTCCCCCGCTTACGGCGTGGAAGACTTCAACTCCTGCATTAAAAACGGCATCACCTACGACGAGGTTTTGAACCCGGTGCAAGGCAACGGCGTGTATGCGCCCGACCTGCCGCTGTTTGGCGGACAGTTCATCTGGAAGGCCGCGCCGGTAGTGATTGACGCCCTGCGCGACGCCGGTCGCCTGTTCGCCACCCACAACATCGAGCACAGCTACCCGCATTGCTGGCGGCATAAAACGCCGGTGATCTACCGCGCGTCGGCCCAGTGGTTCATCCGCATGGACGAAGGTGTGGGCGTCTTCACCACCGACAAAGCCCCCATGACGCTGCGCCAAACCGCGCTGGCCGCCATCGAGTCGACCCAGTTCTACCCCGAAAACGGCCGCGCCCGGCTGCGCGACATGATTGCCGGCCGGCCCGACTGGTGCATCAGCCGCCAGCGCAACTGGGGCGTAACCTTGCCGTTTTTCACCCACAAGGCCAGCGGCGAGCTGCACCCGCGCACGCTGGAAATCATTGACCAGGCGGCGACCATCGTCGAGGCCGGTGGCGTGGAGGCCTGGAGCCGCCTGTCAGCCACCGACGTGCTGGGCGAAGAAGGCAACGACTACGACAAAAGCACCGACATTCTGGAAGTGTGGTTTGACTCCGGCACCACCCATTTCACCGTGCTGCGGGGCAGCCACGGCCAGCGCGATGCACAGGGCCACCTGCTGCACGCCCACGACAGTGGCCCCGAGGCCGACCTGTACCTGGAAGGCCACGACCAGCACCGTGGCTGGTTCCATAGCTCGCTGTTGACCAGCGCGGCAATGAACGGGCGCGCGCCCTACAAGGGCCTGCTGACCCACGGCTTCACGGTGGACGGCCAGGGCCGCAAGATGAGCAAGAGCCTTGGCAATGTGGTGGCCCCGCAAGTGGTCAGCGACAAGATGGGCGCCGAAATTCTGCGCCTGTGGTGCGCCGCCACCGACTATTCGGGCGACCTGGCGATTGACGACAAGATCCTGGCGCGGGTGATCGACACCTACCGCCGGATCCGCAACACGCTGAAATTCCTGCTGGCCAATATCAGCGACTTTGATGCCGCCACCGATGCCGTGCCAGCCGACCAGCTCCTGGAAATCGACCGCTACGCCCTGGCCCGCGCGGCGCAACTGCAAGCCGACATCCTGGCGCACTACGAGGTGTATGAATTTCACCCCGTGGTCACCAAGCTGCAGCTGTATTGCAGTGAAGACCTGGGTGGTTTTTATCTGGACATTCTGAAAGACCGGCTCTACACCACGGCCCCGAAATCGCTGGCGCGGCGCAGCGCCCAAACCGCGCTGCACCAGATCACCCACGCCATGCTGCGCTGGATGGCACCGTTCCTGAGCTTCACGGCGGAAGAAGCCTGGAAGTTGTTTGGCATCTCAGACTCCATCTTCTTTGAAACCTATGCCCAACTGCCTGCCGCCGACGACGCGTTGCTGGCCAAGTGGGGCCGCATCCGCGAGGTGCGAGACCAGGTCAACAAAGACATTGAAGCGCTGCGTACCGACGGCAAGGTCGGCTCGTCGCTACAGGCCAACGTCACGCTGCAGGCCAGCGCCGCAGACTACCCGCTGCTGGCCAGCCTGGGCGACGACCTGAAGTTTGTGTTCATTACATCTGCTATAGATTTAATAGTGGCTGACGCAACATCTGCGCGGGTTACCACCGCAAATGCCACAAAATGCGAGCGCTGCTGGCATTACCGCGACGACGTTGGCCACGACCCGGCGCACCCCGGCATTTGCGGCCGCTGCACCAGCAACCTGTATGGCACCGGTGAAGACCGGAAGCACGCCTGATGGCCCGCAACTCGTCCACCGGCATCATGCCCTGGCTCGGGCTGGCGCTGATCATCCTGATTGCGGACCAGTTCACCAAGGTGCTGATCCTGGGCTACTACCGGCTGGGTGACAGCACCTATGTCACCAGTTTTTTCAACGTGGTGCGGGTGCACAACAGCGGCGCGGCATTCTCGTTCCTGGCATCGGCCTCGGGCTGGCAGCGCTGGTTCTTTACCGCCATAGGCGTGGCAGCGGCCTTGTTCATCGTGTGGATGCTGCGCTCGCATTCCGGGCAACGGCTGTTCTCGTTTGCGCTGGCCTGCATCCTGGGCGGCGCTGTGGGCAATGTGGTGGACCGCCTGCTGCACGGCTATGTGGTTGACTTTCTGGACTTCCACTGGGGCGGCTGGCACTTCCCGGCCTTCAACATTGCCGACGCGGGCATCAGCATTGGTGCGGCCTGCCTGATTCTTGACGAGCTGCTGCGGGTGCGGCGCAGCAAGTAAGGGCCTGCGAACGGCGTATCATCAGATGCTTCAAGCATGAAGCATTTGTTGAATCTTTTGGCAGCCATCGCGCTGCTGGTCTGGGGCACCCACCTGGTGCGCACTGGCATCCTGCGGGTGTTCGGGGCCAGTCTGCGCGAGGTGCTGGCACGCAGCATCAAGAACCGCTATACCGCCGCCCTCTCAGGTGTGGGCGTCACTGCGCTGGTGCAGTCCAGCACCGCCACCGCGTTGATCGTTTCAGCCTTTGTGGGCCAGGGCCTGGTAACGCTGCCGCTGGCCCTGGCGGTGATGCTGGGTGCTGATGTGGGCACCAGCCTGATGGCCGTGGTGTTCTCGTTCGACCTGTCCTGGCTGTCGCCACTGTTCATCTTTGTCGGCGTGGTGCTGTTCATCTCGCGCCAGGCCACCAGCGTGGGCCGCTTTGGCCGCATCCTGATCGGGCTGGGCCTGATGCTGCTGGCGTTGCGCCTGGTCACTGCCTCAACCGAAATCCTGACCCAGGCCCCGGCAATCAAGGCCCTGCTGGGCACCCTGGCCAGCGACCTGCTGCTTGAAATTACCGTGGGTGCGGTGCTGGCCGTGGTGTCCTATTCAAGCCTGGCCATTGTGCTGCTGACCGCCACACTGGCGGCGTCCAATGTCATACCGCTGGACGTGGCACTGGGCCTGGTGCTGGGGGCCAACCTGGGCAGCGGCCTGCTGGCGGTGCTGACCACCATGAAGTCCAGCGTCGAGGTGCGGCAGGTGCCGATGGGCAACTTTGTCTTCAAGGCGCTGGGCGTACTGATTGCCGCACCGCTGCTGGGCCTGTGGCTGCGCCATGTGCGGCCCTACCTGGGCGACAACGCGGCCACGGCGGTGGTGCTGTTCCATCTGGGCTTCAACCTGCTGGTGGCGCTGCTGTTCATTGGTTTTACGCAGGTGGTGGCGCGCTGGGTCCAGGGCTGGCTGCCCAAGCCCGACAAGACGCTTGCCTCGGGCCGGCCGCACCACCTGGACCCGTCAGCGCTGAGCACGCCGTCGCTGGCGATCTCGTGCGCAGCCCGCGAGGCGCTGCACCAGGCTGACATTGTCGAGACCATGATGCTGGGCATGCTCAAGGTGATCAAGGACAACGACCTGACGCTGGCCGAACACCTGCGCAAACTGGACGACACTGTGGACGAGCTGTACTCCGCCATCAAGTACTACCTGACCAAAATTTCGCGCGAAGCGCTGGGCGAGGAAGAAAGCCGCCGCTGGACCGACATCATCAGCTTCACCATCAACATGGAACAGATCGCCGACATCATCGAGCGCGTCCTGATTGACATTGAAGACAAGAAGATCAAGAAGGGGCTCAGTTTCTCTGAGGCCGGCATGGCCGAGATTTGCGAGCTGCACGCCCGGCTGGTGGACAACCTGCGCCTGAGCATGAGCGTGTTCCTGAACGGCACGGTGCGTGACGCGCACAAGTTACTGGAAGAAAAAGCACGCTTTCGCGACCTGGAGCGCGAGTACGCGGCAACCCACCTCAGCCGCCTGTCAGACAACACGGTGCAGAGCATTGAAACCAGCTCGCTGCACATTGACTTGATCAGCGACTTGAAGCGCATCAATTCGCACATCTGCTCGATCGCCTACCCGATCCTGGACTCCGCTGGCGTGCTGGCCCCGAACCGGTTGCGCGCAGCGGCGCTGACGGCCGACCGCAAGCCCTAAAGCCCCGCGGCGCAAAGCAGCAGCGCCGCTTCAAGCGTGAACTCGTCGCGCTGCAAGCGCGCCCACAGCTCGTCGCGCGCCATCAGCCGGAATTCATCGACCTCGCCGTCCTGGTTGCACGGCACCAGACCGTCGGGCAGCGTGCACTGGAACCAGCTGATGTGTTCGACCACGTAGCCCGCGCCGTTGCCGTCCGCGGCCGGCCGCCGGATGCTGACAGTACCCCCGGCGCCAAGGCCGGTCACCGACGCCAACCGCAACCCCGCTTCTTCCCAGGTTTCACGCGCCAGCGCGCTGTGCAGTGTGTCTTCGGCGGACACCATGCCGCCCATCAGGGTGTCCCACAGGCCGGGGTCGTTGGCTTTGCTCAGCGCGCGCCGCTGTACCCAGTGGTGCCCGTCGGGGCTGCGCGCCAGCAGGTGCACAGCCCGGGTTGTGATGCCCAGTGGCCGCACCGCCGCCCGTTCAATGGCACCCAGAGTGCGCTCCTGGTCGTCCAGCACCGCCAGCAGCTCATTGCGCCAGGCCCCGGCCAGGCCGGCGTCGCGCAGCGCCTGTGCGAGCAGGGCCAGGCTGTCATTCAGCACGCCCGCAACACGCCACGCCGGTGCCCCCAGATGCTCTACTTTTTGTAGTGGCTCAGGCAATCTGCATGCGGGCTGCAGGCCGATTTGCTCAAAAAACCCGGTTTCAACCGAGCCGATGCGGGCCGCACCCGCCAGCAGTGGCAGCCGCGGCGCGCGGGGCGGCAGGTTGGCGCGCGCCCGCAGCGCGGCCAGCCACTGCGCGTCGGGCAGCAACGGCGTCACAGCGTCAGGATGGTGCTGCCGGTGGTTTTGCGCGCTTCCAGGTCTCGGTGCGCCTGCTGCACCTCGGCCAGCGGGTAGCGCTGGTCGATGCGGATCTTGACTTTGCCGCTTTGCACCACGGCAAACAGTTCGTCGGCCATCTGCTGCGTGGACTCCCGCGTGGCAATGTGGGTAAACAACGTTTGCCGCGTGACGTATAGCGAGCCCTTGGGGCCCAGGCTACCCGGCGCAAACGGTGGCACGGGGCCCGACGCGTTGCCAAAGCTGGCCATCAGGCCAAAGGGTTGCAGGCAGTCCAGCGACTTGTCCCAGGTGTCCTTGCCCACCGAGTCGTACACCACCTTCACACCCCGCCCACCGGTGATGTCTTTGACCCGCGCGGCAAAGTCTTCGGTGCTGTAGTTGATGGCGTGGGCTGCGCCATGCTCTTTGGCCAGTGCACATTTGGCGTCCGAGCCGGCGGTGCCAATCAGTTGCAAGCCCAGCGCGCGGGCCCACTGGCAGGCGATCAGGCCGACGCCACCGGCTGCGGCGTGGAACAGGACAAAGTCGCCTTCTTTCAGGCCTTGCACCGGCAACGTGCGGCGCAGCAGGTACTGCGCGGTCAGGCCCTTGAGCATCATGGCGGCACCGGTCTCAAAGCTGATGGCGTCAGGCAGCTTGCAAACGCATTTGGCAGGCATCACCCGCGCCTCGCTGTAGCTGCCCGGCGGGTTGCTGGCATACGCCGCGCGGTCGCCGGGCGAAAGGTGCGTGACGCCCTCGCCCACGGCCTCGACAATGCCCGCGCCCTCCATTCCCAGCGTCAACGGCAGGGGCAACGCGTACAAGCCACTGCGCTGGTAGACGTCAATATAGTTCAGGCCGACCGCGTGGTGGCGGATGCGAATCTCGCCCGGGCCGGGCTGGCCCACGGACAGCTCCACCAGCTTCAGTTGTTCGGGGCCGCCGTTCTGGTCGATTTGAATGGCTCGTGTCATGTCGGTCTCCTCAATGGTTCGGCCCGAATGCTGCCACGAATCGTCCGCCTCTGCTCGGACGGGTTCATGACGATTGCGCGTACATTGGAGCGCCCATGAACCAACGCCTTACCCCCGCCACTGCCTTGCTGTTATTGGTGCCGCCCCTGCTGTGGGCCGGCAACGCGGTGGTAGGCAAGCTGGTCAACGAGCTGGTGCCGCCGATCACGCTGAACTTTCTGCGCTGGCTGCTGGCCTTTGCACTGCTGCTGCCCATGGCCGCCTGGGTGCTGCGCCGTGGCAGCGGCTTGTGGACGCACTGGCGTCGCTATGCGCTGCTGGGCCTGCTGGGCGTGGGTGCCTACAACGGGCTGCAATACCTGGCGCTGAAAACATCCACCCCAATCAATGTGACGCTGGTGGCCGCCAGCACGCCGGTCTTCATGCTGGGCATTGGCTGGGCCTTCTTTGGCCAGGCGGTGACGCGCCGCCAGTTGCTGGGCGCGGCGCTGTCAATTGCCGGGGTATTGCTGGTGCTGTGCCGGGGCCAGTGGGCCGTGCTGATGCAGGTGCGGCTGGTGCCGGGCGACCTGTATGTGCTGCTGGCCACAGCAGCCTGGGCGTTCTATAGCTGGCTGCTGATACGCCCCGGCGACCCGCCTGGCATCCGCGGCAACTGGGCCGCCTTTTTGATGGCACAGATGGCCTTCGGCCTGGCCTGGTCGGGCCTGTTCGCAGGTGCCGAGTGGGCGCTGACGGACCCGCACATCAGCTGGGGCTGGCCATTGGCTGCGGCATTGGTGTATGTCGCAGTAGGCCCGGCGATCCTGGCCTACCGCTGCTGGGGTCTGGGTGTGCAGCGGGTCGGCCCCAATGTGGCGGGGTTCTTCTCCAACCTCACGCCGCTGTTCGCTGCCCTGATGTCAACGGTGTTCCTGGGCGAGCTGCCGCAGCTGTACCACGCGCTGGCGTTTGTGCTGATCGTCGGGGGGATTGTGGTGTCGTCGCGTCGTTGAGTTTTTTTGTTCGCGTCGTTGTTCATACCTGCGCTACTTCTGGCTCAGGCGGGCGGGGCGCTCTGCTGCGCTCATGTCCCCCGGATGGGGCTGCGCCCCATCCTCCTCCTTTACTTCGCTACGCAGAGCGCCCCACCCACCCGAGCCGCACGCATGGTGGCGCGCAACTGCCAGGTGCAAGGGCGCTCAGACGAACGAGCGAGCGCACGGGCGTAGCGGATTGGCGGCGGCGGGTGCCTGCCGCAGTGAGGTAAAGGAGGAGAACCGGCGCAGCCGGTTCGGGGGACACGAACGGAGGCAGGCACCCGTCGCCGTCAATCCGCGGGGCCACCGCCAATCCGCGGACAGTTTGCCAACCAAAAAAGCAAAAACTAGAAAGTCCCCGGAAAAGCCCCGCCATCCGTCAACAAATTCTGCCCCGTGATGTACCCGGCATGGGCGCTGCACAGAAAGGCGCAGGCCGCGCCGAACTCGGCTGGGGTGCCCAGCCGCTGGGCCGGAATCTGGGCTTCCTGGGTTTTGCGGATTTCTTCCACACTCTTGCCGGTGCGCTGGGCCGCAGCGGCGTTGGTCACGGCAATGCGGTCGGTGTCGAACTTGCCTGGCAGCAGGTTGTTGAGCGTGACATTGCGCCCGGCCAGCCGGCTTTGGCGCGCAACGCCGGCCACAAAGCCGGTCAGGCCGCTGCGCGCGCCGTTGGACAAGCCCAGGATATCAATCGGTGCCTTGACCGCGCCCGAGGTGATGTTGACGATACGGCCAAAGCCGCGCTCGGCCATACCGTCCACCGTGGCCTTGATGAGTTCAATCGGCGTGAGCATGTTGGCGTCTATGGCCTTGATCCAGGCGTCGCGGTCCCAGTCGCGAAAGTCGCCCGGCGGCGGGCCACCGGCATTCGTGACCACAATGTCCCACTCCTTGCGCTGCGCGAACACGGCGGCACGCCCAGCCACCGTGGTGATGTCGGCGGCGACAAACTGCACCGTGGCCGCTGCGGGGCGCGCCGGGTCGGCCAGCAACTTGTCAGCCGCAACCTGTAGCGCCTCGGCCCCTCGCGCTACCAGCAGCACATGCACCCCTTCGCGCACCAGCGCCTGGGCACAGCCCAGACCCAGCCCCTTGCTGGCACCGCACACCAGCGCCCATTTGCCTGCAATACCCAAGTCCATGTTTGCCTCTGTTGGTCTGAAGAATGCGGCCCATGATACGGGCGGTGCCTTGTCAGCGCCCGGCGCGGGTGAATACGAAGATGCCCGCGATCACCAGCAGCGTGCCCGCGGCCACCCAGGCAGTGAACGGCTCGCCCAGAATCAGTACACCCATCAAAATGGTCGACATCGGGCCAATCATGCCGGTCTGGGCGGTCAACGACGAGCCAATGCGCTCGATCGCCATCATCACCAGGAGCACCGGCACGGCAGTGCACAGTGTGGCGTTCAGTACCGACAGCCAGATCACCTCGGGCGCCACCGCCAGCGCCACACTGACCGGGCGCAGCAGCACAAACTGCAGCAACACGCACAGACAAGCCACCGTGGTGGCCAGCCCCACCAGGCGCAGTGCCCCCAGCCGTTTGACCAGTTCACCGCTGTACACCAGGTAAATGGCGTAGGTGATGGCGCTGGCGAACACCAGGGCGGCACCCAGCGCGGCCTGGCCGCCCTGCAGCTCGATCTCGTGCCCGAACACCAGCATCACGCCCAGGTAGCTGATGGCCATGCCGCCGATCTGCACCCGGCTGAAGCGCCGGCCATACATCAGCCAGCCCAGCAACATCACCAGCGTCGGGTTGAGGTACAAAATCAGCCGCTCCAGCGAGGCGCTGATGTACTGCAAGCCGACGAAGTCGAGGTAGCTGGACAGGTAGTAGCCCGTCACGCCCAGGCCCACCACACCGAACCAGTCGCGCCGGGTCAGCGGGGGTTTGCCACGGCTGGCCCACCAGGCCATCAGCGCAAAGATGGGCAGCGCAAACAACATGCGGTACATGATCAGCGTGACCGCGTCCACGCCATGGCGGTAGGCCAGCTTCACGATGATTGCCTTGGCGCTGAAGGCAATCGCGCCGAGAGCCGCCAACAGCAAGCCTGTTGCTATATTTTTAGGAGCGGGTGGCGCTTTATCCATGCGGGATACAGCCTTTTTTATACCTTTTCATCAGTCTTTGAAGACTGTTTTGTGCAGCCTGCGCAGCAACCACCACACCGTGAACGCCACCAGCGGTATGGCGCAGGCCGCGGTGCTCTCGGGGCTCCAGGGCCAACCCAGCGCCTGCGCGCCCTTGGCCAGGTAACTCACCAGCCCGACGATGTAATAGGTGATGGCGGCAACCGACAGGCCTTCGACCGTGGACTGCAATTTGAGCTGCAGGCCCTGGCGTGTGTTCATCGCGCCCAGCAACGCCTGGCTGCTTTGCTGTTGCTCGATTTCCACGCGGGTGCGCAGCAGGTTGCTCATGCGCGAGACGCGCTGTGACAACGCGTCCTGGCGGCGCGTGGCCCACTGGCAGGTGCTGCGCGCCGGGCTCAGCCGCCGGTCCATGAATTCACCGATGGTTTGCAGACCGGCCAGGCGCGATTCGGCAATGTCGGCAATGCGTTTGTCCACCAGCTCGAAATAAGCGGCACTGGCCGAAAACCGCGAATGGGTGGCCGCGTACTGGCTTTCGACCTGGCCTGCCAGCTTGGTCAGGCGGTCCAGCAGTTGCGGCTCGTCGTCCCGGTTGGCGCTGCGGATGGCCTCGGCCAGTTCGGCCAGTTCCAGCTCGGCATAGGCCAGCGTACTGGCCGCGTCGCGCGCCGCCGGCAGCCCCAGCAATGCCGCCATGCGGTAGGTGTCGATCTCCAGCAATTGCTGCACCAGGCGGCCCAGTCGGCGCGGTGTCATGGCACCGGCCAGCAGCACCATGCGCGAAAAGCCGTCGGCATGAACCGTGAAGTCGGTGTACACCTCGCCATGGCCGTCGGCCACTGTGGACGCAACCAGCGTGTCTTCGTTCAGCACATGGGGCACCAGCGACTGCGCGCCAAAGCTGTTAGTGCCCAGCACCCACAGGTGCACGCTGGCCAGGCACTGGCCCGGCAAGCCCGTCAGCCAGCCCTGGGGCACCACATCGGCCGCAGTGCCGGGGTCGCGTTCGCCAAAGCCCTCGGCATTGCCGGTGCGGGTGAAAGTCCAGGTCACAAACTCGGTATGCATTTCCCAACGCAGGCGGAACGGGCCGATGTCCATGCGGATGTGGGTGCTCTGCGCATCAGGCTGGGGCAGGTGATGGTCGCGCAGCAGCGCCGCCACATGCTCCCGGCTGGCGGCGCGCGCCGCCGCGTCGCACACCATGACGATGTGTGAAATAGCCAGCGGCGCATTCAGCGACTCCGGCGGGCGGGCATGGATTTCGTTGTGCAGCGCAATGCGCTGCGGATGGGCGGGGGGCAACTGGGTCATGGCGGCGCAGTGGTGGGAACCCGTCATTGTGACGCAGCCCACAACGGCAACGGCACCCGAAGGTGCCGTTGATCGAACCGCAATTTGGGTTGAGGGGCTCAGTCGTCGACGAAGGCTTCCTGGCGCTTGTTCTTCACCGCAGGCATCAGCACGATCACCAGCAGCAGCAACGCGGCAGCCAGCAAGCCAGCCGAAAGCGGCCGCGTGACGAACACGCTCCAGTCGCCACGCGACAGCAACAAGGCGCGGCGCAGGTTTTCTTCCATCATCGGCCCCAGAATGAAGCCCAGCAACAGCGGCGCGGGCTCCATGCCCAGTTTGATGAAGCCATAGCCAACGACGCCAAAAATCGCCACCATCCAGATGTCCCAGGTGTTGTTGTTGGTGGAGTACACGCCGATGGCACAGAACAAAACGATGGCCGGAAACAGCCAGCGGTACGGAATGGTCAGCAGCTTGATCCACAGACCGATCAGCGGCAAGTTCAGGATGATCAGCATGGCGTTGCCAATCCACATCGAGGCGATCAGGCCCCAGAACAATTGCGGATTGCTGGTCATGACCTGCGGGCCGGGCTGAATGTTGTGGATGGTCATGGCACCCACCATCAGCGCCATCACGGCGTTGGGCGGAATGCCCAGCGTCAACAGCGGGATGAAAGAGGTTTGCGAGCCCGCATTGTTGGCTGCCTCAGGCGCCGCCACACCGCGGATGTTGCCCTGGCCGAATGGCACTTCACCGGGCTGCAGCTTGGTCTTCTTCTCGACCGTGTACGCGGCAAAGGCGGCCAGCAGTGCACCGCCGCCGGGCAAGATGCCCAGCGCCGAACCCAGCGCGGTACCCCGCAAAACCGCCGGAATCATGCGCTTGAAGTCTTCAGCGGTGGGCATCAGGCCCGTCACCTTGCCGGTGAACACTTCGCGCTTGTCTTCCGAATGCGAGAGGTTCTGGATGATTTCGCCGTAGCCGAACACACCCATGGCCACGACGATGAAGCCGATACCGTCGGTCAACTCGGGAATGTCAAAGCTGAAGCGCGCCACGCCGGAATTCACGTCAGTGCCTACCAGGCCCAGCAACAGGCCCAGCACGATCATGCCAATGGCCTTGAGCAGCGAGCCCGAGGCCAGCACTACCGCACCGATCAGGCCCAGGATCATCAGTGAGAAGTATTCCGCCGGGCCGAACTTGAAGGCCACTTCGGTCAATGGTGCGGCAAACGCCGCCAGGATCAGCGTGCCCACGCAACCCGCAAAGAACGAACCCAAACCAGCGGCAGCCAGCGCGGGGCCGGCGCGGCCCTTGCGCGCCATCTGGTAGCCGTCGATCACCGTTACCACTGACGACGACTCACCGGGCAGGTTGACCAGAATGGCAGTGGTGGAGCCACCGTACTGGGCACCGTAGTAAATGCCGGCCAGCATGATGAGTGCGGCCACCGGCGGCAGCGCATAGGTAGCCGGCAGCAACATGGCAATGGTGGCCACCGGGCCGATGCCGGGCAGCACGCCGATCAGCGTGCCCAACAGGCAGCCGAAGAAGCAGTACATCAGGTTTTGCAGCGTGAAGGCCACGCTGAAACCGAGGGAAAGGTTGTTGATCAGATCCATGGTGTTTACCTCAACCCGTGATGAATGAAGGCCACACCGGGAACTGCAGCTTGAGCCCCCAGACGAAGGCGATATAGCTGCCGATGGCCAGGATGGTGGCCAGGATCAGCACTTCCTTGAGCTTGAAGCGTTCACCCGCCAGGCTGGCGACCAGGGTCAGGCCGTAGATGGCGGCGATCAACCCCATGGCCGGAAGTCCGATCTTGGGCAGACCACCCAGCAACAGGCCGAACAACACGTTCCCACCAATGATGTAACCCAGCGGCTTCCAGGCGATGGCACCAATCTTGTCGCCGCCTTCGGTCTCGACCACCAGCGCCTTGAAGGCCACCGCCAGACCAATCACCATGAGCAAAATACCCAGCAGCAAGGGGAAATAGCCGGGGCCCATTCGTGCCCCATTGCCAATGCTGTAGTTGGTCGCACCCCAGGCAAAGGCAACGCCGACAACGGCGTAGACCACGCCCGAGTAAAAATCCTTCTGGCTTTTTATTTTCACGTGTTTATCTCCATAGGGTATTCGCTTACAGATTCTGCCGGGTGGCCTTCGTCAACTCGATGTGGTTTTCACGTACAGGCCTGCAGCCGACGCCAATCAGTCCAGGGGTGGGGTGGCCGTCAAAACTTCTTCCAGCACGGTTACCCCTTCGGCCACGCGCAGGGCACCGGCCAGGCGCAGCGGCCGCATGCCGTCGGCCACGGCCTGGCGGCGCAGGGTCTCCGAGCTTGGGTCCTGGGTAACCTTGTGCTTGAACGCTTCGCTCACGGTCAGCAGTTCATACAAGCCCATGCGGCCCATAAAGCCGGTCATGCGGCAGTCCACACAACCAACCGGCTTGTACGGGCGGTACCCGCCATTGATCTTCCAGGGCTTGACGACAGCGTCCAGCGCCTCCCGCGAAGCGTCTTCGTCCAGCTCGCGGCATTGCTTGCACAGGGTACGCACCAGGCGCTGGGCCAGCACACCCAGCAAGGTGGCGTTAATCAGGTAGTTGGGAATGCCCAGCTCCAGCAGCCGCGTGACCGCCGAGGGTGCGTCATTGGTGTGCAGGGTTGAGAACACCAGGTGACCGGTCAGCGCGGCCTGCACCGCCATTTCGGCGGTTTCCAGGTCCCGGATTTCACCAATCATGATGATGTCGGGGTCTTGCCGCATCAGGGCGCGCAAGCCCTCGGCAAAGTTGAAGTCCAGCTGCGGCTGCACCTGGGTCTGGTTAAAGGCGGGTTCGATCATCTCGATCGGGTCTTCCACCGTGCTCACATTCACTTCTTCGGTGGCCACACGCTTGAGCGTGGAGTAAAGCGTGGTGGTCTTGCCCGAGCCGGTGGGCCCGGTGACCAGAATGATGCCGTGCGGGCGCTTGACCAGTGCCTCCCAGCGCTTGGCGTCGTGTTCTGAAAAGCC
This sequence comes from Ramlibacter sp. 2FC, assembly GCA_943369755.1. Taxonomy (GTDB): domain Bacteria; phylum Pseudomonadota; class Gammaproteobacteria; order Burkholderiales; family Burkholderiaceae_C; genus CALROG01. The sequence continues at coordinate 24,203 of CALROG020000040.1, forward strand.
CAGCGCGTCGAGGTCTTTGACCGCAGTGTCTGGGTCAAATATGCGCATCACCATCTTTTCGCCAAAGGCGGTGGGCAGGGTGGACAGGCGCATTTCAATCTCGTCGCCGCGCGGGTTGCGGGTCTTGATGCGGCCGTCTTGCGGGCGGCGCTTTTCCACCACGTCCATGCGGCCCAGCAGCTTGATGCGCGCCGTCATGGCACTGAGAACGCCCATGGGCATCTGATAGACCGGGTGCAATATGCCGTCAATGCGAAACCGGATGACGCCTTGCTCACGCCGCGGCTCCAGGTGAATGTCGCTGGCGCGCTGATCAAAGGCGTACTGCCAGAGCCAGTCCACCACCTGCACCACGCCCTGGTCATTGGCGTCAAGCTGCTTGTTGCTCTTGCCCAGCTCGACCAGTTGCTCAAAGCTCGCGGCCCCGTTACTGCCGCCGGCCTTCTGCGCCGCCCGTACTGATTTGGCCAGTGCGAAAAATTCAGCGGTGTAGCGTTGTATGTCTTGCGGATTGGCCAGCACGCGGCGCACCGCACGTTTGGACTGGCGCTCGACTTCGTCAACCCAGTCGGTCAGGAAGGGCTCGGCGGTGGCCACCACCACTTCGCGCGGCGTCACCTGCACCGGCAGCACCCGGTGCCGCTCGGCGTAGGCCGCGCTCATGCTTTCCGCCACCTTGCCCACATCGACCTTGAGCGGGTCAATCCGCAGGTAGTCCAGGCCGCTGCGCCCGGCTAGCCATTGCGCCAACATTTCAATGTCCAGCGGTTTGCTGTCACGGCTGCGGATCATCGACACACTGGCCAGCCGCACCAAGGGGTGCTGGGCGCTTTCGGCCTGGGCACAGCGCGCGATGGTGCGGCTGGCTTCTTCCGGCGAAATCACCCCGTCAACACCCAGCCACTCCACCAGACGGCGCAAGTCAAGCGGGCCTTGCTCAGCAGGCATTTTGGAAAGGGTTTTGGGCTTCGGGACGGCGCTCATGAAACTAGCGGTTTGAAAACCCGCAGCCATTTGGGCGCGGGCAGGCCCCAGCGAGTTTGTATGGTTTCAGCCTGTTGCGCAAGCTCCGGGCGCTTGGGGCGCAGCGGGCTGCGCTGGGCCAGCACCACGGTGTTGCCCTCGCGCGTCGGCTTGAAGGCCCAGACCGCTTCTTCCCCAAAGGCGGCGACGATTTTCTTCAGGCTCTGCTCGTAGCTGGAGGAGCGGCCAAACAGGTTGACCGTCATGCAGCCGTCGTCGGTGAGCAAGCGGCGGCAATCCGCATAGAAAGCCGCGCTGTCAAGCACCGGAGCGGCGGCCTCGTGGTCGTACAGGTCGACCTGCAAGGCGTCAATCTGGCCGCGCCAGTGTTCATGTGCTGCCACCTCGCCCGCGTCACCCAGCACCACGCTTAGCCGGACGTCGTCGGGCGGGAGCTTGAACCATAGCCGGCAGGCCGCCACTACCTGCGGGTTGAGCTCGATGGCGGTGGTCTTCATGCGCAGCTTCTTGTGACAAAACTTGGTCAGCGACGCCGCGCCCAGGCCGAGCTGCATGGCGTGGCGTTTGGGCACCGCGGCGGGCTCCACAAACAGCAGCCAGGCCATCATGCGCTGAATGTAGTCAAGGTCGAGTTCATACGGTGCGTCCATCCGCATCGAACCCTGCACCCATTCGGTGCCCAGGTGCAGGTAACGGGTGTCGCCGTAATCAGAGAAATTGACCTCGGGCAGGTCAGGCAGGCGTTTTTTCAAAGTGCGCTGATTATCTTCACACCAGATCAAGCGTCACCAACACCCGGCACCAGGCCTTGTGCTGACCTGCCCAGACGCGGCAGTGCCTGCTGAGCGTTTCGGCAAGTGGCAAGCGCCAGCTCTTGCACCGCCATGCCGCGCAGTTGCGCCACCACGGCCGCAATGCGGGGCAGCTCGGCCGGTTCGTTGCGGCCCTGGGGCAGCCCATCGGCGCGCTGCTGCGCCGTGGTGTAGCGCCAGTGAGGCGGAATGTCGGGCGCGTCAGTCTCCAGAACAATGGCGTCCAGCGGCAACCAGGCGGCCAGGCGGCGCAACTGCAGCGCGCGCTCAAAGGTCACGGCACCCCCCAAACCCAGCTTGAAGCCCAGATCGAGAAAAGCCCGAGCCTGCTGCTGACTGCCGTTGAACGCATGGGCAATGCCACCCGTCACGCCGATGTCACGCAACTGTCGCACCAGTTGATCTGCCGAGCGACGCACATGCAGAATGACTGGCAGGCCATGGTGGCGCGCCAGCTTGAGCTGCTCACGGTAGTAAAACGCCTGACGCTCGCGGTCCAGCCCCGGCACGAAATAGTCCAGCCCGATCTCACCCACCGCCACCAGCCGCGAGTCAGCGCCATGGCTCGACAGCGCGGTGCCCAGCAGTTCCAGGTGCTGGGGTTGCGCCCCCGGTGTGTACAGCGGGTGAATGCCCAGCGCATAACTGTCGCCAAACCGGTGGGCCAGTTCGCGCACGGTGTCGAAGTTGCTTGCCTGCACGGCAGGCAGCACACAATGCGCCACCCCCACCGCCGCGGCGCGGGCCCGCATGGGGGCCAGGTCGGCACCAAATTCGGGCGCATCAAGGTGGCAATGGGTGTCGATCCAGACCGTCATGGCGCGATGATGCCCGATCATGTGCAGAACCAGGAAAACCGTGCTACCGTGCGTTTTCGCTTCCCGGTTTCTTCATGCAGTGTCACAGGTGAACCGATGCGCAGGCCCGCCCTTTACAGCCAGTCCGCCCGCTCTGAACCCGAGCCGATGCGCCCTGCCCCGAACCCGTCCGAAACACTGGCGCCGACCAGGCCGCGCTTTTCCGCCAGCAGCCCGCGCCTGCTCTGGGCAGCAATTGCTACCCTGGCCTTGCTGCTGGTGCTGAGCCTGGCGTTCAGCCTGAGCCCCGGCCAGCGCCGCATCACCCAGGAAGACATCAACGCGGCGGTACTCAAGACCCTGGAGACCACCGCGCTGCCATCAGCGGCAACCCGTGCCTATGAAAACATCCGCCCTTCGGTGGTGCGGGTGGTCAGCTACGTCAAGAAAAGTCGGCTCAAGGACGTCAAGCCCGGCACGGCCAAGACATTGATCAACGAAGCCAAGCCCGAAGACGACGAGGTAGAACACGGCGTGGGTTCGGGGGTGGTCATTGTGGACAAAGGCATCATCCTGACCAACCTGCATGTGGTGCAGGGGGCAGACCGGATCAAGGTCACTTTTTCTGACGGGCTGGAAGCCGAAGCCCGCATCACCGGCGTGCAGCCCGAGAACGACCTGGCCGTGCTGCAGGCCAACAAGATCCCCGACGACCTGATCGCCGCAACCATGCGCTCCACCGCCGACCTTGCCCCCGGCGACCAGGTGGTGGCGGTGGGCTTCCCCTTTGGCATCGGGCCCTCCGCTTCGGCAGGCATCGTTTCCGGGCTGAAGCGGGTGTTTCGCTCGCCAGAAGGCAAGCAAGACATGAGCAACCTGATCCAGTTTGACGCGGCGGCAAACCCTGGCAACTCGGGCGGGCCGCTGGTCACCATGGACGGCGAGGTGGTGGGCATCGTCACCGCCATCCTGAACCCGACCCCGGCACGAACCTTCATTGGCATCGGTTTCGCTGTGCCTATCGAAAACGCGGCCTCTGCGGCCGGCCTGCCCCCGTTCTGACTTTCGTTCCCGCCTTACCAAAAAGAGCCCACACGCATGGACACCACACCCAACCCCGACACCGCAACTGCCCAGCTCATGGAGCAAATTCTTTACGAAGTCAAACGCGTTGTGGTCGGCCAGGACCGTTTTCTGGAACGCGTGATGGTGGCCATGTTGGCCCAGGGCCATCTCTTGGTGGAGGGCGTGCCCGGGCTGGCCAAGACCCTGACGGTAAAGACGCTGGCCAACACCGTGCGAGGCCAGTTCAAGCGCATCCAGTTCACGCCCGACCTGGTGCCGGCCGACCTGGTGGGCACCCGCATCTACAACCAGAAAACCGGCGAGTTCAGCACCTCGCTGGGGCCCGTGTTCACCAACTTGCTGCTGGCCGATGAAATCAACCGGGCTCCGGCCAAGGTACAAAGCGCATTGCTGGAGGTCATGCAGGAACGCCAGGTCACCATTGCCGGTGAAACCCACAAAGTGCCCAGCCCTTTTCTGGTGATGGCCACGCAAAACCCGATTGAGACAGAAGGCACCTATCCGCTCCCGGAGGCACAGGTGGACCGTTTCATGATGAAGGTGCTGGTGGGTTACCCCACCGAAGAAGAAGAGTTCGTGATTGTCAGCCGCGTCACCGGCCCGGCAGTGGATCTGCAGCCCGTTGCCAGCACCGAACAACTGGCCGCCCTGCAAGCCGAGTGCAGGCGCGTGTATGTGGACCCGTCGCTGGTGCAGTATGCGGTGAAGCTGGTGTCAGCCACGCGCACGCCCGACAAGCACGGCATCAAGGACCTTGCCAAATACATCACCTTTGGTGCCAGCCCGCGCGCCACGATCAACTTGACCGAAGGCGCACGGGCCCTGGCCATGCTGCGCGGGCGCACCTATGCGCTGCCCGAAGACATGACCGATCTGGTGCCCGATGTATTGCGCCACCGGTTGGTGCTGTCGTACGAGGCGCTCAGCGAAGGCCTGACGGCCGACGCCATCATTGCAAAGATCACCGCAAAAATACCGGTGCCGGCCAAGCCGCTCGAACATGAAAAGCTGGCTGCGTAGAAAGACGCCCCCCGAAGCGCCTGCGGCGCCTCCCCCCACCGGGGGGCGCAGCCAGCGGCCCGGCGAAGCCGGTTCCGCGGCTGCCCTGAATGAGAACGCAGAGCATGTACTCCGGCGTCTCGAATGGACGGTCATCCGCCGGCTGGACGGCCTGTTGCAGGGCGACTACCGCACGCTGATGCGCGGCACCGGCCTTGACCTGGCCGACCTGCGTGAGTACCAGCACCATGACGATGTACGCCACATTGACTGGAACGTCACCGCCCGGCTACAGGTGCCGCATGTGCGGGTGTACACCGAAGACCGCGAGGTGGCGGCCTGGTTCCTGCTCGATCTCAGCCCGTCCATTGACTTCGGCTCTGGCCAGCAACGCAAGGTCGGCGTCTCGGCGGAATTTGTCGCGGTGCTGGCGCGCCTGCTGACACGCCACGGCAACCGTGTAGGGGCCCTGCTTTACGGGGCCGGGGTGGACACCATGATTCCGGCACGCGCCGGGCGTCGCCATGTTTTGCATTTGCTGCACAGCATCCAGACCCGACCCGCCCCCACCGAGACGGGTACCACCCGGTTGCACGAGCTGCTGAACTCAGCCGCCAATGCGATTCGCCGCCGCGCCACGGTGTTTGTGGTGTCCGACTTCATCAGCGAGCCCGGCTGGGAAAAGCCGCTGGCCCAGCTGGCACAGCGCCACGAGGTTGTGGCCGTGCGCCTGCTGGACCCGCTGGAGCTGGAGTTGCCGGACCTTGGGCTGATCCCAATCCGCGATGCCGAAACTGGCGAGCAACTGTTGGTAGACACCCACGACGCGGGCTTTCGCAAGCGCTTTGCACGCATTGCCGCGCAACGCGAGGCCGAGCTGCGCCAGTCGCTGGGCCGTGCCGGGGTGGACACACTGGAGCTGTCCACAGACGACGACCTGGTAAACGCCATCGTGCGCTTTACCGACATGCGCAAGCGCCGCAGCCAGCTCGCCGGCGGTGGCGGTCTGCCCGCGCACCTGAGAAAGGCTGCCTGACCATGAACTTCCTCTGGCCCCAGTTCCTGTGGCTGCTGCTGGTCGCGCCTTTGCTGGTGGGCGCGTACATCTGGCTGCTGCGGCGCAAGAAAAAATCAGCTTTGCGCTACGCCTCGCTGTCCATCGTCAAGGAAGCGATGGACTCAGGCCAAAGCATCCGCCGCCATATTCCACCTGCCTTGTTCCTGCTCGCGCTAGTGGCCATGCTGGTGGCGGCAGCGCGGCCGGTGGCCGTGGTGACGCTGCCATCAAACCAGCAAACCATCATTCTGGCGATGGACGTGTCTGGCAGCATGCGCGCGACGGATGTGCAACCCAACCGCCTTGTTGCGGCCCAGGAAGCTGCCAAGAAGTTCCTGACCGAGTTGCCGCGCCATGTGAAGGTGGGCATCGTTGCCTTTGCCGGCTCGGCCCAGGTGGCTCAGTTGCCCACAGTGAACCGTGAAGACCTGGTGACCGCCATTGACCGCTTCCAGCTGCAGCGCGCCACCGCCACGGGCAACGCCATCGTGATCTCACTGGCCACGATCTTCCCCGACGCGGGCATTGAGTTGCAGCAAATGGGCGGCAACCGCCTGAGCCCACCGGCTCGCTCTCTCAATGAGCCCGCAAAAGAGAAGAAGGAATTCACGCCGGTGGCACCCGGCTCGTACAACTCGGCCGCCATCATCATGCTGACTGACGGCCAACGCACCACTGGCGTCGACCCGCTCGAAGCCGCCAAGATGGCCGCTGACCGCGGCGTGCGGGTGTACACCGTGGGCATCGGCACGGTTGACGGCGAAACCATTGGCTTTGAAGGCTGGTCCATGCGGGTGCGCCTGGACGAGGAAACCCTCAAGGCCGTGGCCAACAAGACCCAGGCCGAGTACTTCTATGCCGGTACCGCCGAGACGCTGAAAAAGGTCTACACCACCCTGAGTTCGCGCCTGACGGTAGAGAAGAAAGAAACCGAAGTGTCCGCCCTGTTCGCGCTGGGTGCCGCCGTGCTGGCGCTGCTGGCGGGCGGGCTGTCGCTGCTGTGGTTTAACCGGGTTCTTTAAGAAGAAATTCGCCCGGACTTTGGCGTATCTCTTCCGCGCGCTCAGCCCAATCGCCCCGACGTCAACTGCAACTGCCGCCCGCAGCGCGCGGCCAGCGCGCTGTCATGCGTGACCACCACAAATGCGGTGCCGTGGTCGCGGGCCAGCGTCAGCATCAACTGAAACACACCGTCGGCAGTGCCACGATCCAGGTTGCCGGTGGGCTCGTCGGCCAGCACGCAGGCGGGCCGGGTGACCAGCGCGCGGGCAATTGCGACACGCTGGCGCTCGCCGCCTGACAATTCTGCCGGGCGGTGGTGTGCGCGGTCGCGCAGGCCCACATCGGCCAGCATTTGTTCGGCAATACGCGCCGCCTCTTCGCGCGGCTGGCGACGGATCCACAGTGGCATGGCCACGTTGTCCAGCGCACTGAATTCAGGCAGCAGGTGATGGAACTGGTAGACAAAGCCCAGGTGCTGATTGCGCAGCCGGCCTTGTGCTGCGGCGTCCAGCTGCGCCAGCGGCTGGCCTTTGAGCTTCACCGTGCCGCTGGTGGGCGCGTCCAGCCCACCCAACAGGTGCAGCAGCGTGCTTTTGCCGGAACCCGAGGCCCCGACGATGGCCAGGGTTTCACCGGCCTGCACGTCCAGATCGACGCCGTGCAATACAGTCAGGTCGATCACGCCTTCATGAAAGCGCTTGGTCAAGCCGCGGGCTTGCAGCACGGGGGGCGATGTGGCCATAAACCCTTCGACAAGCTCAGGGCGAACGGGAACTGGCTCATTCATAGCGCAGCGCCTCCGCCGGGTTGACTCGGCTGGCGCGCCAGCTGGGGTAGATGGTGGCCACAAAAGCCAGCACCAGGGAGATCAGCGCCACCGGCAAGATATCGGCCTGCTGCGGGTCGCTGGGCATGCGGCTGATCAGGTAAATGTCTTTGGGCAGAAAGCTGGCAGAAAACAGGCGCTCCAGCGCCGGCACGATCACGTCGATGTTGAAGGCGATGCCCAGCCCCAGCACCAGGCCGCCCAAGGTGCCGATCACGCCGACCATGGCACCCTGGACCATGAACACACCCATGATGCTGCCGGGGCTGGCCCCCAGCGTGCGCAGAATGGCAATGTCAGCGCGCTTGTCAGTGACGGTCATCACCAGGGTGCTGACCAGGTTGAACGCCGCCACCGCCACGATCAGCGTGAGGATGATGAACATCATGCGTTTTTCAAGCTGCACGGCGGCAAACCAGGTGCGGTTCTGGCGGGTCCAGTCCCGGATCAAAAGATTGCCGGTCAACGCGCCCGCCAGTTCGGCGGCTACTGCACGCGCTTGATGCAGGTCACGGATCTTCAGGCGTATGCCGGTTGGCCCCTCGAGCCGAAAGATCCTTGCCGCATCTTCCACATGCAGCATGACCAGGGCGGAGTCGTATTCATAGTGGCCGGAATCAAAGGTTCCCACCACCGTCATCTGCTTGAGCCGCGGCACCACACCGGCCGGAGTCACCTGGCCGCTGGGCGCAATCAGGGTGACAACGTCGCCCTGGCGCACGCCCAGGGAACGCGCCAGCTCGCCGCCCAGCACGATGCCGAACTGCCCCGCGACCAGCCGCGACAACGCGGTGTCCTTGAGCTCCACGGCCAGGTCGGTGACGCCGGGCTCCAGTGCCGGGTCGATGCCGCGCACCAGCGTGCCCTTCATGTCCTCGCCGCGGGCCAGCAGCGCCTGGGCTGCCACAAAGGGTGCCGCGCCAGTCACCGCCGGGTTGCGACGCGCCTCAGCCAGCGTGCGGCTGGCATCGGGCAAGGCAGCTCCCTGCGGGGCAAAGATTTCAATATGCGACACCACGCTGAGCATGCGGTCGCGCACTTCTTTCTGAAAACCATTCATTACCGACAGCACGATGATCAGCGCCGCCACGCCCAGCGCGATACCCAGCATCGACACGCCGGAGATGAAGGAAATAAAGCCGTTGCGCCGGGTAGCCCGGCCAGCGCGGGTGTAGCGCCAGCCCAGAACAAGTTCGTAGGGAATCTGCATGTGCGAGGAAGTTGATTGGGCTGGATTGTGGCATCCCGGACAATACGGCGAATGTCAAACAGCGCCCACTTGTTGATCCCCTTCGCCCGCTGCAGCACACCGGGCTGCACCGAGGCGCTGCAAACGCTGGCCCTGCCGCACCTGCAAAAACTGCTGGCGCGGCTCACGCCCACTACCACCGACAACGGCACGGCGCAGGCCCTGAGCCCACCGCATGAACGGGCACTGGCCCATGCCTACGGCCTGACCGCGCCAGATGGGCAGATTCCCTGGGCCGCCTGGCAGGCCCGCGAAACCGGGCGCGACGCCACCCAGCCCTGGGCCTGGATCACGCCGTGCCACTGGCAGTTGGGCCGCGACCATATCCGCATGCTGCACCCGCTGGCGCTGCAACTGGACGCGGCCGACGCCAAGGCATTGCTGAGCACCATGCAGCCCTATTTTGAGCAAGACGGCATCTCGCTGGAGTACGACGCGCCCACGCTGTGGCTGGCCCGTGGTGAGGCCTTTCGCGGCCTGGCCACGGCCTCACTGGACCGCGCCATCGGCCAGGTGCTCGACCCCTGGCTGCCGCGCAGCCCACAGGCCAAGGCCCTGCGCCGCCTGCAAAGCGAAATGCAGATGCTGCTGTATACCCACCCGGTGAACGAGGCGCGCGAGCGCGGCGGCTTGCTGCCCGTCAATTCGTTCTGGATCAGCGGCACCGGCGCGCTGCCCGCCAATGCCGGCACCCCACCACCTGGCTTGCAGATTACGCACAAGCTGCGCGACGCAGCGCTGTTGGGCGACTGGGCCGCCTGGGCTGATGGCTGGCGTCTGCTGGACAGCGGCGAATGCCAGCGGCTGCTGACCCAACTGGAGACTACGGGGACCGTGGCACTGACCTTGTGTGGCGAGCGTAGCGCACAAACCTTTGAGGCCCGGCCACGCGGGCTTTTCGCCCGTATTTCAAGCCAAATAGGCCGCCAGCCCGCATACAAGCTGCTTGAGCCACTATGAAAATAATAGCAAGAGAGGTTCCGCCCCGCGCCGCCTGGGCGTTGGAGCAAGCCGGCCTGCACCCCCTGCTGGCCCGGCTGTACGCGGCGCGCGGCATCACGGCCCGCGACCAGCTTGACGATGCCCTGGCGCGGCTGTTGCCCCCCACCGCGTTGCAGGGCGCGCAGGCCGCCGCCGTGCTGCTGGCCGACGCCATTGCCCGGCAGCGCAAGCTGTGCATCGTGGCCGACTACGACTGCGACGGTGCCACCGCCTGCGTCGTAGCGGTGCGCGGCCTGCGGCTGCTGGGCGCGCAGCATGTCAGCTACCTGGTGCCAGACCGCGTGGTGGACGGCTATGGCCTGACAGCGCCCATTGCCGAACGCGTCAAGGCCCTGGGTGCCGAGCTGCTGATCACGGTAGACAACGGCATTGCCAGCGTGGAGGGCGTGGCGCGCGCCAAT
>CALROG020000041.1:0-32705 GCA_943369755.1 Ramlibacter sp. 2FC
TCAAGGGCTGTTGTCGATGGTGCGCTTGATGCCGTTGCGCAGATCGCGCTGCGCAACAGCATGGACTTCAGGCTCTGAGCAGCTTCTTGCGCACCAGCTGGATGTTGCCGCGCAGCGCATACAGTTCGTCGGCATAAGACAGCGGCACGTTGATGGTGCCGGCCTTGTTGTCCAGCGCGTCCAGTTCTTCAAGCAGTTGCGGTGCCAGTGCTTCACCAGTCTGGAGCCGGTCTTCGATGTCGCGTAGCTGCGCGTACCAGCGAAACACCCTGGAGCGGATGCGAAATTCGTACAGCGGTGGCACGATGCGGCTGAGCGGCAACAAAATGGCGATGATCAGGCCCAGCGCCAGCCACATGCGCTCTACCAGATTGGCCAGCCAGAACGGCAGCCAGCGCTGCAGCAACGGCTGGCCGCCGCGGATGGCGCGCTCCCCCTCTTTGGCAATCGGGAACTCGCTCAGGCTGATCGACGGGAAGGCACCCGCGCGGTTGAACCAGCCCGCCATGCCATGCGTCTCTTTTGCCGCCTGTGCGAATAGCTGCAGCAGGGCCGGGTGCGTGCTGTCACGGGTCAGCAGCGCGGTGGTGGATGCGACCAGCCGCGCGTCCTGTGGCGGCATGTCGCGCGCCAAGTCCACCACCCCGCGGGGCAGCAGTACCGGCGTGAGGAACGGGAAGCGGCGCGAATAGGCCTCGCTCTGGGCAAAGTCCATCAGCTTCACGCCGGGTGTTTGCAGCAGCATCTGCACCATCAATGACTCGGGGGCTGAGGCAAACACCACCGCGTCGAGTTCGCCATTCAAAAAGGCCACGGTGCCCGGTGTTTGCTCTAGTTGCGACAGCCGCATGCCGGTTGGCTCCACCCGGTTGGCCTCGAACAGCTTGGCCATCAACGTGGGCACGCCGCTGCCGGGCGTGCCCACGTTGATGCGCAGGCCCTGCAATTGGCCAAGCGAGGTCAGGGTGGCGGTGGCGGTGATCTTCTTCGCCGCCGACTCGCGATAGAACAGCCACACCGGCTCCACAAACAGGCTGCCCAGCGACTCGATGGTGTTCTCTTCGTCGGTCGCAATGTCGCCACTGCCGCCCTGAACAAAGCCCAGGTCTGCCTTGCCCTCGCGCAGCAGCTGCAGGTTGGCAGAAGAGCCCTCGCTGGGCAGCAGCACCACTTCAATGCCGTTGACGGCCAGTGCTTTCTTGTAGCGCTTGCCAAACTCGTCGTAGGCACTTTGCGCCGGGCCGGTGGCCAGCGTCACGCGCTTGGGTGGCGTCGGGTCCAGCCACAAATACGCCAGCACCAGCAGGCCAACCGCCAGCAGCGCAAATGGCCCGGCTGAAATCAGCAGCTCGCGAAGGGACAGCAGGGTGTAGCGAAGGGCCTTGGGCATCACAGTTCACCCGCCGCAGGCAGGTGCAGCGTGCCCGCCGTCAGGCCGCGCGCCGCCAGTACCGCGCGCAGTACGGCACGCGCCGTGACCTCGGCCACCAGGGTGCCCAGCACCATCATGCCGGGGTGCTGTTTGACCCGGCCGGTGCCCAAGGCGAACAGGGTGTCGCCGTCGCTCAGGGTGTGCACCGGGTTGATGCTGCGTGCCAGGCCGTCGTGGGCCATCTGCGCAAGTTTGGTGGCCTGCACCTTGGTAAGGGTGGCATCGGTGGCAATCACGCCGATGGTGGTGTTGGTTCCGGCCAGCAGTGGCGTGGGTGCCTGGCCGCGCAACAGCGCCCGGCGGGTGTCCAGCAGCTTTTTGCCATTGGCGGTGCGCGCGCCCGCCACCACGCGGGCGCTGTCCGGGTCCAGCACATCGCCCAGTGCGTTGCAGGCAATCAACGCGCCAACCGTCACGCCATTGACCGTGACCGACGCCGTGCCGATGCCGCCTTTCATGGCCCGGCCAATGCCAAAAATCTTGCCGACGGCGGCACCGGTGCCCGCGCCCACGTTGCCCTCAGCCGGTCGCTTGGCAGAGGCGGCTTCACAGGCCGCGTAGCCCGCCGCTGCGTCCGGGCGAATTTTTGGGTCACCCACCAGCAGGTCAAACAGCACCGCTGCCGGCACGATCGGCAGCCGGCCCACCCGCACGTCAAAACCCACGCCGCGCTCTTCCAGCCAGCGCATGGCACCGCTGGCCGCGTCCAGGCCCCAGGCGCTGCCACCGGCCAGCATCACGGCGTGCACCTGGTCCACCAGATTCACCGGGGACAACAGGTCGGTCTCGCGGGTGCCGGGTGCGGCCCCGCGCACATCGACCCCGGCCACCGCGCCGTCGCGCGCCAGCACCACGGTGCAGCCGGTCGGGCGGCGGGGGTCAGTGAAGTGGCCAACTTCAATGCCGGCCACGTCGGTGATGGCACCAGCGCGGCGGCTGGGCGTAGGGGTGCTGCGGGTCATCAAATCATTATCTACCGCGCCACCACAGCACGAAGGAGGTGGCCGCCAGCGCGCTGTAGTTCAGCACCATGAACCAAGGCGTGTTCCAGCGCTTGACCAGGCGGGTGTAGTTCAGTTCAGCAAACTCGCGCGTGATGCGCTTGTCGTCCGAGCGCATCCAGATGCCGCCCGCGCCAAAGGCGTCGCGTGGCGTGAGGGCATGGTTGACCCAGGCCTCGCGCCAGTTGGGGCCGAAGTCGCCCAAGGCCATGGTGCTGTCCTTGAAGTCCATCGGGCGCGCCCCAAGGCTCATGGCTTGGCCTTCTCCACACCAGTGACCACGTAGGCGCCTTGTTGCTGTTCGGCGGTGAATTTGATTTTGTCGCCGGTGGCCAGGTTGTCGAGCAGGGCTGCGTCTTTGACCTGGAACACCATGGTCATGCCGGGCATGTCGAGGTTCTTGATGGGGCCGTGCTTGAGCGTGACCTTTTTTGCGTCCTTGTCGACCTTGCGCACTTCGGCGTCAGCCATTTCCCTGGCCGGGGCCGGGGCCTGGGCCAGGGCGAGCGTGGACGACAGGGCGATGAGTGCAGCGGTGATGAGCTTGTTCATGATGTTTCCTTTAAAGAACGGCGAGTGTTCAGCCGTTGTGGGTCTGGTAAACACGGGTGCTGCCGTCAGCGGCGACCAGCAGCACGTCGTAGCGGTCCTTGCGGCCACCGTACTCGGGGCCGTCCATGCCGGGCGAGCCCAATGGCATGCCGGGCACGGCCAGGCCCAGGGCTTTGGGCTTTTCACGCAGCAGGCGCTGGATGTCGCGCGCCGGCACATGGCCCTCCACCACATAGCTGCCGACCTTGGCGGTGTGGCACGAGCCCAGCTTGTCGGGCAGGCCCAGGCGCTTGCGGGCAGCCGTGTTGCCTTCGTCGTAGGTTTTCACGCGGAAGCCGTTGGCTTCCAGGTGCTTGACCCAGTCCTTGCAGCAGCCGCAGTTGGGGTCTTTCCATACTTCCACCAGCGGGAGGGTCTGGGCCTGCAAGGGCAGGGTGGCAGCAGCCAGCGCGGCGGTCAGCAGGGTGCGTCGTTTCATGGCGTTTCCTTTGGGGTCAGGCGGGCGTTACGGTGATCTTGCCGATCATGCCGGCCTGGTAGTGGCCGGCGATCAGGCATGCGTATTCGAATTCACCTGCACGGTTGAAGTTCCAGATGATTTCAGCCGTCTTGCCGGGGTTGACGTGCGCCATCCAGGGCTCGTCATGCTCCATGTTCGGGAACTTGAGCATCAGCGCGGCGTGTTCGTCGAGTTCTTTTCGGGTGCCGATCACCAGCTCGTGCAGCATCTTGCCGTTGTTGCGGATCACCAGTCGCACTGTTTCGCCCTGGCGCACCGTCAGGCGCTCGGGCGTAAAGCGCATGGTGTCGGTCATGCCCACCTCAATGGTGCGTTTCACGGCCTTGGCATCGCCGGCAATGCCCCAGGGCTTCTGCTCTTTTTTCACAGCTGTGTTCTTCTTGCCATGGGCGCTGCTATGCGCGAAAGCGCGGCTGGCCATGAAGGGCAGCAGCACCAGGCCCAGTGTGAGGGTTCGTTTGTTCATCTTTGGCTCCTTTGCAGCTGTTGACCGGTCAATGGCCGGAATGGCCCTTGGGTTTGCGGATGTTCACTTCGACGGGTTTTGTCGTTGGGTTGTTCAGGCCGGGCACCATGCCGTTGTTGGCCACTTCGGCCTTGAAGCGCGCGGGCTCGGGCAGGGCACCCGTCCATTCAAAGGCCTGGGTGCCAGCGGGCTGCTTGTACCAGCCCGCGTCCTTGTAGTCGCCGGGTTTCTGGTCGCGCCGCACCTTGAGCGTGGTGAACATGCCACCCATCTCCACCGGGCCATAGGGGCCGGTGCCGGTCATCATGGGTGCGGTGTTGTCGGGCAGGGCCATCTCCATCTCGCCCATGTCGGCCATGCCGCGTTCGCCCATGGCCATGTAGTCGGGCACCACCTTCATCATCTTGTTCACCAGGCCGCGGTGGTCCACGCCGATCATGGTGGGCACGTTGTGGCCCATGGCGTTCATGGTGTGGTGGCTCTTGTGGCAGTGAAAGGCCCAGTCGCCTTCTTCGTCGGCCAGGAATTCAATCTGCCGCATCTGGCCCACGGCCACGTCAGTCGTCACCTCGTACCAGCGCGTGCTTTTGGGTGTCGGCCCGCCGTCGGTGCCGGTCACCAGAAACTCGTGGCCGTGCAGGTGGATCGGGTGGTTGGTCATGGTCAGGTTGCCCACCCGGATGCGCACCTTGTCGTTCAGCCGCACGTTCAGCGTGTCGATGCCCGGGAAGACGCGGCTGTTCCAGCTCCAGAGGTTGAAGTCCAGCATGGTCATGATCTTCGGCGTCATGCTGCCGGGGTCGATGTCGTAGGCGTTGAGCAAAAAGCAAAAGTCGCGCTGCACTTCGTCAATCAGCGGGTGCTTGGCCCTGGGGTGGGTGACCCAGAAGCCCATCATGCCCATGGCCATTTGCGTCATCTCGTCCGCATGCGGGTGGTACATGAAGGTGCCGGGCCGGCGCGCGACGAACTCGTAGACAAAGGTCTTGCCCACCGGAATCTGCTTCTGGTTCAGACCACCCACGCCGTCCATGCCGTTGGGCAGGCGCTGACCGTGCCAGTGGATGGTGGTGTGCTCTGGCAGCTTGTTGGTGACGAACAGGCGTACCCGGTCGCCCTCGACCACCTCGATGGTGGGGCCCGGGCTCTGGCCGTTGTAGCCCCACATGTTGACCTTGAAGCCGGGCGTCATCTCGCGCACCACCGGCTCGGCCACCAGGTGAAACTCCTTCACGCCGTTGTTCATGCGCCAGGGCAGCGTCCAGCCGTTGAGCGTGACCACCGGGTTGTAGGGCCGGCCCGAGTTGGGCACCAGCGGCGCCATGGTGTCGGGCTTGCCCTGGAACACCGGCTCGGGCAGGGCGGCCATGGCCACCTTGCTCACGGCGGTGGCGGCCATGGCGGTAGCGGCACCTGCAAAAAACTTGCGTCGGTCCATGGTGTTGCTCATGTCAGTGTCCTTTCGCGCCGCCGCCAGCCTGGGGCGCAGCGGGCTTCATGGCGGTCATGCCGCCGGGTGAGGTGCCGCTCAGTGCGGTCTGCAAGTCGGCGTCGGCCAGCCAGTGGTCGCGCAGGGCTTCAATGCTGCCGTTGACGGCCAGCACATGGGCGCGGGTGTCGGCCAGCAGCTCGAACACGCTGGACAGCATGCCGTTGTAGCGCAGCACCATTTCGTCGGCAATGAACTTGCGCAGCGGCACCACTTCGTCGCGGTAGTGGCGGGCCACGTCGTAGGCGGTGCGGTAACCGTGGTAGGCCTCGCGCGCTTCACTGCGGGCGTTGATGGCCACTTCGCGCAACTTCGCCGCGGACTGCATATACATTGCTTGCGCACGCGCATTGCGGGCTTGGCCCCAGTCGAAAATCGGCAGCGCCAGCTCCAGCTCGTAGCCACGCTTGGTTTCGCGTTCGCCATGGGCGTTGTCAAAGGTGGTGTTGCGGCCGTAGCCAATATCCAGCGCGTTGATGAAGCCGGTGGCGCGCGTCAGGCCCATCGACTGCGCCACGTACAGGCTTTCGGCCTGCGCGCTTTGCACGTCCAGCCTTTGCGCAAGCGCCTGGGTTTCGACGTCGTTGATTTCGCGCACGGCCTTGGGCAGCTCGGGCAGGCGCTCGGGCAGGGTGAACAGCGTCTGCTTGCCCCACAGCCCCAGCAGCCGGGTGAGGTGTTCGCGGCTGGCAAAGGCGGCCTGTTCTGCCCGGGCGAGCTGGGCCGTGGCATCGGCCAGCACGCTTTGCTCGCGGGCCTGGCTCAGGCGGCTCCAGTTGCCCACGCGGGCCAGCCGGCGGGCCAGTTCGGCGCCGGCTTCGGCGGCTTCTTTTACATCGCGCAGGTAGGCGGCCGTCTGGCGCGCCGCCACCGCGTTGACCCAGGCCTTGCGGGTGTCGGCGGCCAGTTTCACCACCTCCACGGCAGCCTGCTGGCGGGCCAGTGCGGCCTGCTGGTTGGCGTATTCAGCGCGCCAGGGCAGGGTAAGCAGGCCCAAAACGTCGAGCTTCAAAAAGCGCTCGATCTCGACCTTGTCGCCTTCACGGAAGCGGCCAATCGAAAAATGCGGTGCCGGCAGGCGCCCTTCTTGCACCCGCTGCGCGTCGCTGGCACCCAGCACCGCCAGCGAGGCCTGCAAGCCGGGGTTGTTCAGCAGTGCAATGCGCACGGCAGCATCGGCGCTTAGCGGCTGCAGCAGCAGGGCGTCCACGGCCTTTTCGCTCTGTGCAGTGGGTTCGCGCGTCAGCGCAACATCGGCCACACCGGCTTTGTTGGAGGCCATTTTCTGCACCTCGGCCACGCCGCCGTCGGGGGTGAGCGACGCGCAACCCGACAGCACCACCATCAGGGCCGCCAGCAGCGTGAGCCTGAATCCCGGGCGCGTCATGGCTTGCCCCCATGCGGGTGGTGGCCGCCCGGCGTGGCGGGTGCGGAGGGTGCCGCACCTTTCAGCCGGGCCTGCTCGGCCTCCCACTTCAGGATGTCCACATGCCCGCGGCGGAATTGGCCGATCTCGGCGTTGGCCTTTTTCCAGTCGGCGGCCTCTTGCTCGACGCCGGTGGGTGTGTCGGCAAACACCGACCGGTAGGCCACGCGAGGCACGGCTTCAGTGGCAACGGTGGGGTCTTGTAGCGTGCCCTGGGCCAGTGCCATGGCGGGCAGCAGCAGGGCCACAAAAAAGCTGTTTTTCACAGAGATCTCCAGACGGTTCACACACCGCAGAGGGCTCAGCGCCAAACTGCGGACGGACTACGGGCAGGAAGATCAGGAAATGGGCGGCTTGAAGCCGCGCGCCAGCACCGCGCTGGCGAAGGGCTGGCCAGCGGCGGGCGGGGTGCCGTGGTGCCGCTGCACCGGGGTGGCGCTGGCATCGGGCGCTGCCAGCGCCACGGTGTGGCAGACCTGGCAGGCGGTACAGGAGCCGCAGTCTTGGGTGCTGTGCTCCAGCGGCTGTGCAGCGTCGTCCGGCGCTGCCGCCAGCGCGGCCTGGCCATGGCAATCGGCATGGCTTTCAGCGCCGCTTTGAGTGGCAAAACCGGCTGTAGCCCGTGTGGAATCTGCGTGAGCCACTATCGAATTTATAGCGTTCAGTTGCGCACCTGCCATCTCGCTCGCCATCGCGTCACCGACCCAACCGCGCACGGGGAGCAGGGCGATCATGAGGACGAGGAGCCAGCGGCGCATGGGATGAATGATACGTTGCGCAGAAATAGGTTCCTTGATGCTTGGCGCAAATCAGTTGCGCCAGATCATGCTCAGGGGCTGGCCAGCGCGCCGCGCAACTCAGAGCGCGCCTGGCGCAGCACCGCCCAGCCGCCCGTCAGGGCCAACGCGGCCATCACAGCAGCAACAGCCAGGTCTGGCCAGGCCGCACCGGTGCCAAACACCCCTGCGGCGGCGCCCATGACCGCCAGGTTACCCAGCGCGTCGTTGCGCGAGCACAGCCACACGCTGCGCATGTTGGCGTCGCCTTCGCGCCAGGCGTACAGCATGGCAGCCACCGCCAGGTTGGCGATCAGCGCCAGGCTGCCCACGGCCCCCATGGTCAGCGCCTCGGGCACCGCCCCGGTTTTGAGCGCCCACAGCGCGCGCCCGGCTACAAACACGCCAAAGCCCAGCATGCAAATGCCCTTGAGCAGCGCCGCGCGGGCGCGCCAGGCCAGCCCGGCAGTTAGCACCGCCAGCGAGACGGCGTAGTTGGCCGCGTCGCCAAAGAAGTCAATCGCATCGGCCAGCAGCGAGACCGAGCCCGACTGCACGCCCGCCGCGATCTCTATCGCAAACATGGCCAGGTTGATGACCAGCGCCGCCCACAGAATGCGGCGGTAGCGCGGGTCGTTGGCGCCCTGGGGGGAGTCGCCTTGGTGGTTGTGGCAGTGGGCAGACATCAAAAGTCCTTGGCAGCGCGGATCCGCGCCACGTTGCGGTTCATGGCGTGGCGCACGACGTGGCGGTACAGCCAGCGTTTGGCACCGCTGAGGTTGGAGCCGTGACGAGCGTAGAAGTCGTCTGGCTGGGTGAACACGCCGAAGTCATGGTTGATGCCGTCTTTCTGGATATAGGTGTCGGTTCCTTGCCACTGTACGCCCGGCGCTTGCAGGTTGGGCGTGGCCGCGCCATAGCCACAAAACTGCGTGGCCCCGGCAAAGCGCTGTTGCAGGGCGGCCAGGTAGCCGGCGTCCAGGATGAAGCCCTCCAGGTTGACCCAGCGGCCAGCGCTATGGACCTCAACCCAGCTGTGAATGATGTTGCGCGGTGCCAGCAGGTAGGCCAGGCCGGTGATGGCACCTTTTTGCAGCGCCTTGTTGATGGTGAAGCCATGGAAGCGGCAGGCGATTCCGGTGGCGCGCAGCAGCGCCATGAACAGGGTGGCCTTGGTGTTGCATTGGCCCATGCCGTCGGACAGCACGCGTGAGGCGGGCAGGGTGTCGTCTTCGTTGTAACCAAAGATGATTTCATTGCGCACAAAGTCATAGATCGCACCAATGCGCTCGTGTTCGGGCAGGGCCGCCCAGCCGCGTTCGGCCACCAGTGCCTGCAGGCCAGGGTGGGCGTAGTCCAGCAACGGCGTGGGTGCGGTGAAGTCGGAGGCGAGAGTACTCATGGGGTTTCTTTCAAATCAAGGCATGATTGGAAACCTGCAAGCCACTTCAAGGTCAAGCCATGCCCGCCAAAAACCCCCTGACCACAAATGGCTATCGCATCGGCGAAGCCGCGCAGCGCAGTGGCGTGAGCGCCGCCAACATCCGCTACTACGAGAAAGAAGGCCTGCTTGCACCCCAGGCCCGCGCCGACAACGACTACCGCGTCTACAGCGCGCAAGACGTGCACCAGCTGCGCTTTGTCCGCCTTTGTCGGGCCATGGACATGAGTCTGGATGAGGTGCGAACGCTGCTGGCGCTGGACCTGCGCAAGAAGGCGGACTGTGCCACCGCTGACGCCGCTTTAGGCGAGCACATCAGCCACGTGCGCGAGCGCCTGGCCGAGTTGCGCGCGCTGGAGAAAGACCTGGTGGCCTTGCAGGCGCGCTGCCAGGGCGACGGTGACCGCTGCCGCATCATCGAGGCGCTGCACCAGCAGGCGGATACGCAGGTACCGGCGCGGGCCGGCGCGCGTGGTCACCGGCATGTGTAGCCTCAGTTTTTGGCGAGCTGTGCGCGTGCCTTGTCCAGCCAAAGCTGCAAATTGTCCAGCAGGCCACTCTGGCTGAACGAGCAGCTTTCCTCACTGAACAGTGCGCTGGACTCCAGCCGGTCCAGCAGGTCGGCCAGCACCTGGCCATAACGCGCGGGCAGGGCTGCCAGCAAGGCAGCCTGGGTGCGCGCCTCGTGGCTGAAGGCCTGCACGCCTAGCTGGCCGCCGCGCAGGGCCGTCAGTGCGGTTTGAATCGCATCGAGCGCCTGCATGTCTGTATCCTCAGTTCTTCAGTGAGCGCGGCAGCGCCAGGCCGCGCTTTTGCATCAGCTCGCGCAGGCGGTCGGGGTAGTCGGTGATGATGCCGTCCACGCCCCAGACCATCAGGCGCTCCATGTCGGCGGGGGTGTTGATCGTCCAGGGAACGACCTTCAGGCCCAGGCCCTGCGCTTCCTTTACCAGCGCTTCCGTGACCGCGCCGCCGTTGGGCGACCACACGGCACCACCGGCTGCCTTCACCATTTTTGGCAGGCTGCCATGGTCGGCCAGTTTGAAGCCGGCGGTCCAGCTGGCGTCGCGGATGCTGTCTGTGTTGGCGGTCTGGATGCTCAGGTACACCGTCGGGATAGCGGGCTCCAAGCGCTGCGCGATCTGCAACGTGCGCCAGTCAAAGCTCTGTAGCGTCACGCGCTGCGTCATGCCAGCTTCGCGCAGCACATTCAGCACAGCGCGCACAAACTGCTCGGGGTTGACGGTTTCGTCGGGCAAGGTGGGGTTGATCTTGGTTTCGATGTTGAACTTCACATCGTTCGCGCCGCGCGCCTTCACCAACGCAAACAGTGCCGCCAGCGTTGGCATGCGGGTGCCGTCACGCGGTACCTGGGTGTTGAAGGTTTTTCCGTAAGGTGTCTCGGGGTTGATGCGGCCCACGTCGTAGGCTTGCAGTTGGGCATAGGTGAGCGACTTGATCGTCGGCCCCTTGGCCGCCAGCCATTGGCCCGAAGCGTCACGCGTAATGGCCGGGTTCAGGGCCGGGTCGTGGCCCACCACCACCACGCCATCGGCGGTAACGCCCACGTCCAGCTCCAGCGTGGTCACGCCGATTTCAAGTGCGCGCTCAAAAGCAGGCAGCGTGTTCTCGGGCGCCAGCCCGCGTGCGCCGCGGTGGCCCTGGGCATCGAATGCAAAGGCGTTTGCGCCCCCAAAAAACAACAAAAATGCCACGCAGCCCGCATGCAGACTGCGGGAGCCACTATAAAAAAGTGAGCAACTGGGTGCCGGTGATGTGTGTTGGCGCTGTGTCATGGCGCCATTCTGCCGGGGTTTGATGACAGGCGCAGCACTTGTGCGCGCGAGTGGGGCTGCTCAGAAACCGATTTTGCGCGCAATGAAATAGGTGACGGTGGATACCGAAGCGGCCAGCGCAGCGCCCCACGCCAGGTCGACCACTGTCACCAGGAGGGGCCAGCCCTTGAGTGTTGCGAAGTTGGTGAGGTCGTAGGTGGCGTACGCGATCAGTCCGAACAATGCGCCATACAAAAGCGCATGTCGCCAGGAGTTCTTCTCAATGGCGGGGGTGATGACGAAGACCACCAGCCCAACAACGAATAGTAGATAAAACGCAAGCGCGGCTGCCCAGTTGATTTCACTTTTCATCAACATGCCAATTTGGCTGCGATAAAAATCTTTGGCCACAAGCCCCAGCCAGACCATATCGATGGCGAGGAAGACAGGGAAAGCGATGGCATACAGCTTTAGAAACATGGATACTCGCGACGGTTTTTCAGGCGTTGAGGTAGGTGATGGTTAGTTGCAGACCGGTGGCAAATACTCCCCACAAGAGATACGGAATGTTGGCATAAACCACCCAGCGCAAGTCCGGGGCTGCGTTCCAGACCGCGACCAGCGCCCAGATGAGCGTGCCCACCACCAGCAAGATATCCAGACTGGCCAGCAGATTGTTTTTGAGGCCGAACTGGATCGGAGTGAACGCAAAATTGAAAACAAGATTCAGCGCAAAAGGCAGCGCCACCAGCCACGAAATTTTGCCAGTGAACGCTTTGTAGAACACGGTGCCAAAGGTCACGGCAATCACGGCATACAAAACCGTCCATACCGGGCCAAAAAGCCAGCCTGGAGGTGCCCAGGCCGGTTTGATCAGTTGTGAATACCAGTTGGTTGTGTTCATGAAGTCACAAGCTGACTTTGGCGTTCTGTGCGTCGTCGGTTTTTAGCGCTTCTCCGGCCACGTACGCCCGGGCAGCGTCGTAGACATATTTGAGCCCCCGCATGCCGCCGCTGTCCCAGTATTCACCGTTGTGCGCCGTAAACTTCAGCAAGGCGATGTTTGGGTCGGACTTGCCCTCTGGAAACCACACCTTCCAGGACTCTTTCCACATCCGCTCAACCAGCGGCTGGTCATGCAACACGGTCAACTCGCCGCGCACTGAGGCAAATTTTCTGGCGCTTTGAAAAGTGAGCAAGGCTTTCGGGTTGGCGCTGATCTCGTCGACTTTGAGCGAGTTGAGAGCGGTCACAAGGTAAACGCCCAAACCCTCGTCCAGGCTCGCAACGGCCATCGGCCGCGCGTGCATCGCATGGGCCGTTTGCGTCACCAGCATCGCAACCTCAAAGTCATTCACAACCTCGTACAAATGACTCCTGCCGTCGTTCGTGTCCATGGCCGCTGGCTCCTTCGTGGTTGAAAAATCGGGTGGAGTGTCACCCGCAACCACCTTATCGAAACTCCGCGACAACGTCCGTGCGCAGCCGCACAAATGGCCCCCGCGCCAGAATAGTTGTCGTCCCGTTAGAACCAGAAACCTGGGGGCGGCTGTGAGGGGGCAGCCGTTCCCCGTCAAGCGCGAACCAACCCAGTCATTTCAATGCAGCGACGACAAAAACTGCTTCAGCTCCGGCGTTTGCGGGTTGCCAAACAGTTCCTGTGGCGGGCCCATTTCATGCACCCGGCCCTGGTGCATGAAGATCACCCGGTCGCTGACCTTGCGGGCAAAGTTCATCTCGTGCGTGACCATCAGCAGCGTCATGCCTTCGTCCGCCAGTGTTTCCACCACACGCAGCACCTCGCCCACCAGCTCCGGGTCCAGTGCGCTGGTGATTTCGTCACACAGCAGCACGGCGGGCTCCATGGCCAGGGCGCGGGCAATCGCCACGCGCTGCTGCTGCCCGCCCGAGAGCTGGTCAGGCGTGGCGTCAAATTTTTCCGCCAGGCCGACGCGGTCCAGCAGCTTGCGCGCCTGCACCTCAGCCGCCTGCGGGTCGGTTTTTTTGACCAGTGAAGGTGCCAGCATGATGTTCTTGCCCACACTCAAGTGCGGGAACAGATTGAAGCTCTGAAAGATCATGCCTACGCGCTGGCGCAGCTCGCGCATGGCGCTGGGGCTTTCGTACAGCAGCTTCTTGCCATCCACCGACAGCGCGCCGTCCTGGAACTCTTCCAGCCCGTTGATGCAGCGCAGCAGCGTGCTTTTGCCCGAGCCGCTCTTGCCGATGATGGCGATCACTTCACCCTTGGCCACTTTCAGGTCGATGCCCTTGAGCACCTCGTTGGCGCCAAACGACTTGCGCAGCGCGGTGATTTCAACGATGGCATTCATCGCATCTTCCTTTCAAGGGTTTTGGCGTACAGGCTGATGGGGTAGCACAGCGCAAAGTACAGCAGGGCCACGCAGCTGTAGACCAAAAAGGGCTTGAGCGTGGCGTTGGTGATCATGGTGCCGGCCTTGGTGAGCTCAATGAAGCCAATGACCGACGCCAGCGCCGTGCCCTTGATCACCTGCACCAGAAAGCCGACCGTGGGCGGGATGGCAATGCGCAGTGCTTGCGGCAGCACCACGTAGCGCAGCTGTTCGCCAAAGTTCAGCGCCAGGCTCTGGGCGGCCTCCCACTGGCCTTTGGGAATGGAGGCCACGCAGCCGCGCCAGATTTCTGCCAGAAAGGCGCTGGTGTACAGCGTGAGCGCCAGCGACGCCGCCACCCAGGCCGAAGTCTTGATGCCAAACAACGCAATGCCGAAGTACGCCAGGAACAGCTGCATCAGCAGCGGCGTGCCCTGGAACAGCGCCACGTAACCGTCTACCAGGCGGTGCGCGGTTTTTGACTTGGTCAGCCGTAGCACCAGCAGCGCCAGGCCCACCAGCCCACCGCCGATGAAGGCGATCAGCGACAGCACCACCGTCCAGCGGGCTGCCAGCAGCAGGTTGCGAAAGATGTCCCAGATAGAAAACTCAACCATTGGATGTCCGATCGTCCTGAGCTTGTCGAAGGGCCTGGCCTGTCTAACGACCGAAAAGGAAGCGCGGCCCCAGCCAGTTGAGCAGCCTGCGCACGCCGATGGACAACACCAGGTAGATGGCAGTGACGATCAAGAAGGCCTCGAACGCGCGGAAGTTGCGGCTCTGGATCAGGTTGGCGGCGAAGCTCAGTTCTTCGGTGGAGATCTGACCGCACACCGCTGAGCCCAGCATCACAATGATGATCTGGCTGACCAGCGCGGGCCAGACCTTTTTGAGCGCCGGTGGCAGCACCACCCGCATGAACACCTGCGCACGCGACAGAGCCAGGCTTAGCGCCGCTTCGATCTGGCCGCGCGGCGTGGCCTCGATGCCGGCGCGAATGATCTCGGCCGCATAGGCCCCCAGGTTGATCACCATGGCGATGATCGAGGCGGTCTCCGGCGACAGCCGCAGCCCCATGGCCGGCAAACCGAAGAACACAAAGAACAGTTGCACGATGAACGGCGTGTTGCGGATCAGCTCCACATAGGCCCCCACCACCCACTTGAGCCACAGCGCGCCATGAACCCGGGCCCAGGCGCAGGCCACGCCCGCCACCACACCAATGACGGCCGAGATGGCCGTCAGGCCCAGCGTCCACACCACCCCCTTGAGCAGCATTGGCCACTCACGCAGTACCGCAAAGAAGTCAAGCGTAATGTTCATGATGATGAAGAATCAGTGTTGCGTGACGGGCTCTTCGCGGGCAGCCGCGGAACCGGCGGTGCCGGGCCGCTGGCTGTGCCCCCTTGAGGGGGAGGCGCCGCAGGCGCTTCGGGGGGGAGCATTAATTCGGGAGGTCGCCCGTCGGTCGGCCCAGCCACTTCACGGCCATCTTGTCGAGGTCGCCACTTTTCTTGGCGTCGGCAATGATTTCGTTGACCTTGACGCGCAGCTTGTCCTCGCCCTTGCCCACGCCGATGAAGTTGGGCGAGTCTTTCAGCACGAACTTGTATTCAATGCCAAGCTGCGGGCTGCGGGCCATCAACGCGCCGGCCACCTGGGCGCTGGTGGCCACCAGCTGGGTCTGACCTGCGGTGAAGGCGGACACGGTTGCGTTGTTGTCTTCAAAGCGGCGCAGCTCGGTGCTGGGCGGCGCAACCTTGGTCAGTTCGGTGTCGTCCACCGAGCCTCGGGTGACAGAGATTGACTTGCCGGCCAGGTCGGCGGGGGTCTTGATGCTGATGGTTTTCGGGCCAAACACGGCGATGAAGAATGGTGAATACGCGGCGGTGAAGTCAATCACTTTCTCGCGGTCAGGGTTCTTGCCCAGCGTGGAGATCACCAGATCGGCCTTCTTGGTTTGCAGGTAGGGAATACGGTTGGCCGTGGTCACCGGCACCAGCTCCACCTTGACGCCCAGCTTGCCGGCGATGTAGTTGGCCATGTCGACGTCCAGGCCCTGGGGCTTGAGGTCGGTGCCGACAAAGCCGTAGGGCGGAAAGTCGGTGGGGATGGCGATCTTGATTTCCTTGGCCTTGAGCACATCGTCCAGCGCGGTTTGTGCCTGGGCGGCAAAACTGCCCAGCACGGCCGCAGCGGCCAGGCCCAGCGAAAAAACTCGTTTGCTGTGTTTCATAAGACTTCTCCTAGGTAGGTCGAGGGGGTTGACCGCGGTTTGCGGCCGGTGGGTGAACTGGGGGTACGCAACTCCTGTGCCTTGCCGTCCATCGGGGCCAGGGCGTCGCGCAGCTCGGCCAAAGGGTCGTGCTCGGTGGGGATGCGCAGCTTGCTTTGCCAGGTGACGAGGTGGCGGGCCATCAGGTCTTCGGCGCGGCGCAGGTCGCCGGCCTCCAGGGCTTGAACAATTTGCACATGCTCGGCGCACGACTGTGCCGCGTCAGTGCTGGACTGGTAGCGCATGGCAATCAGGGTGGTGCGGGCGGTGAAGTCGCGCAGGGTCTCGGCCAGCAGGCTGTTGCCCATGCACCCGGCCAGGCAGACATGAAAGTCGCCCAGCAAGAAGCTGCGCAGGCCCACGTCGCTGCCCGCAATGGCGGCTTTTTCGCGCAGCAGGTGGGCCCGCAGCCGCTTGATGGCCGGTTTGTCCAGCGTTTGGGCACTGTTGCGGATCAGGCCGGTTTCAATCACGTGGCGGGCTTCAAAGGCTTCGCGCGCCTCGTCTTGCGAGGGCTCCACCACATACCAGCCACGCCGCGCGCTCACCGTGACGATGCCACGTGCGGCCAGCCGCGTCAGCGCCTCACGCACGATGGTGCGGCTGCAGTCAAACAGCATGGCGAGCTGCTGCTCGCCCAGGCGCGAACCGGGCGCAAGCTTTTGCCCCATCACGGCTTCCATGATGCGTTCGCTGATGTCTGATGCAGTGGCCATGTGCTTCTTGTTCAGCAGATTTCATGCCAGTGGTATACAAGATTGATGCACCAGTGCGGGGGATTTTCCGGCCCCATGCCGGGCGCAGCGCACCAAAACCGGGCGTCGGTCGGCCTGCTCAGGCGCTCAAAGGGGCGGCCAGTGCTGCGTCCAGGGGTGGGCGGCTTCGTACTGCGCGGCCAGCGCCAGCAACGCGGCGTCGGCCTGTGGTTTGCCGATCAGTTGCAGGCCCACCGGCAGGCCGCCAGCCATGCCGCAAGGCAGGGCGATGGCGGGCAGCCCTGCGGCGTTGGCCAGGCCGGTGAAGATGGCGTGGCCGCGCGGGCCGGCTTCGCGCCCGTCAATCAGCGGTGGGTAAATCTCGTCGCCCGGCCAGGGCAGCGCCGCGGCGGCGGGCGTCAGGATGAAGTCGTGCCGCGTGAACAGCTCGGCCAGTTGTTGGCGCGCGCTGTGCACTGCGGCCATAAGGGTGAACATCGCCGCCGCTGGTGCCGCCTGCCCGGTTTTCAGTGTGGCCTGAATAGCGGGGGTGCACAGGGTCGTGTCTGGCGGCTGCCCTTTCGCCAGCCCGAATTCAGGAACCTGCCAGGCCTGCCCCATCATCCAGGCCAGGCCAGTGGCCGACAGCGTGGCCCAGGCGGCATTGACCGCATTGGGCAGGTCAAAACGCGTGGCTTCTTCCACCTGGTGCCCCAGGGCCGCAAAGTGCTGCGCTGCTTCTTGCGTGCGCTGTGCAATGGCCGGGTCCACTGGCGCGTCGCCAAAGCGCGGCGTGTACAGAATGCGCGCAAGCGCCGGGGCGGCGGGCAGGGCACCCAGGCCGGGTGCCAGCACCTGCATGGCGGTTACCACGTCGGCCACGTTGCGGGCCATCGGGCCTACCACTTCGTAGCCCAGAAACAGCTCGGGCAGGCCGCCGCCGCGCGGCACGCAGCCTTCAGACGGCTTGAAGCCCACCAGAGCAGTGTGCGAGGCGGGCCGACGGATCGAGCCACCGCCGTCAGTGCCAATGGCCAGCGGGCCGCAGCCCGCCGCCACCGCCGCCACCGCGCCGCCCGACGAGCCACCGGCTGTCAGCGCCGTGTTCCAGGGGTTGAAGGTGGTGCCCCAGCGGCGGTTGCCGGTGTAGCCCTGCATGGCAAATTCGGGCAGGTTGGTCTTGCCCAGAATCACAGCCCCGGCGGCGCGCAGCCGCGCCACCGGCAGCTCGTCTTGGGCCGGCACAAAGTTGCCGGTCAACAGGCTGCCCCAGCTGGTGGGCAGGCCTTGGGCATGCAGGTTGTCCTTCAAGCTCACCGGCACGCCGTCCAGCGGCCCCAGCGCCGTGCCCCTGGCCCAGCGTTGCGCGCTGGCTTGGGCCGCTGCCAGGGCAGTAGCGTGGGCCACATGGACAAAGGCGTTGGTTCGCGGCTGGGTGGCGGCAATCCGGGCCTGGCAGGCGGCCAACACGTCCACCGGGCTGAAATCACCCGCGCGGTAACTGCTGACCAACTGCGCGGCGCTCAGGCGCCAGAGTTCCTGGGACATGTTCAGTCCAGCTTGGCGCCAGAGGCCTTGACCGCGGCGGCCCACCTGGGCATTTCGGCATTGAGAAATTTTGTGAAGTCTTCGCCACCCAGAAAGGCCGGGTCGGCACCCTGCGCCACCATGCGGCTGCGCAGGTCAGGCTGGCTCATTACTTGGCGGAAGGCGTCGCTGAGTTTGGCCGCCACGTCGGGGGGCGTGCCAGCCGGGGCAAGGAAGCCGTAAAAACCCACCACCTCGAAATTCCGGATACCGGTTTCCTGCACCGTCGGGATGTCCGGCAGCGCCGGGTTGCGCTCGCGGCTGGTCACAGCCAGCGCCCTGACCTTGCCCTGTTTGTGATACGCGGCGGCCTGCGGGATCGACTCGGCCATGAACTGCACCTGGCCGCCCATCAGGTCGGTGAAAGCCGGCGCGCTGCCACGGTACGGGATGTGCACCATGAACAGGCCGGTGGCGGTCTTGAACATTTCGGGCACCAGGTGGCTGATGCCGCCATTGCCCGCCGAGCCGTAGTTGATCTGCCCCGGACGGCTGCGGGCGTAGTCCATGAACTCCTTGAGGCTGTTGGCCGGTACCTTGGGGTTGACCAGCAAGGCCAGCGGCTGCATGGCGGTGCGTGCAATCGGCACAAAGTCGCGCGTGGTGCTGTAGGGCAGTTTGCTGTACAGGGCCGGGTTGATCACCATCACACCGGTGTTGGCCAGCATCAACGTGTAGCCGTCGGGCGCCGCCTTCATGACCTCTTGCGCGCCAACGGTGCCGCCCGCGCCGGCTTTGTAGTCAATGATGACGGGCTGGCCCAGCACGGTCTGCAGCCGGTCGCTCAGCAGCCGTGCATGCTGGTCCAGCGGTCCACCGGCCGGAAAGCCGATGACGATCTTCACGGGCTTGTTGGGAAAGGCCTGGGCCTGGGCGATTGAAGCCAGACACCAAAGTGACAAGGCCAGCAGGAGTTTGAGGGTTTTCATGTGGGCGTCCGTACAGGGGTTGCTCGATGATAAGAGCCCTTCTGTCCAGCCTGTCTCGGGAGTTTCCTTGGCTTCTTTGCCCAATCGTGCGCACCACAAGTTCTGGCCCAAGCGCCTGCCTCACGCCATCAACCCGCCGACCATGGCGCTGTGGAACAACCTGGCCATAAGCGCCATGCGCTACCCGGCCAAGCCGGCCATCATCTTTTTTGACCGCAGCATCCATTACGCCGAGCTGGCGCAGCAAGCCGAGCGCCTGGCCGCGCGGCTGCACCAGCTGGGCGTGAACAAGGGCGACAGGGTGGTGCTGTGCATGCAGAACTGCCCGCAACTGGTGATTGCGCACTTTGCAATTCTGCGGGCCAACGCGGTGGTGGTGCCGGTGAACCCGATGAACCGGGCCGAAGAGCTGAAGCACTACATCACCGACCCCGACGTCAAGGTGGCCATCACCACCGGCGACCTGGCCGCCGAGCTGGCAAAGGCCAGCAACGCACTGGCGGAACCTGACCGCCTGGCGCACCTCATCGTGACCCAGTTCACCGACTGCATGCCACCAGACGCTGACACCGACGCAAACCCCGCCGCCACCCCGATTCCTGAAGCCTGGCGCGACTGGCTGCTGACGCGCCACCCGTTGCCTGCGCTGGCCAGTGGCCAGTCGCATGCGTGGATAGATGCGCTTGCCTGCACCGCCCGCGCACCAGAAATTGACGTGGGCCCAACTGACCTGGCCATCCTGCCCTACACCAGCGGCACCACCGGCCTGCCCAAGGGCTGCATGCACACGCAGGCCAGCATCATGCACAACGCGGTGGCCAGCAGCGCCTGGGGCAACGCCACCGCCGAGAACATCACGCTGATGGTGGTGCCGATGTTCCACATCACCGGCATGGTCAGCCTGATGCATTCCAACATCTACGCCGGTTGCACCCTGGTGATGATGCCGCGCTGGGACCGCGACCTGGCAGGCCAGCTTATTTCACGCTACCGCGTCAGCACCTGGACCAACATTCCCACCATGGTGATAGACCTGTTGGGCAGCCCCAAGTTTGACCAATACGACCTGTCCAGCCTGGTCTACATCGGTGGCGGTGGCGCGGCCATGCCGCAGGCGGTGGCCCAGCGCCTGCTGGAAAGCTATGGCCTGCGCTATGTAGAAGGCTATGGCCTGACAGAGACCGCCGCCCCCAGCCACAGCAACCCGCCCGACAACCCCAAGCAGCAATGCCTGGGCATCCCGTTCATGAGCTGTGACGCGCGGGTGGTGGACCCCGAGACGCTGCAGGAAATGCCGGTGGGTGAACAGGGCGAAATCATCATGCACGGCCCGATGATTTTTCAGGGCTACTGGAAGCGGCCTGACGCCACTGACGCGGCCTTTATTGAGTTTGAAGGCAAGCGCTTTTTTCGCTCGGGCGACCTGGGCCGGGTGGACGAAGACGGTTACTTCTTCATCACCGACCGGCTCAAGCGCATGATCAACGCCAGCGGCTTCAAGGTCTGGCCGGCCGAGGTAGAGGCGCTGATGTTTCGCCACCCGGCCATTCAGGAGGCCTGCATTATTTCCACCAAGGATGCCTACCGCGGCGAGACCGTCAAGGCCGTGGTGGTGCTGCGCCAAAGCCACAAGGGTCAGGTGAGTGAAGAAGACATCATTGCCTGGTGCCGCGAGAACATGGCCGTGTACAAGGTGCCACGCGTCGTTCAGTTTGTGGATGCCTTGCCCAAGAGCGGCAGCGGCAAAGTGATGTGGCGCACTTTGCAGGAAGCTGAGAAGTAGATACAGAACCAGGCTGCAGCGGTTTGGCGTGTGCCCCGCGGGTTGGCGGTGGCGGGTACCCGCCTCTGCTCGTGTCCCCCGCCAACGGCTTCGCCGGTGGCTCCTCCTTTACCTCGCTGAGGCGGGCACCCACCACCGCCAACCCGCTACGTGGTGGTGTTCGACCTGTGGCGCGAAACTCGCCAGTTATCTTTGTGCACTCTTGAGGTACTGGGCCGAGGTCACGCCCATCGACACATAAATGCTGGTCAAGCCCTCCATGCCCACATCGGCCGGCTCAATCCAATCGGGCGGCACATACAGCAGGCCACCGCCCACCGGCACCGGCGCAGTGGGCACCAGCACGCCCATGTAGGGCTTGCCACCCAGCAGCACCGGCTGCGGAGTAGACAGCAGGCCCAGCACGGCGGTGCCGTTGCCGCTGCCCTTGCCGCCAAAGTACAGCCACACCGCGCTCATGGACTTCAGCTCGTCACCGTCCTTGTTGGCAAACAGCGCCACCAGCTTTTGCACCACGTCATAAATGGTGCGCACCACCGGAATGCGCTGCAACAAGCGGTTGAGCAGGCGCGCCGTGCCGCGCTGCAGGCCGGCCTCTACCAACAAGCCAAAGGCATACACGCAGGCCACCAGCAGCAACACCCCCAGCCCATAGCCAATGGCTTCAGAGGTGGTAACGCTCAGCCCCACCGCTGTCAGCAGGCCGCCCAAGGCACTTTCGGGCCCGAGCCAGGCACTGAGAAAGCGCAGCGTCCAGGCCAGCAGCAGCAAGGTGGCTACCAGCGGCAGCAGGGCCAGCGCACCGGTCAGCAGGGTACGCACAGGGTGTTGAAATTTTGGCTTCATGGCTGAACTTTAGCCTGCGCGGGCAACGCTGGCGGCACAATTGCCGGACAACGAGGAGCGCACAATGAACATCACATCCGTCGAACCCTTCATCCTGCATGTGCCGGTGACCGGCAGCCAGATTGCCGACAGCACCCACACCGTGACGCACTGGGGCGTGGTGGGCGTGAAAATCAGCACCGCCAACGGCCTGCAGGGCTACGGCTTCACCGGCACCCATTCGCACCTGCCCAGCGACCAGCTGATTACCCGCTGCATAGAAACCTGCCATGCGCCTTTGCTGATGGGTGAAGACGCCAACGACATCAACCGCCTGTGGCTCAAGCTGGCGCGCAACCCGGCACTGCAATGGGTAGGCCGCGCCGGCATCACCACCCTGGCCCAGGCCGCGATTGACGTGGCGCTGTGGGACCTGAAGGCCAAGGCCGCCGGTGTGCCACTGTGGAAGCTGCTGGGCGGCCAGGTGCGCGACAAGGTGCGCGCCTACAACACCGACATCGGCTGGCTCAGCATTGCCGACGACGCGCTGGTGCAAGGTGCCCAGCGCGCTGTGGCGCAGGGCTTTACCGGCATCAAGATCAAGGTGGGCAGCACGGTGGAGCGCGACCTGCGCCGCCTGGAGGCGGTGCGCCGCGCCATTGGCCCCGACGTGACGCTGGCGATTGACGGCAACGGCAAGTGGGACCTGCCCACCTGCCTGCGCTTTTGCCGCGGTGCCGAGCCGTTTGATGTTTACTGGTTTGAAGAACCCCTGTGGTACGACGACGTTAAAGGCCACGCCGAGCTGGCCCGCGCCAGCCGCATCCCGGTGGCGCTGGGTGAACAGCTCTACACCCAGGACGCGTTTGCTGAGTTCTTTCACCAAAACGCCATTCACTGGGTGCAGCCCGACGTGACCCGCATGGCCGGCATTACCGAGGTGCTGCGGGTGTGCGAAACCGCGCACAGCTACCGCCTGCCGGTGGCGCCCCATGCGGGTGACATGAGCCAGGTGCATGTGCACCTGAGCTACGCCCACCCGGCGGTGCAGGTGCTGGAATACATCCCCTGGATCAAGGACTGCTTTACTGACCCGGCCGAAGTGGTGGACGGTTTTTTCCGCCTGCCGCAGGAGCCCGGCGCAGGCACCACGCCCACCGCAGCGGCGTGGGCGCGGTTTGGCAAGCCGGTGCGTTGAGCAGTAACGCTGCGCCCCCAAAGGGCGATTGACTTACGACCGCTGGCGTCGGGTTGCTATCAATTGGATAGTGGCTCGCGCAGCTTCTATGCGGGCTGCCGGCCGATTTGCTTGAAATATGGCCAGAAACGCGCTGTGCAGCGGGATACCGCATTCACCGTGAACGGAGGGTTGAAATGATTGGACTCGGATTTTTGGCGGTGGGGCTGCTGTGGCTGGCACTGAGCTGGTATTTGGCGACCCGCTTGCCCGCTTGGTTCGGCGTCGTCAAACCGGTATGGCGATGGATTCTTGGCACCGCTTTGTTCCTGGTGCTGCTGGTCGGCCCGTTTGTGGACCACATCGTGGGGATGCGGCAGTTTGAGAAGCTCTGCAAGGAGCAGACGCGAGTACAAATTTATCCAAACTCAATCAATGCAAAGTCTATTGAGTTTGTGTCAGGTAAGTACCAAGATCTATCTAATAACGCTGTTCGAATTCAAGAAGCGCAAAACCAGCTTGTTGACCGAGATTCAAACGAGGTTGTCGCAAGATACAACCACTTCAGTACTAAAGGCGGTTGGCTTGGCCCGCTGATAAGGCTTGGCAGTGACTATGGTTGCTCGGCTGAGTACTCATATCACCCAGAATCTCAAAAGCTAGCTCCTCTGAGAAAAATGATCACGTCCTACAAGTGAGGAAGCACCATGAACCGCAAGAAGTGCCCCCGTTTGTTTGAACAGCATTCCCCGATTTACAAGTGGACTTCGGGCGGCTTGATGCCGGTCACCACCCGCGCATAGCGCGTAAAGCTCCAGTAGGCCCAGGCCCAGTCCATCAGCACCACCAGCCGGTTGCGAAAGCCGATCAAGAAATACACGTGGGCGAACAGCCAGAACAGCCAGGCAAAGTAGCCCGAAAACCGCAACGGCCCCAGCGGGGAAGTCAGGTCCACCACCGCAGCGTTGCGGCCAATGGTGGCCAGGTTGCCGTAGTCGCGGTAGCGAAACGGCTGGCTTGGTGTGCCGCTGAGGCGGCGCAAGATGTTGGCCGCTGCGGCGCGGCCCATTTGCTTGGCCGCCGGTGACACCCCCGGCACCGCGGTGGGCGGGCGGCCCGGCACGTGGCTCATGGCGGCGGCCAGGTCGCCAATGACGCTGATGCCGGGGTGGCCGGCCAGGCTCAGGTCGGGCTGCACCCGTACGCGGCCAGCGCGGTCGGTCTCGCAGCCGGTGGCTGTGGCGAGCTGCTGGCCCAGCGGCGAGGCCGCCACACCGGCCGCCCAGACCATGCATTTGCTATTAATTTGATAGTGGCTCGCGCTTGCTGCATGCGGGCCAGAGGCCGATTCTGTTGATTCAACCGATAAACCCGCCGCGTCAATGGCGGTAACGCGGGCGTTCAGCCGCACCTGAACGCCCAGCCGTTCGAGCTGTTCGCGGGCGCGCAGGCTCAGCGCTTCGGGCATGGCCTGTAATACCCGCGGCCCGCCTTCGAGCAAGATGATCTTGGCGCTGGCCGGGTCAATATGGCGAAACTCGCCGGGCAGGGTGTGGCGCGCAATCTCGGCCAGCGTGCCGGCCATCTCCACGCCCGTGGGGCCGCCACCCACCACCACAAAGGTAAGCCAGGCGTCGCGCTTGTGCGCATCGGGTTCGTTCTCGGCGGCTTCAAAGGCCAACAGGATGCGGCGGCGGATTTCAAACGCGTCGTCCAGCGTCTTCAGGCCCGGCGCAAAGGCTGCCCATTCGTCGTGGCCAAAGTAGCTGTGGGTGGCCCCGGCGGCCACGATCAGGTGGTCCCAGGGCAGGGCGGCACGGCCTTTGATGTGTACGCAGCGGGCGCTGGGGTCAATGCCCGTTACTTCACCGAGCAGCGTGGTCAGGTTGGCCTGCTGGCGGAACAGGTGACGAATGGGTGCCGCAATCGCCGGGGCTGACAGCCCGGCGGTCGCCACCTGGTAAAGCAGGGGCTGAAAGAGGTGGTGGTTGGTCTTGTCCACCAGGGTTACGTCCACCGCCGCGCCGCGCAGGGCCCGGGCGGCTTCCAGCCCGCCAAATCCGCAACCAATGATGACGACGCGGGGGCGCGCTGTAGCGCTTGATAGGGTCATGCCGGGGATTATGCGCGGCACGCTGCAACGCTTGCGCTGTTGTGCGAAGCTCTTGTACATGTATGACAACCTCAGGCTTTCCGTGCTGGACCAATCCGTGGCCGGTGTTGGCCGCGCGCAAGACCAGTCGATCCGCAACACGCTGGCGCTGGCCGAACACTGCGAGGCACTGGGCTACCACCGCTTCTGGGTGAGCGAGCACCACAACCTGCCCACCATCGTGGGCACCGCGCCCGAGGTGTTGATGGCCGCCATTGCAGCGCGTACGCAGCGCATCCGCATTGGCAGCGCGGGCGTGATGCTGCCGCACTACGCCGCGCTGAAAGTGGCCGAGCAGTTCCGCGTGCTGGACGCGCTGGCGCCGGGGCGCATCGACCTGGGCGTGGGCCGCGCGCCCGGCAGTGACCAGCGAACCGCCTTGCTGCTCAACGACGAAAACCGCGCGGCGGACGACTTTCCGCAGCAGGTGCTGGAGCTACAGGCCTGGGTCAGTGGTGCCGGTGTGCCTGAGGGCCACCCCGGCTACGGCATTCATGCGCTGCCCCAGGCCGATACAGCGCCGCAGGTCTGGATGCTGGGCAGCTCAAGTTACGGCGCACAGTTGGCGGCCCACCTGGGCCTGCCCTACGCGTTTGCCTGGTTCATTACCGACGGGCAGGGCGCGGCGCAGGCGCTGGATTTGTACCGCAGCCTGTTCAAGCCCGGCGTTATTGCAAAGTCGCAGGCGGTGGTGTGCGTCTGGGCGCTGGCGGCTGACACCGAAGAACAGGCCTGGCACTTGTTTCAAAGCCGCGAACGGGCCCGGGTTGACCGCAATCTGGGCCGCTTTGGCCCCTTGCTGCCACCCGATGAAGCCCGCCGCGCGTACAGCCCGGCCGAGCAGATGCAGGTGGCACAGTTGCGCAGCAATGCGCTGGTAGGCACCGGCGCGCAGGTGGCGGGCAAGCTGCGCGCGCTCGCGGCCGAGCTGAAGGTTGATGAGCTGGCAGTGATCACCTGGACCTGGGACCCGGCGGCGCAAAGGCGTTCGTATGAAATTCTGGCGCGCGAGTTCGCGCTATCCTGAGCAGCAAAAGAAGGAGCCACCATGTTTGAAACCGCCATCGCAGGCAGCCTGCCCAAACCGGCCTGGCTGGCCGAAACCCAAAAGCTCTGGCCGCAGTGGAAGGCCGAGGGCGACGAGTTGCGCCAGGCCAAGGCCGACGCCACGCTGCTGTGGATCAAGGCACAGGAAGACGCCGGCCTGGACGTGGTGGGCGACGGCGAACAGGCCCGCCAGCACTTTGTGCATGGTTTTCTGGAGCAGGTAGAAGGCATCGACTTTGCGAACAAGGTCAAGATGGGCATTCGCAACAACCGCTACGACGCGATGGTGCCGCAGGTGGTGGCGCAGCTCAGGCTCAAAGGTCGGGTTCATGCGTTCGAGGCGCAACTGGCCCGGGCCCACACCAGGAAGAAGCTCAAGTTCACATTGCCCGGCCCCATGACAATTGTGGACACCGTGGCCGACCGTTTTTACGGCGACCGGGTGAAGATGGCGTTTGCCTTTGCCGAGCTGCTGAACCAGGAGGCGCTGGCCCTACAGGCCGATGGCGTGGACATCATCCAGTTTGATGAACCGGCCTTCAATGTGTACATGAAAGAAGCCGCAGACTGGGGCGTGCAGGCGCTGGAGCGCGCGGCCCGGGGGCTTACCTGCACGACCGCGGTGCACATCTGCTACGGCTACGGCATTCAGGCCAATGTGGACTGGAAGAACACCCTGGGGCAGGAGTGGCGCCAGTATGAAGCGGTGTTCCCGGCGCTGGCCAAAAGCAGCATCCAGCAGGTCAGCCTGGAGTGTTACCACTCGCATGTGCCGCCTGAACTCATGAAACTGCTGGAAGGCAAAGACGTGATGGTCGGGGTGATTGACGTGGCCAGCGAGGTGGTGGAAACGCCCGAGCAGGTGGCCGACACCATTGGCCAGGCCTTGCAGTTTGTGCCAAAGCAGCGGCTGATTCCCTGCACCAATTGCGGCCTGGCCCCGATGAGCCGCGCGGTGGCCTTGGCCAAGCTGGAGGCGCTGGCCAAGGGCGCGGCGCTGGCACGTCAACGCTACGCCTGAGCACAAGCCATGCCCTTGCACGACCACGACCACGACCGTCCAGCCTGGAAGCACGACGGCGTGCGTGTCATTCCCGCAAACCAACTCGACAGCAATACTGCACAGACGCCGGGCATGGACCGCAAGGCGGCCATCAACTTTGCACGCGTGGGTGCCCAGAAGCTCTGGGCCGGTACCGTCACCATTCACGCCAACGCCAAGACCGGTGCCCACCACCATGGGCCTCTGGAAAGCGTGATCTACATCGTACGAGGCCATGCCCGCATGCGTTGGGGCGAGCAACTGGAATTCACCGCCGAGGCCGGGCCGGGCGACTTCATTTACGTGCCGCCCTATGTGCCGCACCAGGAGATCAATGCCAGTGCGACCGAGCCGCTGGAATGCGTGCTGTGCCGCAGCGACGGCGAGGCCGTGGCGGTGAACCTGGCCATCGAGCCGGTTGAGAAGCCACAGTCTGTGCTGTGGATAGACCCGACCCATCCGCACGGCGGCCAGTAGCGACGCCCATGCAGCCGGTGTGCGCGGCCCTGCAACCGTCAAGCCCGGTTCATTGTCGGCGCGCCAGCGTCTCGCGTAGCGCGCGGCGCGACAGTTTTCCTGGTGCCTGTGGGTTGACTGTGTCTAGCTGAACCACCCGAAATTTCACCCACCAGTACTCCTGGCAGACCGGTACCAGGGCCTGCACAATCCGGTCTTGCTGCGCCGCCGCCTGGCCCGACAGCGCCACCCAGACTTCTTCGACACCCAGCGCGTTGGGCAGCGAACACACGGCCAGTTCATGGGCCGGTACTTGCGTGCTGAGGAGGCGTGCCTCAATGGCTTCGGGCAGCAGTTTGACCCCGCCAAGGTTCATCAGGTCTGCAATCCGGCCTTGGACGCGCAGGTGCTGCGGGTCGGGCATGCAGCCCACGTCGCCGGGGTAGAACCAGCCGTCATGAAAGTTTGTACCGGGGCCCGCTTCGTCCAGATAGCCGCTCACCATGCTCGGCGTGCGCAGGCGAATATGCCCGGTTTCTCCCCAGGGTCGGCGCTGGTGATTGTCGTCGACGATTTCGCTCAGGCAGCCGGCACGCAGCAGCAGGGCGGCTGCATCGGCGCTTGGCCCGTTGGCTGCCATGCCGGCCTCGTTGGAGGCGTAGACCTCATCAAACTGCGTCGCGAGCAAAGCCAGCGCTTGCTGCTGCAGCTGCGGGCTGACGCTGGCACCGCCACAAAAAATGTGCAGCGCCTCAGGCTTTTGAAAACCCGGCGGCAGGGTGTTCAACCACTGGCTCAGGATACCGGGAAGGCAGAACAGGTGCGTGACACCATCCCGTGCAAAAACCTTCCAGGCGCTGGCGGGCGGGGCCAGGACCACGGTCGCGCCGGCCCGTGCACAGGCGTTGGCTTGAAAACAGGCGGTTGACGCGGCGGGCTGCAGCGTCAAGAGGAATCGTGATGCAGACGTAACGCCGAGCAACGCCATCACATTGCTTACGCGCCGGTCCAGGTCCTGGCGCGTGAGCAGCATGCGACGCGTGGCACCCGTGGTGCCGGATGATCGTGCGACACGGGCCGGTGCGTTGGCCGGCAAGGTCGGCGCGGCCAGATGAGGCAAGTCGCCGCGCAGGCGCAACTGCGCCAGCCAGTGCGGCGTAAGCAACTGCCAGGCGCAGGGTGGCTCCAGCGGTGGTTTCCAGTTGGTGAGCAACAGGTCTGCGCGCTGGGGCAAGGTGGCCCACGGCTCGCTGTGTGGCTCAAGAATCGCGTCGCTCACGGCACCGAGTTGTTCGCAGGCCAGCACCAGCAGCCAATGCAGGTAGCGGTCCTCACAGATCAGCGCCACCCGGGTGCCCGCTTGTGCGCCCAGCGCCTGCAAGGCGGCGCATACCCGTACCAGGTCTTGCTGAAAGCTGGCCCAGGTAACGGCTTTGCCCTGGTCGATGACGGCCAGCGCTTGCGGCCGGTTTTGGGCGTGCTGCGCTATGTAGTCTGGGGTGGTTGGCAGACGCATTGGGCCATTGTAGAAATGGCCCGGCCGGCTTCAGGCTTGCGCGACCTTGAGTACCAGCTTGCCGAAGTTCTCACCCGAAAACAGTTTGAGCAGCGCCTCGGGGAAGTTGGCAATTCCCTCGACGATGTCTTCCTTGCTTTTCATCCGGCCGTCTTTCAGGTAACCCGCCATCTCGGCCACGGCCAGCGGGAAGCGGTCGGTGTAGTCAAACACCACAATACCCTCCATCCGGGCCCGGTTGACCAGCAAGCTCAGGTAGTTCTTGGGGCCCTGGATCGGCGTGGTGTTGTTGTATTGGCTGATCGCGCCGCAAATGATGATGCGGGCCCCGCGTGAGATGCGGGCCAGCACGTCGTCCAGAATCTCGCCACCCACATTGTCGAAATAGATGTCCACGCCTTTGGGGCAGTGCTCCTTGAGGCCGGCCTTGACGTTGCCGGCCTTGTAGTCAATGCAGGCGTCAAAGCCCAGCTCATTGACCACCCAGTCGCACTTGGCGCGGCCCCCGGCAATGCCCACCACCCGGCAGCCCTTGATCTTGGCCAGCTGGCCCACGGTTTGCCCCACCGCACCGGCAGCGCCCGAGACCACCACAGTTTCGCCAGGTTTGGGCATGCCCACGTCCATCAAACCGAAATAGCCGGTCATGCCCGGCATGCCCAGCACGTTGAGCCACTGGGTCAGGCT
Source organism: Ramlibacter sp. 2FC (assembly GCA_943369755.1). Classification (GTDB taxonomy): domain Bacteria; phylum Pseudomonadota; class Gammaproteobacteria; order Burkholderiales; family Burkholderiaceae_C; genus CALROG01. The sequence goes on from CALROG020000041.1 coordinate 29,404, forward strand.
GCCGGCGCGCTGGTCAATGCGGAACAGGCCGCTGCGCTTGATCTGGTCTTCTGGCACCAGGCAGTATTCCTGCACGCCCGGGCTGGCCGAAACAATGTCGCCTGCCGCGAACTTCGGGTTTTTAGAGGCCACCACCTTGCCAATGCCGCCGGCTCGCATCACCTCGCCAATGGCCACCGGCGGGATGTAGCTCTTGCCCTCGTTCATCCAGCCACGCATGGCCGGGTCAAGCGACAGCGCCAGGGTTTGAATCAGCACCCCGCCCTCGGCCGGTTCAGCCACCGGCTCGGTGGTGAAGCTCCAGCATTCGCGCCCCGGTGTGCCCACCGGGCGCTGGGCCAGGCGGACCTGATGGTTGGTGAGGGTGGTGGCGATGGTCATGGTGCTTCCTGGGGGTTGCCGTAAACGGTTTCGGATGGTACTGAAAAGGCCCGTTTGCCAGGGTAGCGCACGTGACAGGCATTGCGGTTGCAAACTCTATGCTTGCAGACTCGCGGCTGGCTCTGTGCCAAAACAGCCGCCTAGACAAGGAGCATTCAATGACCGTTGCCAACCCCATCGCGCTGATCACCGGGGCCTCATCCGGCATTGGTGAAGCATTGGCACCATGCTTTGCCCGGGCCGGGTACGACCTGGTGCTGGTGGCGCGCAGCGCCGACAAGCTGCACCTGCTGGCCGATGCGCTGGCATCAGACTACGGCGTCAAGGCCTGGGTTGAACCGGCCGACCTGGCCTTGCCCGGCGCAGCCGCCCGCCTGGTGGCCACCCTGAAGCGCAAACGCCGCAGCATTGACGTGCTGGTCAACAATGCCGGCGTGTTGGCGCAAGGCCCGTTTACCGGCATGAAGCCCGACGAAGCTGCAGGAATGATTGACCTGAACATCTCGGGCCTGACGGCGTTGCTCAACGCGCTGCTGCCCGGCATGGTGGCACGTGGCTCAGGGCGGGTGCTCAACGTCGCCTCCATCGCGGCCTTTCAACCCGTGCCTACCCTGGCCACCTATGCGGCAACCAAGGCCTATGTGCTGTCGCTCACCGAGTCGCTGGCTGAAGAGTTGCGCGGCAGCGGCGTGAGCATCACCGCGCTGTGCCCTGGCATTACTGCCACACCCATGCTGGGCAAGGCCGCGAATGCCAATTCACGGCTGGCCGAACTGCCGGGCTTCTTGATTGGCGACGTGCAAGATGTAGCGCGTCAGGGCTTTGAGGCCTGCATGAAGGGCGACGTGATCTGCGTGCCTGGCGTGGTCAATCGCGCCGCCATGATTGCCTCGCGCAGCACCCCGAAATGGCTGGTGCGGCGCATTGGCGGGCTGATCGGCCGGCAGTCACTTTGACAAGTAGATTTGTGCAAAACAGGGCTGTAGCCTGCATACAGATTGCGTGAGCCACTATGATAAATATAGCAAATGAGCGGCAGCACGATGTGGTGCTGTACGGTGCCAGCGGCTTTGTCGGGCGGCAGACGGTGGCCTACTTCGTGCAGCATGCACAAGGGCTGCGCTGGGCACTGGCCGGGCGCAGTGCCGACAAGCTGGCGGCGGTGCAGCGCCAGACCGGTGCCACCATGGCCGACCTGGTGGTGGCCGATGCGCAAGACGCGCAGGCACTGGATGCGCTGGCACGCAACGCCCGGGTGGTGCTGAGTACGGCAGGCCCATTTGCGCTGTATGGCAGCGAACTGGTGGCCGCCTGCGTGCGCCATGGCACGCACTATGTGGACATTACCGGCGAAACCCCCTGGGTGCGTGAGCTGATTGACCGACACCATGCCACAGCGGCGCAAGGCGGCACGCGCATCATTCCTTGCGCGGGCTTTGACTCTGTGCCCTCTGATCTGGGGGCCTGGCTTTTGGTGCAGGCCTTGCGCCAGCAGGGCCAGGTGTGCGTTGCGGCCAAGGCCAGTTACTCGCTGCGCGGCGGGTTCAATGGCGGCACGCTGGCGTCGGCCCTGAACATGCTGGACACCGGCCAGGCGCAGGCCCTGGCCGACCCCTACCTGTTGAACCCCGCCGAGGGGCGGCCCGCTGACCCGGCGATCGATGCCGACCCGGTGGCACCGCACCGTGACGCCGACTTTGGTGCCTGGGTCGGTCCGTTCTTCATGGGCCCCGTCAACACCCGTGTGGTGCGTCGTAGTGCCGCGCTGTTGGGCTATGGCGACGCGTTTCATTACCAGGAATACCTGCGCTTTGGTGCCGGGGCGGCGGCAGCAGTTGCTGCTGCCGGTCTTAGTTTTGGCATGAATGCGAGCCAGCTGGCGCTGAAGCTGGCGCCGGTGCGCCGCATAGCGCGCGCCATGGCCCCGGGGCCGGGCGAAGGGCCCTCCGAGCGCAGCATGGACGAAGGGTCGTTCCGTTGCGAGCTGGTCGGCCACGGCGACAGGGGTGCGCTAGCCCGTGCCCGAATTTCGGCCCGCGGCGACCCCGGCAACCGCGCCACCACCGTGTTCGTTTGCGAAGCCGCTTTGGCGCTGGCGCAAGATGGCGCCCAGTTGCCCGGTGGGCCTGGTTGGGGCGGGGTACTCACGCCCGCGAGCGGGCTGGGAGATGTGCTGGTGCAGCGCCTGCGCCGGGCAGGCATGACAATGGACGTATTGCAATGAACAAAGGATCTGCATGAAAGCCGTCTGGAACGATACCGTGGTCGCGCAGAGCGACGACACCGTGGTGGTTGAGGGCAACCACTACTTTCCCGAGAACACGCTCAAGCGCGAATACGTGGCGTTCAGCAACCACAAAACCACCTGCGGCTGGAAAGGCCAGGCCAGCTATTACTCGCTCATCGTCAATGGCGAGATGAACATCGACGCCGTCTGGTACTACCCCGAGCCGAAGGCCGAGGCACAGGCGGTCAAAGGCCGCGTGGCTTTCTGGAAGGGCGTCAAGGTCGCGCCCTGAGTTCAGGCCTCTGCCAGCGTCGCCGCCGGAATGGGTGAAGGCTCGCAGTCGCCGCCGCAGCCTTGGATCATGTCGGCAGGCAGGGCGTCGGGCATGGTCACGCGGCCGGTGAGCGGGTCGTAGCCCACCCGGCGCACGTGCAGCGCCAGCGCGGCGTCCATGCTTTGCGCGTGCTGGGGAAACCAGACGGCGAGCTCGGTCGCCATCTGTCGCACCAGGGGCAGGTCGCCTTCGGCGCCGCGGCGCCCGCCCTCGCGCATCACGGCCAGCACCACTTTGTGCTGGGTGCTGTGGCAGTTGCCGGACGAAAAGCGGGTGTCGGCCATCCACTGGTCTTCGCGGTCGAAATGCGCCTGGGTGTGCGTGATCAGGGCGGCCCACGCAGGCAGCAGGCTGGCGTCG
>CALROG020000042.1:0-31741 GCA_943369755.1 Ramlibacter sp. 2FC
CCAGCGTCAAGCAACTCGTTCAGCGCATCGATCACTTTGTCGCCGTACACAACGCAAATTGCCAGCCTTTCAAGTGGACCGCTACCGCCGATTCGATCCTAGAGAAGCTGCATCGACTTTGCACACGTATCAGCGGGACAGGACACTAGCCTCATGAAGGCCAAACCAGCCAAGCCCGGCGAAATATATGGCGTGCCTGGTCAGGGCGATAGCTTGAAAATCAGCGCAGTCGTTATTGCTGGCTTGATGCTTTTCTGGTGGTTCATTACCTATGCCGGCTTCGTCAAGCCGCTTTTCTTGCCTTCCCCAATGGCCGTGATCGACGCTTTTCTGACCATGCTGAGAGACGGCTTTACCGGTGCCAGCTTTTGGGAACATACCTGGGTCAGCACACTGCGGGTTTTTGGCGCGTTCTTGCTGGCCTGTGTCATCGGGATTCCGCTGGGCATTGCCATGGGCATGAGCCCGGTGGCACGCGGAATTTTTGACCCGCCGATTGAGTTCTACCGCCCGATTCCGCCACTGGCTTATCTGCCCCTAATGATTATCTGGTTTGGTATTGATGAGTTGTCCAAGGTGCTTTTGATTTTTCTGTCGGTCCTCGCGCCGATGGCTTTGGGTGCCCGTGCTGGTGTCAGGTCGGCCGCGATAGAGCAGATTCACGCGGCCTACTCGTTTGGCGCAACCCGCTGGCAAGTGATTCGGATGGTGGTTTTGCCGTCGGCCATGCCAGAAATTTTTACGGCCATGCGTGTAGGCATCGGTTTTGGCTGGACCACATTGGTGGCCGCTGAAATGGTCGCTGCTACCTCCGGTTTGGGGTACACGGTTTTGTCGGCGTCCAGATTTTTGCAAACGCCGATTGTCATCATGGGCATTGTGGTGATCGCGATGATTGCCTACGCCTTTGACCATCTGGTGCGCTTTGTTGAGCGCCGCGTTGTGCCCTGGAAAGGCCGCGGCTAAGTGCATTTGATTGACAGAAAGTATTCCATGACGATTGAGTATTTGAAGAAAGCCACCCCGCCGCAAGAGGCGATAGACAGCGCAACGTCCGAGACGGTGGAGCGCCTATTGGCTGACATTCAAAAAAATGGCCGCGAGGCCGTTGAAAAATACGCCCGTGACTTTGACGGCTGGAACGGCAGCATTGTGGTCAGCGAAGCCGACTTTGCGGCTGCTACAAAACAGCTCTCGCAAGGTGTCAAAGACGACATCGCCTTTGCGCACGCGCGTGTGAAAGACTTTGCCCAGCGCCAGCGCGAGTCATTGCACGAGTTTGAAGTGGAGCTGATTGACGGCTTGATTGCCGGGCAAAAGCTGATTCCGGTGAACACTGCGGGCTGCTATGTGCCGGGTGGCCGTTATGCGCACGCGGCATCGGCCATCATGAGCGTGTGTACCGCCAAGGTGGCTGGCGTGCCCAACATTGTGGCCACGTCGCCGGGCCACAAAGAAGCTGGCGTGAACCCGGCCATCTTGCACACCATGAAGCTGTGCGGCGCTGACACCGTGCTCGCCCTGGGCGGGGTGCAGGGTATTGCCGCGATGGCCTTTGGTTTGTATTGCGCCAAACCCGCTGACGTGATTGTGGGCCCGGGCAACCGCTTTGTGGCTGAGGCCAAGCGCACCTTGTTTGGCCGCATTGGCATTGACGTGGTGGCCGGCCCGACCGAATCCGCCATCATTGCCGATGAAACCGCCGATGTGAACCTGGTGGCCGCTGACCTGGCCGGCCAAGCCGAGCACGGCCCGGACTCTCCGGTGTGGCTGTACACCTCCTCGCGTGAGTTGGGGCTCAAGGTGATTGATGTGATGCCCGGCGTGATTGCCGCCCTGCCCGAGCTGGCGCGCAATGCGGCCACCGCCGCCTGGCGTGACTATGGCGAGGTGGTGCTGGTGGGAAGCCGCGAAGAAATGGTGGAGATCAGCGACCATTACGCGCCAGAGCATTTGCAGGTCTTTGCCAAAGATTTGGACTGGTGGCTGGCGAAGCTGACCAACTATGGCTCACTCTTTTTGGGTGAAGAAACCACCGTGGCCTATGGCGACAAATGCGCGGGTCCTAACCATATATTGCCAACCCGTGGCGCTGCGCGTTACTCAGGCGGCTTGAGTGTTGGCAAGTTCATCAAAACCGTCACTTACCAGCGACTGACGCGTGGCGCCAGTCGCGAAGTAGGCCAGGTTGCCGCCAGAATTTCGCGTCTTGAAGGCATGGAAGGCCACGCTCGCACAGGCGACATTCGCCTGAAGAAATACTATCCGCTTGAGTCGTTTGAGCTGGGCACGTTAGCGGGTCATCAACACTAGTTCTAATGGCCGCAGCGTTGACTTCTCTCACATCTGAGGCGTCGCCTCCAGCGCCAGACGGCTTGTGGTTTGGCAAGGACCTGAGTGCGTCTGAGCCGATTCCTGAGGATGCGATTGAGCGTGCCGTTGCGCTGATGCGCTCAGGCCGCCTGCATCGCTATGGCGAGCAGGGCTCGGGCTACCCCGAGCCTTCACTGCTGGAGCAAGACTACGCCGCATACGTGGGAAGCAAGTACTGCGTTGCCGTCAGCTCGTGCGGTGCGGCAATGTTTATTGCCCTCAAGGCGCTTGGCGTGAAAGCAGGCGACAAGGTGTTGACCAGCACCTTCACCTTGTCGCCTGTGCCCGGCGCGATTGCCCATGCCGGTGCGCAGGCTGTGCTGATTGAAACCAGTGCTGACTACATGACCGACATGGCCGATCTGGAGCACAAAGCAGCGACCAGCGGCGCAAAAGTATTTTTGCTCTCGCATATGCGCGGCCACATCGCCGACTTGCAAGCGGTGCGCGCCATTTGCGACAAGCACGGCATCGCCATCGTTGAAGACTGCGCCCACACCATGGGCGCAAAGTGGGATGGCAAATTTACCGGTACCTGGGGCAAGGTGGGTTGCTACAGCGCGCAGACCTACAAGCACATCAACTCGGGTGAGGGCGGCTTGTTGGTGACGGATGATGAAGATGTGGCCGCCCAAGCCATTTTGATGTCGGGCTGCTACATGATGTATGACCAGCACATCTTGAAGCCAGCTGCTGATGTGTTTGAGCGCTGGAAGTACGTCACGCCCAACTTCAGTATGCGCATGTCGAATTTGGCCGCGGCATTGCTACGCCCGCAAATTGGTGAATTGGCTGATCGTGCAAGGCGCTGGAACCATATTTACGCAACTCTGGAGCGCGAGCTGACAAAGGCTACCCATGTGTCGGTTCCCGCGCGCCACGCCAAAGAAGAATTTATTGCCAGCTCGATTCAGTTCACGCTTGATTTGTCGCCGCCGCAGATTGAGCGATTCCTCAAAGAATGCAGTTTGCGTGGCTTGTATGTCAAGTGGTTTGGTACGCCCGCGCCGGTTGCTTTCACGAGCAATTACGCACATTGGCACTACCTGACCAGCAAGCCCGATGTTCCCAACTCAATGGGCGTGCTGAACCAGTTGCTGGACCTGCGCACTCCGCTGTCATTGACGGATGACGACTGCGTCCTGATCGGCCAAATCGTAGCGGCGGCCAGCCTGATAGCCGCTGCAAACTGATTTCCCCATTTTTCACTTTCAAAACCAAGAAGAGAGACCACCATGAAACTCACCAACTTCCCCCGCGTCCGCATCACCCACGGCCCGACCCCTCTTGAATTTATGCCCCGCATGACTGAGGCGCTTGGAGGCCCTAACCTGTACATCAAGCGTGACGACTGCACCGGCCTGGGCACAGGCGGTAACAAAACCCGCAAGCTGGAGTTTCTAATGGCTGATGCTGTCAAGCACGGCGCAGACACCATCATCACGCAGGGCGCAACCCAGTCCAACCACGCCCGCCAAACAGTAGCTATTGCGGCCAAGATGGGCATGAAGTGCGAAATTCTGCTTGAAGACCGCACCGGCTCGAAAGTCGAAAACTACAAGCAATCCGGCAACGTGTTTTTGGACCACTTGTACGGCGCCCACGTGCAAGAAGTACCCGGCGGCACCGACATGAACGCCGCCATGTCCAAGCTGGCTGATGAGTTAAGGGCCAAGGGCCAAAAGCCATACATCATCCCCGGTGGTGGTTCCAATCCGATTGGCGCGCTTGGCTATGTGGTCTGCGCCCTTGAGATGGTTGACCAGTTCAACAACATGGGACTGAATGTGAGCTGTGTTACCCACGCCACTGGCAGCGCGGGCACGCAAGCTGGTTTGGTGGTGGGCCTGGAAGGCGCGCGCAGCCAGATACCGGTGCTTGGCATTGGCGTGCGTGCCGCAAAAGAAGCGCAAGAAACCAGTGTGTACAACCTGGCCGTTAAAACCGCTGAGCTGCTCGGCGTGCCTGGCAGCGTCAGCCGTGAAAGCGTCAAAGCCAATTGCGACTACGTCGGCGGTGGCTACGGCGTACCCACACCCGGCATGGTTGAAGCGGTGACCATGATGGCGCGCCTGGAGGGCATTTTGCTGGACCCGGTCTATTCAGGCAAAGGCATGGCGGGTCTGATCGACCTGTGCCGCAAAGGGCATTTCAAGAAGGGCGAAAACGTGGTGTTCTTGCACACTGGTGGGGCGGTTGCGCTGTATGGTTACATGAGTGCCTTTGACGGTTTGAAGCCGCTTTAAGAACCTGCTTCGATGACCACGCTTGCGCCGGGTACGGCAATAGAGTTCACTAAAATGCTCGTTCCCGGCCTCTTGGTCACCGCATTGGTGGCCATGGCGGCGGCTTTTTTGGGTAGCCATTACAAGGGCTCGATGCTGCTGTTTGCGCTGCTGCTTGGGCTGGCCTTGCACTTCATCAGTGAAGACCAGCGCTGTGCGGCCGGCATCCAGTTTGCGTCCAGCACGGTGCTGCGCTTGGGCGTGGCGTTGTTGGGTCTAAGGCTGACCGTCGAGCATGTCGTCAGCCTGGGCTGGCAAACCGTGGCGGCACTGCTGGTAGCCGTGACGCTGACCATCTCGCTGGGTTTGCTGCTGGCCAGCCTGTTGAAAGTTGAAAGCAGCTTGGGCCTGTTGGTAGGCGGGGCCACTGCGATTTGCGGCGCATCGGCTGCGCTGGCGATCTCTAGCGTTCTGCCAGGTTATGCGCACCGCGAGCGCGACACCACGCTAACTGTCGTCGGCGTCACCACCTTGTCAACCATCGCCATGGTGATTTACCCGCTGCTGACCGGTTGGCTGGGTTTTGATGCGGTGACCTCGGGGAAATTTATTGGCGCGACGATTCATGATGTGGCCCAGGTCGTCGGGGCCGGCTACAGCCTGTCGCCACAGGCCGGGGACGCAGCGACCATCACCAAGCTGATGCGGGTCGCCCTGTTGATGCCGGTGTTGGTTGTGATTGCGGCCTTTATGCGCGCGCGCATGGTACGGGACACCCAAGGTGCCGCTGGGCCCAAAACGCCGCTGTTGCCCTGGTTTTGTGTGGTCTTCGTCATCTTGATGCTGGTGAACAGCACAGGCTGGGTACCCCAACTGGTGCAGGCCCGTGCGTCGGATCTGTCGCAGGCGTTTTTGGTGCTGGCCATTGCTGGTGTGGGGTTGAAGACATCGCTAAAAGATGTGACTCAATTAGGCTGGCGTCCGGTGATACTGATTGTGGCAGTCACCTTCGGGCTGGCCTGCATGGCTGCACTGTACCTGGCGCTGGCGCGCTGATGCCGCGAAGTGGCACTGCACAGCAACAATGGGGGGAGAACTCAAATGATCGGTGTTATTGGCGGCATGGGTCCACTGGCCACATCGGACTTTTTTGCGAAAGTTATTGCTGAAACAGGCGCGGCAAATGAAGACGAGCATGTCCCCCTGTTGATTCAGAGCGACCCGCGCATTCCGTCGCGGCCGGGGGCGATTCTTCGCGGCGGCGAGTCGCCGTTGCCCGCGCTGGTGGCCGCCCGCGACCGCTTGATTGCCGCCGGTGCCACGGCGCTGGCCATGCCCTGCAACACCGCCCATTACTGGTACCCGCAACTGACCGATGGCTGCCCCGTGCCCTTCATCAGCATTTTGCAGGCCTGCTGCGATGAGGTGGCGCAGCGCGTTGCACCGGGTGCGAAGGTTGGCATCATTGCAACCGGGGCCACGCTGAGTGCGGGCTTGTTTTCAAGCCCGCTGATAGCGCGCGGCTACACCCCGATTGTGCCGACTCAGGACGAACTCCAAGCCGTGGTGCTACCTGCTATTGAACGCGTCAAGGCAGGTGATCCGGTCGATGCCGGCACCATGCTGGTCGGCAGCGTGCAGGCGTTGCTGGACCGCGGGGCAGTGGTGGTCGTCCTGGCCTGCACTGAAACACCGCTGGCATTGGACGCCGTGCAGTCCGCGTTGCGGGCACAGTGCATTGACTCCACTGCCGCGCTGGCGCGGGCCTGCGTTGCCTGGTGGAAAGCGCGACCGCGTCGCTAGCGCGGCCAGCCGCGTCAGGCCAGCAGCGCCACTTTGTACCTGCCAGTCGTGTTGTTGATCGCCCATGACCCGGAAAACCTGAACGACCTGAACAGCCCGGGTTAATGCGGAAAATGCTGCGGGCAGGCAAGGCGTCGCACTTAGTCAATTTAAAAGCTTGGTGTGGGTCGGCTGGTTCTTTGGCGTGTGGATTGACGACTTCAGCCGGGTGGGCATACTTGCCGTCGTTTTCATCACGCTGCTGGCTGCGCTGGCTTGGTCTTGCGTAGGGTATGGTGGGAATTTTCCTGGTCGCTCTTTGGGCTTAATTTTTCAAGGTACAAATGGACAAGCTTCTTTCAAGTGTGGGCTCCTTGCTGTATGGCATGCGATTCACCATGCTGTTTTTTTATGTCGGCCTGGTGGGCATCATTTTTGGAATCCTGGGCAAGTTTTTGCTCGAAACCTACAAACTGATGAACACCTTGCTGTTCGACGAACTAGAAAAAATTGACCTCATCATCAAGGTGCTGGAGCTGGTTGATATGACCATGGTGGCGCAGCTCGTATGGGTGGTGGCGCTGGCGGGAGTTTCGCTATTTGTGACCACCGGGCACTTTGATAAAACTGATATGAAAAAGCCAGACTGGCTGGACCACGTCAACACCTATAACCTGAAGTTGAAGCTGGCCTTTGCCATCATTTCCATCTCTGGCGTACACGCCTTGAAGACTTACCTGAGTGGTGATCTGAATCTTGAGAACATCCAGATCGTGACCATGGTGGCTGTCATTCACTTCACCTTTGTACTGTCGGCTATCGGTATCTCGTTCGCCGAGCGGCTGACGCGCGACAAATCCCATTGAGACCGTAGAAGCACCCACGCTCAGCGGGTAGTCGGCGTGCCGTCGAACGCAGACCCGCATGATTTCCGGCGGCAAGTACGGCCGCTTGATCATGCGGCGTAGCGTCGAGTTCACCCATTGGATCTGTAGCGGGACCATTCGCAAGTCATCGCCGGGCCGCACACTGCGACAGAGCCGTTCAACGTCAAGCTTGCGGCATCACCCAAATGGGGGAGGCGCAGAGGCCATTCAGCGGTCACAATCCGTGGACCCCGACCGCCCGAAGGACTAGCGATGGCATTGGAAATCAAAGACTTGTCTGGCCTGAACCCGACGTCCATGCGCGACCAGCCGCTGGTCAGCGATCAGACGGATCTGCAAGACCTCTGGAACGCGGACGCGGCCCCCTTGTCCATTGCCGGCAAGCGCTGTAGTCAGGGCGGGCACACCATGGCAGCTGAGGGGCGCATGCTGATCACCCACACCATGAGTTCAGGTGTTGCCGTGGACCCGGGCGACTACGATGCCGCGCGCCCTTACGCCCCGATCGCCACACCACCGAATGTGACGGCGCAAGCCGGTGCCACCTGGTCCCGCGTGCATCATGCGGCCAATCTGTATGGCCTGGCACCGGCGGTGCACCAGAGCTCGGCTCATTTTTCGGTGGGCGGTGCGCTCAGCGTGAACTGCCATGGACGCGACCCGAGCCAGGGCCCCATCGCCTCCACGGTTAACTGGATCGAGGTTTGGACCCCTGCCTTTGGCCTGCTGCGGGCAACCCGCCTGGACCACCCTGATCTTTTCGCGGCCGCGCTGGGTGGCTACGGCGGTTGCGGCGTGATCCTGCGCGCCAACGTGCGGCTGGTACCCAACCTGATGCTGCAGACAGTTGCCTATACCCATTCGCTGGAGGTCTATGGCCGCCACCTGAAAGCGCTGGCGCAGCGTGAAGCCGCAACCTTGAATGTGGGCCTGCACTATGGCTGGCTCAAGTGCACTTCACTGGAGAGCCTGTTCGAGAAGGTCTTGATCGTGGATTACAAGGACGATGGCGGGCCGCAAGCGTCGGTAGGCCAGCCGCTGCTGGAGGATGGCTGGGGCGACACCGAGCTGCTGCGGGCCGGCTGGGCGGCAGCGCGGCAGGGCTATGGTGGCCTGCGAGACGACATCTGGCAACTTGCGCGCGACCAGATCGACTACCGCAACACCACCGATTCACGGCTTAACTGGCTACGCGCCACAGTGGGTTTTACGGCCCACAGTGGCACCACCCACACTGACTTGCTGCAGGAGTATTTTGTGCCGGTGGACCGCATGGTGGAAATGGTGGGCAAACTGCGCGCGCTGTTCCAGGCAAACGCTGTCAATGTGCTCAGCGGCACCATTCGCCTGGTGCGACAAGATGACACATCCAACCTGGCCTACAGCGCGGACCAGGACATGGTCTGCATCGCGGTGGACGTGCACGTGCCGCTGGCAGACGATGGTTCCGGACCGACTGCACAAGTGCGGCAATGGGCGATGCAGGCAATGGCCCTGGCGCTGGATTGCGGCGGAACCTACTATCTGCCGTATTTTGGCTTTGCCGACTTGCCCACGTTTCAGCGCGGCTACAGCCAGGTGCGGCGCGACGCGCAGGTGGCTGCCATGAACAAGTACAACCCGCAGCGGCGCTTTACCAACCGCTTCCTGGCGACCTACCTGCCCTGACGGACTGCCGGGCCCGGGCCTTCAGGCCTTGTCGTACTCCTCACCGTCGGGTTTGAAGTGGCCCGTGGTGGCGGCGCTACACCACAGCATTTGTACCGTGTACAGGAAAAAGCGCTTGTTCTGCACCCGATCCCACAGCCCGCCGGCCTGCAGGGTTTGCCACAGTTCCGTCTTGAAGCTCGGGTCGCGAACGTTCTGCACCAACCATGCCCACCAGCGTCGGTCTTCAATGTCAAAGGCACCGTTGTCCCCCCGGGGCAGACCCAGTGTGTCGGCTACGGCGCGCAGCACCACCAGCACGAATTCGCTGCAATACAGCCGGTCTGTATCTCCCAGATCGGCGTGGTCAAAAAAGCCGTAAGGGCGGCCAAGCAATTTTTTGCTTTGTACGAGGATCTCTTCGCGCATGCGCCGCGCCTGCTCGGGCGAAGCCTGGTCAAGGGCCTTGGGCCTGCACTTCCAGACCTTGCTGCCCATGGCGTGGCGGTAGTTGACCCAGCCTGTCATTTGGCCGGCATTGGCGGCGTCGGGGGCCGGATCATCGGGGTTGTAGTAAGGGCTGATGGAAACCGCATAACTTGAAAAGTCAGTGATGTTGCCCTCGATCACAAACAGCTTGCCCTCGGGGTGGTGCTTCCCGGCTTTTTCGCGTAGGATCATGCCGCAATGGCCGATAAAAAAGCCCGCGCCCACCGTCTGGTTCATCGCGCCGATCAGCAGTCGCGCCACCGGGTGGCGCACGAAGGTCTTGACGTTCATGCCCAGCCATTGCTCGGTCAGGTCGCCAAAAGTGGCGTCCAGAATTTTCAGCAGCATCAACATGTGATTTGGGTCATTCGGGTCAAACACACCCTTGGCGCGCGCGGTTCGCATCTCCAGCGTCAGCCAGGCGTCGGATTTGGGGGCCGTCTGTGGATAGCCCGGCAGCTTGTTTTTGAGCAGGCGTACGCGCTGCGGGCCGAGCAAATCCGCCACGGTCATTGGCGCGGGTGCCAGTGCCAGCACTGTGCCGTTTGCGGTTAGGCTCTCCAGCGGATAGCCTGAGTACACCGGCATGTTGTTGACGCCGTCGATTTGCACTGCCGCGCCCAAGCCATGCATTTCCAGCCAGGTACTGACGGAGCCAGCCTTGCGGGGAAACACGATATCGCCGGTCTGCAGGTTCTCGTCCATGGCAGGGCACGTCGTTCCGAATTCGATGGCGGGCATGAGGCAGTTCCTTGAGTTTTCGCACATCATGGCCGATGCCGTCCTTGCCGTCATCCCCCAAAAAGGTGAGCCAAACGTGTGACACAAGCCATCCACCCGGCCCGAAAGCCGATAAGCTTGGTGCCATGCAAGCACAGCCCGACCATCAGCGTTGGCGCGTTATGGTTGTCGAAGACGACGCGCGCACCCGCAACTACGTTGCGCAGTGCATACGGGCCAGCCGCGAACTGGACTTGCTGGTTTGCCTGGCGTCGGTCACTGATGCGCTGTCCTGGCTGGCGCAGGCACGCAGCCCTGGCCCGGATGTACTTTTGACCGACCTCGGCCTGCCCGACGGCAGCGGTATCGAAGTGATTCGTCAAACGCTGGCTTGCTTTCCGAAGTGCGAGGCGCTGGTGGTTTCCATGTTCGGTGACGAAGAGCATGTACTGGCCAGCATCGAAGCCGGCGCCCTGGGGTACTTGCACAAGGACTCGGCTCCCGAAAACATGGCCCAGACAATTCTGGACCTCAAGCGCGGTGCCTCGCCTATCTCACCCGGCATTGCGCGGCGCCTGTTGATGCGTTTTCGCCAGGACCGGGTGGCCGCCCCGCCCCAGCCCAACAAGGCAGCCGTGCAGGAGATGGCTGGCGTGGCGCAGACGCGCATTTCAGTGCGCGAAACTGAAATCCTGGATCTTCTGTCACGCGGCTTCGCGTATAGCGAGATTGCCGACCTGTGCGGCCTGTCGCGGCATACCGTCGCCTCGCATGTCAAGAGCCTCTACCGGAAAATGCAGGTCAGTTCGCGGGGCGAGGCGGTGTTCGAAGCCATGCAGTCGGGCATTATTCGGCCGCTGGCGGATCGCTGAGGCGGCTGTCCACAGGGATATCCAGTGTGATACCGGCACCCGCGAAAGCAGGGTCCAGGCTGTTGGAGAAGAGCAGGTTTGCGCCAAGGCGTTTCGCGCGAGTTTGCATCGAGACCAGACCGTTGCCAGCATGGGCATGGGCATGGTCAGGTAACCCCCGTCCGTTGTCCATCAGCGCGATGCGCAGCAGGCCCTCTTGCGCCAGGTGCTGTGCCACGAAGCGGATTCGGGTGGCACCCGAATGCACCTGCAAGTTGGTGAAGGCCTCATACAGTAGCAGCTGCAAATCGCGCGCTTGCCGGGTGCCCCAGCCGGCAGGCGTAGGCAGGGGTTGCGCCTGCCAGTCCATCGTGATGCCGGCCGCACTGAGCCGTGGCTCCAGGCGGTAGCGCAACAGGCCGAGCACGGTGCCAATGTCCTGAGAGCCGTCTTGAAGCACGTCAACGGTTAGTTTCAGATGGTCCATGGCCCGCTGGATCTGCTGCGCCACCATGGCGCGCGAAGCGCCGGTCTCGCGGGCGACCTGGAACGCCCCCAGCAGTTCGTGGCCCACGCCGTCATGCATGTCCTGGAGGATTCTCTGGCGTTCCCGGGTGGCCACTTGCTGCTCGCTTTGTGCCTTTTGAATTGCGAACGCGTCTTGCAGCATTGCTTGTTGTTCGGTCAGGCGCCGGGCCATGTCTTGCGCATGCGACGCCTGCGCCCGCGTGGCGCTGCGCAGGCGCGCCGCCAGCACCAGCGCCATGACGACCCCAAACAGAACCCAGCCATAGGTAACCCACGGGAAAGACGCATAGTTGCTGCTGGACACAGTAATCACCAGCCAATCGCGCAAGCCCATCAGAATGATCGCCGCACAGGCGGCGCTCATGATCACCGCTTCCCGGGTGCGGCGCACGATGGCCTGGTGAACGACGACGGCGGCACAGGTAATTCCCAGGGCCAGAATGGCCAGACGCCAATGCCGCCACAGGTCGTGCAGATCCAGCGGGAATGTAATGGCAAGCAGGGTGCACGACGCCACCACGAAACCGTTGATGAGCGTGGTCCAGGGGCGCTGCGCCTTGCCCACAAGTTGCAGGCCGAAGCGGCAGATGGCCGCGATGGCACCGCAGTAAAGCGCGGTCATCAGGATGCCCCACCAAGGCCACGGCAAAAGAAACTCGTCGGTCAGGTAGTAGCCCGCAGTGCGCAAGCTCCAAAAAGTTTCAGCCAGTGCGTAGTAGAGGTACACCGGCTCGCGCTGGTGGCTCCAGACCAAAAACCCCAACGCCCCAAGGAGCAGGCTGGCCACGGTCACAACGATTGAACCGCCGACCCGCCAGTACACGTTGTCGCGGTACAGCCGGGTGATGTCATCGCGAGTGCCATACAGCACCTGCGACAAGCCGCCATCGGCACCGACTTGGGTCAATATTTCTACACGAAGGCGGTAGGGTGCCTCGCGATGCGGCAACGGCGGCAGGTCCACCTGTCGGGAGGTGTGAACCGTGTTGATCCAGCGGGGCCCTCGGGGATCGGCCAATTGGACCGGCTGGTCATCGATCCAAACAGAGAAGACATTGCCCACGCGCGGCAAAAACAGGCTCCAGTTTTCATTGCCCGTCGCCGCCAGCGCGAAATCGATCCGTGCGCCGCCGCTTTGGCGGTACTGGCGATCCCAGCGCAGCGGCAGCACCGTGCGGGGGTCAACCGGGGCCCAGCCGGCTCCTGTATTCACAGACGCTGCTGTCGGGGGCAGCACTTGGGGTGGCACCACGGCTTGCCCCAACCCAGTGGTCAGAATGGTTAAAGCTAACAGTAGGACCTTGCCCAGCAAAGCTGCCTGCATTCGTGCCTCTGGTGGTTGTGCGGGCCGCCCCGCGTTGGCTTGGCCCGATGGTAATGCGTTGCAACGGTAGCCCTGCATGGCGGCCAGGCCATCCCTAGAAATAGGTATGTCCCGGCCCGGGGCTGAAGTCCATAATGACCAAGCCAGTCGACGCATGAGCGCGGTGAAATTTTTTGAACTAACAGGAGACACAAAATGAAATCCAAATTTTCAATTAAGCAAATAGTCGCCGCACTTTCGTTTGCAGGCCTGTGCAGCGCAAGTTGGGGCCAGCTCACGATTGACTTCTCCAGTTCGCGCGGAACCGGCGCGGCGCAAGACAAAGTGCTGATGGAAAACATCCGGGTGCTGACGCCGGTGCCCAACCCGTTCAGCCCCGGCACGTTCACCACCCAGGAGGCGGTTTACAACGTCGTGTTCAAGTTTGACCCGACCACGCTGCACCTGATTCCTGAGTCAGTCACCCCCACCGGCAACAGTGGCGGCGGCTCGGCCACTACCGGTTGCGCCACCGCCGACGTGCAGGTTTTCAATTCCGTGCGCGGTGCGGCCAGCCCGTTGGTGGGCGCCACTGTGGCGATCGGCTCGCGCACCGGCACCACCAATTCGTCGGGCGTTGCCTCCCTCACGGGCGTCCCTGCCGGGCTGGCCAACGTCGCAGTATCGGCCACAGGCTATGTGTCGGCCAGCCAGTCGGCCACCATGGACTGCACCACAGGCATTACCAACAATGTGGCGGTAGCCCTGTCGCCCGCGTCTGGACAGGTCGGTGGCCTGACTAGCGGGCAGTTCCGCGCCATCCTGACCTGGGGTGCCAACCCGCGTGACCTTGACTCTCACCTGACCGGCCCCAACGCCGATGGCAGCACCCGCTGGCACGTCTACTACGCTGGCCGCACCAGCGGCGGTATTTGTGGCCTGGACGTGGACGACACTTCTTCTTTCGGCCCCGAGACCATCACCTGCCCGGCCACCAGCACCACGACCGGCCTGCGTGCGGGCGTGTACCGTTACTCGGTGCACCATTTCTCAGGCACCGGCAACATCGGCAACTCGGGTGCCAGCGTGCGGCTCGAATTCGCCAACGGCACGGTTTACAACTACACGCCGCCCTCGGGCTTCAGTTCCTCCAACGACGTCTGGACAGTGTTTGAACTCACTGTGGGGGCCACCGGCAGTGTGAGCGTGGCACCGGTCAACACCGTGACGCGCGGCATCTCGGCGGGCTCGGTACGGCGCGCCAAGGAGGGTGCTGTGCAGTTTGGCAGCCCGGAAGACGCCAGCCTGTTCCAGGGCCTGACGAAGTAAGCCCGGCCATGGCCCAGGGCACGGCGTTTCACCTGGGCGCAACGGTGGTTGCTGCCCTGGGGTTAATCGGCGCGGGCCTGGTGCTGTGGCTGGAGCCGCAGCCGCCTGCCCAGGCCGTCGGTTCGACGCGCCTGGGGTCGGCGCTGCCACTGCCACGTACCGGCGCGCTACCGGGCTTGCCAGCGGCTGCGCCGGTCACCCCAGAGGCTCCGACGGCAGAAGTGGCCGGGGCCTCTGCGACCCCCGTTACAGGCGGCGACCCGGGGGTGTTGTTTTTGGCGGCGCTCAAGGCCGCCGGTGAATCGCCGCAGCCACCAGCGCCCGCTGGCGTGGCCAACGCGCGTAGCCTGCCCGAGGCCTTTGAGGCCATGCGCGCAGCACAGGCTGAACCGCGTTCGGCCAATGCCGGCGTCAGCCCATTTGGCGGATTTGCAAAGTAGCCATTGGCCCCTCAAGCCAGCAGCGCCACGTTGCCACCCGCTGCCGTGGTGTTGATGGTCACGGTTTGCTCTGCGCAAAAACGGTAGAGATAGTGCGGCCCGCCGGCTTTGGGGCCGGTGCCGCTGAGGCCTTCGCCGCCAAAGGGCTGCACGCCCACCACCGCGCCGATCATGTTGCGGTTGATGTACACGTTGCCCACATGGGCCTGCGCCGCCAGCGCCTGGGCGCGGCTGTCAATCCGGGTCTGGATGCCCAACGTCAGGCCGTAGCCCGCCGTGGCACCGGCGGGCCCTTGCTGGCTGCCCAGCGCATTGATCTGCTCAATCACGTGCTGCGGGTCGCCCTTCCAGCGCACGACATGCAGCACCGGGCCGAAGATCTCGGCCTTGATGTCGGCCATCGCCTTCACTTCAAAGGCGCAAGGCGCTATTAAATTTATAGTGGCTTGCGCAACAGGCGCGCGGGCTATGAGCACTTTTGCCTCTGAACTCAGGCGCTGCAGGTGGCGGTTGATGCTGTCAAACGCTTCGCGGTCTATCACCGGGCCGACGTCGGTGGCAAGCAACGCCGGGTCGCCCAGTACCAGCTCGTTGGCTGCGCCCTTGATCATCTCGATCACGCCATCGGCGATGCTTTCATGCAGGCACAGCAGCCGCAGCGCCGAGCAGCGCTGACCAGCCGAGCGAAAGGCGCTTTGCACCACTGCGTCGGCCACTTGCTCGGGCAGCGCGGTGCTGTCAACCAGCATGGCGTTGATGCCACCGGTCTCGGCAATCAGCGGGACAATCGGGCCGTCTTTCGCCGCCAGCGCCCGCTGGATTGTTTTGGCCACCTGGGTCGAGCCGGTGAACACCACGCCTGCCACATTTGGCGCGGCAACCAGCGCCGCGCCCACAGTTTCGCCCGGGCCGTGCAGCAGTTGCAGGGCGTCGGCCGGCACGCCGCTGTCGTGCAGCAGCCTCAGCGCTTGCAGCGCCACACCAGGCGTTTGTTCGGCCGGCTTGGCCAGCACCGTGTTGCCGGTGGCCAGCGCTGCCGCCACCTGCCCCATGAAAATTGCCAGCGGAAAGTTCCAGGGGCTGATGGCCACCCAGGCACCGCGTGCCGTTAGCCGTAATGCGTTGCTCTCACCGGTCGGCCCCGGCAGCGCGATAGGCTGCATGACGCGTTCGGCCTCGTTGGCGTAGTAGCGCAGGAAGTCCACCGCCTCGCGCACCTCGGCCACGGTGTCGCCCCAGGTCTTGAAGGCTTCCTTGACCAGCAGGGCGCAAAAGCGCGGCATGTCCGCCTCCAGCGCATCAGCGGCGCTGCGCAAAATGGCCGCGCGTTGCGCCACCGGCGTGCGGCTCCAGGTCGGGAATGCTGCCACCGCCCGGGCGACGGCGGCGCTGGCCAGAGCGACGCTGGCCTCGGGAACTGCCGGTACGGCCGTCGTGGCGTGGGTGCTCAGCAAGGGCGCGCGCATGGTCTGGACCGTCAGGTCCAGGCCCAGGCTGTTCTTGCGCGCCGCGCCGTACAGCTCGGGCGGCAGGGGCAGGGCCGAATGCGGGGCCAACCGCAGCGGTGAGGTCAGCAGCGCGTCCATGCCTACCGACTCGTCGGCCAGCTGGTGAACAAACGACGAGTTGGCCCCGTTCTCCAGCAGGCGGCGCACCAGGTAGGCCAGCAGGTCGCGGTGTTGGCCCACCGGGGCATAGACGCGGCACCTGATGAGTGGGTTCTTCAGCAGCTCGCGGTAAATGCCTTCGCCCATGCCGTGCAGGCGCTGCAGCTCGAAAGCTGGCCCGAAGCCGGGTTGCACCCCCTCGGGGGGCAGCGACCCGCGCAGCGGCGCAGCCTGGGTGCCAATGGTGCGGGCCGCCATCTGCAAAATCGCCGCAATCGTGCCGGCGTTGTGGGTTGCAAATTGCGGGTAAATCACGTCGCTGGCGTTCAGCAGCGCCCGTGCGCAGGCCAGGTAACTTGCGTCGGTGTGGTGCTTGTGGGTGAACACCGGGTAGGCCGGCAGGCCCAGCTCCTGTGCACGCTTGATCTCGGCGTCCCAGTACGCGCCTTTGACCAGCCGGCACATGAAGCGCAGCCGGTAGTTGCGGGCGATGCTGGCCACATGCGCAATCAGTTCCAGCGCACGGGTCTGGTAGGCCTGCAGCGCCAGGCCAAAGCCCTGCCACTGGGGGTGCGCCGCTGCCACCCTGGCCGCCAGCGCCTCGAACACCTCCAGCGACAGCTCCAGCCGGTCAACCTCTTCGGCGTCGATGGTCAGGTTGATGTTGGCGCGCGCCGCCTGTTCGCACAGCGTCCAGGCGCGTGGCACCAGCTCGGCCATCACCCGCTCGCGCTGGGCCTCTTCATAGCGCGGGTGCAAGGCGCTGAGTTTGATTGAAATACCATCATTTTCGGCTACAGCCCGCATGGAATCTGCATGACCCGCTATTGATTTAATAGCGTTCTGGTAGCTTGCGAGGTAGCCCAGGGCATCTGCCTCGGTGCGCGCGCCTTCGCCCAGCATGTCATAACTAAACCGCAGGTTGTTGCTGCGCCGGCGCGCTGCGGTGGCCTCGGCCATGGCCTCGTCAATGGTCTGGCCCAACACAAACTGGCGGCCCAGCAGTTGCACCGCGCGCAGCGTGGCAGCCACCACCGTGCGCGAGCCGAGCTTGGCCAAAAGCCCGACACTGCCGCCGGTTCGCGTTGAGCCGGCCGAAACGCCTTCGACAGGCTCAGGCTGAGCGGGTTGGGGCAGGAAATGCTTTGAAAGCGCAATGGCGCTGGACGACAACCGCGCCAGCGCGCCATCGCCTGCGCCCTCAAAGTCGGCCCGGCCCAGTTGGTCGGCGGTCAGTGCAATCGCGGTTTCGGCATCAGGCACACGCAGCAGCGCTTCGGCCAGCCGCATCAGCGCCAGGCCTTCGGCGCTGGATATCGGGTACTCCTTGAGCAGGCTTTCCATGGCCCAGAACGGTGGCGGGTTGCGGCGCACGGCCAGCACCCAGGGCTGGGCCGCGTGGGCCGCAGCGGCCCAGTCCAGGGCGCTTTCGAGCGAGCGCAAGCAATCGCTCACGGTGGCGGCTTCGGGGCGGTAGGGGAAGGGCAGGCGTTGCGGGCTGTTCATGGGGGCGAGCCGGGTTTTGAATTGAATGCAGTGATGGTGGATTGTTTGGCGGTGAATTTCACGCTAAATTCGATAAATTAAATGAACAATTCACTATCAATGACTGAATCACTGGCTGAAATTGACCGTATCGATCTGAGAATCCTGAATGTCTTGCAGCAAGACGGGCGCATCTCCAATCTCAAGCTGGCCGAGGCAGTGGCGTTGTCGCCTACCGCCGTGCTGGCGCGGGTGCAGCGCCTCACGCGGGATGGGTTCATCCTGGGCTACGAGGCGCGGCTGAACCCCTTGAAGCTGGGTGCCGGCATGATGGTGTTTGTCGAGGTGCTGCTGGACCGCACCACGCCCAACGTGTTTGACGCCTTCAAGGCTGCCGTGCAGGTGCACCACGAGATCATGGAATGCCACATGGTGGCTGGTGGCTTTGACTATCTGCTCAAGACCCGCATGGCCGACATGGCCGCTTACCGCCATTTCGCTGGCACCGTGCTCTGGCAGCTACCCGGTGTGCGCGAGACGCGCACCTATGCGGTGATGGAAGAAGTCAAAAATTCCACGCAGCTCAAGCTGCTGTAGCCGCGGCGGCGCTGCGCCCACCAAAAATCGCGGTGCCCACGCGCACCAACGTGCTGCCGGCCTCAATGGCCGCTTCAAGGTCGGCCGTCATTCCCATGGACAGGGTGTCCAGCGACAGGCCGTGGGCGCGCAGGTCGTCAAACAGGGCGCGTGCCTTTTCATGTAGCGCCAGCTGGGCGGCGCGCTCAGGCGTGGGTTCGGGCAGGGTCATGATGCCGCGCAGTACCAGCCCGGGCAGGGCTGCCACTTCGCGCGCCAGCGCCAATGCGTCAGCGGGGGCCACCCCGGCCTTGGTCGGGCCGCCATCGATATTGACCTGAATGCAGACCTGTAGCGGCGCCAGCCCCTGGGGGCGTTGTTCACTCAGGCGCTGCGCAATCTTCAGCCGGTCCACCGTGTGCGCCCAGTCGAAGTGCGACGCCACCAGCCGTGTCTTGTTGCTCTGGATCGGCCCGATGCAGTGCCACTGCAGCGCCAGGTCTTGCAGCAGTGCGATCTTTTCGACCGCCTCCTGGATGTAGTTCTCGCCGAACGCGGTTTGCCCGGCGGCATGCGCCTGGCGCACCGATTCGGGCCCAAAGGTCTTGGACACCGCCAGCAGGCTGACGCTATCCACAGGGCGGCCATGGGCTGCGCAGGCCTGGGCGATGCGGGTTCGTACGCGCTGGAGGTTGTCGCCAATCGTCGTCATAATCAGTCAAGCGTAGCAAACCATTGAGGGACTTGTGGACATTACTCAACTGCTGGCGTTCAGCGTCAAGAACAAAGCCTCCGACCTGCACCTGTCCGCAGGCCTGCCCCCAATGATCCGCGTGCACGGTGACGTGCGGCGTATCAACGTGGACTCGCTGGACCACAAACAGGTGCACGGCATGGTGTACGACATCATGAACGACACCCAGCGCAAGGTGTTCGAGGAATTCCTTGAAGTCGACTTTTCGTTTGAAATTGACGGTCTGGCGCGTTTTCGCGTCAATGCCTTCAACCAGAATCGTGGTGCCGGCGCGGTGTTCCGGACGATTCCCTCCAAGATCCTCTCGCTTGAGCAGCTCAACGCCCCCAAGATCTTCGGTGATCTGGCGCTCAAGCCGCGCGGCATGGTGCTGGTGACCGGGCCGACCGGTTCGGGCAAGTCCACCACACTGGCGGCGATGGTCAACTTCCTCAATGAGACCGAGTACGGCCACATCCTCACGGTGGAGGACCCGATCGAGTTTGTGCACGAGTCCAAAAAATGCCTGATCAACCAGCGTGAAGTCGGCAACATGACCTTGAGCTTCGCCGCCGCACTCAAGTCGGCGCTGCGCGAAGACCCGGATGCGATTCTGGTGGGCGAAATGCGCGACCTGGAAACCATCCGCCTGGCCATGACCGCCGCCGAAACCGGCCACCTGGTGTTTGGCACGCTGCACACCTCAAGCGCCGCCAAGACGATTGACCGGATCATTGACGTGTTTCCAGCGGACGAGAAAGAAATGGTCCGGGCCATGCTGTCCGAGTCATTGCAAGCCGTGATCTCGCAGACCCTGTGCAAGACCAAAGACGGCACCGGCCGTGTGGCCGCGCATGAAATCATGCTGGGTACCAGCGCCATCCGCAATTTGATCCGCGAGGCCAAGGTGGCGCAGATGTACTCGGCCATCCAGACCGGCAACAGCTTTGGCATGCAGACGCTTGACCAGAATCTGGCTGATCTGGTCAAGCGCAACCTGATCAGCCCCGCCGAGGCGCGCAGCAAGGCCAAGATTCCCGACAACTTCCCGGGCTAACATGGCACACCCCCAGGCTGCGCGCGCTGTGTGCGCTATGCCTCCCTCCTTGCAGGGGGCGGCGCCAGTGGCCCGGCAAAGCCGGCTCCACGGTGCCGCTGTAACGGGTTTGCGCCTGCACACTGAATCTGCTTTAAGTTAAGGAGGTGCTCTCATGGAGCGCGATCAAGCAACCAAATTCATCAACGATCTGCTCAAGCTGATGGTCAGCCGCAATGGCAGCGACTTGTTCATCACGGGCGACTTCCCGCCCGCCATGAAGGTCGACGGCAAGGTCACCAAGGTGTCGCCGCAGCCGCTCAATGCGGCCCACACGCTGGCGCTGGCGCGTTCGATCATGAACGACAAGCAGGCCTCGGAGTTCGAGCGCACCAAGGAATGCAACTTTGCGATCTCGCCGCCCAGCGTCGGCCGGTTCCGCGTCAATGCCTTTGTGCAGCAGGGCAAGGTGGGCATGGTGCTGCGCGTCATTCCGCAGATCCTGCCGACGATTGACGGCCTGGGCGTGCCCCAGGTACTGAAAGAAGTGGTGATGTCCAAACGCGGCCTGACCATCCTGGTGGGGGCCACCGGCTCGGGCAAATCCACCACGCTGGCGGCAATGGTCGACTGGCGCAACGAAAACTCTTACGGCCACATCATCACCATCGAGGACCCGGTGGAGTTTGTTCACCCGCACAAGAACTGCGTCGTCACGCAGCGCGAAGTGGGGCTGGACACCGATAGCTGGGAGGCGGCGCTGAAGAACACCCTGCGCCAGGCCCCCGATGTGATTTTGATGGGCGAAATCCGCGACCGCGAAACCATGGAGCACGCGATTGCCTTTGCCGAAACCGGCCACCTGTGCCTGGCCACGCTGCACGCCAACAGTGCCAACCAGGCGCTGGACCGCGTGATCAACTTCTTCCCTGAGGAGCGGCGCGCGCAGCTGCTGATGGACTTGTCGCTTAACCTCAAGGCCTTTATCTCGCAGCGCCTGGTGCCCAAGCAAGACGGCAAAGGCCGCGCCGCCGCGGTCGAGATCATGCTCAACAGCCCGCTGATTTCCGACATGATCTTCAAGGGCGAGGTCTCCGAGATCAAGGAGATCATGAAGAAGAGCCGCAACATGGGCATGCAGACCTTTGACCAGGCACTGTTTGACGCCTATGAAACCAACATGATCACTTACGAAGACGCGCTGCGCAATGCCGACTCGGTCAACGACTTGCGCTTGCAGATCAAGCTCAACAGCCAGCGCGCCAAGACCCAGGACCTGTCCTCCGGCACCGAACACCTTTCCATCGTCTGAAGCCCTTGCACTGGGCGCAAAGGCGTTTTGCCGCCCGGGTGGTTTCGGCCCGGCGGCGGGCCGGGCAAAGTCCGTTTCTCCCGTAACCCCCAGGAGAAACCGATGCCCCTCGTTCGAATCGACATTCCCGCCGCCACCTCCCACTCGGAGGCCGCGACGCTGTCCCGGGCCGTGCACCAGGCCCTGGTGGATCACTTCACAGTTCCGCCGGACGACCTGTTTCAGCTGATCTCGCGTCGCGCGCCGGACGAGATCGTTTGCACAGCCGAATACCTGGGCGTGCGGCATACCGACCGCGTCGCATTCATCCAGGTGTTTCTGGCGCCGGGGCGCACGGTCGGGCGCAAGGAGGCCTTCTACGCGCAGGTGGCGCGCGACGCGGCGCGCGAGACCGGATTCCTGGCCGACGACGTGCTGATCAGCCTGGTGGAAACGCTGCGCGAGAACTGGTCGTTTGGCGGTGGGGTCGCGCATTATGCTGTGGCAGACCGGGCGCGGCCAGCCTCCTAGAATCGGGTTGTCATACCACCCGAGGACTTCCATGAGCAGTACCAATCCAAAAACCTACGAATCAGTTGCTGCGCGCAAGGTCGCGTTTCTGGGCCTCGGCGTCATGGGCCTGCCCATGGCCGGGCATCTGGCGCTGGCCGGCCACAGCGTCACGGTCTACAACCGAAGCCCGGCCAAAGCCGCCGCCTGGGTGGCCGAGTTCAAAGGCCGGGCCGCCGCCACCCCGCGTGAAGCGGCGACGGGCGCCGAGATTGTGTTTTGCTGCGTCGGCAACGACGCCGACCTGCGCAGCGTGACGCTGGGTGCCGACGGTGCCTTTGCCGGCATGGCCCCGGGCAGCATTTTTGTAGACCACACCACGGCCTCGGCCGATGTGGCGCGCGAGCTCTACACCGCCGCGAAGAACCTGGGCCTTCACTTTGTGGACGCGCCGGTGTCAGGTGGGCAAGCCGGCGCGCAGAACGGCCTTCTGACGGTGATGTGCGGCGGTGACGCCGCTGCCTTTGATTCTGCCAAGCCTGCTGCCATGGCGTTTGCGCGTGCTGTCACGCTGCTGGGCGCTGCGGGCGCGGGCCAGCTCGCCAAGATGGTCAACCAGATCTGCATTGCCGGCCTGGTGCAGGGCCTGGCAGAGGCCATTGCCTTTGGCAGCAAGGCCGGTTTGAACATGGAACAGGTGCTGGAGGTAATCGGCAAAGGCGCAGCGCAGAGCTGGCAACTGGACAACCGCGGCAAGACCATGGTTGCGGGCAAGTTTGACTTCGGGTTTGCGGTGGACTGGATGCGCAAAGACCTGGGCCTGGTGCTTGATGAATCGCGGCGCAACGGTGCCCGGTTGCCGGTTACCGCGCTGGTGGACCAGTTTTATGCCGACGTGCAGGCCGAAGGCGGCAACCGCTGGGACACCTCCAGCCTGATCACCCGGCTGAAGTAAGCGGGCTCAGTTGCGCGGCGCGCTGGCGCCCGCAGCCGGCTTGGGGGCTTGCGGCAGAAGGCGCTGCAGCTCTTCTTCGCTGATCAGCTCAAAAATCCGCACCACCTTTTGCACACCGCCTACGGTGCGCGTGATGGCGGTGGCGCGGTCGGCTTCGCGCTGCGTCACCCGGCCCATCAGGTAGGTGGTGCCGCGCTCTGTCACCACCTTGAAGGCACCGGCGTACAGATCACGCGCATCCACCAGCGAGGCGCGCACCTTGGCCGTCACCAAAACGTCAGACGAGCGCTGGCCCAGGGTGGAGTTGCCAATGACCGCCAGCTCATTGATGATGGCGCGCACATTCTCAACCCGGCTGACAAGCTGCTCGGCCTGCTGCCTGGCCTGTTCGCTGGGCACTTCACCGGTCAGCAGTACCTGACGGTTGTAGCTGGTGGCATTGACATGGGCGCGGTCGCCCAGCGCCTCGCGCAGGCGGCTGGCGGCGCGCAGTTCAATGCTTTCGTCTTCGAGCTGGGCGCCCGAGGTGCGGCGGTCAGTGGCCACCAGCCCGCCGATCACTGCACCGCCCACGATCAATGGGGCACAAGCGCTCAGGGTGCCTGCCAGCGTGGCGGCACCCAGCAGGGACAGCAGTAATTTGCGGGAGTAGATGGTCATGTTGGGTGTTCCTGTTCACCGAGAAGCTGGGTGTCCACGCCATCGCAAATGCAGTGCAGTGCAAGGATGTGAACTTCCTGGATGCGTGCGGTGCGCTCGTGCGGCACGCAGATATGGACGTCGGTTTCGCGCAGCGCCTGGGCGGTCTTGCCGCCGCCGCGCCCGGTCAGGGCCACCACGGTCATCTCGCGCTGGTGCGCGGCCTCAATGGCCGCCAGCACGTTGGCCGAGTTGCCACTGGTGGTCAGGGCCAGCAGCACGTCGCCGGCCTGGCCCAGTGCACGCACCTGTTTGGCGAAGATGACATTGAATTCGTAGTCGTTGGCTATCGCGGTAAGGATGGAGCTGTCGGTGGTGAGCGAAATCGCACCCAGCTCGGGCCGCTCGCGTTCAAACCGGCCCACAAATTCGGCGCAGAAATGCTGGGCGTCTGCGGCCGAACCCCCGTTGCCGCAGGCCAGCACCTTGCCGCCGCTGGTCACGCAGGCAAGAATGGCCTGCACCGCCGCCGCGATGGGCTTGCTCAAGGTCTGCGCGGCCTGGTATTTCAGATCGGCGCTGTCAATAAAGTGCTGTTGGATGCGTTGCTCTAGCATGGGAGGCGATGATAACCGCCGCACCTGCAACGCAGGGCAGTTGCTCAGAACGCGCCAGAGGCGTCAAACGCCGCCTTCAGCCATTGCACTTCACCGGCTTGCAGCGCCACCACGTCGAAGCGGCAAGGCGGCGGGCTGGCCAGCCTCGAGATGTAGTGGCGTGCCGCAAAAATGATGCGCCGCTGCTTAACGCCGCCAATGCTGGCCGCCGCGCCGCCATGCGAGTTGCCGGCACGCTGGCGCACCTCCACAAACACCAGGGTGGCGTCGGGCGCGCGCATGATCAGGTCAATCTCGCCGCCGCCGCGCCCGGGCGTCCGATAATTGCGCGTCACCAGCCGCAAGCCCGCGGCTTGCAGGTGCGCCAGCGCGCGGTCTTCTGCCGCGTCGCCGCGCTGCTTGGTGGTTGGCGTTGCCTTGAGGAAATCCATTGAGCGCTTCTTATGCTTCTGCCCTTGCGGCCGCACGCGACGCGGCGGCTTCGCAGCATTATCCGCAAGGCGCGCTGTACGTTGTGGCCACCCCTATCGGCAACCTGGCCGACATCAGCCTGCGCGCGCTGCATGTGCTGCAACTGGCCGACACCGTGGCCTGTGAAGACACCCGCCACACGCAGGCATTGCTGCGCGCCTATGGCATCGACAAGCCCGCTGGCCAGCTGCTGGCGGTGCATCAACACAACGAGGCGGAAGCGGCGCAGGCCGTCGTGCAACGCCTGCACCAGGGCCAGCGGGTGGCCTATGCCAGTGACGCCGGCACCCCCGGCGTAAGCGACCCGGGTGCGCGCCTGGTGGCGGCTGTGCAAGCCGCCGGCCTGCGTGCCGTGCCATTGCCCGGTGCCAGCAGCATCACGGCCGCACTCAGCGTGGCTGGCAGCGTGGCCGACAGCAGCGGCTTTGTCTTTGCCGGTTTTCTGCCCGCCAAGGCCGGCGAGCGCGACGCAGCCGTGCAGGTGCTGGCCGCCGAGCCGCGCGCCGTGGTGCTGCTGGAGGCGCCGCACCGCATTGAGGCGCTGGCAAAGTCGCTGGCCAGCCTTGGCGAGCGGCCTGTGACGGTGGGGCGCGAACTCACCAAACAGTTCGAGGAAGTTGCCACCGTCGCCTGCGCTGTGCTGCCGGCCTGGCTGGCGGCGGATGCACAGCGCTGCCGGGGCGAGTTTGCGCTGGTGCTGCACGCCGTGCCGGTGGCCGCAACAGCCGACGACGGTGAGCGCGTGTTGGCCCTGCTGCTCAAGGAGCTGCCGCTCAAAACCGCCGTGAAGCTGGCCGCCGACATCACCGGCGGCAGCCGCAACGCGCTCTATGAAGCGGCTCTGCAAATACGCAAGGATTGTTAATGTGCTTGCAGTGCCACCGCAGGCGCTTCGGGGGGTTATACCGTTAACGGGTCTACATCAACCGCCCAGCGGATCAGGCCCTTTTCTTTGGTGGCCTGCAATACCGTGTGCCAACCAGCCAGAAAGTGCTGCAGCGCCGCGCGCGAGGTGCTCTCAACCAGCATTTGCGCCCGCTCCACATTGGCCACCCGCTGCACGCTCATGGGCACGGCCGAATAAAGCGTGACCTGTTGGTAGGCCTGCACGGTCACGGCGGCGGCGCTGGCGGCGTTCAGAAAAGCCTGCGCCGCTTCCTGGGTACGCGCATCGGCGCGCACCAGCGCCTGGTAGCCAAACGGCGGCATGCTGGCCTGCTCGCGTTCGCTCAACTGGCGCGTTGCAAAGCCGGGGTAGTCGTAGCGGCGCAGCGCGGCAAACAAGGGGTGGGCAGGGTGCCAGGTTTGCACCCACATCTCGCTGGCACCGCCCTGGGCGGCGTCGCGCCCGGCCCGCCCTGCGGCTTGCATCAGCAAGCTAAACAAGCGCTCGGGGGCCCGGAAGTCGCTGGAAAAAAGCGCCGAATCTGCATTGACCGCTGCCACCAGCGTGATGCGCCGAAAATCATGGCCCTTGGTAATCATTTGGGTCCCGACCAGCACGTCAACCTGGCCGGCATGCACCTTGGCAAGCTGGCTTTGCAGTGAGCCCTTCAAGCGGGTGGTATCGGCGTCCATGCGCGCAATGCGTACCGGGTTGCCCTGGGCGTTGCGGTCGGCCCCCAGCAACTCGGCCAGGTGTTCCTCCAGCCGCTCGGTGCCGCGGCCCAGCGGTGCAATGTCCGGGTTGCCGCAGTCCGGGCAAGCCCTTGGCACACGCTCGGTAAATCCGCAGTGATGGCAGCGCAGGCTGCGGTCGATTTTGTGGAACACGCGGTAGGC
Source organism: Ramlibacter sp. 2FC (assembly GCA_943369755.1). GTDB lineage: Bacteria > Pseudomonadota > Gammaproteobacteria > Burkholderiales > Burkholderiaceae_C > CALROG01. Next base: position 26,277 of record CALROG020000042.1, read on the forward strand.
GCTGCAATGCGGGCACTGGCTCTTCCAGTCGCAGGCAGTGCAAGCCAGCACCGGCGCATAGCCGCGCCGGTTCAAAAACACCAGTGACTGCTCGCCCCGCGCCAGCCGCTGGCGAATGGCGTCCAGTAGCTGCACCGAGAACACCGCCCGCTTGGGTTGCAGGTTCATGTCCACCAGCCTGACTGCGGGCAACTGGCCTGCGCCAACGCGCGAGGGCATGGCCAGCCGTTGGTAGCGGCCTTTCTCGCAGGCCTGCCAGCTCTCCAGTGAAGGCGTGGCCGAGCCCAGCAGCACCTTGGCAGCGCCGAGTTTGCCGCGATAAATGGCCAGGTCACGGGCTGAGTAACGGGCACCCTCTTGCTGCTTGTAGCTCGGGTCGTGTTCTTCGTCCACCACGATCAACGCCAGCCCCGGCATCGACGCAAACACTGCCATGCGTGTCCCCAGCACAATGCGCGCGGCCCCGGTGTGCGCTGCCAGCCAGGCCCTCAGGCGCTGCGGGTGGGTCATGCCGCTGTGCAGCGACACCACCGCGTCGCTTCCAAAGCGCGCCACAAAGCGGGCCTCAAGCTGGGGTGTGAGGTTGATCTCGGGCACCATCACCAGCGCCTGGGCTTGCGGCGCGCGCGCCAGCAGGGCCTGCACGGCGCGCAGGTACACCTCGGTTTTGCCGCTGCCGGTCGCGCCGTACAGCAAGAAGGGGCCAGCCTCGGCTTCAAACCGGGCCAGGACAGCAGCTTGCTCTGCGGTAAGTTGGTTACCTTCTGTTGCATCCAGGGCCCTGGGGGCGTCTTCAGGGGCTGCGTTGGGCCCCTTGCGCTTGAGCCGGCGCGCCAGTTGAAGCCCGTTGAGCTCTCGTAACTGGGGTGGCAGAGCCGCCAGCGCTACTTCACCCAGACCGCGCTGGTAATAGTTCGCTGAAAACGTAACCAATTGCATCCAGACCGGCGAAAGTGGGGCAATACCCTCAAGAACTGCGATCACCGGCTTGTCTTGCATCGCCGGCCGGTCTGCCCCAGTTTGCTCAGTCGGTTCCCACACCAGGCCCAGCACCTCGCGACGCCCCAACGGTACACGCACCAGCGTTCCCGGCGCGAGTGGAAACTCACTTCGGTAGCTCAATGGCCCGCTGATCGCACTGTGCGCGGGGGCTGCAACCAGAACGGCAAGGCGGTGCGACATTTCTTTGGAGTGATTAGGCGGTTTTGTTAAGGCTAACTAGCGAATATCGCCCTAAGTGTTTGATTCAAAAAGGATTTGACGATAGTTCATCATTTCTGTGGATAACTTTGTTGATATCTTGCCCTGAGTGCCTGTGGGGCCTTGAAAATCAAGGCTTTGGCTGGAATGCCTTCAAAAAAAGCAAACTGCTAAACCTATATAAATCAACAACTTACAGGCGCTATTGGTTTTGTAGCAACAGCACTGTTGGGGGGCCATTTTTTGCACCCCGCAACACAATATTTGTGCATAAGTCAAGCGCTCTGGCAAAGTTCTTGCACTCTGTTGGAGCTAGGGTACACCCTGATGACGATTGCGTGACAGGCGGTTTACAGCCGCATTTTGCGCGAATAGGCGTGGACTTCATCGACCAGAACCGACACGCTCTCGGGCGGCGTGTGCTGGCTGATGCCGTGGCCCAGGTTGAAAATGTGCCCGGCCCCAGGCCCCTCGCCCTGATGCGGCGCGCCAAACCCGTCCAGCACCTTGGCCACCTCGGCGCGGATCGCCGCAGGCGGGGCAAACAGCACGTTGGGGTCAAGGTTGCCCTGTAGCGCCTTGCTGGCGCCGACCAGTGCGCGCGCCTGTGCGAGGTTGGCCGTCCAGTCCAGGCCCAGCACCTCGCAGTCCAGCGTGCCCATTTCCCTGAGCCAGGGGCCGCCGCCCTTGGTGAACACAATGCGGGGAATCTTTACGCCCGCGTGTTCACGCTTGAGCAGGGCCAGCACCCGCGCTGTGTAGGCCAGGCTGAAGGCCTGAAAGGCGCCGTCGGCCAGCACCCCGCCCCAGCTGTCAAAAATCATCACGGCTTGCGCACCGGCCTCAATTTGCGCATTGAGGTAGGCGGCCACTGCCTCGGCATTGATGGCCAGCATGTGGTGCATCAGGTCGGGGCGGCTGTACAGCATGCTTTTCACCAGCCGGTAGTCGTCTGAGCCAGCCCCCTCGACCATGTAACAGGCCAGCGTCCAGGGGCTGCCTGAAAAGCCGATCAGCGGCACCCGGCCGTTCAGCGCGTGGCGGATCGAGGTGACCGCGTCAAATACGTACTTGAGCTTGTTGAGGTCGGGCACCTGCAGCGCCTTGACGGCGGCTTCGTCGCGCACCGGGTGCGCAAACTTAGGGCCCTCGCCCAGCGCGAAACTCAGGCCCAGGCCCATGGCGTCGGGCACCGTCAGGATGTCGCTGAAAAGAATTGCGGCGTCCAGTGGGTAGCGCTCCAGTGGCTGCAACGTCACTTGTGTCGCGTAGTCAACGTTGGTGGCCAGCCCCATGAAACTACCTGCCTTGGCCCGCGTGTCGCGGTACTCGGGCAGGTAGCGCCCGGCCTGGCGCATCAGCCAGATCGGTGTGTGGGGGGTGGCGAGGCGCCAGCAGGCGCGCAAAAAGGTGTCGTTCTGAAGTGCGGGAAAGCTCATGACCCGATTGTCGCAGGCACCCGCCTACGCTTTCAGGCTGGCAATCTCTGCGAAGGCACCCAGCGCGTCGGTCATGAGCTTGCGGGCCTTGTCGCTGGCGTGCTGCATCCGGGCAAAGTCGTGGGTCATGCGCGGCGCGCCAAAAAACTCGCACGGCGCGCCCATCATGCGCAGCCAGTCGTGCAGGTGGATTGCGTCGTCATGGGCCACATCTTGTTCGGCCGCCAGCAGCACCGTAACAGGCGGGTTTTGCAGCGGGGCGTTGCCGTGCATCAGCACTGCGCGTTCGTCCCACAGATCCCAGCGGCCCTGCAAAAAACCATGCCAGGCACGAATGGCGTCAGTGCGCGACAACACCGGCGACGAGGCGCAGCGCACATAGCTGGCGCTGTTGAAGTCGGGTTTGACCAGCGGGCACAGGCCCAGCACCGCGTCCACGCTGCCGGGCTGGGCCCGCGCCATCCGCCAGCCCGCCTGCAATGCCGCATGGCCACCGCTGCCGTCGCCACCCACCAGCAGGCGCAGCGGGTTGACGCCCAGCTTGGCCCGGCCTTCCAGCAGGGTGCGCAGCGCCAGCAGGGCTGACTCGCAGCTTTGCAGCACCGGCCCCTCGGTGGCCGCGGGCAACTGCACGCAGACCACGGCCACGCCAAGGTCGTGAGCCAGCTGGCGGCACAGGCCGTCGTGGGTGTCCAGCGTGCCCATGGCCCATCCGCCGCCCGGAAACCAGGCCATCAGCACCGGCTTGAGCGCCCCTGTGGGCCAGTGCAGCCGGGCGGGCAGCGTCTTGCCGCCGGGGCGCAGCTTGAAGTCGCCCGAGGTTACGGGCAGCAGCACCGAGGGCAGGCGGCGCGACAGCGCGGCGTAGCGCGCAATGTGGGCCGCCAGGTCATTGGGGTCACGCGGTGGCGGCACTTCGCGCTGTTGCGCGTCAATAAAGTCGTGCAAGTCGGCGTCGATCTGCATCAGTGCACCCGCCTTGAAGCTTGCACCCCCGGGAAGGGGTTGAGGCGGCCGGGCCGGTTCATGCCAGTGCCTTGCGCAATGCCTGGTCAATGTCCCAGGTGATGTCTTCCAGCTCCTCAATGCCCACCGACAGGCGAATCATGTCGGGGCGCACGCCGGCCCGGGCCAGCTCCTCTTCACTGAGCTGGCGGTGGGTGGTGGAGGCCGGGTGAATCACCAGCGTTTTGGCGTCGCCGATGTTGGCCAGGTGGCTCAAAAACTCGCAGGCGTCGATAAAGCGCTCGCCAGCGCGGGCCGGGTCGGGAGCCTTGATGCCAAAGGTCAGAATGCCCGAGCAGCCGGGCCCGCCGTCGATGCTGCGGAACTGCTTTTGGGCCAGTGCGTGGTGTGGCGAGCTGGCCAGGCCGGGGTAGTTGACCCAGCTCACCAGCGGGTGGTCGCTCAGGAACTGCGCCACCGCCAGCGCGTTGCGGCAGTGCGCCTGCATGCGCAGGTGCAGGGTTTCAATGCCTTGCAAAATCAGCCAGGCGTTCAGCGGCGACAGGCTGGCCCCAAAGGTGCGGTTGACCTCCATGCGGGCCTTCATGGTGTAGCCAAAGTCGCCAAAGGTCTCGTAGAACTTGACCCCGTGGTAGGCCCGGCTGGGCTCCAGCATTTCGGGGAACTTGGGTGCCGAAAGCGCCGAGCCCCAGTCGAATTTGCCCGACTCGACAATCACCCCGGCCAAGGTGGTGCCGTGCCCGCCCAGGTACTTGGTGGCGCTGTGCACCACGATGTCGGCCCCAAAGGCAAACGGGTTGCACAGGTAGGGGCTGGGCACGGTGTTGTCGATCACCAGCGGCAGGCCATGCGCGTGGGCGATGGCCGCCACCGGCTCGATGTCCAACACGTTCACCAGCGGGTTGCCCAGCGTCTCGCCATACACCGCGCGGGTGTTGGGGCGAATGGCGCGGCGAAAGTTGTCGGGGTCTTGCGGGTCGACAAAGGTGGTCTCGATCCCCAGGCGCGAGAAGCCCACGCCCAGTTGCCCGACCGTGCCGCCATACAGCGTGGAGGCCGCCACGATGTGGTCACCGGCCTTCAAAATGGCCAGCAGCGCGGTCATTTGCGCCGCCATGCCGGTGGCACAGGCCAGCGCGGCGCGCCCGCCCTCCAGCGAGGCCACCCGCTCTTCCATCACCGCCACCGTTGGGTTGCTGATGCGGCTGTACACATTGCCAAAGGTTTGCAGGTTGAACAGGCTGGCGGCGTGCTCGGCGCTGTCAAACACAAAGCTGGTAGTCTGGTGGATTGGGGTGGCGCGTGCGCCGGTTACCGGGTCGGGTACTGCACCCGCGTGGATGGCGCGGGTGCCAAAGCCGTATTTGCGATCCTTCATCATTGACGATGCGCTTTCGGGCGCGAATTGCGAGTGGCGTTGAACCTCGCGGCAAAGGCGCGTGCGCCAGGGCTGTGGCGCTTCACTGGCGCGGTCACCGCTGCGCGGTGACTGCCCTGCGTTGCTCGGTCTTGCGGCCCGTCGCGAAACTCGCTGTGTTCGCTTCGCTCACGCCGCTCAAACAGCCGCAGCGGGTCAGAAACGAAACGCGCTGCGCGCGCCGCCCCCGGCTCTGCGCTCCTCGCCGCCACAGAGATCGCCCCCGCCGAGTGCCGCCTGGCGCGAAGCGGGTACGGGCGTTCCACCTTTGGCGCGCCAACAAATCTACTGCGAAGGCGTGTGCGCCCGGGCTGTGGCGCGCCTCTGGAGCGCCGAGTAGCGCAGGGCATGCGGCCGCGCGCGCGAGCGCGCTCGTTGACTGCCTCGTCGCGGCTGTTTGAGCGGCGTGAGCGAAGCGAACACAGCGAGTTTCGCGACGGGCC
>CALROG020000043.1:0-29219 GCA_943369755.1 Ramlibacter sp. 2FC
CGCAGTGACACAGCTATGTGAGCTGATGACCAAAAAGGGGGGTGGTTTGAGCCATCAGATGAAGCGCCAAATGATGTGGTTGGCCGCGACAAAACTGGTCAACCGTGCGGACACTCGCTGCGCGAGCGCCGCACATTTCCAACGTTAAACCGCAAATGCTCCCGCCTTTCAAGTTACTGCTCTTCTTGTTCATTGCTGCTTTTGCCCCAGTGCAGGGCGGTTGGGCGCAGTCTGGTGAGCGCTCGATGATTGCGGATAAAGGAAATTTGACAGATGGCGTTGAAGTCAAATTCCCGTACAAGGGGTTTGAACTTGGCGATACGGAACGGGAAAAGCTCGCTGCCGTGTTGGCATCCGTCCGGCGCGACTGGTGCTACGTTGAAGCTGTGATTGCGGTGGCGCATAGCGACGCTTCTGAAGGAACACGCGTCGAGACTTCCGCGTTGGCAAAGCGCCGGGCGCAATCGACGCATGATGTTCTGCGCGGCTTTGGCGTCCATGAAACACTGATGTTTTTTGAAGCGCGAGGATCCTCAAGACATCTATCACGCCCATCGGGCCAACTCAACGCAAGAGCGGAAGTGGAGGTCGTTGGAAGAAAGTGTTTGGGCAACTCTCCTGCTCGTGGCGCTGACTTGCTGAGTAAGGCCGTAGCGCCCGTGCAGTCCGTGCGACCTTGGCAAGAGGGGGTAAAGTGAATTTCCGGTTTAACTGGTCGGCCAACACGGACCCGCAACGGCAGCAGGCGGCTTCGCCGCAAGCGTCGCGGTCCGGTTGCCTTCAACGTTAGACGCGTCAAACGCCATGCAGAAACCTACGCCGCAGGAAATCAGACAAGTGCTGCTTGAGGAGATCGCCGCTGCGCAACCACGGAATCCTCTTGACGGGAGCCTTCAGCAGAACACTGTTCTTACGCGAGTGAGCCAGCGACTCAACATCATCAACGACCTCGATCTTGAGCAAGTTGTACTTGCCGAATGGTTCGGGCTCTTCAATACAGGCTACCTCTCTTGGGGACACAACCTCAACAACAACAGCCCACCGTTCTGCCACGTCACGGCGCGCGGTAAGAATGCCCTTGAGAGTCTCAGCCGTGATCCTGGCAACCCGGCAGGCTATCTCGCCTACCTGCGTTCCCTCGCGCCATTGAATCCTGTAGCAATGTCATACCTGTCGGAAGGTCTGAACTGCTACGTCGGTGGGCACTACAAGGCAGCAGCAGTAATGCTTGGTGGTGCCTCCGAGAGCGTAGTTCTTGAATTTCGCGATCACCTGGTTCAACGCCTCGGTGAACTCGGTCAAGCAGTTCCTCCAAGGTTGGCCGACTGGCGCATCAAGACCGTGCTCGATGAGTTGCAGCAGTTTGTCGATGCACGCAAGGGAACATTGACTCGAGAATCACGCGAAGAGTTTTCGGCGTACTGGCCCGCATTCACACAGCAGATTCGTGCCGTTCGCAATGATGCAGGTCACCCATCCAGCGTAGATCCAGTGTCACCAGAGACAGCCCACGCATCGTTCCTCGTGTTTCCGCTTCTCGCGCAACTTGCCGCACGCCTCCACGAATGGATTGCCAATCAACTCCAGTGAAGGCGTCTAACCCGGCGCTGCAGGCGAGGCGTGTGCGCTTTGCGTTGAACGGCCAATATCCAGAAATTCGCGAATGCCCAAATTTGCTCCGTTTGAAGCTAAAACTGCCAACCGAGCAGCCTGGTAGCGCTCCACCAGCTATCACTTAGTTAGCAAACACAGCACGCCAGAAACACAACAATCACCAATAGCCCGCTGCCGGGCCCGGCGTCTTCGCCACCGATCAGGGCCACGGGCTCGAAGCACGGAGCAATTTGGGATCAAGAAGACGTGCGTGTTTGAGCCGCAGGCGAGTTTGCACGGCTTCCCCAAATTGTGAGTACTGCAGAGGCTCCCCGCGCAGCGGGCCGTGGCCCTGGTGGCGAAGGCGTCGGGCCCGGCAGCGGGCGCCCTGGCCGGAGGAAACAAAAAAACTCAGGGGCGCAAGAGCTGCAACCAGATCTCGTTGCGCCGCAGGAACCAGGGCGTAAACGGCGGGTTGTAGCGTGAATACACCGGCTCGCCGGTCCAGGGCAGACCAGCCGATTGCAACGCGGCCGTCAGGGCCGCCAGATGCTCGCCGTAGTTCGACTCGGACCAGAGGCCCGAGTAGCGGACGACGGCGACCTGGCGCGATGGCACATCACGCAGTTGCACCCGCGCGTCCAGCGGCTCGGGCGCGCCCGCCGCCGTCACGCCCTTGGGCAACACAAACTGCACCAGGAAGCCACCCGCAGCCGGCGTCTGGGTGACCGGTGCCGTCATCGCCAGCTTTACCGGCACAGCGGCCTGGGTCACCGGATCCGTCATGGCGAACTTGCGCTCGCCCTTGTTCTTGCCAAAGATGTAGCCCGCCAGGATCGGGAAGGCCTGGTTGTCCGCTTCGTCCGTCGGGCCGGGCACCACCACCTCGGCCACGGCATAGGCGGCGTATTCGCGCACCTCGACATTGGCCCCCAACTGGCGGACCACCTGATACTCGGGCTCTTCGGTAGCGTGACTGGGCATGGCAACCGCGCTTAGCGCCAATGAAACAAACAAGGCTTTGTAAAACATGGCGTGCATAGTGGGCCAGATTAACCCAGATTGAAGTTGATAGGGGCCACTTCTGGCTTCAGCCCCCGGCCTGCCGCACGCTGGCCAGATAGGCTGCCACATGCCCGGCCAGCAGATCGGCCACGATGCGCCCGATGCGCGGGCTGGCGCGGCTGGCACTGATGGCCACCCCGATGGTCTGGGGCTGGGCGTTCTTGTCGCTCAGGGGAATGAAGCGCATGCTGCCGTCCAGAATCTCCGGGCCGGCGTCCAGCTCGGAGGTCAGCGCCACATGGCTGCCGCTCTTGACCAGGCTTTTGACCAGCTGCAGCGAATTGGTCACCAGCGGCGGGCGGGCCTCTTGCAGCAGCCAGCTATGGCGGCGCTCCAGATAGCGGCGAATGGCCAGCGCGTGGCTCTGCACTGCCAACGGCCAGGCGGCAACCTCCTTGAAGCTGACCTGCGGGTGGGCTGCCAGCGCATGGCCGGTGGCGGCCACGCAGCCCAGCGGCAGATCCGCCGTCCAGACCAGGTGCAGCTCGCGCTGGGGCTTGAGGTTGAAGGCGATGGCCAGGTCCACCGCACCTTCGGCAAGGCAGCGCACAGCCTCGTCGGTGCTGACGATGTCCACCTCCAGAATGATTCCCGGGTGCTCCTGCGCCACGCGGTGGATGAAGCCGGGCAGAAAGCCGTTCACGTGGCTGTCCATGGCCGCCAGCCGGAGCTGCCCCTGGCTGACGCCCTGCAACTGCTTGACGTCAGACAGCGTGCGGTTCAGATCGGTCTTCCAGCGCTGCGACAGCGCCAGCAGCAGCTCGCCGGCCGCCGTCAAGCGCATGCCGCGCGGCAGCCGCTCGAACAGCGGCACGCCCAGGTCTTCTTCCAGCAACAGGATCTGGCGGTCAATGGCCGACGCCGAAATCGACACTTCGCGGGCGGCGGCCTGCACTGACCCGAGCTGTGCCACAGCGGCCAGGTAGCGCAGCGCCTTGGGGTGCAGGGCTGAGTTCTGGGCAGTCATGCGTTGCAAAAAACATTACGGAACATACTTAATTATGCGATGGACAGCAACGCATGCAGCCTGCACACTGGCTTGCATGACGACCCTCAGCAACCCGCTGCCGCTGTCCATTGCCGCACTCCAGGCGCTGGACCACGCGGGTTTTGTGGCCCGCCTGGGGGGCGTGGTGGAACACTCTCCGTGGGTGGTGCAGCGCGCCTGGGCGCAGGCACCGTTCGCCAGCTTCGAGGGCTTGTACGACGCGCTGGCGCGCTGCATCCACGCCGCCGCGCGGAATGAGCAGATTGCCCTTCTGCGTGTGCACCCCGAACTGGCCGGGCGCGAAGCCGTGGCCGGCACCATGACGCCCGATTCAAGCGCCGAGCAGGCGCGCCTGGGCCTGATGGCCCTGAGCCCGCAGCTGATGCAGCGCCTCACCGCGCTGAACCGCGCCTACCAGGCCCGGTTTGGCTTTCCGTTCATCGTGGCGCTGCGCCTGCACGACTCGCTGGAGTCCGTGCTGCTGGCCGGTGAGGAACGCCTGACCCACGAGCCGGACTCTGAATTGCCGCTGGCGCTGGGCCAGGTTTGCGCGGTGATGCGTGGCCGGCTGGCACGCGCCGTGCATGGCAACGCCTGACCAGCACCCACTTTTTTCTTCCCTGTTCAACTGTCCCAAGGAACCTGCCATGACCTCCAGACGCCACCTTCTCCTTGCCTCCGCGGCTGCCACGCTGTTGCCGCTGGCCGCTACCAGCGCCCACGCCCAGGCCTGGCCGCAGAAACCCATCAAGGTCATCGTGACCTTTGCACCGGGCGGCTCCTCGGACATCGTGGCGCGGCTGATTCAGCCCGGCCTGGCAGAAAAGCTGGGGCAACCGGTCATCGTTGACAACAAGCCGGGCGCTGGCAGCACCATTGGTGCCAACGAAGTGGCCAAGGCACCGCCCGACGGCTACACGCTGCTGCTGTCGAACACCGCGCCGATCAGCATCTCGCCCTTCATGCTGGACAAGTCGCCCTACGACCCGATCAAGAGCTTCACCCATGTGGCCTACATCGGCTCGGTGCCCAATGTGTTCGTGGTGAACCCCGCCGTGCCCGCCAAGACCATGCCGGAACTGGTGGCCTGGATCAAGGCGCAGACCAAGCCGGTCAACTACGGCTCGGGCGGCGTGGGCTCCATCGGCCACATCGTCGGCGAAATGTTCAAGCAGCAATACGGCCTGAACATGGAGCACGTGCCGTACAGGGGCTCCGGGCCCATGCACAGCGACCTGCTGGGCGGCACGCTGCAGTTCGCGGTGGACACGCTGACGCAGAACGTGCCCTTCATCAAGGACGGCAAGCTGGTCGGCATTGCGGTCACCTCGCGGGCCCGCATGGCGATGGCGCCCAACGTGCCCACCGTGATCGAGGCCGGCTTCCCCAAGCTGTTGGCCGAGAACTTCCTGGGTCTGTCCGCGCCAGCCGGCGTGCCAAAGGACGTGGTGGACAAGGTGCACAAGGCGCTGGCCGAGATCGTCGCACGGCCTGACATCGTGAAGCGGCTGGACGACATGGGCATTGCCACGCACAAGATGAGCCAGAGCGAGTTTGCGGACTTCGTGGCCAAGCAGGTGGCCGACTGGGGCCCGGCCGTCAAGGCCTCAGGTGCCCGGCTGAACTGAGCCGACATGACCCCCACGTTCGGCACTTCGTGTCCTCTCTGCCTCCCGGGGGGGCCCAGCCCTGCTTGGGGCGGCCCGGCGCCGGGCTGACCATGGCCGGCGGACTCTCCATTCACTGCGTGGACGTGGCCAGTGGCCGCGTGGCCACGGGGCTGCGGGTCACGCTGCACCGCCTCGGGCCTGAAGGCGAGCCCCAGGGCGGCGCGCTGGCCGAGGGGCACGTCGGTGCCAATGGCCTGCTGCAGCACCCCGCCCTGATGAGCGAGGCCATCACCGCCGGCGGCTACGAAGTGCGCTTTGCGGTGGGCCCGTTCTACCGGTTACAGAACGCCCTTTTGCCCGCGCCAGCGTTTCTTGAAACGGTGCCCTACCGCTTTCACATCGCCGACGACAGCCAGCACTACCACCTGCCGTTCAAGTTCACCGCCTGGGGCTTCTCGCTGTTTCGCGGCGGGGCCTGACAGACAAGCGTTGCGCACCACCGCGCCAGATCCAGGCGCAGGCCGCATGGGTACTGGTGGGTGGTTTTCTGGTCCTGCGCTTAGCGGCAGTAGGCGGAGCAGTACTGCGCAGCCGTCTGGCGTGAGCCGTAGGTCGACAGCACACTGGTCAGGACGCCGCACATGCGGGCCTGGTTGGTGGGGTCGTTGTTGCACATGTGGCTGTAGGCGGCCTGGCAGTACACATGGACCTGCGGGTCATCGAGCGGGCCGCTGTAGGGGGTGCAGCTTCCACTTATGCCGCCTGTGCTGCCGCCCGTGCCGGTACCGGTGCCGGTGCCGCCAGTCGTACCGCCTGTGCCGCTGCCAGAACCGGGCGTGTACCCTGTCGGATAGCCCATGCTGCGAAGCTTCGAAGCGGTGGCAGCCGCTGGCGATATCGTGTACCCAACGTTCATCGCGGTGCCCAGCGCCTCGACCAGTTCGGCCTCGGTCGGTTGCAAAGCTTGCAGCGCCAGGGCCGTCAGCATGGCGTTGAAGTCACGCGACACCTCGTACATGATGGTGCTGGTCACTTCCCGGCTGCCGTTCCAGGCCGGTTTGCTGATCGTGCCGCTATACAAACTTGAGTAGCCGCTGCCACGCATCGAGAAGCCCATGGCCGTGCGCGTGCAGGTAGTCGAACACAGCTCCAGGTAATAGGAGACGTAGGGAGGACTAACCACCGAACTTTCACGCTGGACCCATCCCACGTAATAGCGAACCGCAGCCACGCCGCTGCCGCCACCCGAGCCGGTTCCTGTTCCTGTGCCGGTACCGCCCGTACCTGTGCCCCCCGTCGTGCCCGCCGGCCCGCGCGCCTGCAGCATGTAAGAGCCCAGTTGCGTGGAGTAGCCTTGCGCGGCGAGGTAATAGGTGCCGCCCACCGTGGGCGTGTATGTGATCTGTGAATCCCTGTTGCTCGGGTAGCTCACATCGTCGTTGCGCGCGATCTCCCTGCCTGACGCATCCAGCAGGCGCAGGATGGGGTCAGCCAGGGTGCCCAGGCCACCCGTGGCACCTGACAGGTCAAAAATATAGCTTCCACCGGCCACCAGCGTGATGGCAAACCAGTCCTGGTCGCCGCCCACTTCGATGGTACTGCCGGTGGGCACGCCGACTGTCAGCCGCGCCGTGGTGGCAATGCTGCCGGGGATGTCGGTGCCCGTGCTGCCTGTGCTGCCGCCTGTGCTTGTGGTGGGGAAGCTGGGCGCGGACGTGGTGCCCGCGTCTTTCAGCACCCCGCCAGTCGCCGCGCCGAGAACGTAGACACGCCCGTCCTTCACCGCGACATAGTTGCCGCTCGAATAGCGGCGATACGCATAGCCGTCTTCCACACCGTCTTGCGTCGTGCCTGAGAAATACTGCGAATAGGAACCCGTGGCCCACGCAGTAACCGTGGGGTACTGCGAGATGGCCGGGGCCGAAGGTGCGGCCGGCGCAGAAGGCGTGGTGGTGATGCAGTTGGCCGGGTAAACAGTGCACGACAGCGCACTGAGCGTTCCGATGTACAGCACATCGCCGTCGGTGATGTTGCCCGTCACGTAGACCATGTCAGTCCCGGTGCGCAGGCCCAGGTAGTTGCCGGTGGCGGGGTAGTAGCGGTAGGTGTAACCGCTGATGGTCCCGTTCTGCGAGCTGCCGCCAAAGTATTGCGGGTAAGTCGATTCAGCCCAGGCCAGCAGTTGCGCCCAGGTGTAAACAGGTTGCGCCTGGGGGGACTGGAGTGGCTTGGCCACTTCAACGCCAGCCACTTGGGCATACATGGGCGCGAAGGTCTTGGTGCAAACGCCGTCGATGAAGTGGTAACCCGCTTCGAGCGAACCTGCCGACTGGAAACAGGTGGCCTGGTCTATCGCCGCCTGGGGCTGCTGGAACGACCCGCCGTCACCGGCGCTGCCGCCGCAGGATGCCACCAGTGCGGCGAGCAGGATTGCGGCAAGGCCGGTGAAGGGGGTGAGGTACTGCATGTTTGTCTTTGCTAATAGCCAACTGAAGCGGCCGCATCCAGGAAGCCCCGGAATGAGCCCACGTCCTGGAAGATGAACTGCCTGCCGTTGTGCAGGAAGACCCGGCCGTCTTTCGTGCCGAGGTAGGTGTCGTTGGCCGGGTAATACCGGAAGGTATAGCCCGACTGGGTTCCTGGAGTTGAAGCGCCCGGGAACAATTGCGGGAACGTCGCCTGTGCCCAGTTGAACACGCGGTCCGCGTCCAGCTTAAGCCAGCGTGCATGGCCGGCCGCCAGCGCCGCCGCGGCCTCAGGTTTGCAATAGACGCCGAAGGTGATCTTCGTGCAGTCCCCCGGATCGGGGAAACCCAGGCCCCAGAAGAAGCCGCCGGCCACCAGGTCGTTATAGCGGGCGTTCACATTGAAGAACGCTTCGATGACGTTGCGCTGCTGCGTGATGCCCGCAGCCCCGGTGGCACCGGGGGCCATGCTTGCGCCGAGCCCCGAGCCCTGGAAGAAGGGCCCGGCAAGGTCGTTGGTGTAGCCCCATTCAGAAAAGAAGATCCGCTTGCCCGCGTGGCGCCTTTGCAGTGGCACAAGGTGCTGCGAAAAGATCGTATCCCACGCGGTTTCGAATTGCGCCACGCTCAGCACCGATGTGGGCGCTGCAGCCGTCAGGTTGAAGTAGGCGCTCAGCGCAACCACATTGAATCCCAGGTCGTCGAACACGCCATCGAAGGCCGCCACTGTTCCCCTGCCCCCGGCATAGTCCTGAGGGCGCACGATGGATGTCCAGAGCTGCTCGTAGGTCACGGTGCCGCTGTACTGGGCGCGAACCGCATTGACCATGTTGGTCAGCTCGTTGCGGAAGTGATTGGTGTAGGGTGGTGCCGCCGCACGGGTGCGGAACAGGTTGTCCTGCTCGGTCGAGAGCAGGAAGATGTCCACGCCGGTGCGCTGGGCCAGCGCCGCATACTGGACGGCGATCTGGGTGAATGAATTCCAGAAGATCGCAACGTTCTGGGCGTGCAGGGGGTGCGATGGCGCCCACCACCAGTCGGCCAGGTTGATGCAGGACTCGACCTGCACCGTGCCGGGGTTGACGACCGGCTGCCCGAGCAGCCAGCGGTTGGGCTTGTAGGCAGTCGTGCCGCAGCCCGGCGATGCGGGGCTCACGTCCATGATGACCGGGTAGAACTCGAAGCCAATCGTCACCTTGAATTCCGCGCGCTTGGCGGCACGGATGAAGTCTTCCAGGTCGACGTCATCAAAACTGTAGGGCGCGCCGGTCTGGCCGGCGGGACGCGGCTTGAGGCGCACCGTCGGGTCGGCCAGGCTGTCGGTGAAGACCGGCAGCGTGATGGCGATCCATTCGACGTTCTGGGTTCGCAGGAATTCGAAGTAGCGCGTCCTGGCACCCTCCTGCTGCCCGATGGACGCCTTGACCGCATCAAGCGCCTGCATGAGCGAGGCGCGCCCCAGGGCGGCGTCGCCGCTGGCCTGGTAGGTGGCACTGCTGACCAGCGCAGAACCGCTGGTGGCCACCGCCACCGCCAGCTTCAGGGCCGTGCCGCTTGCCCTGGACATCTGTGACAGGTCAATGGTGCCGTCCGGCGCGCGCGCGAGGTTGATGTCACCGGCAAAGCCGCTGACGGGCACCAGCGACGTGTCCAGCGACGGCGTGAAGGCCAGGCTGACCGCGCCGGTGATGGGGTTGGTCGAAAGCCAGAAGCCCGCGCTTGCCAATCTGGTGCCGTTGCCGAGGGTGACGCCTGTGAGCCGCACGGCAGCCAGGTCCCATGTGCCAAAGGCGCTGACGGATCGGCTGATCTGGACGCTGGCGCGCTCTGCGGTGATGGTCTCGGGCAAGCCGAAGATTGGCTTGCGAAATCCCGCCACATTGACGCCGTAATTGCTCGTGGCGTGGGCCCCGCGCATGTGCCGAAGGTCCTGCTGGCTAAAGGCGTTGAGGCTGAGAACACACGATAGAAACGCCAACAACCAGTTTTTCACCCAACTCCTTAAACAGCTCTACGGCAAAGCGAAACGTGAGTCTGGGGAAGTCCGGGGCATCTGCCTATCCCACGAATTGGGTAGCGCCGAACTGCTGGCGCTGGCTGACGGACAAGAAACAAGAAACTCGACTCCAAGAGACCGAGTATGGCACGGGCTTCGGGTATTCGAACGCCTTCAAGCCGGGCAGTTTTGCGGGCCCGCGCAGAACAAGCGCGAGCCACTACAAAATTAATAGCGCCCGGAAGTCGTTCACATTGGTGTGGGTGGGCCCGGTCAGCACCAGGTCGCCCAGCGCACTGAAGTAACCATAGGCGTCGTTGCGGTCCAGGAAGGCCGCTACCTTCAGGCCCTGGCCCATCGCCCGGGCCAATGTGTCGGGTGCCACAAAAGCCCCGGCGTTGTCTTCCACGCCGTCAATGCCGTCGGTGTCTGCTGCCAGCGCCCACACACCCGGCTGGCCTTGCAGCGCCTGCGCCAGGCCCAGGCAAAACTCGCCGGCCCGCCCGCCCCGGCCGGGGCGGGGTTCGCTGCCTTCGCCGCGGCCACGCGGCGCACCCTCTGGCTGCTTGCGTACCGTCACCGTGGTTTCGCCGCCGCTCAAGATCACGCAGGGCCTGTTCCAGCCGCCGGTGCCGCGCGCCACAGCGCGCGCCAGCGCGGCGTGCACCTTGCCAACCTCGCGCGACTCGCCTTCGATCTCATCACTCAGGATGTGCGCCTCAAGCCCCGCAGCGCGCGCCACCTCTGCTGCGGCTTGCAGCGACTGCTGGGGCGTGGCGATCATGTGCACCGCGTGGCCGTTGAAGGCAGCGTCACCGGGTTTGGGGGTTTCCAGCGTCCCCTGCTCCAACTGGCGCAGCAGCTCGGGCGGCACCGCAATGCCGTAGCGCAGCAGTATGGCCAGGGCGTCGGCGCAAGTGCTGGCGTCGGGCACGGTGGGGCCACTGGCAATCACGCTCGGGTCGTCGCCCGGCACGTCGCTGATGGTCAGCGTCACCACCTGGGCCGGTGCGCAAGCTGCGGCCAGCCGCCCGCCCTTGATGCGCGACAGGTGCTTGCGCACGCAGTTCATTTCGCCAATGCTGGCACCGCTGTTGAGCAGCGCCTGGTTGATCTGCTGCTTGTCGGCCAGTGTCAGGCCGTGGGCGGGCAGCGTGAGCAGGGCCGAGCCACCGCCAGAAATCAGGCACAGCACCAGGTCGTCGGCGCTCAGGCCCTGGGTCAACGCAAGGATGCGTTGCGACGCCGCCAGACCGGCGGCGTCTGGCACCGGGTGCGATGCTTCCACCAGCTCAATGCGCTGCGCCAGCCCCGCAGGGCGCGGCGGAATGTGGTGGTAGCGCGTGACCACCAAGCCAGACAATGGCGCGTCTGCCGGCCAATGCGCCTCTACCGCCTGGGCCATGGAGCCGCCGGCCTTGCCCGCCCCGATAACCACGGTGCGCCCCTTGGGCGGTGGCGGCAAAAAGGCGGCGGTGTTGTGCAAGGGCAGCGCGCGGCGCACCGCAGCGTTGTACAGATGCTCAAGAAACTGGCGTGGCTGGGTGGCAGGGTCGGGCGTGGTCATTCAAGTGTCTCCGCCGGGCATTGTGCCGCCGTAACCGCTTGGTAACTTCAGCCGCCGGTCAAAACAGTTTCAACCGGGTGCGCTCAGGTACAGCGCCGCCAGCTCGGCACGCTGCGTTGCGCCGATGCGCAGGCCGTCACGCAAATAGCCGTCCAGCCCACCATAGTCCTCGTCGACCGCTTGCAACGCGGCGTGCAGAAAGTCGGCCTGAACCTGCTGCAGCACATGCGCCACATGCGGCGGCAACCATTGCAACTGCGCCTGGCCGCGCAGGCGTTCGTTGGTCAGCAAATAGTCGTGCATCACCACGTCCTGCGGCACACCCAAGGCATGCAGCAACAGCGCCGCCGCAAAACCGGTGCGGTCTTTGCCGGCGGTGCAATGGAACACGATGGGGGCCTCGTGGGCGTCCAGCGCATGGGCAAACAGCTCGGCAAAACGCGGCGTGTTGCCACGCACAAAACCGCGGTAGGTATCCTGCATCAGCGCCACGGTTTCGTCGCCGCTGGGTGGCTGCCCAGCGGCCAGCAAGTCGGACAGCGCTTGCACCACCGTGGGCTCGATCGGCAGTGAATGCACGATGGCGCCGGGGATGGCACAGGCGGCACCGGCGCGCTCGGCCTCGCCACGCAGGTCCAGCACACGCACCGCCGGGCCGACTGTGCGGGCCAGCGCCTGCAGGTCGGCCGGCGCCAGGTGGGCCAGATGGTCGGAACGAAACAGCCGGTGGTGGCGCACGGTGCGCCCGTCGGCGGTGCTGTAGCCGCCAAGGTCACGGAAATTGGGGGCGCCTGAAAGTGCGAGGGGCAAGGTCATGCCCGCAAGTATCCCCCGTCTTGCGAGCCCACAGGGAAGATTGACGGCCTGCGCCAGGCTGCCAGAGCGCCATTTTTTTCTGGCGAAGCGGCAATGCGTATGCACAATGGCGTGCAAATTGCTACAGATTTTGAGGCTCTCTTTATGAGTGGCTTTTTTACACACTGTTTTTGGGGTTCCTCACATGCACACTCGTCGCACATCGCTCCTCTACACAGGCGCGCTCGGCGCCTTGTCCCTCACAGGTCTGGCGCAGGCCCAAGCGAAGTACCCTGATCAACCCATCAAATTCATCGTCGCGCTGCCTGCGGGTGGCAGCGTCGACATGATTGCGCGCGCACTCGGACAGAAGCTGAGCGCCTCTTTGGGGCAACCGGTCGTGGTCGACAACCGAGGTGGCGGCTCGGGTCAGATTGGCATGCCGATGGTCGCAAAAGCGCCCGCCGATGGGTACACCCTCACCGTGTCACCGGCTTCCTTCCTCACGACCAACAAAAGCGTCTTCAAGACACTGCCTTACGACCCGGAGGCTGACTTCCTGCCCGTCAGCCGTTTGGTCAATCAGCCTATGGTCATGATCGTGAAAGACAAGGCGAAGTATCCGACGGTAGCCGCATTCATTGCCGCAGCCAAGGCGGCACCGGGCAAGCTCACCTTTGCATCATCTGGCGACGGCAGCCCCCAGCATTTGGGCGGCTTGATGTTTGAATCGCGAACACAAACCAAACTCCTGCACGTACCCTATCGCGGAGGCGCATTGGCCATCAACGACACCATCGCAGGCACGGTCGACGCCATGTTTGCCGTGATGCCCGAAGCCGTGCCTCATGTAAAAGCCGCAACGCTCACCGCGCTTGGCGTGATGAGCCCCACCCGCTCGCCGGTTTTCCCCCAAGTGCCGACGATGCAAGAGGCTGGTGTGGCTGATCTCACCCTTTCAGCCTGGATAGCACTCCTGGCACCGACCAAAACACCGCGCCCGATCATCGATCAACTCAACAAAGCTGTGCTTGCCGCATTCGACCCGGAGTTGCGCGCCAAGCTGGCCGAAAGTGGGATCGAAGTGGCGACCAGCACCCCCGAGGACATGCAGCGCTTAATCACACGCGACATCAAAATCCATGCAGATCTGGTGAAAGCGGCAGGGTTGGTTCCACAGTAGACGGCGCGCGTCAGGGCAGTTGTAGCCTCATGCGCGTCTTGCCCGACCAACGCGCCGGGTTGGTGGCCCAGCACTGGCGTACAGCGCAAGCCAGGCGCTGCTTTTGTTTGTCCCCACTCCGTCTCACTGGAGTTTGCCGAAGGGGCACGGGCGGGTTATTGGCGAATCTTGCCGGTGCCGGTAACGATCGACATCTCGACAAACTTGGAGCCACTGCGCACACCGGGTTTAAAGCCAATGCGGTAGCCGCCCATGTCGTAGTTGTCCAGGCCTTCCAGCGCGGCCACAAAGCCTTCACGGCTGGCCTTTGCACCCATGCGGCGCACCGCCTCCACAATGACCTTGCCCGCGATGTAGCCCTCCATCATGGCGTAGCTTGGCGGCACCTCCAGGTTGGGCGTCTTGGCCACGGTGTCGGCGAACTCCTTGCTCAGCCGCCCGGCAACCTTGTAAGGGCTGGGTGTAACCTGCGCAATCGCAATGCCCTGCATGGTTTCTTCACCCAAACGCTGGGCCAGCTGTTCGATGTCTGCACCCGACTGGGCAAACAGCTGCGCCGCGCCACCGGCCAGGCGGTACTGCTCAATGAAGCCGGCTGCCGCCGAGCCGGTGGCCAGCATGATGATGGCCTGCGGCGGAGTCTTCAGAAAAGTTTCAATGGCCGGCGAGACTCGCGCCGAGCCGGCCGGGTAAGTGGCCCGGGCAGCGATGGTGGCACCGGTGCGCTTGGCAATTTCGTCCACCGCTGCGGTCAGTGCGGCAGCGCCAGGGCCGTCTTCATGGAACACACCCAGGCGGGTAATGCCAACCGTGACCAGATGTTCGGCAATCTTGTTGATCTCGTCGCGCAGCCCGGCGCGCACGCTGTACAGGTAGGGCACCTCGGGCCGGATCTCGGTGGTGCGGTAGCCCACCAGCGCGATTTTTTCTTTCTCCAGGATGCCCGACTTCACCAGCTCGGCAATGCTGCGGTTGCCAAAGTAGCCAGCCAGGGCAATCGGCTTGCTCTCCGCCAGCAGTTGGTTGGTAGCACTGAGGGTGTCTTCAGGCCGCCCGCCGTCGTCCTTGCGCACCAGGGTAAAAGTGTGTCCGGCCGCGCCACCGGCCTTGTTGACAGCATTGAAAGCCAACTGAAGGCCCGCCGAGTAGGCGCGGCCCTGGATGGCCTCCAGCCCCGACAGCGGTGCCACCTGGGCAATCACGAGCTGGGCCGCGCTGGCGGCCTGGCAAGCCAGCGCGAACGCGGCAAGCGCCACACCGCGCACAAAACGTTTTTGTGTGTTCATGTTGTTGTCTCCTCGAAGGCCCCTAACCGGACCGACAACTGAACTCTAGGCGCTTACGTATCGCTTCGCAATGTGGGCATCACTTACGCAAAGCTGACAAGCCGTCGGGCCAGTGTGTTATGCCGCTCCAGCAGCGGCTCCAGTTCGAGTGTTGCCAGCCGCCCTTGCCGCACCACCACCCGGCCATTGACGACGGTCCAGGCCGCCGGCGCACTGGCGCACAGAAGCAGCGCCCCCACCGGGTCATGCACCGCAGCACCGGCAAACGGCATGGCGCGCAAGTCAAACAGCGCCATGTCAGCGCACATGCCGGGGGCCAGATGGCCTATGTCGCTGCGCCCCAGCACCTGGGCTCCGCCGCGTGTTGCCAGTGCCAGTGCGTCGCGCGCGGTCATCTCGGCGGGGCCGGCATCGCAGCCAAACGGTTCAAGGCTGCGGCCCACCCGTGCCAGCAGCAGCGCCTGACGCGCCTCGCTCAGCATATGCGCGCCATCATTGCTGGCGCTGCCATCCACACCCAGGCCCACGGGCACACCCGCATCCAGCATGCGGCGCACCGGCGCAATGCCCGAGGCCAGCCGCATGTTGCTGCAAGGGCAATGCGCCACACCGGTACCGGTGCGGGCGAACAGGGCAATGCCCGCCGGGTCAAGCTTCACACAGTGCGCATGCCAGACGTCGCGCCCGACCCAGCCGAGGTCTTGCGCATATTCCGCCGGCGTGCAGTTGAACTTCTCGCGGCTGTAGGCCACGTCGTGGTCGTTCTCGGCCAGGTGGGTGTGCAGGCGCACACCGTGGGCGCGCGCCAGTCGGGCCGACTCGCGCATCAGGTCGCGGCTGACGCTGAACGGCGAACACGGGGCCACCGCCACTTGCACCATCGCCCCGTGCTCGGGCTCGTGGTAGGTCTCGATCAGGCGCTGCGTGTCGCGCAGGATGGCGTCTTCCGCTTCGACCACGCTGTCGGGCGGCAGCCCGCCCTGCGACTGGCCTACGCTCATGCTGCCGCGGGTGGCCACAAAGCGCATGCCAATGGCTTGCGCTGCCTCAATGCTGTCGTCCAGCCGCACGCCATTGGGGTAGAGGTAGAGATGGTCGCTGCTGGTGGTGCAGCCACTGAGCAACAACTCGGCCATCGCCACCTGGGTGGACACCTGCACCATCTCGGGCGTAAGCCCGGCCCAGATCGGGTACAGCCCGCGCAACCACGAAAACAACTCGGCGTCCTGCACGCCCGGCACCGCCCTGGTAAGCGTCTGGTACATGTGGTGATGGGTGTTCACCAGGCCGGGGACGACCAGATGGCCGCGCGCGTCGATCACTTCGTCGGCCTGCTGCGCCAGCTCGCTGGCAGGGCCGATTTGTGCAATCAGACCATCGCGCACCAGCACTGAGGCATTGGTCAGCTCGCGCCGCGCCTCGTCCAGCGTGGCGACGCATTGCGCGTTGCGAATCAGCAGGCTGGCCACAGCAGCTCAGGGGGTCTTGGCACCGGCCTTGAACCAGTCGCCCAGCAGCGCGCGTTCGGCGTCGGTGATGCCGGTGCTGTTGTTCATGGGCATCAGCTTCATGACAACTGCTTGGTGGTAAACCAGCTGCGCGTGCTGTTTGAGCGCCTCGGGCGAGTCGAGCCGCACGTTCTTCATCTGCACCTGCGCGCCGTGGCACATGGCGCAACGCTGCTCAATGACTTTTTGCACTGCCGCATAGTCAATTTGGGCTGCAGCCCCGGTACTTGCTGCGCCAGCCGCTACAGAAGTTGTAGCAACCGGAACCGGGCGCAGCCACGCGATGGTGGCAACAATCACGGCCATCCCGACCAGGGCATAAGGCAGCGGATTGCCGTTGCGGCCAAGTTTGAAGCCGTGACGCATGACAAAAAACTGGCGAATGGCGGCCCCGGCAAACATCATCAGTATCAGCACCAGCCAGTTCTGCGGGTGGCTGTAGGTAAAGCTGTAGTGGTTGCTCAGCATCGCAAACAGCACCGGCAAGGTGAAGTAGGTGTTGTGCACACTGCGCTGCTTGCCACGCTGGCCATGGATCGGGTCGACCGGCTGCCCGGCCTTGATGGCGGCAATCACCGTCTTTTGGCCCGGAATGATCCAGAAGAACACGTTGGCGCTCATGGACGTGGCAATCATCGCGCCGACCAGCAGGAACGCGGCGCGCCCGGCAAACCAGTGGCAGGCCAGCCAGGACGCCAGGCACACCAGCAGCAGAACCAGCACGCCCACAATGGCGTCGCCGTTTTTCCGTTGCCCGAAAAACTGGCAGATGGCGTCGTACAGCATCCAGAACACCACCAGGAACGCCAGCGCCACACTGATCGCCGCGCCGGGTGACCAGCTCATCAGCGACTTGTCGATCAGGTAAGTGCTGGCATTCCAGATGTAGGACACCGTGAACAGTGCAATGCCACTGAGCCAGGTGGAATAACTCTCCCAGTAAAACCAGTGCAGGTGCTCGGGCAGCTTGGGCGGGGACACCGCAAACTTGACCGGGTGGTAGAAGCCGCCGCCATGCACGGCCCACAACTCGCCGCTGACACCCTGCTTCTTCAGGTCGTCATCAACCGGGGGCGTGAGGCTGCTGTCCAGGAAGACGAAGTAAAACGAAGAACCGATCCAGGCGATGGCGGTAATAACGTGGACCCACCGCAGCAGCAGGTTGGCCCAATCGAGGAGGTAGCTTTCCATGGCGTTCTCAGTCTTTCAGACCTGCTCACCACTGCGGGCGCTCTGAGCAGAGTTTTGGTCGCGAACAAATAGCTGCTCCGCTGCGACCTGTGAACCGAAGTGTATACAGTTTGAAACTTTCATGCGAGACCCAATGTTCAGCCGTTCCCGGCCCACTGCGCTTGCAACAACTGTGCCGCGGCACTCACCGCGATCACTTCCGGCTGTTTTCCGGCAATCCCGGGCAGGCCAATCGGGCAGGTGACGCGGGCCAGATCTTCAGCCGCAAAGCCCCGCGCCTCCAGCCGGTGGCGAAACACCGCCCATTTGCTTTTGCTGCCAATCAGGCCCACAAAAGGCAGGTCGTCAAGCGCACGCAGCCGGGTCAGGCACGCAGCCACCACGTCCAGGTCTTCTGCGTGGCTGAAGCTCATGATCAACACCCTTGAGCCTGGCACCAACTCGGCCACGGCGGCCTGCACCGGGTCAGAATGCTCGCAGCTCACATTGAGAGGCAGTTCGCCGGGGAAGATCTCGTCACGGCTGTCAATCCAGCGCACGGCAAACGGCAGCGTGCCCAGAACATTCACCAACGCCTTGCCCACATGGCCGCCGCCAAACAGCGCGACCGGTGCGGCCTCTGCGCCCAGCCGCAAACCAAGGGTTGGCAAATCGGCCGCGGCAAGCGGCTCAAACTTCAAATGCACCACGCCACCACAGCATTGGCCAAGGCTTGGCCCCAAGGGGTAGCGCCGCAACACAGTCGCGCCACCGCGCAGCAGTGCGCGCGCTTCGTCGATGGCCTGAAACTCAAGCCGGCCGCCGCCAATGGTGTTGATCACCTCAGCAGGGGTCACGGCCATCCAGGCACCGGGCTCGCGCGGGCCGGATCCCTGCACGCTGTCCACGCTCACCAGCACAGCGGGGCCGCGGGCCACGGCGTCCAGCAGCCGCTGCAAGTGCCCAACGCTCATGAACCGCGATAGGTGCTGTAAGTCCAGGGCGTGCAGACCAGCGGCACGTGGTAATGCTGGTCCACATGCGCCACGCCGAAGTCAAGGCTTACCTGGTTCAAAAAAGGCGGCTCGGGCAACTGCACGCCTTTGCCCCGAAAGTACGCCGCCACATCAAACACCAGCCGGTAAGTGCCTTGTTTCAGGCTGGCGTTGTCATACAGCGGGCCGTCCGGGTTGCGCCCATCGGCGTTGAGTGCAAACCGGCGCACCAGGGTGGCGCGCTCGCCCTCGGTGGTGTACAGCGCTACCGTCATGCCGGCGGCAGGGCAGCCGTGGGCGGTGTCCAGGACATGTGTGCTCAGGCCCATAGAGGCTCCTTCGGTTTTCGGGTTCAACTTAGTTCACAAAAGTGTATACACTTTCTGGATTTACGTCTATCATGCGCCGCATGGAAGCGTCCACCACTCACGTCATTGTCGACTCCCTGACCCGCGCCATCGTCGAGCACAAGCTGCAACCCGGCACCAAACTGGCCGAGCAAAAGCTGGCCGACCACTTTGGTGTGTCGCGCACGCTGGTGCGCCAGGCCCTGTTCCAGCTGGCGCAGAACCGGCTGATCACGCTCGAGCCGGCACGCGGGGCCTTTGTTGCAGCACCCACCGTGGAAGAGGCGCGCCAGGTTTTTCAGGTGCGCCGCATGCTCGAATGCGAAATGACGCGCGAGTTTGTGCGCACCGTCACGCCGGCAAAAATCAAGGCCCTCAAGGACCATATTGCCCAGGAAAAAGCCGCCCTGGACAACCCCGACACCGCCGCCCGGGTTGAGTTGCTGGGCGACTTCCATGTGCGCATGGCCGAGCTGACAGGCAACGATGTGCTGGCGCAGATGCTGCGGGACCTGGTCTCGCGCAGCTCGCTGATCTCACTGATGTACCAGCGCGCCGGTGCCGCCCGCCACTCCCAGGAAGAACACACCCAGTTGGTGAAGGCCCTGGCCGCAGGCGACGAAAAACGCGCCGTGAAACTCATGGACGAACATTTGCAGCATGTGGAACAAAGCCTGGCCTTTGACCGCCCCGTGCCAACCCACGACATCGCCCTGGCCCTGGCCTGAACCTGAACATGAACTACGACACCACCCAGCCCTACCCGCGCGACCTCAAAGGCTACGGTCCGAACCCGCCCCATCCCCAGTGGCCGGGCAAAGCCCGCGTCGCCGTGCAGTTTGTCCTGAACTACGAAGAAGGCGGCGAAAACAACGTGCTGCACGGAGACGCCGCGTCAGAGACTTTTTTGTCCGAGATGGTGACCGCGCAGGCCTATGAAAACCGCCACAGCACGATGGAGTCGATGTACGAATATGGCTCGCGCGCCGGCATCTGGCGCGTGCTGCGCGAGTTTGAAAAACGCAAACTGCCACTCACCGTGTTTGGTGTCTCCATGGCGCTGGAGCGTTACCCCGAGCTGGTGCCCGCTTTCATGGAACTGGGCCACGAAATCGCCTGCCACGGCTTCAAATGGATCCACTACCAGAACCTGCCCGAGGCAACCGAGCGCAAACACATGGTGTTGGCCACCCACATCCTGAAAGACCTGACCAAGGGCCAGTGGCCGCTGGGCTGGTATACCGGGCGCGACAGCCCCAACACCCGCCGCCTGGTGGTAGAGCACGGCGGGTACGAGTACGACAGCGACTACTACGGCGACGACCTCCCGTTCTGGATGAAGATACAAAAAACCGACGGTTCGGTAGTGCCGCACCTGGTGGTGCCCTATTCACTGGACTGCAACGACATGCGCTTTGTGCAAGCCCAGGGCTTCAACACCGGCGAACACTTTTTTACCTACCTGCGCGACAGCTTTGACGCGCTGTACGCCGAGGGCGAAGACGCGCCAAAGATGATGAGCATTGGCATGCACTGCCGCTTGCTGGGCAAGCCAGGGCGGATTGGCTCACTGCAACGCTTTCTGGACCACATTGAAAAGCACGACCGGGTCTGGGTCTGCCGCCGAATTGACATTGCGCGGCACTGGAAGCAGACCCACCCCTACCAGGACCGTACATGACCCTGACATTGCAACAACTCAACACCGCGTCAACGGCCCAGGCCGCGCAATGGCTGGACGGCTTGTATGAGCATTCGCCCTGGATTGCCCTGGCCGCGCTGGCACAGCGGCCGTTTCTGTCGGTGCCGCAGCTGCAGCACGCCATGGCGCTGATCGTGCGCGAAGCCGGGCGCGAGAAGCAGCTCGGGCTGATCCGCGCGCACCCCGAACTGGCGGGCAAGGCCATGGTCAGCAATGCGCTGACGGCGGAGTCCAGCCACGAGCAAAGCAAGGCTGGTCTGACCCAGTGCACGCCGGAAGAATTTGCCCGCATCCAGCAACTCAACAACGACTACAACACCAAGTTCGGCTTTCCGTTCATCCTGGCGGTACGCGGGCCGCGTGGTACCGGGTTGACCAAACAACAAATCATCGACACCTTTGCGCGCCGCCTGGACAACCACCCCGACTTTGAACTCGACGAGGCGCTGCGCAATATTCACCGCATTGTGGAGATCCGCCTGGCGGACAAGTTTGGCATTGAGCCCGTGCAGGGCAACCAGGTCTGGGACTGGCACGAAGCCCTGGCCCAGCACAGCGACCCTGGCTTTGCCGAAAAAGGCCAGCTCACCGTGACCTACCTCACCGAGGCGCACCGGGCCTGCGCCCAGCGCATTTCGCAGGGCATGCGCGACTGCGGCTTTGACACAGTGGGCATCGATGCCGTGGGCAATGTGGTTGGCACCTACAAGGCCGCGGCCTCGGTGAACGCCGGGCCAGCAAAAACCCTGATGACCGGCAGCCACTACGACACGGTGCGCAACGGCGGCAAGTACGACGGGCGCCTGGGCATCTTCACGCCCATGGCCTGCGTGCAGGCGCTGCACCGGGCTGGCAGGCGTTTACCGTTTGACTTTGAGGTGATTGCCTTTGCCGAAGAAGAAGGCCAACGCTACAAAGCCACCTTTCTGGGCTCTGGCGCACTCATCGGCCAGTTCAACCCGGCCTGGCTGGAGCAAAAAGACGCAGATGGCATTTCCATGCGCGAGGCCATGCAGCACGCCGGCCTATGCGTGGACGACATTCCAAAGCTGCAACGCAACCCAGCCGACTACCTGGGCTTTGTTGAAGTGCACATTGAACAGGGCCCGGTGCTCAACGAGATCGACCTGCCTTTGGGCATCGTCACCTCCATCAACGGCGGCGTGCGCTACCTGTGTGAAGTGATTGGCATGGCCAGCCATGCGGGCACCACGCCAATGAACCGGCGCCGCGACGCCGCGTCGGCCGTGGCCGAGCTGGCGATGTACATCGAGCAGCGCGCGGGCCGCGACGGCGATTCGGTGGGCACCATCGGCATCTGGAACGTGCCCGGCGGCTCCACCAATGTGGTGCCGGGGCGCTGCCAGTTCACGCTGGACCTGCGCGCCCCCAACGATCCCCAACGCGACGCCATGGTGACCGACGTGCTGGCCGAGCTGAGCAACATTTGCCAGCGCCGGGGCTTGCGCCACACGGTCGAGCAGACCATGCGCGCCGCCGCTGCGCCCAGCGCACCGGCCTGGCAGCAGCGCTGGGAGCGCGCGGTTGAGGCCCTTGGCGTGCCGCTGTACCGCATGCCCAGCGGAGCCGGCCATGACGCCATGAAACTGCACGAGGTGATGCCCCAGGCCATGCTGTTCGTGCGCGGCCAGAACGCCGGCGTCAGCCACAACCCGCTGGAGTCCACCACCAGCCACGACATGCAACTGGCTGTCGAAGCCTTTCAACGGCTGCTGGACAACCTGGCAGGCGAACTCGAATGAAATCTGGAATGACTGATATGACGGACTACCAACAACTTGACGGCTGGATCGACGCCCACTTTGACGAGCAGGTCAAGTTTTTGCAAGAACTGATTCGCGTGCCCACCGACACCCCGCCGGGCAACAACGCGCCGCATGCCCAGCGCACTGCCGAGTTGCTCAAAGCCCTGGGGCTGGACGCTGAACAGCACCCAGTGCCCGCCGACGAGGTAAAGGCCGCAGGCCTGGAAACCATCACCAACCTGATCGTGCGGCGCAACTATGGCCCCGGCAAAACCATCGCGCTGAACGCCCACGGCGACGTGGTTCCGCCCGGCGAGGGCTGGACCCATGACCCGTATGGCGGCGAAATTGTGGACGGCAAGATCTATGGCCGCGCCGCTGCGGTGAGCAAATGCGACTTCTCAACCTTTACCTTTGCAGTGCGCGCGCTGGAAGCCGTGTGCAAACCCGGCAAAGGCAGCGTCGAGCTGCACTTCACCTACGACGAGGAATTCGGCGGTGAAGTCGGCCCTGGCTGGATGCTGCGCAAAGGCCTGACCAAGCCCGACCTGATGATTGCGGCAGGCTTCAGCTACCAGGTGGTGGTGGCGCACAACGGCTGCCTGCAAATGGAAGTGACGGTGCACGGCGAGATGAGCCACGCCGCCATACCCGACAGCGGCACCGACGCATTGCAGGCCGCCACCCACATCCTGAACGCGCTGTACGCACTGAACGCAGACTACAAAAAAGTGACCTCCAACGTCACCGGCATTACCCACCCGTACCTGAACGTCGGGCTGATTTCCGGCGGCACCAATACCAACGTCATCCCGGGCAAGGTGGTGCTCAAGCTGGACCGCCGCATGATCCCCGAGGAAGACCCGACGCAGGTCGAGGCTTCGATCCGCGCCACCATTGATGCAGCGGCGAAAACATTCAACCCGCCGCGCGGTGGCAAGACAGTGCGCGTGGACATCAAGCGCATGTTGCTGGCGCGTGCCATGGCACCGCTGGCCGGCAACGCGCCTTTGGTGTCGGCCATTCAACAGCATGGTGAGGCCGTGTTCGGCGAGCCGATTCCGGCCGTGGGCACTCCGCTGTACACCGACGTGCGGCTGTATGTGGAGCACGGCATACCCGGCGTGATCTACGGTGCCGGCCCGCGCACCGTACTGGAAAGCCACGCCAAGCGCGCCGATGAACGGCTCGAACTGCAAGACCTGCGCCGCGCCACCAAGGTGATTGCGCGGGCGCTGGCGGATTTGTTGCGTTAAAACACTTGAGCGCTTCGCCCGGCTTGGGGCGAACGACGTCTGGTCACTTACGCCACCTCGATTCGCCACCACGCCGGCAACAGCGCGCGGTAACGCGCTTGCAGGTAGCGGTCGTCCAGCAGCAGCACGGTGCCGCTGTCGGTATCTGTGCGGATCACCCGCCCGGCGGCTTGCACTACTTTTTGCAAACCCGGAAACAGATAGGTGTAGTCATGCCCGCGGCCAAAGCGCGCCTGCATGCGCTCGCAAATTGCCTGGTTTACTTCGTCAAATTGCGGCAGGCCGAGTGTGGCCACAAAGGCCCCAATCAGCCGACGCCCGGGCAGGTCTACCCCCTCGCCAAACACGCCGCCCAACACTGCAAAGCCAATGCCCTGCCCGGCCGCGTCAAAGCGCTGTAGCCAGGCCTGGCGGCTGGCTTCGTCCATCTGGCGCGCCTGCGTCCACACGGTCAAGTCAGGCCAGCGCTGTTGCACCGCGCGCTGCGCCGCTTGCATGTAGTCAAAGCTGCTGAAATAGGCGATGTAGTTGCCCGGTGCGCGCCCGAACTGCTGGCCAATGGCCTGGGCCAGGGGCTCCAGTGACGCCATGCGGTCGTCGCGCCGGGTCGACAGCGGCACCACCCGCACCGCCAATTGCTCAGTGCGAAACGGCGTGGGGATGTCCAGCAGCTGGGTGCTGTCGGGCAGGCCCAGCAGGTCCATGTAGTAGTCGGGCGGGTTCAGCGTGGCTGAGAACAGCACCATGGAATCTGCCGCCTTGAGGCGCGGCGCAAGAAAGGGCGCAGGCACGATGTTGCGCAGCGTCAAGCGCCCCGCGCAGCGGCTGGCGTCGTCAAATGCGGCCGCGTCCAGCGCCAGTTGTGCGGGTTCAGCCGCCTCAGCGGGGGCAGCATCGCCCTCGGCCAGATCCAGCTCGCACATGGAGTGCTCTCCCGCCTCCTGCGCCAGGGCGGCAAAGGCCAGCGTGCGAAAGTAAAACGGCAGCAACGCCCCATGCGACTCAGTCGGGTGGTCGTTCAGGTAGTCGCCCATTGCGCCATTGAGTTTTTGCAGCGTGCGCACCCAGGCCTCGGGCAACTCGTCCAGCACTTGCCAGGCGCGGGCTGGCGCGCTGCGCTGCTGCTCGTCCAGCAGCAACTGCCACTGGTTGATCAGCTCGTCCAGGCGCGGGCGCACACCCGCAGGCACCTGCGGGCGCAGCGCCAGCGCCTCGGCCTGGGTCAGCTCGGCGCTGTACATGGTGCAGGCGCGGCTGTACAGGTTGTGCGCCTCGTCCACCAGCACACTCACGCGCCAGGCCGATTCGACCGTTAGCGCATACAACATGGCCGAACGGTCAAAGTAATAGTTGTAGTCGCCCACCACCACGTCGGCCCAGCGCACCATGTCGTGGCCCAGGTAGTAGGGGCAGACCTGGTGCTGGCGCGCCACCTGGCGCAAAGCGGCCTGGTCCAGCCACCGGGCTTGTGCTGCCGCTTCGCGGGCTGCTGGCAGCCGGTCATAAAAGCCGTTGGCCAGCGGGCACGACTGACCATGGCAAGCCTTGTCTTTGTGTTCACAGGCTTTGTCTTTGGCCACCAGTTCCACCACCCGCAGCGCAACACCGGCCTGCGCGGCCCTCACCCTGGCCAGCGCGTCCAGCGCAATCTGCCGCCCCGGTGTCTTGGCCGTCAGAAAGAACAGCTTGTCGGTGCCACGCGCGGGCATGGCCTTGAGCGCGGGGAACACCGTGCCCATGGTCTTGCCAATGCCAGTCGGTGCCTGTACCAGCAGCGGGCGCGACTGCACACAGGCGCGGTACACCCCTGCGGCCATTTCGCGCTGGCCCGGGCGAAACGGCATTTGCGGGAACGCCAGTGCCTCCAGCGCGGCGTCGCGCTGGCTGCGGTGGCGCGCTTCCTGTTCAGCCCAACCCAGGTAACGCTGACACAGCGCTTCAAAAAAAGCCCGCAGTGCCGGGGCCTCAAATTCCTGCGTGTGCGGGTACTCGGCCTGCGTCGCCACGTCAAAGTAAACCAGGTTCAGCGTGATGGCGGGCAGTGCGCGCGTCTCGCACATCAGCCAGCCATAAACCTTGAGCTGAGCCCAGTGCAATGCCTGGTGATTCCAGGCAATGGCATCGACCCGGCCACGAAAGGTCTTGACCTCTTCCAGCTCGTTGCGCTGCGCGTCATAGCCGTCGGCGCGGCCGCGCACCTGCAAGCCCTGGTAGTTGCCCGACAGGCTGACCTCGGCCTCATGGCCAGGCCCGCGCCGCTGCGCCACCAACACATGCCCTTCGCGGCCCTGCTGGGCTGTGGGCGCAGGTGTGAAGCGCAAGTCCAGGTCGCCCGCCTTGGCGGCAAACTCGCACAGGGTGCGCACGGCCACGGTTGATGCGGGGGTGTTAGGCATAGCCGCACCAAGTTTGCCCGATTACCCGCACGGCGGTAAAAACTGAGCCACCCATGGCACGCACCCTTTGCCGGGTTGATGGCTATTCATATTGTCTTCTATTGTGTATACAGTTTAGTGCACACCAATTCAACAAGACGAGGAGACACCATGACTTCCACCACCCATCCGGTCGATGAACGCCTGCCCACAGGCAAACTCGCGGCCCTTGGCCTGCAACACGTACTGGTGATGTACGCGGGGGCCATCGCCGTACCGCTGATTGTGGGGCGCGCGCTCAAGCTCAGCCCCGAGCAGGTTGCCATGCTGATTTCAGCCGACCTTTTTTGCTGCGGCGTGGTCACCCTGATTCAATCTCTCGGCGCGACCCAGTGGTTTGGCATCCGCCTGCCCGTCATGATGGGCGTCACCTTTGCCTCGGTGGCCCCCATGGTTGCCATGGCCAACAGCAACCCTGGCACCGCCGGGGCCGGGCTGATTTTCGGCTCCATCATCGGTGCCGGCATCATCTCGATCCTGATCGCACCCATCGTCAGCCGCATGCTGCGCTTCTTTCCGCCAGTGGTCACCGGCACCATCATCGCAGTGATCGGCATCAGCCTGATGCGCATTGGCATCAACTGGATCTTTGGCAACCCGTTCGGCCCAACCGCCCCCAGCATCCCCAACCCGGATCACCTGGCATGGCTCGAAGCCGCCCGGGCAGCCGCTGCAACCGGTGCGGTGCCTGCTGTGCCGCAAGGCCTGAACATTGTGGGCAGCGTGCCCAACCCCAAGTACGCGCAGCTCTCACACATTGGCATTGCCGCAATGGTGCTGGTTTCCATTCTGCTGATTGCCAAATTCGCCAAGGGATTCGTCTCCAACATCTCGGTGCTGTTGGGCATCATCATCGGCGGCGTGGTCGCCACCGTTGCCGGGCTCATGAGCTTTGAAAAAGTTGGCAAGGCCGGCTGGTTCGACCTGGTGCTGCCGTTCGAGATTGCCACACCCGTCTTTGACCCGATACTGATCGTCACCATGACGCTGGTCATGATTGTGGTGATGATCGAGTCCACCGGCATGTTCCTGGCATTGGGCGACATGACCGGCAAGAAGGTCGACCAGAAAATGCTCACCGCAGGTTTGCGCACCGACGGCCTGGGCACATTGATCGGCGGCATATTCAACACTTTTCCCTACACCAGCTTCTCGCAAAACGTCGGCCTGGTGGGCGTCACAGGCGTCAAGAGCCGGTTTGTCTGCGTGGCCGGCGGCATCATCCTGATCGTGCTGGGCTTGCTGCCCAAAATGGCCGCGCTGGTGGAGTCGCTTCCTACCTTTGTGCTGGGCGGCGCGGGCCTGGTGATGTTTGGCATGGTGGCGGCCACCGGCATCCGCATCCTGGCCAATGTGGACTACAAAAACAACCGCAACAACCTGTTCATTGTGGCCATCTCCATTGGTGTGGGCATGGTCCCGCTTATTGCGCCGAACTTCAAACAATGGATGCCACATGGCATTCACCCGTTGATCGAGTCAGGCATTCTGCTTGCGTCAATCGCGGCGGTCGCACTCAACCTGTTCTTCAATGGCGGCCAGGGCGACAGCGCCGCAGCCATCGAAGCCGCCAAACAGGCCGACGCGCACTAGGCTCACTTGGGGAAGGTTGCCTCAAGCCTTGGGCACCGTCTCCCACCACTTTGGCCCAAACCGCCCCTGCATGAAGGCAATGAAGGCCTGCACCTTGCCCGGCACCAGCTTGGGCGACGGGAACACGGCATGGATTTCCTGCTCGGGCAGGGCGTGGTCTTTCAGCAGCGCCACGATGTGGCCGCTCGCCAGCGAGTCGCCCGCCACATAGCGCGGCAGCGCGGCAATACCCAGCCCGGCGCGCGCTGCGGCCAGCACCGCCGACAGGTTGTTGCTGCGCAGCTTGCCGGTGACGGGCACCGTAACCGGTGCCGCCTTTGACGCAGACAAGCGCCACACGTCGTCACCCTGCACGCTGCTGTAAATCAAGGCGTTGTGCCCGCTCAGGTCTTGCGGGCGTTTGGGCGTGCCGTACTTCCTGAGGTATTTGGGCGCAGCCACCAGCACCCAGGGGTTCATGCCCAGAAAGCGCGAGCCCAGGCTGGAGTCTTGCAGCTTGCCCATGCGCACCGCCAGGTCGATGCCCTGGGCCACCAGGTCGGTGTAACGGTCTTCAAAGCTCAGGTCTACCTGCACCTGCGGGTGCCGGGCCATGAAGTCCAGCGCCAGCGGCACGATGACCCGCCGCCCGAACGCCACCGAGGTGCCGATGCGTAGCAGCCCCTGGGCCTGGGTCTGGCGCAGGTGCACAACACTCTCTGCCTCTTCGGCCTGGCGCACGATGGCCTTACATTTTTCGTAATACAGCGCACCCGGCTCGGTAAGGCTCACACCACGGGTGTTGCGGTTCAGCAGCCGCACCTTCAGCCGCGTCTCGGTGGCGGCGACCTGCTTGGTCACCGTGGGCTGGGTGGTGGCAAATTCCTTTGCCGCCTTGCTGAAGCTGCCGGTTTCCACCACCCGCACAAACATCTCCATGGCCAGCAAACGGTCCATTGCACACCCCTATTCCAGATTGGAATGAATGTTATGGCTGCGCGCCCTCTTCCGCAACCGCGGCCTGGTTCCTACAGTCGTGACTCATTCAACAGGAGTCACCCATGCCCCGCATGAAGGCAATTGAAGCCGCCGTCTGGATACTTGAGAAAGAAGGCATCACCCAGGCCTTTGGCGTGCCCGGTGCTGCCATCAACCCGCTGTATGCCGCCTTGCGCAAACACGGTGGCATCAGCCACATCCTGGCGCGCCATGTAGAGGGTGCCTCGCACATGGCCGAGGGCTACACCCGCGCCGTGGCCGGCAACATTGGCGTGTGCATCGGCACCAGCGGGCCAGCCGGCACCGACATGATTACCGGGCTGTATTCGGCCCAGGCCGACAGCATCCCGATTTTGTGCATCACCGGCCAGGCCCCAAGGGCGCGGCTGTACAAGGAAGACTTTCAGGCGGTAGACATTGAAAGCATTGCCAAGCCGGTCACCAAGTGGAGCGTAACGGTGCGCGAACCGGCCCAGGTGCCCGGTGCCTTTCAGCAGGCGTTTCACCTGATGCGTTCGGGCCGCCCGGGGCCGGTGTTGATAGACCTGCCGTTTGACGTGCAAATGGCCGAGATTGAATTCGACCCCGACACCTATTCCCCCCTGCCGGCGTACAAACCCGGTGCCACGCGGGCGCAAATCGAGAAAGCCATTGCCATGCTGCAGGCCGCCGAGCGGCCGCTGATCGTGGCGGGCGGCGGCATCATCAACGCCGACGCCTGCGCGCTGCTGGTGGAGTTTGCCGAACTGACCGGCGTACCGGTCATCCCCACGCTGATGGGCTGGGGCGCCATCCCCGACAACCACCCCCTGATGGCGGGCATGTGCGGCCTGCAGACCAGCCACCGCTATGGCAACTCCACCATGCTGGCCAGTGACTTCGTCCTGGGTATTGGCAACCGCTGGGCCAACCGGCACACCG
>CALROG020000044.1:0-28361 GCA_943369755.1 Ramlibacter sp. 2FC
TGGCGCTTCATCTGATGGCTCAAACCACCCCCCTTTTTGGTCATCAGCTCACATAGCTGTGTCACTGCGTCCGTACCAAAAGCTTGCTTTTGTCCGCGCGCTGTGGCGCAGCTATGCACGCTACCAGAAAATCGATGCTGTATAAATACTCAGCTTTTGTGCTAGCAACACTGTTTTAGCAGTCGACAAAACGTAATTTCTACCGCAAGACCTGCGGGATAAAACGGCGAGTGCGGAATAAACTGGACATCGAAAACTTCCCTAACTCGCATCCACATTGGGTTTGCGGCAACTGTACTGTGTAAAACGGCAGGTATAAGTAAAGCCACCAAACCTCGCACCGAATTCTAGGCACTCACCCCCGCCAACACCACCCCCACGGCGCAGCGCGTGCCCAGTGTGCGCAAAACCCGATCAGAGTGCCGGGCTCGAAGCACGGAAGAGTTTGGGATCAGAAAGCGCGATTGTTTGAGCCGCAGGCGAGTTCGAGCGCTTCCCCCAAACTCTGAGTACTGCAGAGGCTCCCCGCGAAGCGGGCCGGCACTCGGGTTTGCGCACACTGGGCACGTGCTGTGCCGCAGCGCGCGCTGCTGGGCCTACCCACAGCGACGTGAACGACTTCCGGGTGCTATTAACTTTGTAGTGGGTCAGGCAGTCTACATGCGGGCTACAGCCGTTTTTAATCGCAAAGCGCCCGGATTTCGTGCGGAATGGGCAGCGCGCGGATTGCGGTTGGCTCACCGGCGCGGCGTGCCGCAAAGATGCGCACCTCGTCGCATTCCATGATCAGGTCATCGCCGCGTTGAATGCGGTAGCGCTGCACGAAGCTCTTGGCGCGCCACTCGGCGATGTGCACATGCACTTGCAGCACATCGCCATAGCTGGCGGTTTTGATGAACTTCGCATGGGTGTCCACCAGCGGCGTGCCAATGATGCCCAGCGTGGCCTCGGTTTCATGCCAGGGCGGCACCCCGCATTGCACGAAGAAATGGCGCGAGGCGGCGTCGATCCAGCGGAAGAAGTTGGGAAACCAGACAATGCGCGCCGGGTCGCAGTCGCCAAACTCGACGCGCACTTCGTAAACAGCAGACTTGGACATCAGCCGCCGCCGGGCCGCCCCAAGGCGGCTGCGCCCCCGCGGGGGGCAGAGAGCCACACGAAGTGGGCGAACGTGGGGGCCATATCAGTCGCCGGAGATTTTGCGCTCGCGGATGATCGCGCCGAAGCGCTTCGAATCCTCCGTGGCCTTGGCCGCAAACTCGGCAGGCGTGAGCGGCAGTGCCTCGCCGCCCAGCGCGGTGATGCGGTCTTTTACTGGCTGTGTGCCAAGGATGCGGTTGATCTCCCGGTTCAACCGGGCCACCACGTCCGCTGGCGTTCCGGCCGGCGCATAGAAGCCGAACACGGTGTCTGCATCAAAGCCTTTCAGGCCGGCCTCGTCCAGTGTGGGCACCTCCGGGAACAACGGCGAGCGCTTGGGGCTGCCCACCGCCAGCAGCTTCAGGCGGCCCGCGCGCACCTGTGCCAGGCCGATACCGGGGTCAAAGTAAAAGTCCAGCTGGCCTGCCAGCAGGTCTTGCAGGGCCGGGGCCGCGCCGCGGTAGGGCACATGCACCGAGAACACGCCGGCCTGGGCTTTCATCATTTCACCAGCCAGGTGCGGTGAGCTGCCGTTGCCCGGCGAGCCAAAAGACGTTTTGCCCGGGTTGGCCTTGAGGTAGGCCAGAAATTCCTTGATGTTGTTGGGCGGCAAGCTCGGCTTGGCCACCAGGTACACCAGCACGCGTGCCGCTGATGCCACGGGCACGATGTCTTTGGCCGGGTCAAACGGCATGCGCGGATAGATGTGCGGGTTGACCGACACCATGCCGCCCGAGCTCATCAGCAATGTGTAGCCGTCGGGCGGCGACTTGGCCACCGCATCGCCACCCAGGTTGCCACCTGCACCGGCGCGGTTTTCAATCACCACCGGTTGGCCCAGCGCTTCACCCAGGGGCTGACCGATCGCGCGGGCCAACTGGTCGGCAGCGCCGCCGGGCGGAAAGTTCACCACTACGCGGATGGGTTTGCTGGGCCATGCCTGTCCTGCGCTGGCCTGCGCCGCAGCCGGCGCGGGCAGGGCGCAGGCCAGGGCCAGGGCCAGAGCGGCCGTGGCAGCCAAAGAGGCCAGCGCCGGGTGGCGGGGGCGGGGTGTGTGCGTTGTCATGGGCGTCTCCTTGTCTTGTGGGTGTCTGAACGGGTCAGGTCTTGCGCGGCTGGCGCATCCATCGTATCGGCTGCGCCTTGACCGGGCGTTGCGGTGCACCGTGCTGTGCCAGTGTGGCGTCCAGCGCCTTGCCTGCGTCGTCGGCCTGCGCCGCTTCGCGCGCGGCGTTGACCGCGCTGGTGGCTTGTGCGGCGTCCGGCCCGTGGGCCAGATGGTCCAGCACATGCAGCAGGTTCTCTTTGCCGCGCTCATTGGTGGCGCCGTAGCCCTTGATCAGGCGGCCACACAGCGCAATGCCGTGGCCCAGCGGCCAGTGGCGCTGCGTGCCTTGCACCACGCCGGCCAGCCAGCGTTCGATCATCTGCTGCTCTTGGGCGTAGCGGTTGCCGCGCACCCGCAGCCACTTCAGGCTGGCCAGCGTGCGCAGCGCCAGCATGCCGCCCACCGAGTGGCTGCCCACTTTGAGCGGCAGCGCCCAAGGTGTTTTGCCTTGGGCCACGCGGCGCTGGTCCCAGGCCAGCACGCGCGCGGCCAGCGCAGGCGGCGCCAGCGCGGCAAATTCGGGTGCGCCGGGCTTGAAGTGGTCGTAGACCTTGAGCAGGTCGTCGTCTTGCGCCTTCACCTCGCCCTTGACCCGCTGCCAGCGGCTGGCCCGGCTTTTCAGGTCGGCCACCCGCACGATGTCGTCAAACGCCATCCACAGCGCCAGCCAGCGGGCCATTTCACGGGTGGTGGCAAAGCCATTGGTTGCGGCCGGGTCCGCTTCGCGCTCGGCTTGCAGCACGCGCTGCAGGCGCTGCACATACAGCGCGGCGTAGGCCGGGCCCTGGTAGTCCAGCATTCGGGCATGGCCCAAGGCCAGCATCGGCTGCACCGCAGGCGGGAAGATAGACGCCAAATCAGCCTGTAGCCCGCTTGAAATATGCGTGAGCCGCTCCTCATTTGATAGCAATTCGGCAACCAGCGTGGTCTGCCGGGCAAGCTGGTGGGCCTGTTCGAAGGCCCGGGCAAAGCCACGCAGGCTGGCCTGGGTGGCGGCGCTGGTGCCGCCCTGGCGCACCACGGCTTCGTAGTCTTCGCGCTTGAACGGGAACAGCCCGCTGCCTGCCACTGCGCCCAGCATCACCGCGCTGACCACGGTGCCGCACTCGCGGGCCATGGCCGCCATGTCAAACACCTGGGCACTGTGGCTTTGGGCGCGCACCACGCCCAGCAGCTCAGCGCTGTCGGCACGGCCGTCGCCCAACTGCATGCGCTCCTGGGTGGTCAGGGTGCGGCTGGACGAGGTGATGACCCGGGTGCGTTGCGGCGTGCTCAGCCCGTTGCTGATCTGGCGCACGGTCTCCAGCAGCTCAGACGACACGATGGCGTCCAGCGCGCCGGGCACCGGGTTCAGGCTGAACACCGGGCGCTTGCCGCCCAGTTGGGCCATGGGCACGGGAAACACCTCGATGTAGTAAGTGGTGGCCCCGGTGCGCTGTGCCACGCCGGGGATTGACGTGGCCTGGGCCGCATAGCCCGCATGGCGCGCGGTGTCGATCAGCCATTCAGTCAGCACACCACCGCCTTCGCCACCCAGGGCGCAGACCAGCAGGGAAACGGGTTGCGGGTTCATGCGGGTTGCAGCAGGCGAACGAAGGCACCGCGCAGGCCGTGCAGCAGGCGTTCGGGCCATGCCGGATTCTGGATGACTTCAGCCCGGTAGAAGCTGGGGCACAGGGTGGCAGCGTGGGCGTTGGAGCCGCACAGGCCGCAGCCCACGCAGCCGTCAATCACAGTGGCCACCGGGTCTACCTTGAGCGGGTCGGGGTTGTCTTTGAGCGTGAGCGTGGGGCAGCCCGACAGGCGAATGCAGGCGTGGTCGCCGTTGCACACGTCTTCGTCCACACCGTACTTCACCCGCACCACCCGCTTGCCTTTTTTCAGCAGGCTGGCAATCCAGGGCTTGATGCGGCGCTGGCGTTCCAGTTGGCATTCGCCCTCGGCAATGATGACTTTCAGGCCATTGAAGTCGCTGGTGAAGGCGTCTTTCAGGGTGGCGCGCATCTGCGCCACTTCATAGGTGTGCACGGTGCGCAGCCATTTGACGCCCAGACCGTTCAGCGTGGATTCAATGGTCTGGTTGGTATGCACCTGGCTTAGTTGCCTGTCCGCCGCACCAGTGCGGGCCATGTCTTCGGGGGTGGAAATAATGTCCTGCGTGCCGGTGGCCGAGGTGTAGCCGTTCTTGAAGATCAACAGCACTGCGTCGTCGCCGTTGAACAGCGCGCTTTGCACGCCGGTGAGCAGCCCGTTGTGCCAGAAGCCGCCGTCACCCATGATGGCCAGCGTGCGCCGCTGCATCATGGGCGAGACGCCGGCGCGGCTGGCCAGGCTCATGCCGTAGCCCAGGATGCTGTGGCCCATGGAAAACGGCTCGAAGGTGCCAAACGCATGGCAGCCAATGTCGCCGGCAATGTGCACTTGCCCCAGGTCTTGCTGCGCGAGCTTCAGGGCCGAGAACACCGGCCGCTCCGGGCAGCCGATGCAAAACCCCGGCGGGCGGGCAGGCAGGGCATGGTTGAGCTGCGTGGCCACGGCGGCGCGGCGGGTGCGGTTGCCGTCGAGCCATTGCCGGGCACCCGCCAGAGCAGCTGTTCGCCCTGAGCCGGTCGAAGGGCTCGCAGGCGTTTCGACAAGCTCAACGCGAACGGCGTTGAGATAGCGCTCGGCGAACGCCAGCAAGCCGCCCGCCAGCACCTCCACGCTGTATTCGCCCGCTGCGGGCAAAAGGTCTTTGCCGTGCAGCGGTGTCTGGATGTCGCGGCGGCGCAGCAGGGTGGCAATTTCCTGCTCGATGTATTCGGGCTGGCCTTCTTCGACCATCAGCACCGCGCGCTTGCCCAGGCAAAAATCAACCACCTGTTCCGGCACTAATGGGTAGGTGACGTTCAGCACCAGCAGCGGGATGTCGCTCTGGCCAAAGGCGTCGGCCAGGCCCAGTTGCTGCAGGCTGCGCATTAATGAGTTGTACAGGCCGCCCTGGACGATGATGCCAAGGTCAGCATGCTTGCCGGGCATCAGCTCGTTCAGGCCCTGCTCGGCAATGTAGCGGCGTGCCGCCGGAATGCGCTGCTCGCCCTTGAGCTTTTCGTGGCGAAAGGTCACCGGCGGATGCGCCAGGCGCATGTAGTCAAAGCCGGCCGGGTCGCTCATCAGTGCCCGGGTTGAAATGGCCGGCGGGCGGTTGTCTTGGGCCTCGAAGCTGCCGCGCACATGGCAGGCGCGGATGCGCAGCTCCAGCATCACCGGCATGTTGGACGCCTCCGACAGGCGAAAGCCATGCTCCACCATGCGCACCATCTGCGGCAAATCAGGCCGCGGGTCGAGCAGGCACATGCTGCTTTTCAGTGCATAGGCGTGGGTGCGCTCCTGGATGACCGAGGCACCTTCGCCGTAGTCTTCGCCCACCACGATCAGCGCGCCGCCAATTACGCCGGGTGACGAAAGATTGCTTAGCGCGTCAGACGCGACGTTGGTGCCCACTATGCTCTTCCAGGTCACGGCACCGCGCAACGGGTAGTGGATGGACGCGCCCAGCATGGCCGCCGCCGACGCTTCATTTGAGCAGGCCTCCACGTGCACGCCCAACTCGTCCATGTAGGGCTTGGCCTGAACCATCACGTCCAGCAGGTGCGAGACCGGCGCGCCCTGGTAGCCCCCCACATAGGCCACGCCTGACTGCAGCAGTGCCTTGGTAATGGCCAGGATGCCCTCGCCATGAAAGGTGTCGCCCGCGCCCAGGCGCAGCGACTCAATCTCTTTGCTGAATGAAACTTCCAAGCGCTTGTCTCCTGCTGATGCAGGTGCCAGTTTGAGGCGCGGGCGCTCATAAATCAATAAAATACCAAAACTAAGTAATATTCATTTAATGCATATCAACAATCTCGACCTCAACCTGCTGCGGCTGTTTGACGCGGTGTACCGGCTGCGCAGTGTGAGCCGCGCCGCCGAGGCGCTGGACCTGACTCAGCCCGCTGTCAGCCAGGGCCTGACGCGGCTGCGCGGCTTGTTGGTAGACCCCTTGTTCATGCGCGCGGCCGGCGGCGTGCAGCCCACACCGCAGGCCACGCGGCTGGCCGAGCCGGTGCGCCAGGCGCTGGCCATGCTGGAGCAGGCGCTGGGCGAGTCAGCCGGGTTTGAGCCAATGCAGTCGCGCCGCTGCTTTCGCATCCACATGAGCGACATCGGCGAAAGCCGCTTCCTGCCCGAGTTGATGGCGCTGCTGCGGGAGCAGGCACCGGGCGTGCAGCTCGAAACCCTGCCACTGCCGCGCCCCGCCATCAATGACGCGCTGGACAGCGGGCAGATCGACTTTGCCTTTGGCTTCCTGCCCATGGTGAAAGACGCCCAGCGGGTGCAGTTGCTCAAAGACCGCTACATCGTGATGCTGCGTGCCGGCCACCCCTTTTTGCGTCAGCACCGGCACAAACGTGGTGCTGCGCTGATTGAGGCCTTGCATCAGCTTGAATTTGTCTGCGTGCGGACCCACGCCGACACCCTGCGCACGCTGCAGCAGCTCAAGCTGGAAGGCCGGGTGCGCCTGACCACCGAGCACTTTCTGGTGCTGCCGTCCATCGTGCAGGCCACCGACCTGGCGGTGGTGATGCCTCGCAGCATTGCGCTGGGCTTTGAAGGCGACTACGCCATTGTCGAGCCCGCCTTTGCCTTGCGCGACTTTGCGGTGTCGCTGCACTGGAGCCGCCGCTTTGAGGCCGACCCCGGCAACCAGTGGCTGCGCGCCCAGATCGTGCAGGCCTTCAGGGCATGACCGCGCAGGGTCGCTGGCGGGTGGAATTCGTCACAATGCGCAATCAACAAGAATCTTCTGGAGACAAGCCATGAAACGACGCCAGTGGCTATGCGCCGCACCCGCTTTGTTGTACGCGCCCGCCTTGCTGAAGGCGCAGCCCGCCTTTCCCAACAAGACCATCCGCTACATCGTGCCAGTGGCCGCCGGGGGCGGCAGTGACATGGTGGGGCGCACCGTGACCGAGCGCTGGGGCCGCCTGCTGGGCCAGAGCTTTGTGGTGGACAACCAGGGCGGCGGCGGTGGCGTGATTGCCTGCCAAAGCACGATGCGCGCCGCGCCCGACGGCTACACCCTGCTGCAGGGCTATGTGGCGACCCACGGCACCAGCCCGGCCACCCGGAAGCTGCCCTATGACGCGGTAAAAGACTTCACGCCTGTGGGCATGATCGGTGCCACGCCCAATGTGCTGGTGGTCAACGCCAACCTGCCGGTGAACAACGTGGCCGAATTCGTGGCCTACGTCAAAAAGAACCCCGGCAAGCTGAGCTATGGCTCGGCCGGGCAGGGCTCTCTGACGCACCTGACGATGGAGCTGTTCAAGCAACAGATCAATTCATTCATGGTGCACATCCCGTACCGCGGCATTGCGCCGGCCTTCACTGACCTGATGGCGGGGCAGACCCAGGCCATGTTCCCGGGGCTGGCCGCAGCCACGCCGCACATTCGCTCGGGCCGGGTGCGGCCACTGGCTGTGACCGGGCTGGCGCGCCACCCGCAATACAAAGACCTGCCCACGCTGGACGAATCAGGCTTCAAGGGCTTTGACGCCCAGCAGTGGTACGGCGTGGTGGGCCCGGCCGGCATGCCCGCGGCGGTCGTCAAGCAGCTCAACGACACGCTGGCCACGGTGTTGCGCGCGCCCGATCTGCGCGAAAAGCTGTCGATCGAAGCGATCGAGCCGATCGTGATGTTGCCCGAGCAACTGGGCGAGTTCATCAAGGCCGACATCGCGCGCTGGACTGCGCTGGCCAAGGCCCGCAATATCCAGCTTGAAAGTTGATCGGCTTTCCCCTTGGCTTTTTTCCCCTTGGCTTTTTTCGACTTACTTTAATTTTTGTTCCATGGCCCGCAATACCCAGGTCGTCGCCGACCACAACGCCCCGCCCGTCACCGACATCCTGGCCCGCCATGTGGCCAACCACCCGTCTCGCGGCTGGAGCGACGAGGTTGACCACGAAGCCCACCGCACCTTCATGAACTGGCTGGGCTGCGCCGTGGGCGCGGCGCGGCACCCGGCCGCTGACGCGGCGCTGGCGGCGGTGGCCATGCTGCAACCGGCACCCCAGGCCACGGTGTTGGGCCGCAGCGAGCGGCTGGACATGGCCAGCGCCGCGCTGGTCAACGGCATCACCTCGCACACCTTTGACTTTGACGACACCCACCTCAAAACCATCATCCACCCGGCCGGGCCGGTGGCGTCTGCACTGCTGGCATTGGCGGAAGTTACTGGCGCGTCGGGCCGGCAACTGATCGACGCGCTGGTGCTGGGCATTGACGTGGCGTGCCGCGTGGGCAATGCAATGTACCCAGACCACTACGATCGCGGCTGGCACATTACCGGCTCTACCGGCACTGTGGGCGCGGCGGCCGGTTGTGCCCGCCTGCTGGGTTTGAGCGTAGACCAGACCGCCATGGCGCTTGGCATTGCGGCGTCGCAACCGGTCGGCATGCGCGAGCAATTCGGCACCATGACCAAGCCCTTTCACCCCGGCGCTGCGGCCCGCGCCGGCCTGATGGCCGCGCTGATGGCCAAACACGGCTACACCGCCAGCCCCCGGGCGCTGGAAGCGCCGCGCGGCATGATCCAGACCATCTCGACCAAATGCGACTGGCGCGAAATCTCGCACGAGCTGGGCCAGCGCTTCGAGATTTCATTCAACAGCTACAAGCCCTTTGCCTGCGGTATCGTGATCCACCCCGCCATTGACGCCTGCGCCCAGTTGCGTGCCCAAGGCGTTTTGCCGGAACAGGTGGCGCGGATCGAGCTGAAGGTGCATTCGCTGGTGCTGGAACTCACCGGCAAGAAAGAGCCGGCCGATGGCTTGCAAGCCAAGTTCAGCGTGTACCACGGCTGCGCCGCCGGCCTGAGTTTTGGCCAGGCCGGTGAGCCCGAGTTTGCCGATGAGGTGGTGACCCGTGCCGACATGGTGGCGCTGCGCCGCAAGGTGGTGGCCACGGTGGACGACGCCATTGACGAAGCCAGCGCTGACGTGACCGCTGTGCTGATCGACGGGCGGCGCGTTCATGTGTTCATCGAGCACGCCATTGGCTCACTGCAAAACCCGATGAGCGACGCACAGCTGCAAGCCAAGTTTCATGGCCTGGCCGACCCGGTGCTGGGCGCAGCGCCCACGGCACGGCTGACTCAGGCCTGCTGGCAGGTGGGCGGCGCACCCGGCGTGCGCGCGCTGACGGCGCTTGCCGTGCCGGGTTGAGACGGGCTTACTCGCTCCAGTTGGAGTACTTCTCGCAGACCTTGTTGGTCTCTTTGCCCTTGCGGGTTTCCGAGAAGGTGACCAGGTTGCCCTTGAAGTCGTCAGGCGTTTCGTTCCACATGCAGGTGCACCAGGCCTGCGCCTTGGTCTGGCCGCGGATCGGGCTGGCCTCGCCGCCGCCTTCGTAGAGCTTGGCCGCGAAACTCAGGCACTGGCGGTATTGCGCGTCGCCAGCGGGCACGCGGTTGTATTCCTGCGCCAGTACGGCGCTGGTGCCAAGC
The DNA here is from genome assembly GCA_943369755.1 of Ramlibacter sp. 2FC. Taxonomy (GTDB): domain Bacteria; phylum Pseudomonadota; class Gammaproteobacteria; order Burkholderiales; family Burkholderiaceae_C; genus CALROG01. Next base: position 9,775 of record CALROG020000044.1, read on the forward strand.
AGCATCATCAGGGCGAGAGAGAGGGAACGCTTCATGGGGGGCTGCCTTTTTATGTGTAGTGTGTTTTGAGTCGCCCCGCGCAGCGCTCTGCGTTTGGGGCCAAGCGAGTTTAAGAGGCTGTAACGCAGATTCACTGACTTGGATTGCGAATATCTGCTGTGCTGACGCCAACGCGACGCGGATGCGGTACTTCCCGCTTACTTGACTCACAAAGCTGAACGACCCGCAGCCTGGGTGTTCTCCCACCTGTCAGAGGCGTAGCACATTGGCTTGACGTCGTGAGGTCAAGCCAATGTGCGCAGATGTGCGCTCGGACAGTTTACGGAGCAGGCGCCGCCCTCAATATCTCTTCCCCCGTCGCCGGCGCATTCATCACGACCGGCTTGCCGTCTCCCCTTGCCGCGGCCACCGCGTCGCGCAGCGCTTCCCACACCGCAATAGCCAGCATGAAGGGCGGCTCGCCCACGGCTTTGCTGCCGAACACGTTGTCTTCGCGGTTGGGCTCGGGCCACAGGTCTACCTTGAAGTGTTCCGGGATGTCGCCGGTGGCCGGTATCTTGTAGGTGCTGGGCGCGTGGGTGGACAGGTAGCCCTTGTCGTTCCAGACCAGTTGCTCGGTGGTCAGCCAGCCCATGCCCTGGACAAAGCCGCCTTCAATTTGCCCGATGTCGATGGACGGGTTGATGCTGGTGCCCACGTCGTGCAGGATGTCCACCTTCAGCACGCGGCTCTCGCCGGTAAGGGTGTCTATTGCCACCTCGGTGCAGGCCGCGCCGTAGCTGAAGTAATAAAACGGCCGCCCAGTGAGAGTGGTTTTGTCGTAGTGAATTTTGGGCGTGCGGTAAAAGCCGTCGCTCCAGAGCTGGATGCGGTTGGCATAGGCGGCCTTCACCACCTCGTCAAAGCTGCGTACGGACTTCGGCGTGCTCACCTGCCCGCCCGCAAAACTCACGGCCCCGGCACCGCAGCTGTCCATGCCGCCCACAAAGGCGGCCAGGTTGTCGCGCACATGGCGCGCCGCAAACTGCGCGGCGCGGCCATTCAGGTCGGTGCCGCTGGAGGCCGCGGTGGCGCTGGCGTTGGGCACCTTGGCGGTGTCGCTGGCCGTGACGCGGATGCGCTCAAACGGCACGCCCAGTTCGTCGGCCACGATCTGCGCCACCTTGGTGTGCAGGCCCTGGCCCATTTCGGTGCCGCCGTGGTTCACCTGCACGCTGCCGTCGGTGTACACATGCACCAGCGCACCGGCCTGGTTGAACAGCGTGGCGGTGAAGCTGATGCCGAACTTGACGGGCGTGATGGCGATGCCGCGCTTGATCACGGGGCTGCTGGCGTTCCATGTGGCGATCTGTTTGCGCCGGGCGCGGTAGCTGCTGGTGCGTTCCAGCGTGGTGATGAGCGGCGCAAGGATGTTGTCTTCCAGCTTCATGCCGTAGTGGGTGGTGTTGCGCTCATCAATGCCGTACAGGTTGCGCAGGCGCACGTCCAGCGGGTCCAGCGCCAGGTGGCGCGCGATGTCGCCCAAAATGGTTTCAATCGCAATCACGCCCTGTGGGCCACCGAAGCCGCGAAAAGCCGTGTGGCTTTGGGTGTTGGTCTTGCAGCGGTAAGAGTCAATTACCACGTCGCTTAAAAAGTAAGCGTTGTCAGAGTGAAAAATGGCGCGGTCGGCCACAGGGCCGCTCAAGTCCGCGCTGAAACCGCAGTTGGCCAGCAGCGTGAGCTTCAGGCCTGTGATCAGGCCGGCGCTGTCAAAGCCGACGGTGTAGTCATAGGCGAACGGGTGGCGTTTGCCGGTGATCATGAAGTCTTCGTCGCGGTCCAGTCGCAGCTTCACGGGGCGCTGCAGCTTGTTGGCGGCAATAGCCGCCCACACAGCGATGTGGCCAGCCTGGGTTTCCTTGCCGCCAAAGCCGCCGCCCATGCGCCGGCACTCCACCCGTACCGAGGCGTTGTCCAGGCCCAGCGCGTGCGACACCCAATGCTGGATTTCGCCCGGGTGCTGGGTGCTGGAATAAACCAGCCACTGTTGTTGTTCCTGCGGCACCACATAGGCCACCTGGCCTTCCAGGTAAAAGTGCTCCTGGCCGCCTACTTCAAACGCGCCGTGCAACGTGTGGGCCGCGCGGGCCAGGCCGGCGTCGGCGTCGCCGCGCTTCACATGCACCGGGGGCAGCACGTAGCTGCTTTGGGCGTGCGCCTGATGCACGGTCAAAACCGCAGGCAGGGCTTCAATGTCCAGTTTCACCGAGCGTGCGGCGCGGCGCGCCTGCATCACGGTGTCGGCAATCACCAGGCCCACCACCTGGCCGATGTGCTGCACCGTGTCCAGCGCGAAGATGGGTTCGTCGTGCGCAAAGGCGGCAAGAATCGGGTCGCCCGGAATGTCGCGTGCCAGCAGCACGTCGCGCACGCCGGGCATCGCCAGTGCCGCGGTAACGTCTACACCTTTGAGTCGGCCATGGGCCACGGGCGAGGTGATCGGCGCGGCAAACAGCGTGCCTTTGATTTCCGGGATGTCGTCAATGTAGGTGGCCGCGCCCGCCACCTGGGCACGGGCGCTTTCGTGTGGCGTGCAACGCCCGGCCGCGCCACGCTGCGCAGCGGGCACGAATTTTTCGCTCGCGTTCATGCTGCTTCCCCTTCAAGCTGGAACGACTCCAGATTGATCTGGGTCAGGCCCTGGCTTTCAAGCCAGAAGCGCTGCATCAGGTTGCCAAGTACCTCGCGGCGGTAGGCAGCCGAGGCCCGCATGTCGCCAATCGGCTGGAATTCGGCGCGCAGCGCGGCGCTGGCGGCCTGTACTGTGGCCAGCGTCCAGGGCTGGCCGCGCAGCGCGGCCTCTGCCTGGCTGGCGCGCGCCGGTGTGGCGGCCACGCCGCCCGCGCCGATGGATACGTGGCTCACCCGGTCGCCGTCAAGGCGCAGATTGACCACCAGACACACCGCTGAAATGTCGTCGTCGTAGCGCTTGGAAATCTTGTAAGCCCGCAACAGTTCTGACGGCAGGGCCTTGGGCACCTTGATCCAGGCCAGTACCTCGTCTGGAGCCATCAGGTTCTGGCGGTAGCCGGTGTAGAGTTTTTCCAGCGGCAGTTCGCGGTGGCCTCGGGTGCTCATCAGCACCAAGTTGGCCCCCAGCGCGATCAGCAGCGGCATTGAGTCACCAATCGGCGAGCCGTTGGCCACGTTGCCGCCCAGCGTGCCCGAGTTGCGCACTGGCAGGCCGGCAAAGCGGTTGGCAAAGGTCTTCAGCGCAGGCCGGTCTGCCACCAGCGCGGCAAAGGCGTCGGTGAGCGTCACTGCTGCGCCAATCGCAATATGGTGGGGGAAGTGCTCCACACGGCGCAACTCCTGTACCTGGGTCAGGTCCAGCACCTGGGGGAACTGCTTGTGCATCTTGGTGACCCACAGGCCCACGTCGGTGCAGCCGGCCACGATCTGCGCACCGGGGTGGGCGGCACGTGCGGCCAGCAGCTCGGCCAGGTTTTGCGGCAGTTTATATGCCAAATCGGGCTGCAGCCCGCGTGGATGCTGCCTGAGCCACTGCAATTTTTGTAGCAGTTCGGGTTCGTTCACAACCGCCGGTGGCAACTGGGCCATGGCCTGTGCCGCGTCCAGAATCGGCCGGTAGCCGGTGCAGCGGCACAGGTTGCCCGATAGCTCTTCCTGGGCCAGCGCGCGGCTGATCGGCGCGCCTTTGGCCACATGGTTTTGGTACATGCCGAACAGGCTCATCACGAAGCCGGGGGTGCAAAAGCCGCACTGGCTGCCGTGGCATTGCACCATGGCCTGTTGCGCCGGGTGCAGGCTGCCGTCGGGCGCGGCCAGGTCTTCCACGGTCCAAAGCGCCATGCCGTCAATCGAATGCGCCAGCCGGATGCAGCTGTTGATGGCGCGGTAGTTGACATGTTCCCCTTGCGCCTCGCCCAGCACCACGGTGCAGGCACCGCAGTCGCCTTCACCGCAGCCCTCTTTGGTGCCGGTGTGGCCCAGGTCTTCGCGCAGCACTTCCAGCAGCGTGCGATCGGGTGGTACATTGACCAGTGACACCAGCTCGCCGCGTCGGATGAATCGAATGGTCTTGGATTCCATGAGTTTCAGTATGGTTGATTTGTTGCGTGCGTGGGTGAGGGTAGAAGACTGCCGCCGTGCCAACATAAGCCCCGCCATATGACGAGAATGCAGGCTCAGGTATGAGAGATCAAACGCTTTTCGACAAGATAGACCTCCACTTGATAAGGGTCTTGCACACTGTGTTGACTGAACGAAGCGTTTCGCGTGCCGCCATCCGCCTGGGCATGCACCAACCGGCTGTGTCCGCTGCGCTCAAGCGCCTGCGTGACCTGGCCGGTGACCCGCTTTTGGTGCGTTCAGGTGCCGGAATGGTGCCTACAGAGGCCGGTTTGCGCATGGTTGAGCCCAGTGCAAGCATTCTGCGTGCCGCCGAGGTGTTGTTCACCGGTGTGCGCGGGTTTGACCCGCAGACCGCCACCAGCACTTTCCGGGTGGCCGCCAGTGACTACCTGGACCCGCTGTTTCTGCCCCAGCTTGTGGCGCAGATCAAGTCAGTGGCACCAGGTTGCCAAATTGAAATCCACCCGCTGTCGGCTGCCGCCAACTACCATGCGCAGCTGGCGCAGGGTGATGTCGATGTGGTGGTGGGCAACTGGCTCAAGCCCCCCGAAGACCTGCACCTGGGCAAGCTGTTTGCGGACGAAGTGGTGTGCCTGGTTCGGGCGGATCACCCGGCGACGCGTCGCGGCTGGAGTGTAGAGAGCTGGCTGGCCAGCGAGCACATTGCGCCCACGCCCACCCATCCCGGTGCCCGGGGCGTGATTGACGACCACCTGGAAGGGCTGGGCCTGACGCGCAACATCACTGCCCGCTGCCCGCACTTTGGCCTGATCCCAAGCATGGTGGCATCGAGCTTGCTGGTGCTGACCACAGGGCGGCAGTACTGCGAACGTTTTACGGACGCGCTGCCGGTGAAGGTTCTTGAATGCCCGATCGACTTTCCACAACTGATGTACTACCAGCTTTGGCATGAGCGTACGCATGCCTCGGCTTCGGCCAAATGGCTGCGCGAGCGCATCAAGGCTGTTGCCGCTGCGCTTAGAAAGGCTCCATGAGCATTGCAAGACTCCAACTGTCGCACATCACCAAGCGCTATCCGGCGGTGGTGGCCAACAGCGATGTTTCGCTGACCGTGCAGCCCGGTGAAACCCACGCGGTGCTGGGCGAAAACGGCGCGGGCAAATCCACGCTGATGAAGATCATTTACGGCAGCGTCAAGCCCGATGAAGGCGGCGTGATGTTCAACGGCCAGCCGGTACATATCCGCAACCCGCAGGAGGCGCGGGCCCTTGGCATCAGCATGGTGTTCCAGCACTTCAGCCTGTTCGACACCCTGACGGTGGCTGAAAACGTCTGGCTCGGCCTGAACAAGCGGCTGACGCTGAATGAAGTGGCCCACAGCATCACCACCAAGGCCGCCGAGTACGGGCTGGACATTGACCCGACGCGCCCGGTGCATACCCTGAGCGTGGGCGAGATGCAGCGGGTGGAAATCATCCGCGCGCTGCTGACCAACCCGCAGTTGCTGATTCTGGACGAGCCCACCTCGGTGCTGACGCCGCAGGCCGTGGACAAGCTGTTCGTGGTGCTCAAGAAGCTTGCGTCTGAGGGCTGCAGCATTTTGTACATCAGCCACAAGCTGCATGAGATTCGCGAACTGTGCAACGCCTGTACTGTGCTGCGCGGCGGCAAGGTCACGGGGGTGTGCAACCCGCAGGTGGAGAGCAACGCCTCGCTTTCGCGCCTGATGATCGGTGCCGAGCCGCCGGCGCTGGCCCACCAGGTCCGCCAAGCCGGCGCGGTGGTGCTGCAGGCCAGGGCCTTGTGCCTGCCCCGGGAAGACCAGTTTGGTGTGGACCTGGACGGCATTTCGCTGCAAGTTCGCTCTGGTGAAGTGGTGGGCATCGCCGGGGTGTCCGGCAACGGCCAGCGCGAGCTGCTGTATGCGCTGTCGGGGGAAGACACCCGGGCCGACGCGGCCATGATCCAGGTGTTTGGCCAGGACGCCGCCCACCTCGGTCCGGATGCGCGACGCGCGCTGGGCGTGCACTTTGTGCCTGAGGAGCGGTTGGGGCGCGGTGCCGTGCCCACCCTGGGCTTGGCGCACAACCTCATGCTCACCCGCACCGACGCCATTGGCAAAAGCGGCTGGATCAATGTCAAGGCGCTGGAGGCGCAGGCCGCGGCCATCATTGCCCGCTTCAACGTCAAGGCCGGTGGCCCGAATGCAGCGGCCAAGTCACTGTCGGGTGGCAATTTGCAGAAATTCATTGTGGGCCGCGAAATTGACGCCAACCCCAGGCTGCTGATCGTTTCGCAACCTACCTGGGGTGTTGACGTGGGCGCGGCGGCGCAAATTCGCGGTGCCATTTTGGCGCTGCGCGACGCCGGTTGTGCGGTGCTGGTAGTCAGTGAAGAGCTTGACGAGCTGTTCGAAATCAGCGACCGGCTGTACGTGATTGCCAAGGGCAAGTTGTCGCCCTCGGTTGACCGGGCCGAGGCCACGGTGGCGCAGATTGGCGAATGGATGAGCGGTTTGTGGGAACTTGCGGGACAGACCAGGATTGCGCAGCAATCTGCTCTGTCCCCAACTGATCAGAAAGCCGATCATGTTGAAGCTTGAGCCGCGCCCGCAGCCGTCGCAGTTCTGGAGCTTTGCCTCGCCGCTGCTGGCGCTGGTGATCACAGTGGGTGTTGGCGTTCTGCTGTTTGCTGCGCTGGGCAAAGACCCGGTGCGTGGCCTGCAGGTTTTCTTCTGGGAGCCGATCAAGACGCCCTACGCTTTGGGCGAACTGATGGTCAAGGCCACACCGCTGCTGGTGATTGCGCTGGGACTGGCGGTTTGCTTTCGCTCCAATGTCTGGAACATCGGGGCCGAGGGGCAGTTTGTGATCGGTGCTGTATTCGCCGGGGGCGTGGCCCTGCTGGCCGACAAGACTACCGGGGGCTGGATCGTGCTGGCCATCCTGCTCGCAGGCATGGCCGGCGGCATGGTCTGGGCCGGTATCACGGCCTTATTGCGTGACCGCTTCAATGCCAACGAAATTCTGGTCAGCCTGATGCTGGTATACGTGGCCGACATGGTGTTGAGCTACCTGGTCTACGGCCCCTGGAAGGACCCAGCGGGCTATAACTTTCCGCAAACCAAGACCTTTGAGTCAGTCACCCAGATTCCACGGCTGATGGCCGGCTCGCGCGTGAGCATCGGGCTGCTGATCGCGCTGGCCGGTGCCGCCGCGCTCTGGATCTTCCTGTTCCGCACGCGGGCCGGCTTTGCCCAGCAAGTGGGCGGGCTGGCACCGGCAGCGGCGCGCTATGCGGGCTTTTCGTCGCGCAAGGCGCTGTGGGTGGCATTGCTCACCTCAGGCGGTGCCGCCGGGCTGGCGGGGGCGCTGGAGGTGGCGGGGCCAATTGGGCAGCTCACGCCCTATGTCCCGGCGGGCTATGGTTTTGCCGCCATCATCGTGGCCTTTGTCGGGCGGCTGCACCCGGTGGGCATGATCTTCTCGGCCATTTTGATGAGCATGTTCTACATCGGTGGCGAACTGGCGCAGTCGCGCCTGGGGTTGCCGAAGTCGCTCACGGGGGTGTTCCAGGGGCTGCTGCTGTTTTCGCTGCTGGCCTGCGACACACTCATCGCGTATCGCCTGCGCATCACCGGCCTGTCGGCCCCCAAGGGAGCCCACTGATGGAAAGTTACGCACTTCTGCTGGCCGCCACGCTTAACGCCGGTACCGTGCTGGCCATTGCCGCTTTAGGCCTGCTGATCAATGAAAAGTCGGGGGTGGTGAACCTGGGTGCCGAGGGCATGATGCTGTGCGCCGCCATCGCAGGCTTTGCCACCGTGGTTCACACCGGCAACGACTGGCTGGGCTTTGCCGCCGGCATGGGCGCGGGTGCGCTGCTGGCGGCAGCCTTTGGGGTGCTGGTGATCTGGCTCAACACCAATCAATACGCCACGGGTCTGGCGCTCAGTCTTTTTGGTGCGGGCTTCTCGGCTTTTGCCGGCATCAAGTACGTGCAGGAAAAGCTGCCTGAACGGCCACAGTTCTCGATCCCGTTGCTGGGCGACATCCCGCTGCTGGGGCCGGCACTGTTTCGCCAGCACCCGATGGTGTACCTGGCCATGCTGCTGGTGGTGGGCCTGGTCTGGTTTTTATACCGTTCGCGTGGCGGGCTGGTGCTGCGCTCGGTGGGCGAGTCGCCCGAATCAGCCCATGCGCTGGGTTACCCGGTGCGTCGCATCCGCCTGGCCGCGGTGGTGGTGGGGGGTGCCCTGTGCGGGTTGGCGGGGGCTTACATCGCCGTCATTTACACGCCACTGTGGGTCGAAGGCATGGTGGCCGGCAAGGGCTGGATCGCACTGGCGCTGACCACCTTCGCCACCTGGCGTCCGGCACGGGTGTTGCTGGGTGCCTACCTGTTTGGCGGCGTGACCATGCTGCAATTCCATTTGCAAGGCATTGGGGTTGAGGTGCCGAGCCAGTTTTTAACCATGTTGCCTTACATCGCCACGATCGTGGTGTTGGCCCTGATCTCGCGCAACCCGGCATGGATACGCATCAACATGCCAGCCTCCCTTGGAAAACCGTTTTATCCCGGTTCATAATTGTTTGTTTTTACCCAACCTGTCGCAACCCTCAAGAAGGAAATGACATGACTGACCTGAAGAAACGTTCCCTGCTCAAAGTCGCGGCCCTGTCCGCGGTGGCGGCGGCAGCCCTGGTGGGTTGCGGCAAGAAGGAAGAGCCACCGAAGCCGGTGGCCGCTCCGGCCGCTGCACCGGCGCCCAAGCCCGAGCCATTGAAGATTGCATTTGCCTATGTTGGCCCGGTGGGCGACGGCGGCTGGACCTTTGCACACGACAACGGACGCAAGGCCATCGAAAAGGAATTTGGCGACAAGGTCGTCACCAGCTTCGTCGAGAAGGTGCCAGAGTCGGCTGACGCCGAGCGCGTGATCCGCGACATGGCCACCCAGGGCAACAAGCTGATCTTCGGCACCACCTTCGGCTATATGGAGCCCATGCTCAAGGTGGCGGCTGACCACAAGGGCGTGAAGTTCGAACATGCCACCGGTTACAAGACAGCCGAGAACATGCGCACCTACGACAGCCGTACCTATGAAGGCGCCTACATGGCGGGCGTGATCGCCGGCAAGATGACCAAGTCCAACACGCTGGGCGTGGTGGCTTCGATCCCAATTCCGGAAGTGGTGCGCAACATCAACAGCTTCACTATGGGTGCGCAATCGGTCAACCCCAAGGTCAAGACCAAGGTGGTCTGGGTCAACGAGTGGTTCAACCCGCCCAAAGAGACCGAAGCCGCTACCTCGCTGATCAACGGTGGCGCTGACGTCCTGTTCCAGAACACCGACTCTTCCGCCGTGCTGCAAACCGCCGAGAAGATGAACAAGCGTGCTTTCGGCTGGGACAGCGACATGACCGCCTACGGCCCCAAGGCCCACCTGGGTTCGGCCGTCATCAACTGGGGCCCGTACTATGTGAAGGCCACGCGTGATGCGCTTGAAGGCAAGTGGACTGGCGGCACGGGCGTGTGGTGGGGTGTGAAGGAAGGCGCGATCGACATGGTGTCGATGGCGGCAGACATTCCGGAAGACACCAAGAAGAAGGTCGAAGAAATCAAGGCTGGCCTGAAGGCAGGCACCTTCTCGATCTGGAAGGGCCCGATTGTTGGCCAGGACGGCAAGGAAATTCTTGCCAAAGACGCCGTGGCAGACGACAAGTTTCTGGGCGGTGTGAACTTCTACGTCAAGGGCGTGGAAGGCAAAGTCCCGGGCGACAAGAAGTAAGACGCCCCCCGAAGCGCCGTCGGCGCCTCCTCGAAAGGGCCGCCGCAGGGTGGCCCTTTTTACTTTTGCACATGATTGAAGAACTGCTCTGGCATCCCGTGGTGCTGTCGACCGATCTGGCCGAAACGCCGGTGGCCGCACAACTGCTGGGCCACGACCTGGTGCTGTGGCGTGACGGTCGCAGTGCCGTACACGCCTGGCGCGACCAGTGCCCGCACCGCGGTGCGCAGCTGTCGCGCGGGCGCGTGGTGAATGACCGGCTGGAGTGCCCGTACCACGGCTGGCAGTTTGCGGCCTCGGGCCAGTGCGTCCAGGTGCCGGCGCTGCCAGCGTTCACGCCTCCCGCCAGCCACTGTGTCTTGCGCTATGCCGCGCAAGAGGCCCACGGCCTCGTTTGGGTACGGCTGGCCGAAGGCGACACGGCTTTGCCGGCCTTCGCGGCCGAGGCCGACGCACGTCTGCGCAAACTCAACTGCGGCCCGTATGACGTGGCCACCAGCGCGCCGCGCATCGTGGAAAACTTTCTGGATATGGCGCATTTCGGCTTTGTGCACGAAGGTTCGCTGGGCATGCGCGGCGCCACCGGCATCGACGACTACTCAGTGCAGCCCACCCCCACCGGCCTGCTGGCGACGCAGTGCAAAGCGTGGCAGCCGCAGTCCAGCCTGCAGGCCACCGCGCCCGCGCAGGTGGAGTACACCTACGAAGTAACTGCCCCCTATGCCGCCGTGCTGACCAAGCTGCCCGATCCGGCCGCGGTGGCCATTGCCGGCTACCGCGAGTCGATTGCGCTGTACATCTGCCCGCTCACGCCCGAGACCAGCCGCGTGTGGTTCCGCCTGGCCGTGGCGGATTTCGGGTCCACGGACGACACCTTGCGCGCCTTTCAGCACGGCGTCTTCATGCAAGACCAGCCGGTGCTGGAGTCGCAGCACCCGCAGCGCCTGCCTCTGGACCTGCGGGCCGAGCTGCACACCGCTGCCGACAAGGCATCTTCTGCCTACCGCCGCCACCTGGCGCAACTGGGCATTACCTTTGGAGTCTGTTGATGCAACCCATTCCCGACATTCCCGCCGACCGGCTGCACACCTTGCTGCGCACCATGCCCAAGGCCGAGTTGCACATGCACATCGAAGGCTCACTTGAGCCAGAGCTGATCTTTGCACTGGCGCAACGCAACGGCGTGGCCATTCCATACGCGACGGTGGACGAACTGCGCCGCGCCTATGCCTTCACCAACCTGCAGAGCTTTCTGGACATTTACTACGCCGGTGCCAGCGTGCTGATTGGCGAACAGGACTTCTACGACATGGCCTGGGCCTACCTGCTGCGCGCGCAGGCCGACAACGTGCTGCACACCGAGATGTTCTTTGACCCGCAAACCCATACCGCACGCGGTGTGGCGATGCAAACTGTGGTCAACGGCCTGCACCGGGCCTGCGTTGACGCCCGCACCACACTGGGCGTGAGCGCCTCATTGATCCTGTGTTTCTTGCGCCACCTGAGTGAAGAACAGGCGTTTGAAACGCTGGAGCAGGCGCTGCCCTTTCGGGACAAGTTCATCGGCGTGGGGCTGGACTCCAGCGAGCTCGGCCACCCGCCCGAGAAGTTTGCGCGGGTCTTTGCGCGCTGCCGCACCCTGGGCTTTCACCTGGTGGCGCACGCAGGCGAAGAGGGGCCGCCCGCCTATGTGTGGACGGCGCTGGATCTGCTCAAGGTCGAGCGCATTGACCACGGCGTGCAGTCTGTCAAAGACGCTGCCTTGATGCAGCGCCTGGCGCAAAGCCGTATCCCGCTGACGGTATGCCCGTTGTCCAATCTCAAGTTGCGGGTGTTTCCCACACTGGCCCAACACAACCTGGGCGCGCTGCTGGAGGCAGGCCTGGTGGCCACAGTCAATTCCGACGATCCGGCTTATTTTGGCGGCTACATGAACGAGAACTTCACCCAGACCTTTGCCGCCACCGGGCTGACTGCCGGGCATGCCTACCGGTTGGCGCGCAACAGCTTTGAGGCGAGTTTTGTAGACGCTGATGCACGCCGCGGTTTTATCGACCAGCTGGACCAGGCATTCGCCGGCAACTGACGACCAGCGGGTAAAATCAAGCGCAGAAAGGTCGCGCTCCGGCGGCCTTTCCCTTTTTCCAGCCCCGGAGCCATGTAGAGGACCACCATGTATAAAAACCTCGTAGCCACTGCCGTGGCCGCCTGTTTTTCATTTCCCGTTTTTTCCCAACCCACCGAGCCAATGAAGGTTGGCTTCGTCTATGTCGCGCCGATTACCGAAGCCGGTTGGGTGCGCCAGCACGAAGAAGGCCGCAAGGCGGTTGAGGCGGCGCTGGGCGCGCGGGTCAAAACCACGTTCGTGGAAAACGTGGCCGAAGGAGCCGACGCCGAGCGGGTGATCCGTGACTTGGCTGCAACCGGCCACAAGCTGATCTTTACGCCCAGCTTTGGCTACATGGAGCCCACACTCAAGGTGGCCAAAGACTTTGCGGACGTCAAGTTCGAGTCCATCACCGGTTACAAGACGGCACCAAACGTTGCCACGGCCAATGCGCGCTACTACGAAGGCCGGTACCTGGCGGGTATCGCCGCCGGGCGCATGACAAAGACCAGGCTGGCGGGCTATGTGGCGGGCTTCCCGATTCCCGAGGTGTTGCAGGGCATCAATGCCTTCACCCTGGGGCTGCGTTCGGTCAACCCGAGCGCGCAAGTCAAGGTCGTCTGGCTGAACGCCTGGTTCGACCCGCCGCGCGAACGCGACGCGGCCATGAGCCTGTTTAACCAGAATGTGGACGTGATTGCCTTTCACACCGGCTCCACTGCTGTCATGACGGCAGCACAAGAGCGCGGCAAGATGGCTGTGGCCTACCACTCGGACATGCGCCGCACAGGGCCTGATGCGCAGATTGTGGCGGTGACGCACCAGTGGGGTGCCTACTACACCCAGCGCGTGCGCGCGGCACTGGACGGTAGCTGGAAGAGCGGCAGCGTCTGGGGTGGTATCAAGGAGGGCATGATCCGCGTCGGCGACTTCGGCCCGCAGGTACCCACCGCAGTGCAAGACGAAGTGCTGGCGCGCCAGCAAGACATTGCCAGCGGCAAGCTGCATCCGTTCACAGGCCCGATCACCGACAACGACGGCAAGGCCCGGCTCGCCGCCCGGGTGGTGATGAAGGATGAGCAGATACAGACTATGAATTTTCTTGTATCGGGCGTGCTGGGCAAGGCTGCAAAATAGGTGGATGCGCGCTTACCGATCTTCCATCCTCCGATTCGCCGACGATCAAACTGCCCAGTATGAAGAAGACGGTCTGCTGGTCGTCGGCCCCGACGCCTTCGGCCGCCAGGTCGTGCGTGCAGTGGGCAACTACCACGCACTCGCGGCCAGTTACCCGGGCGTGGCCATTGAGCACTTGCCCGGGCGAATCATCGCGCCCGGGTTTGTGGACTTGCATATTCACTTTCCGCAAACCGACGTGATCGGCTCGCCCGCTGAAGGCTTGCTGCCCTGGCTGGAGAACTACACCTTTCCCCATGAATCCCGTTTTGCTGACCCGGCCTATGCCAATGAAGTGGCCACGGTGTTCCTGGACGAGCTGCAGCGCAATGGGGTGACCACGGCGCTCACCTTCGCCACCTCGCACCCGGCGTCCGTTGAGGCATTGATGGCGCAGTCCGACGCCCGTGGCCTGCGGATGATTGCGGGCAAGGTGTTGCAAGACCGCCATTCACCCGACGGTGTGCGCGATGACACCGAGCAAAGCCTGATTGACACCGAGGCGCTCATCAACAAATGGCATGGCAAAGGGCGTTTGGGCTATGCCATCACGCCGCGCTTTGCGCCCAGTTGCACCGAGGCCCAGTTGCGCGGCGCAGGCGAGTTGGCCGCCAAGTACCCCGAGGTATGGATCCAGTCTCATGTGGCCGAGAACCAGGACGAGATCAAATGGGCCCGCGAGCTGTTCCCCAACGCGCGCAGCTACCTGGCGGTGTATGACGACTTTGGCCTGATGCGTGAGCGTGCCATCTACGCGCACTGCATTCACTTTGACGATGATGACCGCGCGCTGATGCGCGCGACCGGCGCGGCTGCCGCAGTGAGCCCCACCAGCAACCTGTTTCTGGGCAGCGGCTTTTTTGACTATGCGGGAGCCGACCGGGTGGGCTTTCAGTACGGGCTGGCCAGCGACGTGGGGGGCGGCACCAGCTTCAGCCCGTTTCATACGATGCTGGCAGCCTATTACGTGGGCCGCGAGGGCCAGACCAAGCCCGGTCTGAGCCTGAGTCCGCAGGCCCTGTGGTGGCAGCACACCGCCGGAGCCGCACGGGCGCTGGGGCTGGCCGGTGTGGTGGGCAATTTGCAGCCTGGCTGCGAGGCCGACTTCGTGGTGCTCAACCCCCAGGCCACACCGTTGTTGGCACGCAAAACAGCGCAGGCACGCAGCCTGGATGAATTGCTGTTCTCAATGATCGTGCTGGGTGACGACCGGCTGGTTGAGAAGACGGTGATTAGCGGTTGAGTTTCTTCTCGCGGATATAGGCGGCCAGGCCGCAGTAGCCGTCTTTGAACAGGATCTCGTTTTCCAGCTTGGCGGGTAGCAGCTTTTCCTTGATATCAGCTGCAGCCTGGGCACCCTGGTTCTGGCGAATGAAGCCAATGGCCTGCTCGAACTTCGACACCTCGGCCCGGCAGGGGTCTTGCGCCTGTCGGCTCGGGTCTACCGAGGTCTGGGCGATGGCAAGGCCCGCCAACGTGCTCAGCAACAGGGGTAGTAGGCGGAGGATTGGGGTCATGACGGGGCTCCCGGCAACGAGCAAATTGCAAGCATGACGCATTCGCGTTGCAGTTTCATGAAGCAAGCCGTATGACCTCCATCGACAACGCTGTATGTGCCAGGCGGGAGCTGCCTGACGCTTGCCTACAATGGCACGCAGGAGTGAACGATGACTATCAAAAGCGACAAGTGGATCCGCCGCATGGCCCAGCAGCATGGCTTGATCGAGCCCTTTGAACCGGGCCAGGTGCGTGAGGTGAATGGCAACCGCGTCATCAGCTATGGCACCAGCAGTTATGGCTACGACATTCGTTGCGCGCCGGAATTCAAGGTCTTTACCAACATCCACAGCACCGTGGTGGATCCGAAGAATTTTGATGAGAAGAGTTTTGTCGACTTCTACGGCGACAGCTGCATCATTCCGCCCAACAGCTTTGCGCTGGCCCGCACCCTCGAATACTTCCGCATTCCGCGCAATGTGCTGACCATCTGCCTGGGCAAGAGCACCTATGCGCGCTGCGGCATCATCGTCAACGTGACGCCGTTTGAGCCCGAGTGGGAGGGCTATGTAACGCTGGAATTCAGCAACACCACGCCGCTGCCCGCCAAGATTTATGCCGGCGAAGGCTGCGCTCAGGTGCTGTTCTTTGAGAGCGACGAAGTCTGCGAAACCAGCTACAAGGACCGCGGCGGCAAGTACCAGGGCCAGCGCGGCGTGACCTTGCCCAAGGCGTGATCCGCGGGGCCGGGTTCAGCCGCGCAGTGCCAGCCGCGCGGCCGCCAGGTCCCACCCGGCCCAGCCACAGCTCTTGAACAGAACCGGGCCCTGCGCTACGGGGCCGTTGTTGCTCACCACGTCGGCCAGCACGGCAAAGGCTGATAGATCCAGTCCGGCCTGCAACAGGTCACCGGCTTCGTGGCGGGCGTCTGGCGTGTCCAGCACCACGCTACCCAGTTCGGCGAAATGTCGGCACAGGCGCGGGCCCAGCTCCACCATCCGGGGCGTAAAAGCACCGACCGCGGCGATGAACGCGTCGTCGCGCGGTGTGGCGCTCAGCACCACGGCGTCGGCGGGGGTGCACGTCACCGCGAGCGGGCAATGGGCCAGCGCAGCGTTCGGGTCGCTCACCACCTGGCCGCGCAGCCCCAGTGCGTGAGCTTGCAGCAGCAGTCTGGCGGCACTGGCTTGGCTGCGTGAGGCTACCCAGACCTCCTGCACGCCCAGGCCTTGTGCAAACGCCTCCAGGTGAGCGTGCCCCTGCACCCCGGCCCCCACGATCAACAGTGGGCCCTGGCGGTTGGGTGCCAGCCGTTGCGCTGCCAGCAGCGACACGGCCGCAGTGCGCCGCGCGGTGACCGTGGGCCCGTGCAGGATGAGCCTGCGCTCGCCAGTGACCACCTCAAACACCACCACATCGCCCTGAATGGTGGCGCGGCCCGTGCCCGCGTTGGCGGGCGTGAAGGTGATCAGCTTGGTAATGGCAACCTGCGCGTCAAGCGCCGGCATCACAAACAGGCTGCCGCCGCCGGGAAGCGGCTGCACCAGGCGCGCGGGCACCTGCACGCTGGGGTCGCGCAATAGCGACTCAATCTCGCGGGCCAGCGCCACCCAGGGCAGCGCGCTGGCGGTTTGCTGCCTGTCGAGCAGGGTGTTGGTTGGCGCTGAGTGGGCGGTCATTTCTGGCAGCGATTTTGTCCTACGGCAAAGGGGGCCATGTTGCCGTGACGCGTGGCAGTCATCGCGATCACCATGAAACCTTGGGCTTTGGAGTTGTTGTCATGTTGTCCCGTTTGCTTGATCGAGTGATGGAAACCCCACGCGAAAGCCTGGCGATCGGGTTCGTGCTGGTATTGATCGTCGGCCTTTTGACGGCCATGTACCTGGTGTGCATCACCCAGGTGCGTGACGCCGGCGAGCGCCAGCGCAGCATGAAGGCGCACGCCCTGGCGCTGCACCTTTGCATTGGCCACACCCGGCGGGCAACTCAGCTAACTTGCCTGAGCGAGGTTGCCGTGCGCTGAGCCAGTGAGGTATTGCGCGTGGTGAATAATCAGGCGCATGGTGTCGGACTTTTCCTCCCCTTTTTTTCGCTGGTTCCGCGTGGCAACAGCGCTCCTGGGCCTTGCTGTTTTGCAGGGTTGCACCACCATGTCGGCCAATGAGTGCCGCACCGCCAACTGGCGCGATGTGGGCTTGCGCGACGGCCTGGACGGCGAGCCACTGAGCCTGCTGGCGCAGCGCACCAAAGCCTGTGCCGAGGCAGGCGTTAGCGCCAATGCGCCGCTGTATCTGGAGGGCCGCAACCAGGGCCTGCATGACTATTGCCACCTGGACAACGCCGCTCGCCAGGGCCTGGCCGGCAAGACCTACCACGGCGTGTGCGCGCCGGGCCTGGATGCTGAATTCCGCCGCCGCCACCAGCTTGGCCTGGAGGTCTACCGTGGGCGAGCCGAGCTGTACAGCCAGGATCACCGCCGCCGCGCGCTGGAAGACCGGCTGGCCGACGCCCGCACCGATGAAGAACGTCGCCGCTGGCGTGACGAACTGCGTGACCTGGACTACAGCCAGCGCCGCGCGCGCGACCGCCTGCGCGACGCCGAGTGGGTGCTGGACCGGTTGCGCTGAGCAGCGCCGCTCAGAACTCTGCCGCTTCCACCAGAAAGCGCACCCTTTTTACGCCTTGCCATTCATCGGCATCCAGCCGAAAAGCCAGTTTGACCCGCGCGGGCAATGGCTCGGTGTGACCGAACCAGATGGCGTCTACCGGCTGGCCCTGGTGTTTGAGTTTCAGTGCCAGATGCTTCTCCCCAACAAGGCGCTGGGACACCACTTCTACCTCCTCACTGAAGACCGGTGGCGCAAAACCCTGGCCCCAGACTTCGGCGTGCAGCGTGTCCACCAGGTCGGTGCGCCGGTACTCGGGCGCCAGCGGGCCGTCGGTGTCGATGCGCCGCGTCAGCGTGGCGGCGTCCAGCCACTCCAGCGCCACCTGGGTGAAGGCCGCTTCAAACACGTCGAGCTGGTCTTCGTCCAGGGTGCAGCCAGCCGCCATGGCATGGCCGCCAAAGCGCAGCAGAACCCCGGGGTGACGCTTGGCCACCAGGTCCAGCGCGTCGCGCAAATGAAACCCCGCAATCGAGCGGCCTGAACCCTTGAGCTCATGCTCCTTCCCAGGAGCCTGGCTGGCGGCAAATACAAACGTGGGGCGGTGCAGTTTGTCCTTGATGCGCGAGGCCACGATGCCCACCACGCCTTCGTGAAAGTCAGGGTCAAACACGCAGATGGCGGGCGGTGCCGCGTCGCCTTCGTCAAACAGGCTTTCAGCGATCAGCATGGCCTGGTCACGCATGTCGCCCTCGATCACGCGGCGTTCGCGGTTGATGCCGTCAAGTGCGCGCGCCAGCTCGTCGGCGCGGCTGGCGTCGTCCGTCAGCAGGCATTCAATGCCCAGCGTCATGTCGCTCAACCGTCCGGCGGCATTGATGCGCGGGCCCAGTGCAAAGGCAAAGTCAAAGGTGGTGGCGACGCGGGCGTCGCGCCCCGCCGCCTTGAACAGGGCCGCCAGGCCTGGCGGCATGCTGCCCGCGCGCACGCGCTTGAGCCCCTGGGCCACCAGGCGGCGGTTGTTGGCGTCCAGCTTCACCACGTCGGCCACGGTTCCCAGCGCCACCAGTGGCAGCAGGGCGTCGAGCTTGGGTTGGCTGGCCAGGTCGAACACGCCGCGGCTGCGCAGCTCCGAGCGCAGCGCCAGCAGCACATAAAACATTACGCCCACGCCTGCCAGGGCTTTGCTTTCAAATGTGCAGCCGGGCTGGTTGGGGTTGACGATCACCGCGGCCGCTGGCAATTGCGCAGCGGGCAGGTGGTGGTCGGTTACCAGCACCGGCAGGCCCAGCGCATTGGCGCGCGCCACGCCC
>CALROG020000045.1:0-27520 GCA_943369755.1 Ramlibacter sp. 2FC
CGCTCTGGCAGTTCATCGCAAAACTCAACAAGCAGGGCCATACCGTGTTGCTGACCACGCACTACCTTGAAGAGGCCGAGGCATTGTGTGGCCGCATTGCAATGCTCAAGCAAGGCCGGGTGGTGGCGCTGGAGCGCACCAGTGTGTTACTCAAGAACGCCTCCAGCAATGTGCTTCGCTTCAAGATTGACAGCGAGTTGCCCAAGGCGCTGGCCGACAAGGCCCGCATCACCGGGCGTATCGTGCAGTTTCCGGCGCACAACGCCCATGAAATCGAGCGGTACCTGGCCGCCGTGCGTCAAGCCGGGCTGCATGCCGACGACGTGGAAATCCGCAAGGCGGATCTGGAAGACGTCTTTCTGGACGTCATGGCCGGAGCGCCTCGATGACCGGCTGGCAGACCCTGCTGTACAAGGAAGTTCTGCGCTTCTGGAAAGTCGGCTTCCAGACGGTCGCGGCTCCCGTGCTGACGGCCATGCTGTACCTGCTGATCTTCGGCCATGTGCTGGAGGGTCAGGTAAAGGTCTACGACACCGTCAGCTACACCGCGTTTCTGGTGCCGGGCCTAGTGATGATGAGCGTGCTGCAAAACGCTTTTGCCAATAGCTCATCGTCGCTGATCCAGAGCAAGATCATGGGCAGCCTTGTTTTTGTGCTGCTCACGCCGCTTTCGCACTGGAGCTGGTTTGTCGCCTATGTTGGCTCGTCAGTTGCGCGAGGACTGACGGTGGGAGCCGGTGTTTTCGTGGTCACCGCTTTTTTTACTGAATTGCAATTTGCCGCACCGGTCTGGATCATTGTGTTCGCCGTGCTTGGAGCCGCCATTTTGGGCGCGTTGGGTGTGATTGCGGGGCTTTGGGCTGAGAAGTTTGACCAGATGGCGGCGTTTCAGAACTTCGTCATCATGCCCATGACGTTCTTGTCGGGGGTGTTCTATTCAATTCACTCGCTGCCTGCATTCTGGCAAGGCGTGAGCCACTTGAACCCGTTTTTTTACATGATTGACGGCTTCCGCTATGGCTTCTTTGGCGTGAGCGACGTGTCGCCCTGGCTGAGCCTGGCGATCGTCGGTACGGCCTTTGCGTTGGTGAGCGCGATTGCGGTTCACCTGCTGCGCATCGGCTACAAGATTCGCGGCTGAAAGCGCCCATGACTGCAGAAGAACTCAAGACCCTGATCGCCAGCAACCTGGCCTGTGAGCATATCGCGTTGGAGGGCGATGGCCGCCACTGGTATGCCACCATCGTGTCCGCCGAATTCGAGGGCAAACGCCTGATCCAGCGCCACCAGCGGGTCTATGCCACGCTCGGTGCGAAAATGCATACCGACGAGGTGCATGCCTTGTCGATGAAGACTTACACGCCATCCGAGTGGATGGCACACCACTGATCTCGAAAATGGACAAGTTGTTGATTCGCGGGGGGCGTGAGCTCCACGGCGAAGTACGGATTTCCGGTGCCAAGAACGCGGCTCTGCCCGAGCTGTGCGCTGCGCTGCTTACTGCCGACCCGGTCACCTTGACCAATGTGCCGCGCCTGCAAGACGTGGCAACCATGCTCACGCTGATTCGAAACATGGGGGTGCGGGCGGACCGCTCGGATGACGGCACGGTGGTGCTTGATGCCAGCGCGCTAAGCTCGCCGGAGGCTCCCTACGAGCTGGTCAAGACCATGCGTGCCTCGGTGCTCGCCTTGGGGCCATTGCTGGCACGTTTTGGCGAAGCCACCGTGTCGCTGCCCGGTGGCTGCGCCATCGGGTCGAGGCCTGTGGACCAGCACATCAAGGGCCTGCAGGCCATGGGCGCTGACATCGTGGTCGAACACGGCTACATGATCGCCAAGCTGCCCAGGGGCCGTACACGCCTGAAGGGCGCGCGCATCAGCACTGACATGGTGACCGTAACCGGAACCGAGAACTTCCTGATGGCGGCGGCGCTGGCTGAAGGCGAAACGCTGCTGGAGAACGCCGCGCAGGAGCCTGAAATTCCTGACCTGGCCGAAATGCTCATCAAGATGGGCGCGAAGATTGAAGGTCATGGCACGCGGCGTATCCGTATTCAGGGCGTGGACCAGCTGCGTGGCTGCAGCCACCAGGTGGTTGCAGACCGGATTGAGACGGGCACTTTTCTTTGTGCTGTAGCCGCCGCTGGCGGCAGCGTATTCCTGCGCCATGGCCGGGCCGACCACCTGGATGCCGTGATCGAGAAGCTGCGCGAAGCGGGGGCGACCGTGCAAGCGGCGCCGGGTGGTATTCGGGTTCAGTCCAGCGGACGGCTCAAGGCCCAGTCGTTTCGCACTACTGAGTACCCGGGCTTCCCGACCGACATGCAAGCGCAATTCATGGCGCTCAACGTGATTGCGCAGGGCGCTTCCAAGGTGACTGAAACCATCTTTGAAAACCGCTTCATGCACGTCAATGAGATGGTGCGACTGGGCGCGAAAATCCAGACCGATGGCAAGGTGGCGGTGATCGAAGGTGTCGAAAAGTTGTCGGGTGCCACCGTGATGGCAACCGACCTGCGTGCCTCGGCCAGCCTGGTGATCGCCGGCCTTGTGGCGCAGGGCGAGACCGTGGTGGACCGCATTTATCACCTTGACCGTGGCTATGACCAGATGGAAGCCAAGCTGCGTGGCATTGGCGCTGATATTGAGCGAATCAAATGAGCATTACCCTCGCGCTTTCCAAGGGACGCATTTTTGACGAAACCCTGCCGCTACTGAAAGCCGCAGGCATCGAGGTGCTGGAAGACCCTGAAAAGTCGCGCAAGCTGATCTTGCCGACCAACCAGGCCGATGTGCGGGTGGTGCTGGTACGAGCCTCTGACGTACCGACCTACGTGCAGTATGGCGGGGCCGATCTCGGCGTAACCGGTCTGGACACGCTGATTGAACACGGCAGCCACGGTCTGTACCAACCACTGGACCTGCAGATCGCCAAGTGCCGCATGAGCGTGGCGGTGCGCGCCGATTTTGACTACGCCAGCGCTGTCAAGCAGGGCTCGCGCCTGAAAGTGGCCACCAAGTTCGTGGGCATTGCGCGCGATTTTTTTGCAACCAAAGGCGTGCATGTGGACCTGATCAAGCTCTACGGCAGCATGGAGCTGGCCCCGCTCACCGGGCTGGCTGACGCCATCGTGGATCTGGTGTCCACCGGCAGCACCCTCAAGGCCAACCACCTTGTCGAGGTCGAGCGGGTCATGGATATCAGCTCGCGGCTGGTGGTCAACCAGGCGGCGCTCAAGCTCAAACAGCTGCCGATCCGCAAGATCATTGACGCCTTTGCGGGTGCCATCGGCAAGCACTGACACCATGGAATTCAAAGCCGAACCGCTGCGCCTGGCCACCAGCGCCGCTTCATTTGAAGCGGACTTCAAGGCGCGCCTGCATTGGGCTGCCGATGCCGACGCAGCCATTGAGCAGCGGGTGGCAGAAATCCTGGCAGACGTGCAGCGCCGTGGCGATGCTGCGGTGCTGGAGTACACCAATCGTTTTGACCAAACCGCCGCTGTCTCGATGCAAGCGCTGGAGCTGGGCCAGGCCGAGCTCAAGGCCGCGTTTGATGCCATTCCCCACGCCCAGCGCGAAGCGCTCAAGAAGGCCGCTGAGCGCATCCGGAGTTTTCACGAGGCGCAAAAAAAGGCTGGCGGTGAGAGCTGGAGCTATCGCGACGAGGATGGCAGCTTGTTGGGACAAAAAGTCACCCCGGTGGACCGGGTGGGCGTTTACGTGCCGGGCGGCAAGGCGGCCTACCCTTCCAGCGTGCTGATGAATGTGATTCCGGCGCATGTGGCCGGCGTGGGCGAAATCATCATGGTTGTGCCCCATCCGGGGGCGCACAACCCGTTGTTGCTGGCAGCGGGCTATCTGGCGGGGGTCACACGTGCGTTCTCGATTGGCGGCGCCCAAGCAATAGCCGCGTTGGCATATGGCACTGAAACCATACCCCGCGTGGACAAAATCACCGGGCCGGGCAACGCCTATGTTGCCAGCGCCAAGCGCCGCGTGTTTGGCCAGGTGGGAATCGACATGATTGCCGGGCCGAGCGAAATTCTGGTGCTTGCTGACGGCAGCACGCGCCCGGACTGGGTCGCTATGGACCTGTTCAGCCAGGCCGAGCATGACGAGCTTGCGCAGAGCATTCTGCTGTGCCCCGACGCGTCCTACCTTGACCGTGTGCAGGCAGAGATTGACCGGTTGTTGCCCACCATGGCGCGTGCCGCCATCATCGCCAAGAGCCTTACCGACCGTGGCGCGTTGATCCATACCCGCAGCATGCAAGAGGCGTGTGAGTTGAGCAACCGTATTGCACCCGAGCACCTGGAGGTGTCCAGCACTGACCCGCACCGCTGGGAGCCACTGCTGCGCCATGCCGGTGCCATCTTCCTGGGCGCTTTCACCAGCGAAAGCCTGGGCGACTACTGCGCCGGGCCGAACCATGTGCTGCCCACCTCGGGCACGGCCCGTTTTTCGAGCCCTCTGGGTGTTTACGACTTCCAAAAGCGCAGCAGCCTTATCGAGGTCAGCGAAGCGGGCGCGCACAAACTCGGTGCCATAGCGGCTGAACTGGCCTACGGCGAGGGCCTGCAGGCCCACGCACAGGCCGCAGAAATGAGGTTGAAGCCATGAACCCGCCCGATATTGCAAGCCGTGTTTTCCGCCAGGACGTGCAGTCCATGGGCGCCTATGCGGTCCAGTCGGCGGGCGGCTTGATCAAGCTTGATGCGATGGAAAATCCGCATCGCCTGGCCCCGCAGCTGCAGGCGCAACTAGGCCAGCGGCTGGGCGCAGTGGCGCTGAACCGTTATCCCGGTGAGCGAGTCAACGACCTGCGGGCTGCCTTGGCCCGCTACGCCGGACAGCCCGATGGCTTTGACCTGATGCTGGGCAATGGGTCGGACGAACTGATTTCGCTGCTGGCCATGGCCTGTGACACTCCGGGGGCTTCTATCCTGGCGCCGGTGCCAGGCTTCGTGATGTATGCCATGAGCGCCCAGCTGCAGGGTCTGAAGTTCATTGGGGTGGACTTGACACCCGACTTCGAGCTGGATGAGGCCGCCATGCTGGGCGCCATCGCAACCCACCAGCCGACCATCGTCTACCTCGCCTACCCCAACAACCCGACGGCCAACCTGTGGGACGACGCAGTCATTGAAAAGATCATTGCCGCCGCGCCGGGCCTGGTGGTGATGGACGAAGCCTACCAGCCGTTTTCAAGCCGCAGCTACATCGACCGCATTGCCCGCCACCCCCATGTATTGCTGATGCGCACGCTCAGCAAGTTCGGTCTGGCTGGCGCGCGTCTGGGCTACCTGCTTGGCCCCAAGGCCCTGATTGCCCAGGTCGACAAGGTGCGTCCACCCTACAACATCAGCGTGCTCAACTGCGAAGCCGCACTGTTCGCGCTGGAGCATGCCGATACCTTTGCGGCGCAGGCGCAAGACCTGCGCGCCCAGCGCGCACGCCTTCAAAAGGAGTTGGCCGGGATGCCCGGCCTGAAAAGCTGGCCCAGCGACGCCAACATGATCCTGGTGCGCGTGCCCGATGCGGCCAAGACGTTTGAGGGCCTCAGGGCCCGTGGCGTGCTGGTGAAGAACGTTTCTAAAATGCACCCATTGCTGGCCAACTGCCTGCGCCTGACCGTCGGAACGGCCGACGAGAACACGCAACTGCTGGCCGCGCTTGAAGCCGCTCTATGACCACTGATCGCATTGCCGAAGTCGCCCGCAACACTGCGGAAACCAAAATCACCGTCAAGGTTAACCTTGACGGCACCGGCCGGGCATCTCTCGCCACCGGCATCGGGTTCTTTGACCACATGCTCGACCAGATTGCCCGCCATGGCCTGATCGACCTCGACATCAAGGCCGACGGCGACTTGCACATTGACGGCCACCATACGGTAGAAGATGTGGGCATCACGCTTGGCCAGGCCGTGGCCAAAGCGGTGGGTGAAAAAAAGGGCATTCGCCGCTACGGCCATGCCTACGTACCACTGGACGAGGCGCTGTCGCGTGTAGTGATTGACTTCTCGGGTCGGCCCGGTTTGCTCATGAACGTGCCGTTCAAGAGCGGCATGATCGGCACCTTTGACAGCCAGCTCGCGCATGAATTCTTTCAGGGCTTTGTGAACCACGCTTTCGTGACCCTGCATATCGACAACCTGCGTGGCGAGAACGCGCACCACCAGTGTGAAACCGTGTTCAAGGCCTTCGCACGGGCCCTGCGTGCGGCGCTGGAACTGGACCCCCGTGCAGCGGGAACCATCCCCTCCACCAAAGGCTCGCTGTGACGCTTGTTTCAAGCCAAATCGGCCTGTAGCCCGCGCCCATACTGCTCAAGCCACTATGAAAACTGTAGCAGTTGTGGACTACGGCATGGGTAATCTGCGGTCGGTATCGCAGGCCGTTTTGCATGTAGCGCAGGGCAGTGGCTTCACCGCCGTTGTCACCTCGCGCCCGGAAGAGGTTCGAGCAGCCGAACGCATCGTGCTGCCTGGCCAGGGGGCCATGCCCGATTGCATGCGCGAGCTGCATGCCTGCGGCCTGCTCGAACCGGTGCTGGAGGCGGCCGCCAACAAGCCACTGCTGGGTGTTTGCGTGGGCATGCAAATGCTTCTGGACCGTAGCCACGAAGGCCCGACTGATGGGCTGGGCCTGATCCACGGCGAAGTCGTGAAGTTTGACCTTGCGGGCCAAACCCAAGCCGACGGCAGCCGCTACAAGGTGCCGCAGATGGGTTGGAACGAAGTCTGGCAGACCCAGCCGCACCCGCTTTGGGCGGGCATTGCCGACGGCAGCTACTTTTACTTTGTGCACAGCTACTACGCCCGAACGTCGGATGCGCGCCACAGCGCTGGTGAGGCCGATTACGGCACCCGCTTTACGGCGGCGATTGCGCGCGATAATATTTTTGCCACCCAGTTCCACCCCGAAAAAAGCGCGGACCAGGGCTTGGCCTTGTTTCGTAATTTCCTCGCCTGGCAACCCTGATTTACTCCTGCTGTAACCGGCATCATGCTTCTCATCCCCGCGATAGACCTGAAAGACGGTCACTGTGTGCGCCTCAAGCAAGGCGACATGGGCCAGGCCACCACTTTTGGTGAAGACCCAGCCGCCATGGCCAAAAGCTGGCTCGACAAAGGTGCGCGGCGCTTGCATCTTGTGGACTTGAACGGAGCTTTTGCCGGCAAGCCGCAAAACTTTGCGGCCATCAAATCAATTCTCAAAGCCGTCGGCAACGAGATCCCGGTACAACTGGGTGGCGGCATCCGCGACCTGGACACCATTGAAAAGTACATTGACGGCGGCCTGCGCTATGTGATCATTGGCACCGCAGCGGTCAAGAACCCCGGTTTCCTGAAAGACGCCTGTAGCGCGTTTGGCGGCCACATCATCGTCGGCCTGGACGCCAAAGATGGCAAGGTCGCCACCGACGGCTGGAGCAAGCTCACCGGCCACGAGGTGGTGGATCTGGCTAAAAAATTTGAGGACTGGGGCGTTGAATCCATCATCTATACCGACATTGGACGCGACGGCATGCTCTCGGGCATCAACATCGAGGCCACCGTACGACTTGCCCAGGCGCTCACCATTCCCGTCATTGCTTCGGGTGGGTTGGGCAGCATGGCCGACATTGAACAGCTCTGTGCCGTAGAAGACGAAGGCATCGAGGGTGTGATTTGCGGCCGGGCGATTTACTCTGGCGATCTGGATTTCGCGCAAGCCCAGACGCGTGCCGATGAACTCAATGGATAGCCGCCTGAAACGGCCGTTGGCCGTGTCGCCCAAAGAGAAGGGGCACCCCCGGTGGCCGGGCCCTTTAACAGGGACACGACCGGCCAAAGCCGGTTGCGCAGCGACACTGGAAAGCAGTTGCCCGCCTGGAGTGTTGGTTGCTGGCTAAGCGCATCATTCCCTGCCTGGACGTGACCGGTGGGCGGGTTGTCAAGGGCGTCAATTTTGTAGCGCTGCGCGACGCGGGTGATCCGGTGGAAATTGCCGCGCGCTATAACCAGCAAGGGGCCGACGAACTCACCTTTCTGGACATCACCGCCACCAGCGACGGGCGCGACCTGATCCTGCACATGATCGAGGCTGTGGCGTCACAGGTGTTCATCCCCCTCACCGTGGGCGGGGGCGTGCGCAGCGTAGAAGATGTGCGTCGCCTGCTGAATGCCGGGGCCGACAAGACCAGTTTCAACTCGGCCGCCATCGCCAACCCCGACGTGATAACAGCGGCATCGGCCAAGTACGGAGCCCAGTGCATTGTGGTGGCCATTGACGCCAAGCGGCGCAGCGAAGAAGACGCCCAACGCCATGGCCCGGGCTGGGACGTTTACAGCCACGGCGGGCGCAAAAACACCGGGCTGGACGCCGTGCAATGGGCCAGCGAAATGGCCCGGCGCGGGGCCGGCGAGATCCTGCTCACCAGCATGGACCGTGACGGCACCAAGGCGGGCTTTGACCTGGCGCTGACACGCGCCGTCAGCGACGCCATTGACATCCCGGTGATTGCTTCCGGTGGGGTCGGCAACCTGGACCACCTGGCCGACGGCATTCAGCTGGGCGGTGCCGATGCAGTGCTGGCCGCCAGCATCTTTCATTACGGCGAATACACCGTGGGCCAGGCCAAGGCGCGCATGCGTGAGCGCGGCATTGCGGTACGGCTTTAGCCAGTCATTTGGTTGACAATAGCCGGATGATCTGGCTCAACGAAGTGAAATGGGATGCGCAGGGCCTGGTGCCGGTGATCGCCCAGGAACTCAGCACCAATGACGTGCTGATGTTCGCCTGGATGAACCGCGAAGCCCTGCAAAAAACCGCCGAACTCGGCCGCGCGGTGTACTTCAGCCGTTCGCGCGGCAAGCTCTGGTTCAAGGGCGAAGAATCGGGCCATGTTCAGACGGTGCATGAAATCCGCATGGACTGCGACAACGACGTGCTGTTGCTCAAAGTCACCCAGCTTGGCCATGAGCCCGGCATTGCCTGCCATACCGGGCGGCACAGCTGCTTTTTCAGCCTGTACCGTGACGGTGCCTGGCAAGTGACTGAACCGGTCTTGAAAGACCCGGGCAACATCTACATCTAGGCTTATGAGCACCAACGACTCTCTGGCGCGCCTTGCGGCCCTGATTGAAAGCCGTAAACCGGTCAACGGTGGCGATGCGGACAAAAGCTATGTCGCGCGCCTGCTGCACAAGGGGCCAGACGCCTTTCTCAAGAAAATCGGCGAAGAAGCCACGGAAGTTGTCATGGCTGCCAAAGACGCCGACCACGGTGGCGACCGCAGCAAGTTGGTGGCTGAGGTGGCCGACCTGTGGTTCCACACGATGGTTGCACTGGCTCACTACGGGTTGTCGCCCGCCGATGTGATAGCTGAACTGGAGCGCCGCGAGGGCACCAGCGGCATCGAGGAAAAGGCCTTGCGCAAGGCCCAGCAACGTGAAGGAGAAATCCAGTGAGTGAAACCGACTACGCCGAATTTGAAGGCAAGACCGCCAGTGACCGCACTGTCATGCATGTTCTGTATGGTTTGCACACGCTGGCGCCGTTCTCGCTGTTGTCGCTGTCAGTGGTGGCGCTGATCATCAATTACATCCGCCGTGGCGACGAAAACGATGCTTTGTACCTGAACCATCATGCCTACATGATCCGCACCTTCTGGTGGGCGGTGCTGTGGTTTGTGCTGCTGTCGCCGCTGTGGCTGATCCTGGTGCTGCCCGGCGTGGCGGCCTACACCGTGGTTGGCCTGTGGTATCTGTACCGCTACATACGTGGCTGGCTGCGCTTTGTTGACGGCAAGCTGATTTGAGCAACCCCTGAGTCCAGCAACCAGACATGACGACCGACCCGACCTGCATTTTTTGCAAAATCGCCGAAGGCAAAATCCCTTCGCGAAAAGTGTATGAAGACGATGAAATTTTGGCGTTTCATGACATACAGCCTTGGGCCCCGGTGCACTTTTTGCTGATACCGAAGGCCCATATCCCGTCCATGGCGCAGGTTGGGCCAGAACACCAGGCATTGCTGGGGCGGATGCTGGGGCTGGCACCGAAACTTGCGCTGCAAGAAGGCTGCCGACCCTACCCCGAGGGCGGGTTCCGTATTCTGGCCAATACCGGCGTTGAAGGTGGCCAGGAAGTACACCATCTGCATATCCATGTGATGGGCGGGCCCCGACCCTGGTTGAAGGGTTAATTCCCGGCTTTCTCCCCGCGCACTAAAATCGCTTCAATTCTTCAGGAGTAATCCATGGGTTCATTTTCCATCTGGCACTGGCTGATCGTGCTGCTGATCGTCGTCATGGTGTTTGGCACCAAGAAGCTCAAGAACATTGGGGGCGACCTGGGCGGAGCCGTCAAGGGTTTCAAAGACGGTATGAAAGACGGCTCTACAGCCGCTGCTGACGACAAGGCGGCACCAGCCGGCCAGGTCACCAGCAGCACCGCAGCCGCCGAGAAAACCACCATTGACGTTGAAGCCAAGACCAAGCTGTGAGCCCTACGCTTGTCATCTGGTGTACTGCGCTGGCCGCTGAGCGGTTTGCCCTGCCTGGGGCTGGCCTGTTGGCCTGACCCCGTCTGGTTTCATCATGATTGACCTGGGCATTTCCAAAATGGCGCTGATCGGTGCGGTGGCGCTGCTGGTCATCGGGCCCGAAAAGTTGCCCAAGGTGGCGCGTACCGTGGGCGCACTGCTGGGCAAGGCCCAGCGCTATGTGGCCGACGTCAAAGCCGAGGTCAACCGGTCAATGGAGCTGGACGAGCTCAAGAAAATGAAGGAAACCGTCGAGGGCGCAGCGCGCGACGTGGAATCTTCGATCCAGACCAGCGCCAGTGACTTCGAGAAAGACTGGTCTGCGGCTACCGGCGAGGCCCAGGCCGTACTGTCGGGCGAGCAGTTAGCGGTCTACCCCGAGTACCGCCACCCCAAAAAGAAGTGGCGCGTCAAGCAGGGGGCCATGCCCAACTGGTACAAGGCGCGAACAGGCGTGCGCACCAAGGCGCTGTCGGGTGCCGCACGGGTGGCGCGTTACCGCCCGCAAAAATTCAACTAACCGGCCCTGCGGGGCTTTGCCTGCAGCCGGGTCTGACCCGAACTTCATTCCACCATGTCCGACCCGCAAAAAAAAGAAGACGAACTCGCCGGTACTGAGCAGCCCTTTGTGCAGCACCTCAAGGAGTTGCGCGACCGCCTGCTCTACAGCGCCTACGGCATTGCGGTGGCCGTCATTTTGCTGGCCATCTGGCCCGGCCCCAACGGGCTGATCGACTTTATCGCCCAGCCGATTCGGGCCCACATGCCGCCCGGAGCCAAACTGATTGCGGTGGGGGTGTTTTCACCGTTCTTCGTGCCGCTCAAGGTGCTGATGATGGTGGGCGTTCTGGCCGTCCTGCCCTGGCTGATGTACCAAATCTGGGCCTTTGTAGCGCCTGGCTTGTACAACCACGAAAAGCGGTTTGCGCTGCCGCTGATCATCTTTGGCAGCCTTCTGGCCTATGTAGGCATTGCCTTTGTGCAGTTCTTTGTGCTGGACAAGATGTTCGCGTTCATCCAGGGCTTTACCCCTGCCAGCGTGGCCGCCACGCCCGATATTGCGTCGTATGTGGAGGCAATTCTTTCGCTCTACCTGGCCTTTGGCATGGCTTTTCAGGTGCCGATTGTGGTGATGCTACTGGTGCGCTTGAAGATGGTCACCATCGAGCAGCTCCAATCTTTTCGCGGCTACTTCATCGTGGTGGCATTCATCATTGCCGCCGTGGTGACGCCGCCCGACGTGATTTCGCAGCTCGCGCTGGCCATTCCGATGTGCATCCTTTATGAAATCGGCATCCTGGCGGCACGCTGGTTCGTCAAGTCATCCAGAGCCCCGGACGACAAGCCGGAAACCGCTAAATCTTCTTAAAAATGCCGGTAGCCCGCGTGGAATATGCGTGAGCCACTATTAAATTTATAGCAACTGCCGGCCTGGCTCAGCGTTGTGTGGCGCGTGGCCTGGGCCGCAGACCGGGCGTGACGTTGATTGCCAGCTTGTCATTGCCGCGCTGCACCGCGAAGCTGGCCGGGCTGCCCGGCTTCAGGCCTGCCACGCTGCTGAGCAGGCCTGAGACGCTGTTCACCGGTTTGCCGGCCACGGCCGTGATCACGTCGCCCGGGCGAATGCCGGCTTGCGCGGCAGGGCCGTTTTGCAGCACCCCGGTGATGATCACGCCCTGGCTGGACTTGACGCCAAAGGTCTCGGCCAGCTCGGGCGACAGCTCGTTGGGCTCCACGCCAATCCAGCCCCGGGTGACTGCGCCGTCCTTGACGATGCCGTCCATCACCTGGCGCGCGGTGGACACCGGGATCGCGAAGCCAATTCCCATGCTGCCGCCCGAGCGCGAATAGATGGCGGTGTTGATGCCCATCAGGTGGCCATTCACGTCCACCAGCGCGCCGCCCGAATTGCCGGGGTTGATGGCCGCGTCGGTCTGAATGAAGTTCTCAAAGGTGTTGATGCCCAGCTGGTTGCGCCCGAGTGCGCTGACGATGCCGCCTGTCACGGTCTGGCCCACGCCAAACGGGTTGCCGATGGCCAGCACCTGGTCGCCCACCTGCAAGGTGTCGGCGTTGCCCAGCGTGATCAGCGGCAGGCGGTCCAGGTTGATCTTGAGGATGGCCAGATCGGTGTCTGGGTCGGTGCCAATCACCTTGGCCTTGGTGCGCCGCGCGTCATGCAGGATGACTTCGATCTCGTCTGCGCCTTCCACCACATGGTTGTTGGTCAGGATATAGCCGTCCGCGCTTACGATTACGCCGCTGC
Source organism: Ramlibacter sp. 2FC (assembly GCA_943369755.1). Taxonomy (GTDB): domain Bacteria; phylum Pseudomonadota; class Gammaproteobacteria; order Burkholderiales; family Burkholderiaceae_C; genus CALROG01. The sequence continues at coordinate 12,801 of CALROG020000045.1, forward strand.
CCAGGCCGCTTTGGGACTCGTTTTCACGTTCGCCAAAGAAAAATCTGAACCACGGGTCACCGGCGTTCGGGTTCTTGGCAGCCGCCTTGCTGGTGTTGATGCTGACCACCGCTGCTGCGGCTTTTTGCGCTGCGGCCCGGAAGCTGCCGGCAGGAATGGTGCCAGGGCCCACAGCGGGTGCCTCGATGGTGGCAACAACGCCGCCCAGCGAAGCCGGTCGGCTGAGCCACTCGGGCTTGAGCGATGCCACCACGAACCAGGCTGCCAGCAGGACGGTGACAGCTTGCGAAAAAATCAACCAATAGCGGCGCATGTTGGCCCTGAAAAAAGCAAAGATTTGAAATGAATCTGGGGTTTAGGAGGGCAAGTGTAGAGGGGAACCGGCGCGCCGGTGCTGCGCTCAGGCCCGCACTGGCCGGGTTGCCGGCCTGACCGCATGTGGCACTTGTGCTGCGCCGCCCGGGCGGCGCGGGCCGAGGTTGGCGCGCTCCACCGGAACCACCTCGCGGGTCTGCGGGTCCAGCATCGCAGTGCGCGAGCGGGTCGCGCGGGCGGCTTCGGCCATGCGCTGGGCATCGTGAAGAATGTCCTCCACGTCGGCGGGGTCACTGGTCAGATGCACCACGCCCACACCGATGTCGGCGCGCAGCGCGATGCGCTGGCCGTCGGGCCCGTGCACCTCGACCGGCTGGCGCAGGTTGCTGGCCACCCGCAAGCCCAGGGTGCGCAGCCAGGCTGGTGAATGGATGGTCTCGACCAGTGTGATGAAGCAGCGGTCGTAGTAACGCCCCACCGGGTTGACCACGCCAACCTGACGCTGCACCCGGGTGGCCAGGTGGATGAACATTTCATTCAGGCCGCTGGTGCCTGCCTGCGCCAGCACCCGTTCAGTTTCGAACACCATGATTGCCAGCACCGCGCCGTCGCGCCGGGTCCGGCGCCGCCGCCGCTGTGCCTTGATCATTTTCTTGACCAGGCTGATGCCACTGTGAAGCTTTGTCACCGGGTCAAACTGTGAGGGTGTGGCCTCCTCGGGCCGGACCCGGCGCTCGTGGCGGTTGCGCTTCCAGAGCATGGTGCCGATGACTGCGGTGCACAGCGCAGCACAGAACGCAAACAGCGCCTGCAGGCCGGGGCTGACCGGTATCTGCATGGCGATGGCGTAGAGCCCGCCCAGCGCGGGCATCATCACCAGGCAGCCAATCGCAATGCCCAGCGCCAGCCGGTCGCCCAGCAGCCAGCCACGCAGGCCGAGCCAGAACACCAGCACCGTGTTGGTCAGGCACACGGCGGCTGCGGCTGGCAACTGCTGGCTGATGGGCAGGGCCAGGCAGCCCAGTCCCAGCAAAGGCGTCAGCAAAACCGAAATCTGCAGGCTGATCGACATGAAGCGATCGCGTTGGTGGGCCGAAAGCCAGCCCCTGATCCAGTAGTTGCCCAGCGCGCTGCATACCGGGCCGATCAGCACCTGCGCCACCTGCAACGCGCGCAGATCAAGGGAAGGCGCGACCGCAAGCGGGATGCCGCTGAGCAGCAACACAAAGAACAGGGCCCCCAGGTGGTAGACCACCCCCTGTGCCGCGCCCTGGCTGCGCACCAGGACGAGGTCGGTCAGGCCGACCGCGACCACCGCGCCAATGGCTCCCGCGGCCATGCTCCAGATCATCAGCTCCAGTGCAGTCATCGAGCACCTTTCGTGTGACGATTTCATTATGTGGGGTCTGGCGGCTGGTGCGCTATGCGGGCCGACCCGCAGTCGGCTTGACCGACAATGGCGCAGGACCCGCCACCCACTTCAACCCGTACTTTTCAGTCATGGCCAGCCAGCAACAGCTTTTGCATGCTTTCGACAGTCTTCTTGAGCCCCAGCGCTTCAGCGACTACGGCCCCAACGGTTTGCAAGTGGAAGGCAAGCCCGAGGTGCGCCGCATCGTCTCCGGGGTCACGGCCAGCCGGGCGCTGATTGAGTCAGCCATAGCGGCGCAGGCCGACGCCATTTTTGTGCATCACGGCTTGTTTTGGCGTGGCCAGGACGGCCGCGTCACGGGCTGGATGAAGCAGCGCCTGGCGCTGTTGCTGGCACATGACATCAACCTGTATGCCTATCACTTGCCGCTGGACGCGCACCCCGAGCTGGGCAACAACGCCCAGCTCGCGCTGCAGCTGGGCTTGAGGGCAACCGGGCGTTTTGGCGAGCAAGCGCTAGGCTTCATGGGCGAGCGCGTGGACCCATCGGGCTTTGCCAGTGCGCAGGCCTTGTCTGAGCATCTTGAAAAAGTGCTCAAAAGACCTGTAACCCTCGTGGATACTGCGCGAGGCGCTATAAAAAATATAGCGTGGTGTACTGGTGGCGCGCAAGGCTACTTTGAGTCTGCGATTGCTGCCGGGGCCGACGCCTTCATTACCGGCGAGATTTCAGAGCCCCAGGCCCATTACGCCCGCGAATGCGGCGTTGCCTTTCTGGCGTGTGGCCACCATGCAAGCGAGCGTTTTGGCGCGCCAGCAGTGGCAAGCCACGTGGCCGCCCAACTGGGCTGCGAGCACCAGTTCATCGAGGTAGACAACCCCGCATGAAGCCGCTGATCATTACTTTGGGCGACCCGGCCGGCATTGGCCCGGAAATCATCGTCAAGGCATTCCGCGACGCGCCCGAGGTGTTGCGCGCCTGCGTTGTGGCCGGTGACCTCGCCACCTTGCAGCGGGCCGTTTGCGCCGTCACGGGCGCGCGGCAGTCTGGCGTGCCGGTGGCCTTGATCGACTCACTGGTTGACCTGCCTGTGGTGCCGCCGCGCTGCATCCCCTTGGTGCAGATTGGTGCACCGGCACAGCCGGTGCCCTGGGGCCAAGTCAGAGCCGCCGCCGGTCGGCTGGCCGCTGACTGCGTGATCTGGGCTGCAGGTGCGGCCCTGCGGGGTGAGGCGGCTGGGCTGGTGACGGCACCGCTGCACAAAGAAGCGCTGGCCGCAGCAAATCTGCCGTTTCCCGGGCATACCGAATTGCTGCAGGCCGAGGCGGTAGCCTTTCTGGGCAAGGCGATTGAGCAAGTGCCGGTTCGCATGATGCTGGCCAACGACGAGCTGCGCACCGTGCTCGTAAGCATTCACATGTCGCTGCGCGCGGCAATAGACGCGGTAACCCCGGGCAACGTGTTGCAAACCCTGCACATCACCGACCAGTCGGTGCGGCAGTTGTTGGGGCGCGTACCGCGCATTGCGGTGGCGGGCCTGAATCCGCATGCGGGCGAGGGCGGCCTGTTTGGCCGTGAAGAGCTTGACTGCATCATCCCGGCTATTCAGGCGGCCCAGGCTGTGGGCATGAATGTGAGCGGCCCCTTCGCGCCAGACACAGTGTTCATGAGAGCCCGTACCGGTGAGTTTGATGTGGTGGTGGCTATGTACCACGACCAGGGGCTGATTCCGGTCAAGTACCTGGGGGTGGAAAAAGGCGTCAATGTGACGCTGGGTCTGCCGTTGGTGCGCACCAGCCCAGACCATGGCACCGCATTCGACATTGCCGGGACCGGCCGCGCCGACGCATCCAGCCTGATTGAGGCAGTGCGAATGGCGCGGGCGCTGACGTCGGCTACTTCTTGAGGCTGTCGCGGATTTCGCGCAGCAGCAGCACGTCTTCCGGCGGTGCTGCGGGCGCAGCCGCCGGGGCCGGCGTTTCCCGCTTGAGCCGGTTGATCTGCTTGACCATCAGGAAAACAATAAACGCCAGCAGGGTGAAGTTGACCGCTACTGTGATGAAGTTTCCATATGCAAACACCGGCACGCCTGCTTTTTTCAGGGCGTCCAGCGTCATGGCGGTGCCTGCGGGCACGTTACCGAGCACCACGAACAGGCTGGAAAAGTCGAGCTTGCCGAACACCGCGCCCACCAGCGGCAAGATCAGGTCGCCGACGATCGAGTCCACAATTTTGCCGAACGCAGCGCCAATGATCACGCCGACGGCGAGGTCCACAACATTGCCCTTGACCGCGAACTCCTTGAATTCTTTCATCATTCCCATGCCCATTTCTCCTTGGTTGTTGGCCCCGCAGTATTGCCGCAAGCGCGGCACTGTCAAGCACTTGCGACGGTGTTGAATTGGTCCGTTGCGCTCAGCTACAATCGCGGGTTGACCCTAATAAGCGATGTTCATTGAGGATTCCCCATGAGTGACACCCCAGTCGACACCAGCAAAAGGACGTGGCTGATCACGTCTACCTGCGTTGGTGCTGTGGGCGGCGTGGCAACCGCCGTTCCCTTCGTGAGTACATTCCAGCCGTCCGAGCGAGCCAAAGCTGCGGGTGCAGCAGTGGAAGTGGACATCTCGGCCATGAAGCCGGGCGAAAAGCTCACGGTTGAATGGCGTGGCAAGCCGGTGTGGATCATGAAGCGCACGCCCGAGCAGGTGGCTTCAATCAAGAAGACCGACGCACAGGTGGCTGACCCGAAGTCGGACCGCAATGCCTACCCGACCCCGGCCTACGCCAAGAACGAAACCCGCTCCATCAAGCCCGACGTGTTTGTGGCGGTCGGTATTTGCACTCATCTGGGTTGTTCGCCCGGCGACAGGTTCCAGCCAGGCGCCCAGCCCTCGCTGCCCGACGACTGGCACGGCGGCTTCCTGTGTGCCTGCCACGGCTCTACCTTCGACATGGCCGGGCGCGTGTACAAGAACAAGCCCGCACCAGACAACCTTGAAGTCCCACCCCATATGTACCTCTCAGAGACCAAGCTCCTGATTGGTGAAGACAAAAAAGCCTGAGGTGTACACAAATGGCTGAATTCAAGGAAATCTCCCCTAACGCCAGCGCTGGCGAAAAGCTGCTCAATTGGGTGGACAACCGCTTCCCCGCGAGCAAGCTCTACAAAGAACACCTGTCCGAGTACTACGCGCCGAAAAATTTCAACTTCTGGTATTTTTTCGGTTCGCTGGCGTTGCTGGTGCTGGTGATCCAGATCGTGACCGGTATTTTTCTGGTCATGCACTACAAGCCCGACGCAGCGCTGGCCTTTGCCTCGGTTGAATACATCATGCGAGATGTGCCCTGGGGCTGGCTGATCCGCTACATGCACTCCACCGGGGCCTCGGCGTTCTTTGTCGTGGTGTATCTGCACATGTTCCGCGGCCTGCTGTATGGCAGCTACCGCAAGCCGCGTGAGCTGGTTTGGGTTTTTGGCTGTGCGATCTTCCTTTGCCTGATGGCGGAAGCCTTTATGGGCTACCTGTTGCCCTGGGGCCAGATGTCTTACTGGGGTGCCCAGGTCATCGTGAACCTGTTCGCCGCCATTCCGTTTATCGGCCCCGACCTGGCCCTGCTGATCCGCGGCGACTATGTGGTGGGCGACGCCACGCTGAACCGGTTCTTCAGCTTTCACGTGATTGCGGTTCCGCTGGTTCTGCTGGGTCTGGTGGCGGCGCACATCATTGCGCTGCACGAAGTCGGCTCCAACAACCCGGATGGCGTCGAGATCAAGGGCCCGAATGCGCCGAAAGATGCCAACGGACACCCGGTAGACGGCATTCCGTTTCACCCGTACTACACCGTGCACGACATTCTGGGCGTCAGCGTGTTCCTGATGGCCTTTACGGCAATCATCTTCTTCGCGCCCGAGTTTGGCGGCTACTTCCTTGAATACAACAACTTCATTCCGGCTGATCCGCTGAAGACGCCATTGCACATCGCCCCGGTCTGGTATTTCACGCCCTACTACTCGATGCTGCGCGCCATCACTAGTGAAATGATGTATGTGCTGGTGTTGTGCGTGGTGGCTGCTGCGGCGCTGAGTGTTGTCAAGTTCAAGATGCCCGCCATTTTCAAGGGTGTCATCGTGGGCGCGGCCCTGGTCGCCGTAGCTGTCATGCTGGCAATCGACGCCAAGTTCTGGGGCGTGGTCGTGATGGGTGGTGCAGTCATCATCCTGTTCTTCCTGCCCTGGCTGGACTACAGCCCGGTCAAGTCGATCCGTTATCGCCCGGACTGGCACAAATATCTCTACGCCGTCTTTGTCATCAACTTTCTGGTGCTGGGCTACCTGGGTGTGCAGCCGCCGTCCCCGACTGGCGAGCGCATTTCGCAGGTGGGCACGTTGTTCTACTTTGGCTTTTTCCTGCTGATGCCCTGGTGGAGTCGGCTTGGCGTGTTCAAGCCAGTGCCCGACCGGGTCACTTTTGCCGCTCACTAAGCCCGGAGACCACAACAATGAAGAAACTCATCCTCACGTTGATCGCCGCGCTCGGGCTGGCTGCGGGTGCTGCGCAGGCCGCAGGCGGTGGCATTGTCTTGGACAAAGCGCCGAATAAAACCAACGACCTGGCGGCCCTGCAAAACGGTGCCAAGCTGTTCGTCAACCATTGCCTGAACTGCCATTCGGCAGCGTTCATGCGTTACAACCGGCTGGCCGATATCGGCCTGACTGAGCAACAAATCAAGGACAACCTGTTGTTCGGGTCGGCCAAGGTTGGCGACACCATGAAAGCCGCCATCGACCCCAAGCAAGCCAGCGAATGGTTTGGTGCCAACCCGCCAGACCTGACGCTGGTGGCGCGTTCGCGCTCTGGCGCTGGCGGCAGCGGGGCCGACTACCTCTACACCTACCTGCGCACCTATTACCGTGATGAAACCAAGGCAACTGGCTGGAACAACCTGGCGTTCCCCAACGTTGGCATGCCGCACGTGCTTTGGGAGCAGCAAGGCGTGCGCAAGGCTGTCTTTGAGGACAAGAAGGAGCATGGCCAGGACATCAAGGTATTCAAGAGCTGGGAGCAGGTGACGCCAGGCACCATGACGCCGTTGCAATACGACCAGGCCATGGGTGACCTTGTGAGCTACATGCAATGGATGGCCGAGCCGGCGCAAAACACCCGCGTGCGGGTTGGCGTCTGGGTTTTGCTGTTCCTGGGCCTGTTTACCTTTATCGCATGGCGTCTGAACGCCGCGTTCTGGAAAGACATTAAGTAAAGCGAAAGCGCGCCGGGCTGCGCCTGTCGCGTCGTTGCATGAGTGGGCTGTCTGCGGGCTCCCCACTCTTTTTGATTTTTAGGAGCCTCCACAATGATGGTGCTGTATTCGGGAACTACCTGTCCTTTCTCTCACCGTTGCCGGTTTGTGCTGTTTGAAAAAGGCATGGACTTTGAAATCCGCGACGTTGACCTCTACAACAAACCCGAGGACATCAACGTCATGAACCCGTACGGCCAGGTCCCAATCCTGGTCGAGCGGGACCTGATCCTGTACGAGTCAAACATCATCAACGAGTACATCGACGAACGCTTCCCGCACCCACAGCTGATGCCTGGCGACCCGGTTGACCGGGCCCGTGTGCGGCTGTTCCTGCTCAATTTTGAAAAGGAACTGTTTGTCCATGTGAGCGCGCTTGAGAACCGCGCGACCAAGGGCAACGAAAAGGCGCTGGAAAAGGCCCGTTCGCACATTCGCGACCGCCTGACCCAGCTGGCCCCGGTGTTCCTCAAGAACAAGTACATGCTGGGCGAGAGCTTTTCGATGCTGGACGTGGCCATCGCGCCGCTGCTCTGGCGGCTGGACTACTACGGCATTGACCTCAGCAAGAATGCTGCGCCACTGCTGAAGTACGCTGAGCGCATCTTCTCGCGCCCGGCCTACATTGAAGCACTGACGCCGTCCGAAAAGGTCATGCGCAAGTAACCGCCAAGGCATTGGTAGAGCGGATGATGAACGCCCTGGAGTCGACTTCCACGCGCCCGTACCTGATTCGGGCCCTGTACGACTGGTGTACCGACAACGGCTTTACGCCGTATGTCGCGGTGCTGGTGGACGAGACGGTTCAGGTGCCGCGCGAGTATGTCAAGAACGGCGAAATCGTTCTCAACATCAGCTTTGATGCCACCAGTTCGCTCAAGCTCGGGAACGACTTCATCGAGTTCAAGGCCCGCTTTGCCGGCAGCGCGAGAGAGATCATCGTGCCAGTCAGCAGGGTGGTTGCAATCTACGCGCGCGAGAACGGGCAGGGCATGGCGTTTCCAACGCCAGGTTCTGGCCCGGCTGCGGGCGAAAGCGGCAAGTCTTCCCCGTTGAGCAGCGTGCCAGCCATGCCCACTACCGGCCTTGGGGCTGAAGGCGATCTGCGGGTGGTTCAACTTGTGACGCCCGAAACCTCTACAGCAGATGGCAGCGATGGGGCCGAGCCGCCGCGGCCACCCTCGGGGCCTCGTCCGTCGCTCAAACGCATCAAGTAGCCGGGCGTCACCCGGTAAAATCCATTCACCGCCGATTTAGCTCAGTTGGTAGAGCAACCGCCTTGTAAGCGGTAGGTCATCAGTTCGATTCCGATAATCGGCACCATATTCAAAGCGCTACTTTTGCGCTATTTGTACCTTCAGGCGAATTGAGTTAACCTCCCAGCCCCGGCTGCGCAGATGAGCTTGTAGTGCAGGCAGAAGTTGCCTGATCTTCGCGGCCGCCGCGTTGCTGCTTACCAGCAGGCACCATTCGGCCCCATCTACCGGGCCGGCCTGGACTGACAAGCGCAACGCCGCAGGGATCAACAGTTCGACGGCCTTGAGCCGCGCGACGGAATCTTGCGACAGCTCTGCCAGTCTTGCCAACGTGGGTGAGTCTTGAGCGGCCTGTTGCAAGGTAACCGGATGAAGGCGGCGGGTCATGAGAGCAAAAGCCTTGAGAGGAATAGTGTGCATTTCATTATCACGGACGCGTGGCTAGCAAAAAGCCGGGCCATTCACCTGAGCGGTACGCGCCTGGTGCTGAGCCTGCTGGCGCTTTCCCTCGCGCTGATGGTTATGGCAGCAGGCCTGTACCACTGGGTGTTTCTCAAGGGTGCGCGCGAAGGCTGGCCGGTTATTGGCTCGCTGGTGCAACTGATGGTGCGCGGCGAGTTCGAGCAGCGAGATCGCTTCATGCGTGAAAACCTGGACGCCATGGCCCGCAGGCTCGGCGAAATGCAGGCCAAGCTGGTCCAGCTCGAAGCGCTAGGAGAGCGTGTCTCGGGCCTGGCCGGCGTCAATCCGGCAGACATCAAGGTGACCCCCGGGCGCGGCGGCGCACTGGTTTCGGGTCGGTCACTGAGCATGGAAGAACTGCAAGCCACACTGGCAGACATCGAGAAAATCTCGGACTCCCGGGTCGATCTTCTGACGGTCATGGAGTCGCGCCTGTTTGACCAGAAGATTCGCAAGATGATGGTGCCCACGCAAATGCCTGTCGCCTCAGGCAACCTGGGTTCTTCTTTTGGCTGGCGCATTGACCCGATGAATGGTCGCTCAGCCTTGCACACCGGGCTTGACTTCCCGGCAGCGATTGGAACGCCGATTCAGGCCGCAGCAGGTGGTGTTGTGGTTACCAAGGAATTCCACGCCGAATACGGCAACCTCATTGAAGTCGACCATGGCAACGACCTGGTCACCCGGTATGCACACGCATCGCGCGTGTTCGTCAAAAAAGGCGACCTGATCAAACGCGGCCAGATCGTTGCCGAGGTCGGAACCACGGGGCGGTCCACCGGGCCACACCTGCATTTCGAGGTGTTGGTGCAGGGTGTGCCGCAGGATCCGCAGAAGTTTCTCGCTGCGGGTCAGCGCGTGCCGACCAATCAGATGGCGCAGGCCCCGCCGCCGTCCGTTGCCGTAGCGGCGCCTGCGGCAACTGCGCCTTCCGGGCGCAGGTAAAATCAAAGGCTTGGCCGACGCGACCGGTGCTATTGCATTGGAACGTGTCAGCCCCATTTTTCCTGACAGACAAAGGACTGCGCTGCTCTGCTGGCCCCGGTGGGCCGGCAGAGCGGTCCTGCTTTCATGGCAACCAACTTTCTGACAAAACTTTTCGGCAGCCGCAATGACCGGCTTCTCAAGCAATATCGCAAGACGGTCGATCGCATCAATGCGATGGAGCCGCAGTTCGAAAAGTTGAGTAACGACGAGCTTCGCGCCAAGACGGAAGAATTCAAGACCCGGGTCGCCGGGGGCGAGGCGCTTGATGCGATCCTGCCCGAGGCGTTCGCCGTGGTGCGTGAGGGCTCCAAGCGCGTCATGAAGATGCGCCACTTTGACGTGCAGTTGCTCGGTGGCATGGCGCTGCACAACGGCAAGATTTCCGAAATGCGCACCGGCGAGGGCAAAACCCTGACCGCCACGCTGCCGGTGTACCTGAACGCCCTGACCGGCAAGGGCGTTCACGTTGTCACGGTTAACGACTACCTCGCCAGTCGCGACGCGCGCTGGATGGGCCGGCTCTACAACTTCCTGGGGCTCACCGTCGGGATCAACCTGCCTAACATGCCGCGCGAGGAAAAGCAGGCCGCTTACCGTTGCGACATCACCTACGGCACCAACAACGAATATGGTTTTGACTACCTGCGCGACAACATGGTCTACGAAGTGGAAGACCGGGTGCAGCGCGGGCTTAACTACGCCATCGTGGACGAGGTGGACTCGATCCTGATTGACGAAGCCCGCACGCCGCTGATCATCAGCGGCCAGGCTGAGGATCACACCGAGACCTATATTGCGATGAACCGCATCGTGCCGCTGCTGGTGCGCCAGGAGGGCGAGGCCGATCCGCGCACCGGCGAAGGCATCATCAAGCCCGGCGACTTCACGCTGGATGAAAAGTCCCGCCAGGTTTTCCTGACCGAGCAGGGCCACGAGAATGCCGAGCGCATTCTGTTCAACCTCGGCTTGATTGCCGAGGGCGCGTCCTTGTACGACCCGGCCAACATCTCGTTGATGCACCACCTGTATGCAGCCTTGCGGGCCGGCCACCTGTATCACCGCGACCAGCACTACGTGGTGCAGGCCGGTGAGGTTGTGATTGTGGATGAGTTCACCGGCCGCCTGATGTCGGGCCGCCGCTGGAGTGAGGGGCTGCACCAGGCAGTAGAAGCCAAAGAGGGCGTCGCGATCCAGGCCGAGAACCAAACCCTGGCCTCCATCACGTTCCAGAATTACTTCCGCCTTTACGGCAAGCTGTGCGGCATGACCGGCACGGCCGACACCGAGGCCTACGAGTTCCAGGAAATCTACGGGCTGGAAACCACGGTCATCCCGCCCAACCGCCCCAGCAGCCGAGCCGACCAACTTGACCGTGTCTACAAAACCACGCGTGAAAAATATGAGGCCGCGATCAAGGATATCCGCGAATGTTACGAACGCGGCCAACCGGTTCTGGTGGGCACCACCTCGATCGAGAACTCGGAAGTCATCGACGCCCTGCTGAACAAGGAAAACTTGCCGCACCAGGTTCTCAACGCCAAGCAGCACGCGCGTGAGGCAGATATCGTGGCCCAGGCCGGGCGGCCGAAGATGATCACGATTGCCACCAACATGGCCGGGCGGGGCACCGATATTGTGCTGGGCGGCAACGTTGAGAAGGCCGTAGAAGCTGTCGAGGCTGAGGCGTCGTTGGACGCCGCCACTCAGCAGGCGCAGATTGCGGTACTGCGTGAGCAGTGGGCCAAGGACCATGAAGCCGTCAAGGCCCAGGGTGGCCTGCGCATCATCGCCACCGAGCGCCACGAGTCGCGCCGCATCGACAACCAGCTGCGCGGGCGTTCCGGGCGCCAGGGCGACCCGGGCTCGTCGCGCTTTTACCTGAGCCTGGACGACCCGTTGATGCGCATTTTCGCGGGTGACCGCGTCAAGGCCATCATGGACCGGCTCAAGATGCCGGACGGCGAAGCGATTGAGGCCGGCATCGTTACCCGCAGCATTGAGAGCGCACAGCGCAAGGTGGAAGCCCGCAATTTCGACGTTCGCAAGCAATTGCTGGAATACGACGACGTCAGCAACGATCAGCGCAAGGTGATCTACCAGCAGCGCAACGACATCCTTGACGCAACCGACCTGAGCGCGCAAATTGGCTCCCTGCGCGAGGGCTGCTTCACCGATCTGGTGCACGAGTACGTGCCGGCCGAGTCAATTGAAGAGCAATGGAACCTTGCAGGACTGGAGCAGGTCTTGCGCGATGAGTGGCAACTTGAGCTGTCGCTTGCTGCGGAAATCCAGGACGCCAACGTCATCACTGACGAAGACATTCTTGCCAAGGTGACCCAGGCCGCCCATGCTGCCTTTGACGAGAAGGCGAAGCAGATCGGGGGCGAGCAGTTCACCAAGTTCGAGCGAATGGTCTTGCTGCAAAGCATTGACACCCATTGGCGTGAGCATCTCTCGGCGCTTGACTACTTGCGCCAGGGCATTCACCTGCGCGGCTATGCGCAGAAGCAGCCCAAGCAGGAATACAAGCGCGAAGCGTTCGAGCTGTTTGGTCAGCTACTTGACTCTGTCAAGAACGACGTCACCAAGGTGCTGATGACCGTGCGGGTGCAGTCCAGCGATCAAATTGGCGAAGCGGCGCAGGCGTTGGAGAGTCAGGCCGAGCGCATCGCCAACGTGACCTACAGCGCGCCGACTGAAACCGGGGAAGTGCAAACCACGGTCGATGAGGCCACGCTGCGGCGCCGGGCCGAAGCCGGTGAAATGCCGCGTGCCGGGCGCAATGACCCTTGCCCCTGCGGCAGTGGCAAGAAATACAAGCACTGCCACGGCAGGCTGGCCTGAGTTTGATGGTGCCTAGCGGCTGCGCAGAATGCCGCCGCCACGAAGCACCAAGGCGACAACCCTAGTAGTTAGGTAGCACTTCTTACAGTTGCTAGCACAAAGCTCAGTTTGGATACGCATACCCCCCTGTCAATGTTGACAGGGGGGTACTCACGCAACTTCCTGTTTCGAATTTCAATGAATGCACCAATCTTTTACGAGGTGCATCATGGAAGTCGTTGAGAAATCAGTAGTCCCGTCTGCGTTGAATCCGGTGTTGGGCGAAAACCTGCGCCGTCGGCTGGAGGAGTTCGCCCCACGCTTTACGCAGGAATGGGGCGGCAAGTTTGTTACCCACGGCAAGCAAGCGGGCCCCAATGCGGTCCGATTGGATGGCAATGACTACCTCGCGGTCACCGGCCATCCGAGCATTGTGCAAGCGCAACTGGATTCACTGCGACACGACCGGGAGTTTGTAATCCAGTCCGGGGTGTTTCACCTGAATGGCCATCCTGCGGGGCAACTGGAGCACGCCATCGCCCACTGGGTTGGCAAGGATGACGGCTACATCTGCCAGTCGGGCTACACCGCCAATCTTGGGCTGATCCAGGTGGTGGCCGACCCGAAGACGCCGGTTTACATGGACATGCTGGCGCACATGTCTCTTTGGGAGGGTGCGCGCGCTTCCGGGGCCCCAATCCATCCGTTTCGCCATAACGACCCGGCGCACCTGGCCAAGATGGCGGCGCGCCATGGCCCGGGTCTGGTGGTGGTGGATTCGGTTTACAGCACCACCGGTGCGCTGTGCCCGCTCAAGGCCATCGTTGAGACCGCAGAACACCAAGGGTGCATGATTCTTGTGGACGAATCGCATTCATTGGGAACCCATGGTCCGCGCGGTGCCGGCTTGTGCGCCGCGCTGGGTCTGACCGAGCGAGTGCACTTCATCACCGCCAGCCTGGCCAAAGCCTTTGCCGGGCGTGCCGGATTTTTCACGGCACCAGCCGAGCTGCGCAACTACCTGATGTGCCATAGCTTTCCCGGCATTTTCAGCTCGGCCTTGTTGCCGCATGAGATCGCTGGTCTGGCGGCTACGCTGGAAGTGATCAAACTCAGTGACGGAGCACGCGCCAAACTGCATGCCAACACGCGCCGTATGCGTCACAGTCTGGCGGCGCTGGGCTACCCGATCCACCAGGGCAGCGAGCAGATTATTTCGCTCGAGGTCGGCGCCGAGTCAGACACACTTGCGCTGCGCGACAAGTTGGAAGCGCGTGGTGTTTTTGGCTCGGTGTTTTGCGCGCCCGCCACCAGCCGCAACCGGGCCATGGTGCGGCTCACCCTGAACGCCGCGCTGACCGACGCCGAAATGAGCCATGTTGAGGCCGTGGCTGCTGAAGTGGCCCCGCTGGCCAGGCCCTGGGACTGGCCGATTGCGCGGCGCGCCCCGCAGCCGCAATTGCACTAGTCGAGCACCCGCCGCGGTTCCTGGCGCACCAGCCAGCTTGCGTAGCTGTTGGCCACCGACGGGCTGTTCGATGTGGCTACGGGAAACAGCGCGCCGAGCAGGCCCGTATCGCGCCCCAGGGGAAACGCCGGGCACAGTGCGGGCGGCGACCGGTGCCCCAGCGCCTGGCGCAGTTCAAGGTCGATCAGCTTGCGGCCCCGGCGGATGTCTTCCAATGCTGGCGCACCAAGGCCCTCCGCTTCGGCCAGCTCCGCAAGCTCATCCAGTCCACCTGCGGGTTCCAATTGCAGCCAGCTCACCTGGCCTGATGCGGCCATGCCCAGCACGCCAAACGGGTCACCGATCACCACATGCTCCACCCAACGTTTGCTGGCAAAGTCCATCAGTTCGTGGCTGACTGACGGTACGCGCAGCAGTGCGTTTTGTTCAGGTGTGAGTGTGGCGCGCCAAATCTGGGCGTGGCGCGCGCTGGGCACAGCCATCAGGTGTTGCACCGCTTCAATCAGGCGATGCGAGATGTCGGGCGTCTGCTTGGCAATGAACTGGTCAATCAGCCCGCGGTTGAAGGCGTTCACCGCCACTTGCTCGTCGGCCTGGCCCGTCAGCAGCACGCGCGAACCCGGCCAGTCCACCAGCTCCCCCAGCGCCTGCAAGCCGTCCATGGCGGGCATTGAATAGTCAACCACGCAAATCCGGGTGAGTGCGAAGCGCTCGGTGTACTTGGCCCAGTAGGCCA
>CALROG020000046.1:0-27028 GCA_943369755.1 Ramlibacter sp. 2FC
TTTTGGGGCGGGAACTGCAAGCAACGCTCGGCCCGTCCAATGTCCTGACGACCTACCTGCGACATCCCAGTGTTGGCGGTGTCTATTTCGACGCGACTTCGATGGACGTCAGTACGCTTTGGAATGGAAGCTTGGCACCCCATGTGGCAATTGTTATGGTGGGAGTTACCGCAATTGATGATTGTGCTCGCGACCCGGTGGGAACGGCACGCACCAATGTTGAGGGCGTGATAAGAACTATTGACGCCCTAGTTCAAGCGGGCGTTACACCAGTGTTTGTATCCAGTGACGGCGTGTTTGACGGCAGTCGCTCGTGGTGGACGGAAGCCGACTGCCCCTCGCCCATTCTTGAGTATGGGCGCCAAAAAATGGCGGTTGAGCGGCACATGGCGACAACGAGAGAGGGTTTGGTAATACGCCTTCCTAAACTCCTAGAAGACAGTCCGAGTAACCGGGGTCTGCTGTCGGATTGGATCAGCGCTTTGAGGCGGTCTGCCCCGATCTTATGTGCCTCTGATCAGTACTTCACGCCAATCTCCAGTCGCGATGCAGCAATTGCGATTGGCCACCTGATTAGATGTGCAGCGCGCGGCACCATTCACGTCGCTGGCGCTCAACGCCTAAGCCGGCGGGATCTGCTGGCAGAGGTTGTCAAAGCTTTCCAAAAATTTGAACGTCCCCGTGCAAGAATTCAAGAGTGCTCGCTCGACGATTTGCCAGTTTTCGAAAAGCGCCCCAAGGACACGTCAATGCGTTGTGACCGGCTTGTCAACGAATTCGGACTAGTCCTTCGAGACGCAGCGGTGGTAGCAAATTCGTTCGTTGATGATTTCTTTCAGGCATCGATTGATCCTTCAACCATCCCCTCTCCATGAATACGAAAGAATTGACTAAACGCCTGGACTTCCGCTTCTTTCATCGGCTGCGTGTGCGTTGGGCCGAAGTTGACATGCAAAAGATCGTCTTCAACGCCCACTACCTGATGTACTTTGACACGGCGGTAAGCGACTATTGGCGTGCTCTGGCGCTACCGTATGAGGAGGCGATGCTTCAATTGGGTGGCGACCTGTATGTAAAAAAGGCCACCGTCGAATTCCATGGATCAGCTCGGATGGACGATCAAATTGACGTTGCGCTCAGGTGCGAGTACATCGGCAATTCTTCAATGACATTTTCAGGGGCCATCTTCCGTGGTGAAGCGTTACTGATCTCCTGCCAACTCATCTATGTTTTTGCCGACCCAGCGCAACAAAAGTCCAAAGCTGTGCCAGCCGCACTGCGCGCTGCTTTGCTGGGGTACGAAGCCGCCGAGTCCATGGTGACACTGAAAACCGGGGCCTGGGCTGACCTGGGCGTTGACGCAACCCGCCTCCGTACCGAAGTTTTTATCGAGGAACAGCGTATCCCCGTCGAGATGGAGTGGGACGACGCCGACGCAGACGCTATTCATGCAGTCGCCTATAACCGGCTTGGGCAGCCTGTGGCCACAGGCCGCCTGCTGGTGGCAGGTCCAGGCGTTGCCAAGATTGGCCGAATGGCGGCCAAGCGGGTATTGCGTGGCACGCACTTGGGGAAGCGCGTTCTTGAAACGCTGATGGACACTGCCCGACAACGCGGCGATCGCGAAGTTCTACTGCATGCACAGCAAGGTGCTGAGGGTTTCTATCGCCGGCTTGGCTTCGCCAGTCGTGGTGAACCTTTTTATGAAGTCAGCATCCCACACGTTGAAATGTTTACGCTTCTGAACGCAAGCTGAAGCAGCATCTCCCCTGTTTGTAAGACGATGGCCGGAAACGGCGACAATATCCGGTTGGCTCTGGTGACTTTCCATTGAGCCGATGAGCACGGATGCTTAGACATACCCATGGCCAAGAAAAAACAACGCACTTCTCCAGACCGATCCGTCAATAGTGACAATGGCAATGGCTCCCAAATTTTGGGTGGTGCCGCAACATTGGGCTCGTCCGGCGTTTTGCCGCAAGGCGATTCCAGCACCTCCGCTCGCACTCGGCGTGCGGCGTTTAGCCCTGCAGTGGGCGCAGCGGCGTCGCTGCCAACAGAGGTGACCCGTGGCGATTGGACGGTTTTAATCTTTGCCTTGATGATGGTTTTTGCACCCGGCATGGGGGTCCCGCACGAGGAAATGCTGCAGGACACCCTCAAATCCATCATCGTGTCATTCGCAGCGCTTGGCGCGGCCTTGCTGTTCTTCTGGCAGCAACGCAACCGCCGTGATGGCCTGCGCTGGCACGCCATCATGTACTTGCCGCTAGCGCTGATGCTCTACGCGCTGGGCAGCATGGTCTGGTCACATACCTACCTTGGCGGGGTAGAGGCTATTCGTTGGTTTGTTCTGAGCGTCATCGTCTGGCTCGCCCTTAACACACTTAACCGCGACCGAACCATGGTTCTGGCCTGGGGCATTCATTGGGGCGCGGTTGTCGCGTCGCTATGGACCGCCCTTCAATTTTGGGTTGATTTCAGGTACTTTCCCCAAGGCCCCAACCCGGCATCTACCTTTGTCAACCGGAACTTCTTTGCGGAGTTTGCGGTTTGCACAATCCC
The DNA here is from genome assembly GCA_943369755.1 of Ramlibacter sp. 2FC. GTDB lineage: Bacteria > Pseudomonadota > Gammaproteobacteria > Burkholderiales > Burkholderiaceae_C > CALROG01. The sequence goes on from CALROG020000046.1 coordinate 2,566, forward strand.
ATTCACAGCGTTGCTGTTTTTTCGCGCCAGGTCTCTTAGCCAGATTGCGCTGCTTTCCTTTACCGCCGGTTTCGTGATTCTGTCCGTCCTGATGACGGGTACCCGTGGTGCCTTGTCGGCGATGTGGGTTCAACTGTTTCTGGTTTTGCCGATCATCGGATTTATGTTTCGTCGTCAGTTCGAGTTTCCACGCTGGGATGCAGCACAGCGAATCATCGCCATTGGGGTCTTCCTCGCAACAATCATTGGCCTCGGGATGATCTCCTCTGGCAACGCCAAAATTATTGAAGAAGCCCGCACAGAAGGCAAAGGCATGACGGCGTTGGAGCGCGGCTTCAAGCGAACCGCCAAAATCTCGGTGGGTGACGGATCTCTCGGGGTGCGCTTTGTGATGTGGCGCGCCACCGCCCGCATCATTGAGCAGAGGCCGCTTACTGGCGTCGGGGCGGGTGCGTGGGAGAGCGACATTCCGCTCTATCAAGCTGCGGGTTCACAGCTCGAAACAGATTACTACGTGCACAACGAGTTCCTGCAGCTACTCGCTGAGTATGGGCTTGTTGGGTGGCTGTTTTTGCTGCTAATGTTCTCCTACCTGCTTCGCGCAGCGTGGAAAACCGTGCGCGACAAGTCAGCTGACGCAAAAGCGGAGGCTCCGATTCGGGCCATTGCCCTGTGCAGCCTGCTCGCGCTGTTCATAGTGAGCAACGTCGGATTCCCCTGGCGAATGGCGAGCACCGGAGCGCTGTTTGCCCTGTGTCTAGCGGTATTGGCCGCGTCAGACGCCCGGCTGGGGTATCAGGGCCTGACAGCTGCTTCCCGGCTACCCTGGCAGCCAGCCTATTCGCAAACGCTCGCAATATTCACCATGGCAGCGCTGGCTCTGGCGGCATACATCTCGCAACAAGCGGCGGAATGCGAAAGCAAGATTGTCAAGGCAACCAAGCTGGCACTCACGGTTTCTGCATCCCGCGACTACAACAATCCAAAGTGGGACAAAACCAAAACCGAGATGCTTCGCCTGATCAAAGAGGGCACCGACATCAATCCGCACTACCGCAAGATCACACCCATGGTGGCCGATGAGCTCGCAAAATGGGGCGACTGGAAGAACGCAATCTGGGTTTGGGAGACGGTCGTGTCGTCACGTCCGTATGTAGTGGCCATCATGTCAAACATCGCGCGCGGCTACGCTTCAACCGGCAATCCGGACAAGGCACTCGAGTACCTTGCGCGTGCCAAGAAGGTTCAGGCTACGGCACCATCGGTACTTTCACTGGAGGTGGTTCTGTTCAGCCGTACCGGCAAGGAGGCCCAGGCGCTGGTACTGGCCAAAGAAGCCATGGCCAAGGAGGCCTATGACTACGACTTGGTCAATGCTGCGTTTATCCTGGGTTGGCGCGCCGGGGACTTCCCGACCGCTTTGAAGGCGATGGAATTGCGCAACAAAGACTGGCCTGCATCAAAGCCACAAGGACTGGTTCAATTAGGCAATATGTACACGACCGCCATCCAGGACCCAGCCAAGGCGCTCGCATCGTTCAAGGAGGCCATGGCGCTGACCCCTGAAGCCGAACGCAAGGGCCTTTTGCCCGGGATTCCCCCCCAGTTCTGGCCCAAGCTGGGCTTTGCCCACGCGGTTCCGGTGCAGCCGACTCAGACGTCGGCTAGCAGCAAGTAGGGCAGGGGCCGCAGCGTCACCGGCGCCCCTTCGGGCGTGCCCACAGCAAGCCCAGCCCCGTCTGCGGCGCTGATCTGCATTGACACAATGGCTTCAAACCCGGCGTCAGGCGACTCTGCCGCCTGAACCACCAGTCCACAGGGCTGGCTGGCATCGGCCGCATGAAACAGCTCCTGCCCGGCAGTTAGCGCGGCAGGGCAGTGCGCAACATAAGCCCGGCGCCTGAGCGTCCCACGGAACTGACTACGGGCAACGATTTCCTGACCGGGGTAGCAGCCTTTCTTGAAGTTCACACCGCCCACCGATTCGTAGTTAAGCATCTGCGGAACCAGGGCATCGACCAGCGGAGCCGAGACCGTTGCAACACCACTGCGAATCTCGCCCCACATCCATAGTGCGTGGCTCAACGCGGGCCCGCCAGGTGCCGCCTCTGCCACCGGCGCGATCCACAGGCCACGCGGCTGTCCGTCTGCGGGGTATAGCGTAATCAGGCTTGCGGCAGCCTGTTCAACACGGCTCCACGGGGCAGCAGCACCACCCATCGAATTCATCGCATCGCCCGCCACACCCCACAACTGAAACTGCTCGCTCGCGTCCGTCAGTTTTGCCTTGGCACGCAGCACAAACATTGACAGCCGCTTTAGCGTTGCACCCAGGATGTCGCGACTACAAACCAGCACAATCTCGGCCGGGCCAGGCTTGAAGCCAACAAAGCTGGCCTGAACCCGGCCCTTGGCCGAACAAAAGGCCGCCAGCCGCGCCTGCCCAGCGCCCAGCAGCATGAAGTCTTGCGTCAACTGGCCTTGCAAAAATGCGGCAGCGTCTTCCCCTTCAACGCGAATCACGCCCAGATGGGGCAGGGGGGCGATACCGTTCAGTAGATGAGTCATGTGTGAATTATCATCACCTGCTGATTTCACTCGTCGAAGTAGGGGCAGTGGTTTGCGGCGTTTCCTCATCAAAGTCTTTTTTCTGGGCACGCTGCTGGTCTGTGGCGCTGCCGCAGCCGCTTGGTGGTGGGTCGCGCGGCCCCTGGCATTGGCCTCACCCACGGTGGACCTGGCAATAGAGCCCGGCACCTTGCCACGCGGCGTTGCGCACGCAGTGGCCGCGGCAGGGGTGGACGTAGACCCCGATCTGCTGTTTTGGTGGTTTCGCTTGTCCGGGCAGGCCCGCCAGATCAAGGCAGGAAGCTATGAGCTGGAAACTGGCGTTACCCCACAAAGCCTTCTCAACAAGCTCGCGCGCGGGGAAGAAGCCCTGCGTGCGGTAGTGATTGTGGAAGGCTGGACTTTCCGCCAGATGCGCGATTCGCTATCAAAAGAAGAGCACCTCCGGCAGGAAACTCGCGGGCTCTCCGACGATTTAGTCATGAGTCAGCTCGGTCGACCGAACATTCACCCTGAAGGCCGTTTTTTCCCCGATACCTACACTTTTGCCAAGGGCTCGAGCGACCTGGCGTTGCTGCGCCGTGCCCTGCATGCAATGGACAAACGGCTGGAGACCGCCTGGGCCCAGCGTGCGACAGACGCCTCGGTCACGACGCCCGAGCAGGCCTTGATCCTTGCCAGCATTGTGGAAAAAGAAACCGGCAAGGCATCAGACCGCCCAATGGTCAGCAGCGTTTTTAACAACCGCCTGCGCATTGGGATGCGACTGCAGACCGATCCGACCGTGATCTACGGCATGGGCGCCGCATTTGACGGCAACCTGCGCAAAAAAGACCTGCAGACTGACACACCCTGGAACAGTTACACCCGCGCCGGCTTGCCGCCGACCCCAATTGCATTGCCTGGCAAGGCCTCGCTTCTGGCGGCAGTCCAGCCCGCACGCTCGGACGCGCTGTACTTCGTGGCGCGCGGGGACGGCACCAGCCAGTTCAGCGCCACGCTGGACGCGCACAATCGGGCTGTCAATCAATACCAGCGCGGGCGCAACCCACCATGAGCCAGGGCCTATTTGTCAGTTTTGAAGGCATCGACGGAGCGGGAAAGTCCACCCACATTGAAAGCTTAGCCGCTGCCTTCTCCGCGCAGAACCGCAAAGTCACCCTGACGCGTGAGCCGGGCGGCACCCCGCTGGCCGAGAAGCTGCGCGCCCTGGTGCTCAACGACGCCATGGATCCATTGACCGAGGCCTTGCTGATCTTTGCCGCGCGGCGCGACCATCTGGCGCAGGTGATTGAACCCGCACTGGCGCGTGGCGACGTGGTGCTTTGCGACCGTTTCACTGACGCCACTTTTGCCTATCAAGGCGCAGGTCGGGGCTTTGACTTGCAGGTGCTGGGGCAGCTTGAGCATTGGGTGCAGGCCCTTCCGGATGCTGGCCTGCGCCAACCCGACATGACAGTCTGGTTCGACTTGCCACCCGAAATAGCGGCGCAGCGCCTGGCCGGAGCCCGTGTGCCCGATCGGTTTGAGGTCCAACCACTTGAGTTTTTCCGCCGCGTGTCGCAAGGCTATGCAGCCCGTGCAGCCGCCGCCCCGCAGCGCTTTGTCCGGGTAGACGCCGCCCAGACGCGGCACACCGTCTGGCAACAGCTCACCAGCGCGTTTGTACGGCGCGGCTGGCTGGCTATCATGGTTGCGGCCAACGCGGGGCCCAAGTGAGCGGGTCAGCGACCCGTGCGCCCTGGATTGGGCACCAGCTTGAATCGCTGCTGGCCCAGCGAGGCCATGCCTGGCTGCTACAGGGGCCGTCTGGGTTGGGTCAGTACAGCCTTGCGCTCGGTTTGGCCCAGACCTGGCTGTGTGAGCAGCCTACCGCGCAAGGGGCCTGCGGCCAGTGCGCGAGCTGCCACGCCATCCATGTGCGCACCCATGCAGACCTGTGCGTGCTGATGCCCGAAACCGTCATGCTCGAACGCGGCTGGCCGCTTTCCGAGAAAGCTCAAACCGACATTGACGACAAAAAACGCAAGGCCAGCAAGGAAATTCGGGTCGAAGCGATGCGCGATGCGGTTGAGTTTGCCCAGCGCACCAACGCACGCGGGCGCGGCAAAGCGGTTCTCGTGTATCCGGCCGAGCGCATGAACCACGTCACTGCCAATGCGCTACTCAAAACGCTGGAAGAACCACCAGGCGACGTCAGGTTTGTTCTGGCCAGTGAGGCGGCGCACCAGTTGCTGCCCACCATCCGCAGCCGCTGCCTGGGCCACACCATGGCCTGGCCAGATGCGGACGCAGCCGGCCAGTGGCTTCAAGAGCAGGGCGTAGAAGCGGGCGACACCGATGCCCTGCTGCGCGCCGCCGGGGGCCGCCCCGATGACGCACTAGAGTTCGCCAGGTCGGGTCGCGACCCAAAAACCTGGGCGCTTTTTCCCAAAGCGATGGCGCGTGGCGATGCCGCCGCGCTTTCGGCCTGGACACCCGCACAAGCAGTGGATGCGCTGCAAAAGCTCTGCCACGACCTGATGGCCGTAAATGCCGGTGCAGCGCCGCGCTTTTTCGCCGCCGCTGAGCTGCCCCCCACGACAAGTTCTTCGGCGCTCGGCGAATGGTCCAAGGCGCTGGCGCGCACCAGTCGAACGGTAGAGCACCCGTTCAACGCTGGCCTGATGCTGGAAGCACTTGCCGCACAGGCGCACCGCGCCATCAGATTGACCTAAACTCGGGCATCCCGAACCGGCCATGAACAACGCTTCACCCTCCACACCACGCCCGAGCGTCATCCAGCTGGCGATCAAGGAAAAGGCTGCGCTCTATGCGGCCTACATTCCCCTGTTTGCTGATGGTGGCGTTTTCATTCCCACCACACGTGACTACAAGCTCGGCGACGACGTTTACGTGTTGCTGTCCTTGCCGGAAGACCCGCAGCGCTACCCGGTTGCAGGCAAGGTGGCCTGGGTCACCCCAGCGCGCAGCACGGCCAACCGAACGCAAGGCGTGGGTATCCGGTTTCCCGCAGATGAAAAATCTCGATTGCTGAAGCTCAAGATTGAAGAAATCCTGGGTGCTCACCTTGGCTCCGAACGACCCACACAAACCATTTAATTTGCTATTGTTTTTATAGTGGCTCCCGCTTGTCGGGTGCGGGCTATAGCCACTTTTATATGCAATCCTGATGTTTGTTGACTCCCATTGCCACCTGACCTACCCGGAGCTTGCGGCGCAGTTGCCACAGATCCGCGAAGCCATGGCCGCCGCCCAAGTGGACCGCGCCCTGTGCATCTGCACCACGCTGGAAGAATTTGACGCTGTTCACGCCCTGGCCACCGGGTACAACAATTTCTGGGCCACTGTGGGCGTGCACCCCGACAACGAAGGCGTGACAGAGCCAACCCTGCAAGACCTGGTGAGCCTGTCGGCCCGCCCGCGTGTGGTCGCAATTGGTGAAACCGGACTCGACTACTACCAGATGGACGAGCGCAAGGGCGGTCGAACGGTGGCCGACATGGAGTGGCAGCGGCTACGCTTTCGAACCCACATCCGCGCCGCACGCCAAGTGTGCAAGCCACTGGTCATTCACACCCGGGCCGCGTCGGCAGACACCATCGCGATCCTCAAAGAAGAGGGCGAAGACGGTTCCGAGGGGTCGGCTGGCGGTGTATTTCACTGCTTTACTGAAACTGCACAGGTTGCCCGTGCCGCACTTGACCTGGGCTACTACATCTCGTTTTCCGGCATTCTGACCTTCAAAAGCGCCCAGGATTTGCGTGACGTAGCGGCGTTTGTACCGCTGGACAAGCTGCTTATTGAAACGGACAGTCCGTACCTGGCACCGGTTCCGTACCGCGGCAAGACCAACAACCCTTCCTACGTGCCGTACGTGGCCCGGCTGCTCGCCGAGCTGCGAAACATGCCGCTACAAGAGATTGCTGACACCACCAGCCGCAATTTTGAGCGTCTTTTCAGGGAGGCTCGTTGATGAGAAATTACTTTAAATATGTATTATATCTATATGTTTTTATTGGATTTAGTTTGGCTAAATCTGGTTCATACGAAGATTTTTTCATCGCCATCAAACAAGACAACGCTGCGGTGATCACCCAGCTGTTGCAGCGCGGGTTTGACCCCAACACGCTTGACCCCAGCGGTGTTCCCGGTCTGTACATCGCCATTCGTGAGCCGTCGCTGAAGGCCGCGGACGCGCTGATTGCCTGGCCCAAGACCAATGTCGAGGCACGTACCGCACAGGACGAGAGCCCGCTGATGATGGCCGCACTCAAAGGCGAAATTGGGCTTGTCCGCAAATTGATAGCGCGGGACGCAGACGTCAACAAGCCCGGCTGGACTGCGCTGCATTACGCCGCCACGCATGGGCATTTGGCCGTCATGAATCTGCTGCTGGAGCACTATGCCTATATCGACGCCGAGTCGCCGAATGGCACGACGCCGTTGATGATGGCGGCGCAGTACGGCTCGCCCGGCGCGGTCAAGTTGTTGCTGGAAGCCGGTGCCGACCCGTTGCTGAAGAATCAACTAGGGTTGAGTGCGATCGATTTTGCCCAACGCGCCAGTCGAAAAGACTCCGCTGAGTTGATTGCGGCGTTTGTCCGCGCCAAAGCGCCTAAAGGGAAGTGGTGAATCCACCGTCCGCGGAAGAGAAACCAGCGTTCGGCTTTCCCGAGACTCTCCTCTGTGCGGTCCACTGAAATGCTAGTTTCCCTTCACAAATAGCTGAAGGGAAATTAGGAATCGACGGATCGATGGCAAGCGTGAGCGCGAAGGCAGCTTTTTCGTCGCCCTACAAGTGCCCACTTTCTAGGCAATGTGCTCCCTTCTTTAGAGAAAAGGCAGCGAACGAAAAGCCAATTTCCCTTCACTCGCTTATGAAGGGAAGTTGGCACTCTGAGTGAAGTCGCGCGTAACAAAGTGAAGAGAAATTTGAACTTCGACGCGATCCCGCTTATTACTAGCAGTGGGAGACGTACCCACCATGTCGCTCACCTTCGTCAAGCCATTGGAAATTCAGCGGCCGTACAAGTCATTTCGCTTCGACGCATACAGCCTCAAGGCAGCCCGGCGAATGACCCTGTATGGAAAGGCTGCGCTGTGCCAGTGGCTTGAACTGGAAGCGAATTCCGAGGTCACCGCCATCTGTGAACGACCTCTGCTCATCCCTGACTCAAAGCCGAAGCGGGTGATCGATTTTTGGGCACTGGAGGGCGGAGTATCAACGTTCTACTTTCTGCTGAGGAATGGGGAGGTTGGCGGCTCGTTTCCCCTCAAACTGGCCTATACCGACTTTTGTTCGTGGGTTGCCGCCGAGCGTGGACGCATCAAAGAGATCGCCATCGATGTCTTTGAGTCACGCCGTGTCCGACTGGATAACTTGCTGGTCATCGTCGAACATCTTGTGTCGCACAAAGGGCAGGTTACCCCGGAGCTGATCGACCGCTTCGCTGGCCAACTGCCGCATGACTTCTCTCTCGGGCAGGCCGAGCTATTGCTGTCAGATATGGATCCCATGTTGGCGCGCGCCGCAATATTTCATTTGCTGTCGCGCGGCAATCTTCACTGCCCCTCGCTAGACGAGGCTCCGCTAACGCCCACGACCCGGTTGGCTCGAGTATGAAAGCCGCCCGCATCATCGTCTTCGGGCTGAGCAGCTTCACGCGAGCTTCGATTCCGGACATCCTGGCTGACTTCGAAAACATGCCGATGGTGGATGACACGGCGATGCCGCCAGATGTTAGAGCCGACTTTTTGAACAACCTGGAGGCAACCAGACTCTTTGCGCTAGAACCAGCGATCTCCATCAAAGAAATTCGCGAGCGTACCGGTGTCCATCCCAATCAGCTCTACCTTCTGTTGAGCCGGATGGTAGAGCGCGATCTGGACGGACGAATTCGTGGTCAACGGGCACTAATCCCGCACAAGCACTACCGCGCATACATTCGAACGATGGCTGTACAGCCTCGTTCTGGCTTGGTCAACACCAGCGCCGCGGGTGCAATGGAACAGTTGCTGCGCAGGTATCCCCAGATCCTCAAATGGATGAAGAAAGTCACCAAAGACAGACTGAAGAAGTTGCGGCCAGGCGAAATCCGGGCAGTACGAAAACCTGTGCGTGATTTACATGGGCAGTGGCTGGATCAGTGTGCGGGTCAAGGCGTGACCCTCGCGGAGTGGCCGTTCAACCAGGATCTAAGAGGCTTCCGATCCTTTCAGAAGAAGCTCAGCGACATCGAAAAAGGCTTACCTGTGGATGTGCCGGACGATGCCCAATCGCCAGCGCAAACCGCCGATTCACCTCATGCGATGCCTGTTATGTGGCCCGTGGCTACGAGACCTTTTCTGCTGGTGCAGTTTGATGGACACAAGATCGACCTCCGACTTACCCTCAAAGTCCCCGATCCATTTGGAATGGAGACCATCTACGAGTTGCACCGGATCTGGATTCTCGTGGTGACAGAGGTGAAAACCAAAGCCGTTCTCGGGTACTGTCTCGCGTACGGAAAAGAGTACAACAAGGATGACTTTGCGGAGGCCTTACAGGCGGCGATAGCGCCTCATCGGCCTGTGAAGCTGTCGATCCCGGGACTCAATGTGAAGGGGAGTGGGGGCTTTCCGACACAACAACAGCCGGAGCTGGCCTACCAACGATGGCAGATTTTGCAGTATGACGAGGCCAAATGTCATCTGGCTGACGCTTCGCTTGCACGAGTGACCGAGACCTTGGGAACGGTAACGATGGCCGGCCGTTTAGGCGAGCCGAATGACCGGTCGTACCAAGAGCGGCTTTTCGGGCTGTTGGAAGAGTTTGGCTTCCACCAGATTCCTGGCTCACTCGGCTCCAGTCCGCATGACCCGATACGTCGTCTCGCTGATGTCGGAGACCAACTTTCTGTAGTCCTGACCTTGGACGAACTGGAACAACTTGCTTATGTTCTGTTAGCCAATCTGAATGGTGAAAGCCAATCGGGACTCGGAGGACGATCTGCTCTTGAGGCCATGCAGTACTTCACCTCTCGGGATGACTTCCTCCCTCAACTGCTTCCGGTTACCAGGCGCCATCAGCTGTTTCTGTTGAAAGAACACGTTGAACGAACGGTTTGTCGCGGAAAAGGACCGGCGCACATCAACTTTGAAGGTGTGCGCTACACCAGCGATGTGCTGCAACGTCATCCCGAACTCAAAGGTCAGCCACTGCGCATCTACTACATGGCGCGTGATCTCCGGCAGGTCCACGCCTTCTTCGCGGATGGAACTGAGCTGGGAATTCTCGTGGCTGAACGTCGGTGGAGGACGACTCCGCACTCTTTGCGGCTGCGCCGGGAAATCCTGCGCCTCATCAGCATGGGGAAAATCCGCTTGAATGGAGACGATGACCCTGTCGAGGTCTACGTACGCTACAAAGCCAAGCTAGCTCGGGAGAGCAAGAAAGCCGCTGGATCGCTAGCTCAAGTTCGGGCGGGTGTTAGGGCTGCGAACCTCGATGCGGAGCATGGCGATAGTCCATTTGGACCTATGGCCCGGCCGGCGCAACCAGGTGACGAGCCCATTGAGCGGCCAATGTCGCGTCGTCGACCCAGTAAGCCGTCATCCGGGCCTGTCCCGGTGACCCTTACTAAAACTCTCTACTTCTAGCTGTACCGGGGGCATGCATGCAACATCACGCTTTTGAACGGCCGATCCCAATTGACAGCCACCCCGCCAATCAGCAGTCGTACATGCTTGCAACGCCTTCGATCGACGAGGCTTACCAGCACATCAAACGTTGCATCAGGACTCGAATACCCGGGTCCATCATCTACGCCATCACCCGGTACGGAAAGACATATTTCATCAAATTCGCAATGGCGACTGTGATCAACGATTTCCCTGGAATCGTGGCAATCAACTTTGGTTGCGAACTGCGCAAGAAGCCCAGCGAGGGCGCCTTCTTCTCAATGCTCCTGCTAGCCGTGGGGCACGAAAAGCCAACAAGCGGTTCAGTCATGGATCGACGCGCTCGTCTCATGAACAAACTCCTGGACAAGCTTTCCAAGTCGGGACAGAGAAGGCTGGTAGTTTTTGTGGATGAGGCCCAGAAGCTCGAGATCGAAGAGTACGAGTGGCTTTGGGAGATTCATGACTCCCTGGAACGGCGGGGATTCCGCATGATTACGTTCCTTGTGGGGCAGCCAAAACTTGTAAATCGAAAGACAGCACTGAAGCTATCAGGCGAATCTCAGATTGTGGCTCGCTTCATGATCGAAGAAAGTCAGTTCCATGGTCTTCGTAACAAGGAGGAAGTTGAGCGTTGCATGCTGGGCTACGACAACTCATGTTTCCCTCATGGAACCGACTGGAGCTACACGCGCTTCTTCCTGCCAAAAGCGTGGTCACATGGATATCGACTGCAGACGTGTGCAGCGGTGCTGTGGGACACGTTTGACTCAATTCATCGCAGTCTTGAATTGCCCAGCGGCGCCATGGAAATACCCATGACGTACTTCACACGTGCAGTTGAGTACCTCTTGACGGAGGTCGCGCCTGAGAACGACGATTTCAACTTTCAGTTCACTGAAGAGCACTGGCAAGACGCTGTTGACTATGTGAAGTTTGCGACTGCCCAGGAAGAACTTCTCACCAAGATCAATGTCGATGACTACTGAGCTATCAGCAGCCCGGATCTTCACGCCACAGCCACAGCAAGCGCCTGACTCGGGTTGGTCATGGCGCAGTTCGTGGTATTCCGGCAGCGAGTCGATCTACGCCGTACTGGCAAAGTTTGCTGCGCTTAATCGAATCAAACCGCGCGAGCTATGCGAACTGCTCGTCGAGCCGACTGGAGCCGCCCGCTATAGGATGGTCGGCAGGCCGCATTTCCCCAAGGTAGATCTGCGTTTCTCCACCGATATCCGGTACGGACGACTGGCGAACATCCTCAAACTCGATGCCGATCAGTTGCGCAAGGGCTTTGTTTCAGAACAGTTCCCCCATGCGATTGGACTAGCCAGTTCCGATTTAATCTGGTGTCCCCAGTGCGCCCAACGAGGTTATCACTGTGCTTCCTTCCAGCTGAACTTTTACCGTAGATGCCCTTTGCACAAAACTGAGCTCCGGCGTGTATGCAGCAAATGTCACCGACCCCTTCCATACTGGCTATACCCGCCTCAGAGTGTCGGCTTCTTCATCTGTCCAAACTGCGGGCTCAATCACGCCCAAAGGTTGCAGGAGCTTCGCGTCAATCTGATGCTCGCCGAAGATGAGTGCAGCTTGTTCGCCGACCACGTCGAGCTTGTATCGTTCGTTGACAGCTTGCCGACCCTTGTCAACGCACAGAGAACTCTGATGGGCGCACCGCATCTCCCAATCGTTATCAGCAAAGCTGATGCGCTTCGCCGACGGGCGCATTTCCATCAGTTTGTCACCAGCATGCTGGCTTCTGTCGCCGCACGACGTGGTCTCCCACAAGCTCACCTCGAAATTTCAGATGCGATGGTGGCCTATTCCGAACCCTATCTCCCCATGAAAAAGATTCTCATGACGAGTCGGGTGAAAAGCAACTCTGAGGAAATTCAGGCAGAAGCGCTGGTGGTGTACCGTTCCTTGCGCCGATGGATTGGTCGAAGAGTTCTGTGCGGCCACAGGCATTGCGTGGCCGAAGCACAAAGACATCTCTGGTGGAATACCGAGGGCGAGACAACCACTGCGTTCTGTCCAGTCGCCATCGCGTTCTTGCGATGGCGCATGCAATGGGAAGGATGCCGAATCCCGGCCGCCCTCGATCGGCAACGACAATGGAGGACATTGTATGGGCTTGTCGGCTGGGTTTGCAGCGACGCTCCGATTCCGTCGGTACTGTGGACCGAAGGCTTGACTCGCTGGTTAACAACGCATTTACTGGGATTTGCTTGCCTAGATTCATTCTACGGGTGGCTGGACAGTGCCAATCGGTCCGAAACAACTGGTAAGGTCTTTTGGAGTCACGAAGAATGCCGGAGCTTCAACTTCAGACATTGGGCGTGCAGTGGGCGAGGAACGCAGGACGAACCAGGGCTTCTTTACGTCGAAACGCCTTGGGACGCCCGTGATTTGAGACCCCTGGCCGCATCATGTAACCGAAGTCATCGGAACAGGAACCTTGCGGCACTCGGAAGCATTCACCGTTAACAGGGCGCTGATGGCCAGATCAGGTACCGTCTTTCATCGTCGAAGTAGCGTAAGCGCGCAGTTGCGTACATTCACGTAAACCTGCTCTCCTGACCGGAATGCACGGGCTTCCCCAGCCAGCGGCACCACCCGCCGCTGGTTGTGACCAAAGTACTTGAACTTCACAAGTGCGAATTGGCTATTGCTTACCTTGTCTTGCGCCAGGGACTGGCGGCAGTCCGAGAACTGAGGCGTGGCGATGCTCGCCGCAATGCCGGTCGACTCGATTTCGCCTTCTCGCCATCCGTCCGCGAAGCTGTACTTTCCTGCGTACACGGTGGAGCAACCGGCCGTCACTATGCTGGCAAGCAGCACCGCGGCAGCCATGCCCAGACGGATGGCGCTCATTTGATCTCGAATCGTGCAGTTGCGGCTGGCTTGCCCGCCAGCGTCACGAGTGCAATGCCCTTGGTCCCCTTGGCGACCTTGAACGTCCCCTTGGCCTCGAGCTTGTCGCCAGCCGGTGTCAGGTCGGCCTCAGTCTTATCAGCACCGTTCAGCAGCGTGACCTTGGCCTTGGCGCCGTCAAGCTTGACTGCTTTGCCGTGGTCACTCACGTAGATTTGGATCATGTCGGGCTTGGCCACAATTTCAACATCGCCCGCCTTGGTTTCCACCACCACGCCGCCGAATTTCGGCGTGTGGTCATGGTTGCCTGCGGCATGGGCGCTTGCGGCGCCCAGAGCGAGTGTGGCCAAGATGGCAAGGGTCTTGAGTTTCATGGTGTTTCCTTTCGGGTTGGGTTGTCAGAAGGTTTCGGAACCGGAGTCCTCGACGAGATCGGCAATCGGCTTGCGGCCAAATAGCGCCACCATCGCGGGGGTGAGGAACGAGTCAAGCAGTGTCGAGGTGATGAGGCCCGAAAAGATCACCACGGCAACGGGGTGCAGGATTTCAGTACCGGGCATGTCGGCCTCGAACAGCAGCGGGGCCAGCGCCAAAGCAGCCACCAGCGCCGTCATCAGCACGGGCGTCAACCGCTCCTGCGAGCCGCGCAGCAGCATCCTGGTGTCGAAGTTCTCACCCTCGAAGGCGCACAGGTTGATGTAGTGCGACACCTTCAGGATGCCGTTGCGGATCGCAATTCCGGCCAGCGTGATGAAGCCCACCAGCGCGGCCACGCTCAGCGGCTGGCCCGAAAGCCACAAGCCCACCACCGCACCCACCAGCGCCAGCGGAATATTGGCCATGATGATCGCGGCCAGAATGCCCGAGCGGTAGCGCGAATACAGGATCAGGAAGATCAGGCCCACCGATGCGATGGACAGCAGCCCGATCAGCCTTGAGGCTTCCTCCTGCGCCTGGAACTGGCCGCCGATGCTGATGAAATAGCCCTCGGGTAGCTTGGTCTCACCGATCGCTGTGCGGATGTCGGTCACCACATCGCTCAACGCGCGCCCCTGGGCGTTGGCCGACAGCACGATGCGGCGGCGGCCATCGTCACGGCTGACCTGGTTGGGCCCGTCAGACTCTTCCACCGACGCCAGCTGCGACAGCGGTACGCGCCCGCCGGGCGTATCGATCATGAGGTTGCGCAGGCCCTCGATGCCGCGTGACGTTTCGGGCAGGCGCAGCACCAGGTTAAAGCGGCGGCTGCCTTCCACGATCTGGGTCACGCGCTCGCCGTCGATCAGCACCTGCAGCTCGGCCAGCAGTTTGGCGGGGGGTATGCCCAGGCCCAGCGCCCGGTCGTAGTCCACTTGAACCTTGATTTGTGGGGTCAACACCTGTTTTTCCACTTCGAGGTCCACCACGCCATTGATGGACGACAGCCGCAGGCGCAGCGCCTCGGCCTCGCCGCGCAGCACGTCCAGGTCATCACCAAAAATCTTGATGGCGATCTGCGAGCGTACGCCCGACAGCATGTGGTCGATGCGGTGGCTGATCGGCTGGCCGATGCCGATGGCCGCCGGCAGCGTGGCAATGCGGCTGCGGATGTCGGCGTACACCGCTTCGATGCTGCGGTCGCTGCGCTTGAGCTTCAGGTCCAGCTCCGACACATGCACGCCCTCGGCATGCTCGTCCAGCTCGGCGCGGCCGGACCGGCGGCCCACGTGCTCAACCTCGGGCACGCCAGCCAGGGCCTTTTCAGCGATGCTGCCGATGCGCGCCGATTCGGTCAGAGTGGTACCGGGGTTCAGCCGCAGGCCCACCAACGCCACACCTTCGTTGAACGGTGGCAAAAAGGTGGTGGGAAACAGCGGCACCGCCAGCATGGCCAGCACGGCAGAAACTGCGCCCGCCGCCACCCAGGCGCGCGGCGCGGCCAGCACGCGGGTCAAGGCGGCAGCGTAGCGCGCCTTGATCCAAGCCTGGACCCTGGTGTCGCCATGGTCCAGCCCCTTGATGCGCGGCAGCAGGTAATACGACATCACCGGCGTGAGCGTGACCGACACCACCATCGAGGCCAGCAACGACACGATGTAGGCAATGGCCAGCGGCTGCATAAGCCGTCCCTCGATGCCGGGCAGGAAGAACAGTGGCATCAGCACCAGTACGATGATGACTGTGGCGATCACGATGCCCGAGCGCACCTCCAGCGTGGCCTTGGCAATCAACTCCAGCGGACCCATGCGGTGATTGGGGTGTGCAGCCCGGTCCATCTTGAGCCGGCGCAGCACGTTCTCCACACCCACCACCGCGTCGTCCACCAGGCCACCAATCGCAATGGTCAGTCCACCCAGCGTCATGGTGTTGATCGACAGGCCGAAGTACTTGAACACCAGCACCGTGATCATCACGCTCAGCGGAATGGCAGTCAGCGAGATCAGCGTGGTGCGGATGTTCAGCAGGAAGAAGTACAACACCACTGCCACCACCACTGACGCCGCCAGCAGCTTGCCGCGCAGCGTGTCCACCGACGATTCAATGAAGGTGGCCTGGCGCATGGTGATCTTGGGCTCGCCCATGCCGGCGGGCAGGCCCTTCTTCAGCTCATCCAGCGCGGCCTCCACCTTCTCGGTGAGCTTGACGGTGTCGGCGTCCGGCTGCTTCTGGATGCCCAGGATCACGGCCGGCTGGCCGTTCAGGCCCGCGTCCCCGCGCTTGATGGCGGGCGCGAACGTGACGGTGGCCACCTGTTGCAGCTGGATGGCGCGCCCGTCGCGGAAGGCGACGGGCAGGCGCTGCAGGTCTTCCAGCCGCGTGGTGCGGCCGATGTTGCGGATCAGGTATTCACGCGAGTTCAGCTCAAGGAAGCCGCCACTGGAGTTGCCCGAGAAGCCCTTGAGCGCGGCCTCGATCCCCTCCAGATCCACGCCCAGCGCGGCCATGCGCGCGGTGTCGGGCTGCACCTGGTACTGGCGTACCTCGCCGCCGATGGGCACCACCTGGGCCACGCCTGGCAGGGTCAAGAGGCGCGGGCGCATCACGAAGTCTGCGTACTCGCGCACCGCCATCGGGCTGATTTTGCTGGTGTCGATGGGCAGGGCCAGCAGCATGATCTCGCCCATGATGGAGCTGATCGGGCCCATGCCCACGTGCTCCACGCCCTGCGGCAGTTGCTCGCGCACAACCTGCAGGCGCTCGCCCACCATCTGACGGGCGCGGTAGATGTCGGTTTTCCAGTCGAACGTGACGTACACGAACGACAGGCCGACGCTGGACACCGAGCGGATGGATTCCACGCCGGGAATGCCACCCATCGAGGTTTCCAGCGGGAAGGTGATGAGCTGCTCCACCTCTTCGGGGGCCATGCCGCCGGCTTCCACCTGCAGCGTGACCGTGGGTTTGTTGAGGTCGGGGAACACGTCTACCGGCATCTTGACGAGCGTGAACGCGCCCAGCACCAGCAGCACCACCGACATGACGATCACCATCAGGCGATTGCCCAATGAGGCATGCACCAATTTTTCAAACATGGGGGTGCCTCGCTTCAGCGGACTTGGTTGACCAGCGGTGCGCCTTGCGTCACCACCCGGTCACCGGCCTTGAGCCCGTCCACCACCGACACCGTTGCGCCGTCCAGCGCAATTGCCCGTACGGGGCGCGGCTGGAATACCTCGGCACCGGTGTGCACCCACACCATGTCCTGGTTGCTGGGGTTCTTGACCACGGCACCGGTGGGCACCGCGAAGCCCTTGACGGTTTCGCGTGTCTGCACGATCACCTTGACCGGCTGGCCCACGGCCAAAGGCACGGAGCCCTGGCCGGCACTGGTGCTGAACTGCAGCGGAATGGCGCCTTCGCGCAGGGTGCGCCCAGCGCCCACGAAGCGCAGTGCCACGCTGGAGCCTGGGGTGGCGCTGGCGCTGGCGGAAGCGATATTGCTTAGCAGCGCAGCGTCAAACGCGCTGGCCTCCACCATCAGCCGCGCCGGGTCCACGATCTCGAACAGGACTTCGCGCGCGTCCACCACCTGGCCGGCCACCACATTGGCGGCGGCGATCACGCCTGACACGGGCGCCACCAGCGCCTCGGTCGCGTTCACGCTGGCGCCCACCGCAGCCAGGCGCTGAGCCAGGCTGTCGGCTTCCGCGCGGGCGGCATCAATGTCCTTTTGCGCCACGGTGCCTTCCAGCTGCTCCAGCCGCGCTACACGTTTGCGGGCCAGGTCCAGGTTGGCCTTCAGCTCGGCAGTTTGAGCAACCTGGTTGGCGCGTTCGATGGCGGCGTTGGAAGCGCGCACCACGGCCAGCGTTTCGCCCTTGCGCACGGCCTGGCCCAGCTGGGGCAATCCGCGTGGGCCGGGCTCGATGCGGCCTGCCTGGGTGGGCTGCACCTTGCCGCCCGCGTTGGGGTCGGCCACGACGCGGCCGGTCAACTCCACCGTCTTGGGCAGGGCTTTTTCTTCAGTCACCACCGTCCGCACGCCCAGCTGGCGTTGGCTGGGTTTGGGTAGAAACACGCTGCCGTCGGCCTGGCGTTTGGGTGAGTTGCCGCCGGCCGATGCCGCCTCTTCGCCATGGTCATGGCCTGGGCCTGCCGTGGCGTCCATCGGGACCGCAAGGCCCGCTGCCACAACGCAAGCCGCCAGCAGCGGCGTGATGCTGCGACGGCCAAAGCGCCTCGCGGCCGCAGCGGCCAGCGCCAGCAACACCAGTGCGCCGGCAGCATACCCGGCCCAGCGCAGCCAGGGGCGGGCGGCTTCGTCGTGGGCGTGGTCGGCGTGGGCGTCTTGCAGCTTCAGGTCGCCCGCCAGCAGGTCGGTGTCTTTGCCGTCGTTGACGGTAAAGCTCACGGGCACCGTGCCCGGCGTTTTGAAGACGGCATGTTCGAAGCGGTAAGTGCCGTCGGGTTGCGCTGTGGCAACGCCCTTGGCGGCGCCGGCCTCAACTTCGACCTTGGCGCCCGATACCGGCTCATTGCTGGCGTAACGGTCCAGGTAGATGGTCATGGCGCCTGCGTCCACGATACCGACCAGCTCGAACAGGTCTGAATGGCTGGTGACGCGAGGGGATGCCGTGCCCGACGCCGCCGGGGCCTCGTCGCCATGGTCGTGCCCAGGGCCCGCCAGCGCGGCACCCGCGCCTGTGGCCAGCGCCGCGGCCAGCACGGCGATGTGTGCATTCTTCATCAGGGCGTCGGCCCAGGTTTTGGCTTGATTGAGCGATTTCATGGGAGCAGTCCGAAAGCTTGGTTCAGTTGGGCGATGGCGCGCAGTGTGTCGATGCGGGCGCGGGCCAGCGCGAGGTCGGCGTCGTATTTGTCGTTGTCGGCACGCATGCGGGTGGGCAAGTCGGCTTCGCCCAGCTGGTGGGACTTGGCGATCAGTGCCTGCGCCTGACCTGCCAGTGCAGCACGCTGCGCGGTCAGCACCTCGTGGCGGCGGGCGGCATCCAGCTGGATGCGGGCGCTTTCGCGCTCGGCATCGATCTGGCGTTGGAGGGCGTCAGCCTCTGCCTGGGCGGCATCCAGCTCGGCACGGGCCGCAGCCAGCTTGGCGGCATTGCGTGTGTCGCCGCCGAAAGGGATGCGCAGGGCGAACCGCATGGTGGTTTCGCCCGGCGCACCGGCTGCAGCGCGTTCGCGGGTCAAGCCGACTCCCAGCTCCATCGGGTCACGCCGGTCTGCCTCGGTCAGTGTCAGTCGCATCTGCGCGCTGCGCACCTGGGCCTGCGACGCCAGCAGGCCGGGGTGCTCAGCGGCGATGCCGGGCTGCTCACCGCCTTCGGGCGTGACATTCAGACCAGTGAGGCTGCGCCAATGATGGCGTGCCCGCAACAGGGCAGCGTCTGCCTGGGCCAACAGACTTTCTGCCTGCCTGGCGGCGCCTTGGGTCTGCAGCAGGTCCACGCGAGCCGTATCGCCCGCCTTGACGCGGCGCTCCGTGTCTGAGGCTAGACGGCTGGCCTCGTCGAGCTTGCGGGCAGCAAGTTCGCGCTCGGCCTGCAGTGCCGCCAGCTGGCCTGCGGCTTCACGCAGCTCGCCTGCCAGCTTGAGCCTGGCCAGCGCATTTTGCTGATCCAGCAAGGCTGCATCGGCCGCGACCTGGCGTTGGGTGGCTTGGCGCATGCCAGGGTTCCACAGCGGCAGGCCAATCTCGGCCTCGTATTCGCGCAGGCCACCGTTGGCTTGCAGACGGTCAGTGCGGTGCGCGAGGGTGGCGGACGGGCTGCCGGACAGCAAACCACGGGCTGCGTCAGCACGCGCTTGCAGTTCAGCCTGGCGGCTGGTGGCCGCACGCGCGGCGGGGCTCAGTGCCCAGGCCGCATCAAGGGCCTGACGCAGGGAAACGGGTGCAGGGGCGGGCGACTGGGCCTGCGCGGCCACAGACAGGCCAAGGCACAGCCCGGCGACGACGCCTGCGCGTCGAAGCGACAACAGTAAAACAAGCAAGACAATTCTCCGAAGCAAACAGATACTTCGGCGAACCTTGAGAAACTGACAGCGCGAGTTAGTTGGGTGTCAACAGGGTCAAAGGCTCGCCACGGCGGGGGTGGCGAGGGCCCATTTGGGGCGTTCAATGTCGTCGGGAACCAAAAAAGACATGAACTGGCGAACAGACGCCGCAAGCGTGGTGCGTTCAGGCGGCGCAGCGGCTTCGCCGGTTGTGACGGCGATACCCAGAACCTGTCCGCACTGGGACAGGCCGCAGTGCTCTTCATGGTCCGCCTCGGCAGCGCCCGGCGCGCCGAGGCTTTGCCCGATGTGTTCCAGCTGGTGCAGTTCTTCGGCCGTCGCGTGCGCCTGCGCGAGGCCGGCCACAAGGCCGAACCACAAGACGAGCATGAGACAGAGGATTTTTCGCACGGACGCGATCATAGCAACGGTGCGCGACGATTTACCTGAAGGGGCTATTGCCATGATGTGTTGCGACGCCTAATTCAGTTCGCGTAGGCGGCTTTGACCTCATTGGCAACAAGCGCCTTCAACTGCTCCGCGCCGAAGTCCAGTAAAGGCTTGCCGTTGACGTAGAAGGTCGGTGTCTGCTGAACCCTCAGCGCCGTGAGCGCCGCAACATCCTGGGCCAAGGCGGTCTTCACGGAGTCGGTCTGCATGTCGGCGCGCACCCGCTCAATGTCGATGCCGGCCGCCTGGAGCGCAACCCAGAGCTGTCCGATGTCGGGCCGGTCATGACTTGCCCATCGATCCTGGGCTGCCAATGCGGCCTCCACTGCAGGCCAGAACTTGTCCTGGCGCCTCGTCGCTTCAAGCATCAGGGCGGCTTTGTCAGAATCTTTGTGCAACGGCGCATAACGTAATACCAGGCTGACGCGACCGAAGCTCGTGTTAACGAGCTGTTTGACCTGTGGGTAGAACGCGCGGCAGGCTTCGCAGGCTGGGTCGAAGAACTCGACGATGGTGACCTTGGCTTCCGCCGATCCGTAACGTGCGGCGTCCGCGCGCATCACCAACTGCGGCTGGGCCTGGGCAAGCCCAACCTGCGTCTGCTTGACGTCACGGTCGTACAAGTAGGCGCCAGCCACAAAAGCTGCAACCACCAACAACAGACTGACCAAAGCGATCAGCTTGGGACTACGCATGCTTTTCTCCTCTCAAAGACGCTGTTAGGGCCAGCAGGATCACTGTGAATGCCAGCCAAGAAATAAAGGGCAAATCGAACATCCCCAGCACCTGAAGAACCGCCTGTTTGCACGAAGGACCCTGCCCGCAGGGCGTGATTGCGGGGTTGATCCAACCCCAATAGAGCAGGGTGTGGAAGCCCGCGATAAACCAGCCAGCCGCAGCGAGGACCAAGCCCGGCAAAGCCATGGCCAGGTTTTGGCGGAAGACCCCGGCGCCCAGCACAATGACCAATGGAAACATGGCAATTCGTTGGTACCAGCACAGAACACACGGTTCCATTCCCATCACCTCACCGATGAAAAGCGCGCCCGCAGTAGCTGCCAGGCTGACAAACCAGGCGATGAACAGAAACTGACCTGCAAGCGGCGCAGGGCTCGGTGGTGACAGGCTCACGCAGCCTCCTGTGCGCCGACAGATTTCCACGCTTCACGGATGAGCTGTGACACCGCGTCCGGGACGACCATGGGCTTGAAGGCGTTGACATGGCTGCGGCCGATATTGCCAAGTGGCAACCGTTGCAGCAGGTGCCCCAGAGGAACGAGTGCAAGCCGAAGCAACTGGCCGCTGATTTCGTCACGATCTTGCATCTGCCGCGCATAACGCAACATCCAGATATGCGACTGCCAATGCAGGCGCAGAACCGTCTGTCCGGTCACATGGGCGGCCTCCAGCCACAACCAGCGGTCTTTCTCAGGTTGCCCGTCGCTACGCTGAAAGGCTTCGATCAGGTAGTTAAAAGCTTGGGCACGTCTCTCGGCAGAGTTGGCTGTGGCCGGAGTGACTGTCATGGCTGTTTGCTCCCGCGCAGCAGGCGCAAGCCATTTGCAATGACTAACAGGCTCGCGCCCATGTCCGCGAACACTGCCATCCACATGGTGGCGCTGCCAAACACGGCGAGCACCAGGAAAACGCTCTTGATACCCAAGGCCAGCGTGATGTTCTGCCAGAGCACGCTGTGCGTGCGCCGCGACAGACGCACCGTCTCCGCAACCCTGCGCACGTCGTCGTTCATGATCACCACATCGGCCGCCTCCATGGCAATGTCAGTCCCGGCTCCACCCATGGCAAAGCCGATGTCGGCCTGTGCCAGTGCAGGGGCGTCATTGATGCCGTCTCCCGTCATACCGGTTGGGCCGTAGCGAGCCTGCATGTCCTTGATAGCCTCCAGCTTGGCTTCTGGCAGCAGATCGCCGCGGGCGTCTTCGATGCCGGCCTGGGCGGCGATGGCCTTTGCGATCGCAAGGTTGTCCCCTGTCAGCATCACGGGCGTGACACCCAGGGACTTCAATTCAGCGATGGCCTGACGGGATGTCTCCTTGATGGTGTCGGCCACTGCGAAGATCGCGATCACCTCGCTGGCGTTGGCAAGCAGCGTTACCGTGCGGCCCTGCTGCTCATGTTTGCCCAGCTCGGCTTCCAGCTCTGGTCCGCATAGCCCACGCTCATGAACGGCACGGTGGTTGGCTAGAAGCACCTGATGCCCTTCAACCTTGCCTTGGACTCCGCGGCCTGGAAGGGCGCTGAAATCGTCTACGGGCGATCCCTCGCCCTCAAGGCCTGCGGCAATGGCATGCGACACGGGATGGTCAGAGCGGCTTGCCAGACTCAATGCCAATCGCTGGGCTGTCGCGGTATCCACTCCCTTCCAGGCTTGCCACTCGACCAGCTTGGGTTTGCCCTGGGTGATCGTCCCGGTCTTGTCCAGTGCAACTGTTTTCAGGGAACGGGCAGTCTCAAGGTAGGTTCCTCCCTTGATCAGGATGCCCCTGCGCGCCCCTGCGGCCAAACCGCTGACGACTGTGACGGGCGTAGAGATGACCAGCGCGCAGGGGCAGGCAATGACCAGCAGGACCAGCGCCTTGTAAATGGCCTCCTGCCACGTCAAGCCCAGCAGGAATGGGGTGAGTGCTGCAACGGCCACTGCGAGCGCGAAGACAGCGGGGGTATAGATGGCAGCGAAACGGTCGACAAAGCGTTGGGTGGGCGCCCGCGTCCCCTGAGCCTGTTCCACTGCATGGATGATGCGAGCCAGGGTGCTGTTGCTTGCCACCGCTGTCACACGGACTTCAAGCTCACCCGTTTCGTTGATGGTGCCGGCAAACACCTGGTCGCCAGGCGCCTTGTCCACGGGAATACTTTCCCCTGTCACCGGCGACTGGTTGATCGCCCCGGTTCCTTTTGTGATGATCCCATCAAGGGGCACCCTCTCGCCGGGACGGATGCGAACGCTGGAGTCGAGCGGAACCTGGGTAACCGGCGTGGGCTGCCATTGGCCCTGTGTAGCCAACATCAGTGCTTCTTCCGGCGCGAGCTCCAGCAGTCCTTTGATGGCGTTGCGTGCACGGTCCACCGCGCGGGCCTCGATCAATTCAGCGATCGCATACAAGGCCATGACCATGGCCGCCTCCGGCCATTGACCAATCAGGAAAGCGCCAGTGACCGCCACAGACATCAGGGCATTGATGTTGAGCTTGCGCCGCCACAGCGCGGCCATGCCCTTTTTGTAGACGTCCAGGCCAGCGAGCCAGATGGCAATACCGGCCAGCGCCATGCCCGTGAGCTTCCAGAGCAGCGTCTCGGGAGCGACGAAACCCACCACTTCAGCGGCGACAGCCATGCCCAACGCCAGACCCAGACGCATGATGCCGCCGCCCAGGTTTTGCTCGTGGTCATGCGGTTCGCTCTGGCCATTGTCTGCCCTGGCATGCGCAGGATCCTGATTGACAGGATCGGGATTGAAGCCAGCGTTGCGAATGGCATCCAACGCCCGCGGTAGAACGTCCAGGGGCGCGTCAATGCCCAATGTCCGGGCGCTCAACTGGAAGTTCAGGGAACGAATTCCTGGAACCGGGTCCAGTGCCCGGCGGATTTCAGCCTCTTCAGCGCTGCAATCCATCGTGGCGATGCGAAAAACGGGGGCGTCTGCCACTGGGGTACTGGCTGAAGGCGGAGTAGCGCAAGCGGCTGAGCCGCAATTGTCTACAGGGGGCAGGTTATTTGTATCCATGGCTTAATTGGAAACCCTGTAGTGGCATTAGAGTCAAGCTGGAGCACCAAATGAAGATCGGAGAACTGGCCAAAGCGGCGGGAACCCAGGTAGAGACCATCCGTTACTACGAACGCGAAGGCCTTTTGCCGCTGGCAAACCGCACTGAAGGCAACTACCGCGTGTACGACAGCGCACATGCCCAGCGCCTTGCATTCATACGACACTGCAGGTGCCTGGACATGACACTGGATGAAATCCGGGTACTGCTGCGGTTCAAGGACGCGCCAAAGGATAACTGCGGCGAAGTCGATCAACTGCTCGAAGTCCACATCACCCACGTGGTAACCCGCATCAAAGAACTGAAAGTCCTAGAGAGGGAACTACGGTCTCTGCGCGCGAAATGCTCGGACGTCGGACGCGCTGCGGCCTGCGGAATCCTTGAAGGGCTTGAGACTGCAGCCCGCGAACATGACCACTCAGCGCATCCATCGACAGACCGTAGACCTCATGTTCTCGGATCCCATTCAGTTCACCGTCACTGACTGTTCTCTTCCATTCCCGTTGCCTGGCGACATGAAAGGTAGTCAACCATGGGCTACTAGTGTCCTGTCCCGTAAATAAATGGCATTAATCTTGCATGTCATTGCGGTATCTTTGGAACGGAGATACCGCAATGAGAACAGGCAGACCGAAAGTCGAGTTGGTGTTGTCGGACGAGGAGCGCTCGCAACTGCAGTCCTTTGCGCG
>CALROG020000047.1:0-26439 GCA_943369755.1 Ramlibacter sp. 2FC
AGCACCTGCGGGATCAGTGGTTTGCCGTCGTGCCATTGGTCTACCAGTTGTTGCTGGTTCCAGGCGTCGGCTTCCCAGAACGGTGGCTCCTGTTGCAGGTAGTTGATGCAGTCGGCCGGGCGCAGAAACAGCTTCACATGCCAATGGCGCGGCAGCACCAGTGCCAGCATTTCCAGATAGTCGGAGTCGTCGTCCAGGAACACCACGGCTCCAGGGCGTTGAAACAGGGGAAAGCTCATAGGTGGCCCATTGTGCTAGTCCAGCAGCGGCAATTCAATGGTGAATATCGCGCCCCGTGCGACCTCTGACTTGACCCGGATAGCGCCGTTGGCATCCTGGATGACGCGCTCGCAAAACGCCAGGCCCAGGCCGTGGCCGGAACCGCGATCGGTTGAAAAGAAAGGTTCAAAAATGCGTTGCTGCAGATCCGGAGCAATCCCGATACCGCGGTCACTCACTACGATGCGGCCACGCCCGTGCAATGTTCCCACCTCCACCACCAGGTCCCCTGGGTTGGTAGCAGTGCTGGCGGCGGCGAGCGAACGCAGCGCGTTCTTGACCAGGTTGTCGATCACCTGCGAAAACAAAGCATGGGAGCCGCGGAAGCGGAAGTCACGCCGCACATGCAGCGTCACGCAATCTCGCTCGCGGTTGCTGCGGTACGGGTACTCGGCCAGGACCTCACGCACCAGTACCCCCGCGTCGATGGCTTCCTTGTATTGGGGCAGCCGCAACAAGCGGGCATTGGCAATCTGGGTGTCGATCTGGTGGTTCATGTTGCGCACCAGGGTATGCAGGCGCGTCATCAGCTGCTCAAGCCGACGGGCCGTCGCCTCGGGCGTTTGCAGGGTCTCGCCTTTGACGGCGTCGCCGATCAGCGACATCGTGGCCAGCGGTGTGCGCAGTTCATGCGCCATGATTCCCATGGTGGTAAGCGTATGGTTGACTTGTTCGCGCCGCAGGTTGGAAGACGAAATCCCCAACGCCAGCGCCATGTACCAGCTAAATCCCATCACCACGGTGTTGGTGGCGACCAGCTCCGGTGGCATTGATGCCAGCTCGGGGCCGAAGGCCTGGAAGGCCAGCCAGGCAACAAGCCCACCCGAAATTGAACCCAGTGTTGAAATGCGCCAGTCGGTCAGGTGGTAGTAAATGAGGAACATTGCGCTCATGCTGGCCAGCCAGACCGCATTACCTCCGTTGCACAGGTACATCCATGAAAAGAATACCGGCAAGGTGAGCCAAAAGATCAGCGTGAAAAGCACGGCCGAGCGCTTGCTGGGCGGGTTGCTGCTGAAGGGTTTGTAGAACAGCAGAAACAAACCCAGGGCACCCATCAGCATTCGCAGATCCAGATGCTCGTAGGGTTGGGGTAGCAGTTCGGCCCAAAACAGGTAAAACAGCGGGTGCCCGACTGCGGTGGAAAGTCCCAGCGCCCTGATGCGCCAACGCGACGGGTGCAAGATCGGCTCGATCAGTGGCCGCGCCAGCTCGTTGTCAACCGTCGCCCGCACCGCCGCCGCCGCACGAGCGCGCAGGCGACGCGCTGAAGACCAGAGGTCAGGCCCTTGCGTGGGTGTGGTGGAAGTAGGTTTTGTCACGGGCAATGATGATATTGTCACAGCCTCACACGCGAACGGACCAACTACTTGATCGGCGTACCTGTTAACTTTGACAGCGTCAGTCTGGACGGCATTCTCAGCGACTGGATCTGTGCGCTGCGCGAATTCTCGGTGGAAGCCGTGGTCGTGTTGGGCCCGGACCCGTTCGGAACGGTACAGGACCGCCAGGTACTTGCGGTGCACCCCCCTGTGATGGTGGATGCCGCCACTGCACTTGCGCAAAGCCGTGACTTCGGCTCACCGTGGCGCGAGTCAGATGCGCCGCTGGTGGCCTGGCAACATATCGCCAAGTCCGACCATTTGAGCGCCGAGCGTTGGCGTTTGCTGGCCTTGGCACACGGTTACCAAACCGTCATTCGGGTTGAATTCTCGCTGCCGGGCGGGCGTGCATTTGAATGCTTCATGTTCAGCCCGCGCGAGCTCAATGACCGGGCCGAGGCGGCGTCGCTGGTCTGGTCGGCGCTGAATATCTGGCCGCTGGTCAAGCGTGCAATTGCCCAGGCCCGCTGCACCTTGAGCCCGCGCGAGCGGGAATGCCTCGTATTGGCGTTTGAAGGTCTGACAGCGCGCGAGACCGCTGCCCGACTGAACTGCAGCGACCGCACGGTCAACTACCACATTGCCAACGCGATGAGCAAGCTCAAGGTGGACAACAAGATGGCGGCCATCCAGCGCGCTTGCTGGGTCGGTGCGATATGAGGCACCCGAAGGTTTATATTGCGAGCCAAGCAGCATCGCTGCGTAGTTGAGCACGCCATGACCGATCACGACCAAACTGCCTCCCTGATGTCGCCCGCCAAGCTGGCCCGCATGCGGCCCAAGGCGGGCGCGTCGCCTGGAGCCTGGCTTGACCAGATGGCTGCCGACGTGGGCCGCCTGCAGGTGGAAAACCTGATCGAAGTTCAGCAGGCGCTTGAATCCCAGGCCAAGGGGCGGGACCTGAGCGCCGTGCGCGGATCGCTCGAAGCGCTGCTCACTGCCCAGCAACAACTGGACTTCAATCTGCTGCAAACCCGTGGCTGGTGGGCCCGCACCACTGGCAAGGCGCGCAGCCACGGCACTGAATTTTCTGCCCAGGTGGACCAAATTTCCGACGCCACCAAGGCACTGGGCACGCTGGCCAGCCAGCTCCAGAAGAAGCAACCGGGCGAAACCGTGGTGACCGAGCGCACGCTGGTGGACATGGAAGTCGAGTACCGGGCGCTAGACCAGCTGGTCGACCAGGGGGCCAAGTGGCTGCAGGACATGCGCACCCAGCTCAAGCAGCGCCATGCTGCAGCCTCGGCCGACCCGGCAGCCCAGCAGCAAGTGCGTGAAGACGCGGCGCGCTGCGAGATTTTGGTTGCGCGACTCAAAGCTTTGCGCGCGCTTAGTGCGGTGGCGCGTGCCGGGCTGGCGCAAACCCGCGAGGTACTGGAACTGCGCGGCGTGCTGGCGCAGCACCTTGCGCAGACCATGCCGGGCACCTTCAAGAGCTGGAACACACGCCTCTCGGTACTGGCCAGCGCGGCTGCAGACGGGGCCGATGGCCCAGCGCTGAGCGTGGAGGCACCGACTGAAATTCACCAGCAAATGCAACAGCAAACCGTGCACGCGGCGGAGCAGTCTGCGCGCCTGCTCGGGCTGGAGCAGGCACTGGCGGTAACGTTAACGACGCTGGGACAGCAACTGGCTGACGCCAACCAGGGCTGAGCATGGGTTTTCTTGCGATTGACGTGGGCAACACCCGCCTGAAGTGGGCGCACTATGCCGCAGCCCGCCCCGGCCTTGCGCCGTTGGCACAAGGTGCCGAATTTCTGGAAAACATCGAGAAGCTGGCCGATGGCCCTTGGGCTGATTTGCCAGCGCCCGCTCGAATGTTGGGCTGCATCGTCGCGGGCGATGCCATGAAGCGCCGGGTAGAAGAACAAATGGAACTGTGGGACGTGGCCCCGCAGTGGGTGGTGTCCAGCATTGCGGAGGCGGGCTTGACCAATGGCTACGACCACCCCACACGCCTGGGCAGCGACCGTTGGGTGGCCATGATCGGTGCCTGGCACCGCGTGGTGGCGCGCGGCCCGGCCCGGCCCCTGGTGGTGGTGATGGTCGGGACCGCCGTGACCGTGGAGGCCATTGATGTGACCGGTCGCTTTCTTGGCGGCCTGATTCTTCCGGGCCACGGCATCATGCTGCGGGCGCTGGAGTCCGGCACCGCAGGCTTGCATGTGCCGACCGGCGAGGTGCGTGAATTCCCCACCAACACCAGTGATGCCCTGACCAGTGGTGGCACCTTTGCGATTGCGGGAGCAGTGGAACGCATGGTTCAGCATGTGCGGCAACACTGTGGTGCCGAACCGGCCTGCATCATGACCGGTGGCGCGGGCTGGAAGATGGCCCCCAGCATGTCGGTGCAGTTCGAGCTGGTTGACAGCCTGATCTTTGACGGCCTGCTGGAAATCGCGCAGCGCCGCCAGACCGGTTGAAGCGTCAAGTTGCTATATTTTTAATAGTGGCTCACGCAGTATCCATGCGGGCTACAGCCTGAATTGATCATTTACTCAAGCCATCAACAGCCTGAAACAGCGACTGCCGTGCCTGGCTGATAATCTGGCCCTTCCAGCCATCGGTGTCGGTGTAGAACGCGTCCATCATTTGCTGCTTGATCTGTGCCGCCAGCACCGCTGGTGCCTCGGGGTGCTGGTGCAGCCAGTGTTCGGCGCGCAGCGCCTGCATGACATCCAGCACCGGCACAGTGCCGTATTCCATGGCAATGCCGGTGTACTCGGCCTGCGGGCACTCGTCGTAGACAGCCGTCCACATCAAGCCGGTCAGCAACGCCGAGGTTGACGAGCCGTCGTAGATCGAGGTAACTGGCGTTGCGCCCGCCGCACCCCACCAGTCACGTGCGCGTGCCAGGGCCGTTGCGTCGTCTTTGCCTGCATAGATGCGCTCGCCATGTCCGTTGGGCCCCAGCCCGGTATGGATGTCGATCCAGCCAATGCGGCTGGCCTGGCCACCGTGCTGGCGCAGAACGCCGCGCAGCGTCTGGTTGCTCCAGGTCGGCGCGGTGCCACCAAAAAACAGGCCTTGCGCAAACTCGTGCTGGCCGCCTGAGATGGCGGCCTGATAGGCCAACGCGCCGCGCTGCGCAAGGTAGCGCTCGATGGCGGCCACGTTGTCGGCTGCCGGCGGCCACTGCGGCGGCAGCAGCAGTGGGTGGACTTCGCGGTAAGCGGCGTTTTGCGGCAGTGGTTTGCTGAAGTCCTGGAAGTTGCGGTTCAGGTCCACGTTTTCGTGGGTGGTGCGGCGTATATGTGAGAAGCCGTAGGGGTTGAGCGCGTGGATATAGAGCACGGCCACGCCCTGGTCGCGGGCCTTCGCGCGCCACTCGGCGTCGTGCAATGCAAACACCTGTACGCCAGTGCCGCAGTAGCCCTCGACTCCGTGGCACGCGCTGGTCAGCAACAACACATGGGCAGCATCTGCGGGGCCGTCCCGCGCAATGTCCATGGCCAGTGTTTCGCCGTCTCTGCCCTTGAGCGGATGGACATGCGATTCAACCGAAAGGCCTGCGCTTGCCGCTGCCTCCAGAAACTTGACGCGGGCTTGCGCGTAGGTAGACGAAAACGCCTGGGTGACTTCGATCACGCTGGCTCCTTGGCCAGCCATTCTTCGGCCAGGCGCACCCAGTAGGTGGCTCCCAGCGGGATCAGGTCGTCATTGAAGTCGTAGCTCGGGTTGTGCAGCATGCACGGCCCGCCGCCGTGGCCCATTTCGCGGTGCCCGCCGTCGCCATTGGCAATGAAGCTGTAAGCCCCGGGCCTGGCTTGCAACATGAAGGCGAAGTCTTCAGCGCCCATGGTGGGCTCTTGCGTCTCCACGTTGGCCTCGCCGACGATAGAGACCATGACCTTGCGTGCGAATTCGGCTTCCCGTGCGTGGTTGATGGTCGGCGGGTAGTTGCGCACAAACTCAAACTCGCACTGGGCGTCGTGGGCAGCGCACACATGCTGCGCCACCTGCTTCATGCGCTGTTCGATCAAATCCAGCACCTCCAGCGTGAATGTGCGCACCGTGCCCTGAAGCTCGCAACTGTCGGGCACCACGTTGGTGGCTTCGCCGGCGTGGATCATGGTCACGCTGATCACGCCCGCGTCAATCGGCTTCTTGTTGCGGCTGATGATGGTCTGAAAGGCCTGCACCATCTGGCATGCAATAGGCACCGGGTCGATCCCGTTATGCGGCAACGCCGCGTGGCTGCCCTTGCCACGAATCGTGATCTTGAATTCGTTGCTCGACGCCATCACGGGCCCCGGGCTCACTGCAAATTTGCCCACCTGCGTGCCCGGCCAGTTGTGCATCCCGAAGACTGCCTCCATCGGGAATTGCTCGAACAGTCCGTCGGTGATCATTTCGCGCGCCCCGCCGCCGCCTTCTTCGGCCGGTTGAAAGATCAGGTAGACCGTGCCGTCAAAGTTGCGGTTCTTTGCCAGGTGCTGGGCCGCAGCCAGCAGCATGGCGGTGTGGCCGTCATGGCCGCAGGCGTGCATCTTGCCCGCGTGCTGGCTGGCGTGCGCAAAGCTGTTGAACTCCTGCATGGGCAGCGCGTCCATGTCGGCGCGCAGGCCAATGGCGCGACCCGAGCTGCCGTTTTTCACGATACCGACCACGCCGGTTTTACCCATGCCGCGATGGATTGGCAGGCCCCATTCGGTGAGCTTTTGGGCCACAACGTCGGCGGTGCGCAGTTCCTCAAAACACAGTTCAGGGTGGGCGTGAATGTCACGCCGGATGGCCGCGATGCCCGCAGCCTGGGTAAGCAGTGAGTCAATAATTTTCATGCGCCAAGTCTATCGATACCCCTACCCGGACGCCATCGGGAAACTACGTGACAATTTCACATGCTTTCTACTCACAGCCTCTCGCTCGCACAGTCACTGGTGCGACTCAACACAGTCAGCGCCAACTCGAACCTGGCGCTGATCCACTTCATCCGCGACACCCTGCAAGCGCTAGGCGTAGCAAGCCGTTTGACTTACAACGCCGACAAGACCAAAGCCAACTTGTTCGCCACGCTGGGGCAAGGCAAGCCCGCGGGCATCATTCTTTCGGGTCACACCGACACCGTGCCATGGGACGGGCAGGACTGGCGCTTTGACCCGCTGGGTGCCACGGTCCAGGACGGCCGGCTCTACGGCCGTGGCTCGGCCGACATGAAGTCGTTTATTGCAATTGCGCTGGCTCACGCCAGACAATTCCTGGAAAGCGATGCGCCATTTGCGGTGCATTTCGCTTTCAGTTACGACGAAGAAGTGGGTTGTTTCGGCGTGCGCGAGCTGATTGCCGACATGCGTGAGGCCGGCATCCGGCCGCTGGCCTGCATTGTGGGCGAACCCACCGGCATGGTGCCCGCCATTGCCCACAAGGGCGTTTACCGCTACAAGTGCTGCGTGCGCGGCAAGGAAGCCCATTCTTCCCTGACACCGCAGTCGGTCAACGCCGTCGAGATGGCCGCGCGGCTGGTGGGCAAACTGCGCGACATGGCCGAGGGCTTTGAGCGCAGTGAACCCCGTTACCCCGGTTTTGACGTGCCCTTCAGCACCGCCAGCGTAGGCCAGTTCCACGGCGGCATTGCCGACAACGTGGTGCCACGCGACGCCGAGTTTCGCTACGAATTCCGTGATCTGCCCGGTGCTGATGCGTTGGCGATGCAGGCGCAGCTGCTGGCCCACGCGCGCGCGCTGGAGCCGGGCATGAAGAAAGTCGCACCCGATGCCGGCTTTCGCTTCGAAACGATCTGCGAGGTGCCGAGCTTTTTGGGCTCCGCGGCTGACCCGGTGACCCGGCTGGCCCAGCGCCTCTCGGGTGAGGCGGGCACCACGCTGGTGGCTTTTGGCACCGAGGCCGGGCTGTTCAAGCAATCGGGCATTCCCACCGTGGTCTGCGGGCCCGGCAGCATCAACCAGGCGCACCAGCCCGACGAATACGTGAGCCTGGATCAGTTGGCCCGCTGCGAGGCCTTCATGCAGGGCCTGGCTGCGACGCGCGAAATCGGCTGACCGGCTACTCGCGCACCCGACCCTGGGAGTCGATCAGGCTGAGCTCCACCAGCTTGGAGGCGACACGCTCCTCGGTAAAGTGCACCCGGAAGCCGCCAATCGACAAGTCATCCAGCGCGTCAATGGATTTTTTCAGTCGAGCCCGGTTGGGGGTATCTTTCGCAGGTATGCGCCGTAGCGCCTCTGTAAACACCCGGGCCGCGATGTAGCCTTCTAGCAGGTAGACGTTGGGCTTGCCCAGCTTGGCCTGGGTCAGGTCTGAAAGCAGTTCGCGCGCCAAGGCAAGTTTGGCGTTGTCGCTCTTGGGCACAACCCGCACCACCACTACGCCAACACCGGCCGGGCCAAGCTGATCAGCCAGAAGGCTTTCACCGGTATTGGAGAAGCCGTAAATGGAACCGCGAAATCCTTTAGCCCTTAGTTCGCGGATTGCAACCCCGGCCCCGGAGGCATCGGCAATGACCAGCACCGATTCCGGTGCCGCGGCCAACACTCTGCTGACGCTGCTGGCAACGCTCCCGCTTGCCAGCGATGCCTTGGCGGCCAGGTTTGCGCCCATGCCGGCCATGGTGCGCTCCGACGAGTCGAGTGCGGCAAGTGATTCACCGTCGTTGGCATGCAGGATGGCAAATTTTCGCGCACCCAGTGTTTCTGCGTGTTTGGCAATGGCCGCCGCCTCTTCTGAATAGCCGGGGCGCAGTGAATAGACGTTGGGATAAAGGGCCCCGCGCAGCTCGTCGGCGGCAGCCATGGGTGCAAACAGCAGTACGTCGGTGTCTTTGATCACCGGGTATGCGGCGGTAACTTGTGGCGAGCCATAGAAGCCGAACAGCGCCAGCGCACCTTGGCCCAGCAGCTGTTTGGCGTTGGCGGCGGTCTGCTCGGCGTTGCCGCGGTCGTCCAGCGTTACCAGCTCAATCTTGCGGCCATTGACCCCGCCAGCAGCGTTGACCCGGTCGAAATACATTTTTGCGCCCTGATGGAACGGCGCGGCCAGTGATGAACCGGGCCCGGTAAGGGCCACCGACTGGCCCAGCGTGATGCTGGTTTTTGAGACGCCATCTTGCGCCAGCGCGGGGCTTGCGCCGACCAGCAGCAAGGCGGCTACCATCATGGGCCGCACCAATATTTTTTTGATTTTCATGTTATGTCTCCGGCCAACCTTTATAGGCGGTTGAGCAAAAGAGGGCAACTATAGGGTTACATCGTGAGCAATACCATCGGCACATCCCCTAGCGTCAGTCTGGTGAAAGCTTCGTCCGGGGCCCGCCAGGTGCTGGGGGCCTGTCCGCATGACTGCCCGGACACTTGCGCCCTGGTAACCACCGTGCAGGACGGCGTGGCCGTGAAAGTTCAGGGCAATCCGGCGCATCCTGCGACCGATGGTGTGCTGTGCACCAAGGTGTCGCGCTATACCGAGCGCAGCTATCACCCCGAGCGCTTGCTGTACCCGCTCAAGCGCGTTGGCCCCAAGGGCGCAGGCCAGTTCGAGCGGGTGAGCTGGGACGCCGCCCTTGCCGACATCGCGGCCCGACTGGCGGCCATTGCCCGGCGCGATCCGCAGGCCATCGTGCCCTACAGCTACGCCGGCACCATGGGCCTGGTGCAGGGCGAGAGCATGGCGGCGCGCTTTTTCAACAAGCTTGGGGCCTCGGCGCTGGAGCGCACCATCTGCTCTGCCGCAGGTGGGGAAGGGCTGGTGCAGACCCTGGGGGGCAAGGTTGGCATGCGGGTGGAGTATTTCGCCGAAGCCAGGCTTATTTTGATCTGGGGCAGCAATTCGATTGCCAGCAACCTGCACTTCTGGCGGCTGGCGCAAGAGGCCAAGCGCAGCGGCGCGCGGCTGGTCTGCATTGACCCCCGGCGCAGCGAAACGGCTGAAAAATGCCATGAACATCTTGCGTTGCTGCCGGGAACCGACGCCGCCCTTGCGCTGGCTTTGATGCATGAGTTGATAGTGCATGACTGGCTGGACCACGACTACATCGCGCAACACACGCTGGGCTGGGAGGCCTTGCGCGCCCGCGCCCTGCAATGGCCGCCCGAACGGGCCGCTGTAGTGTGCGGCGTGCCGGTGGCGCAGATCGTGGCGCTGGCGCGCGACTATGGCACCACCCAACCCGCCGCAATCCGCCTGAACTACGGCATGCAGCGGGTGCGCGGCGGCGGCAATGCGGCCCGCGCCGTGGCCTGCCTGCCCGCGCTCACGGGTGCCTGGCGGCACCGCGCAGGCGGCGTGTTGCTGTCCAGCTCGGGCATGTTTCCCGTCGACAAAGCCGCGCTGCAGCGCCCTGACCTGCTGGCCGGGCGGCAGCCGCGCACGATCAATATGAGCACCATTGGCGACGATTTGTTGCGTGAAAGCGCCCCGGGCTTTGGGCCCAGGATCGAGGCGCTGGTGGTCTATAACAGCAACCCGGTGGCGGTGGCGCCCGAGTCGGGCAAGGTGGTGCAGGGCTTTGCCCGCGAGGACCTGTTCACCGTGGTGCTGGAGCACTTCAAGACCGACACCGCTGACTACGCTGACTACATACTTCCCGCCACCACCCAGTTGGAGCACTGGGACGTGCACCTGTCCTATGGCCACACCGACGTGCTGCTGAACCAGCCCGCTATTGCGCCGCTGGGCGAGGCCAGGCCCAACACACAAATCTTTCGCGAGCTGGCCGCGCGCATGGGCTACACCGAGCCCTGCTTTGCCGATGACGATGAAGCGCTGTGTCGCATGGCCTATGGCGACCGTGTGGATTTCAGCGAACTGCTGGCCAAGGGCTTTGCCACGCTGCGCCTGCCCGAGGCGCCTTACGCCGCCGGCGGCTTTCCCACGCCGTCGGGCAAGTGCGAGTTTTTCAGTGAACGACTGGCCCGCCAGGGGCTGGACGGCCTGCCCGACCACCTGCCCAACTACGAGACGCCCGGCAGCAGCACCCGCTATCCGCTGGCCATGATCTCGCCGCCGGCGCGCAACTTTCTCAACTCCAGCTTTGTGAACGTGAAGAGCCTGCGCGATATTGAAGGCGAGCCAGTGCTTGAAATCAATCAGCATGACGCCGCTGCCCGTGGCATCAGCAGCGGTGCAGTGGTGCGGGTGTTCAACGACCGGGGTGAGTACCGGGTCAAGGCCGAAGTGTCGTCACGCGCGCGCCCCGGCGTGGTCAACGGGCTGGGCATCTGGTGGCGCAAGCTCGGCCTGGACGGCACCAATGTGAACCAGCTCACCAGCCAGAAGCTCACCGACCTGGGCCGTGGCCCGGTGTTCTACGACTGCCTGGTTGAGGTTCAACCCCTGGCGTGAAGCGCACGCTGGCCATGACCCTGGGGATTGCTGTGGTTGCCGCAAGCCTGGTGGCGCTGTGCCTCACCGGCTGCGCCAATCTGGGCTACTACTGGCAGTCGGTGCACGGCCACCTCAGCCTGATGAACGCGGCGCGCCCGGTTAACGAGTGGCTGGCTGACGAGACGGCCCCGGCACCCCTGAAAGCGCGGCTGGTGTTGAGCCAGCACATCCGGGAGTTTGCAGCGCGCGAGCTGCAACTGCCCGACAACCCAAGCTACCGCCGCTATGCCGACTTGCAGCGCCGCGCGGTGGTCTGGAATGTGGTGGCCGCGCCTGAGTACTCGCTCACGCTGAACACCTGGTGCTTTCCCGTGACCGGGTGCGTGAGCTACCGCGGCTACTTTGCCGAGGCACAGGCTCGTGCCGAGGCGGCGCAGCTCAAGGCCCAGGGGCTGGAGGTCAGCGTCTATGGCGTGCCTGCGTACTCCACACTGGGCTGGATGAACTGGGCCGGCGGCGACCCTTTGCTCAACACCTTCATTCATTACCCCGACGGCGAGCTGGCGCGGCTGATCTTCCACGAGCTGGCGCACCAGGTGGTCTATGTGAAGGACGACACCATGTTCAATGAGTCCTTTGCCACCGCGGTCGAGCGCCTGGGCGGTGCGCGCTGGCTTGCCACCCAGGCCAGTGAAGCCGCCCGCGCCGAGTACGCGGTGTATGACGCGCGGCGCAAGCAGTTCCGCGCACTGGCCCTTGCGACGCGCCTTGAACTGGCTCACATTTATGAGGCAAATCAGGCTGTAGCCCTTACAGATACTGCGCGAGCCACTATGAAAACTGTAGCAATGGCGTCGTTCCGCGCGCAGTACCAGCAGCTCAAAACCGGCTGGGGTGGGTTCGCCGGCTATGACCCGTGGGTGGCCAATGCCAATAACGCCGCCTTTGGCGCGCAGGCCGCCTATGACGAGCTGGTGCCGGGCTTTGAGGCCCTGTTCGAGCGCGAGCAGCGCGACTGGAAGCGGTTTTATGATGCGGTGAAGCGGCTGGCCGACTTGCCCAAAGACCAGCGGCGCCAGCAGCTCAAGCCCTGAACCCCGAAGCCCAAGGAGACACAAGTTGCCCGACATTCACATCACGCGCGAGCACGCGCTGGGCCTGCCCGAAGCCCGCAAGATTGCCTTCAAGTGGGCCGAGATGGCCGAAGAGAAGTTCGACATGGAATGTACCTACGAAGAGGGCAAGACGGCTGATCTGGTCAGCTTCACCCGTTCGGGCGTCAATGGCGAACTCAAGGTCACCAGGAACTTGTTCGAACTGGACGCGAGGCTGGGCTTTTTGCTGGGCGTATTCAAGGACCGCATTGAAGGCGAGATCGTCAAGAACCTCGACGACCTGCTGGCGCGCAAGGAGCCGGTTCAGACTGTTGACAAAGGCGTAGCCAAAGCTTCCGCCAAGAAGTCCACGGTCAGAAAGAAGGCATGACCGCGAGCGGCCCGCTGGCGGGGCTCAAGGTGGTGGAGCTGGGCCAGCTGATTGCCGGCCCATTTGCCGCCAAGACCCTGGCCGACTTTGGTGCCGAGGTGCTGAAGATCGAACCCCCTGGCACCGGCGACCCATTGCGCCAATGGCGCTTGCTCAAGGACGGTACCTCGGTGTGGTGGCAGGTGCAGTCGCGCAACAAGCGCTCGCTGGCGCTGGACCTGAAGCAGCCCGAGGCGCAAGACATCGTGCGCCGGCTGGTGTCCGAGGCCGACGTGCTGGTCGAGAACTTTCGCCCCGGTGCGATGGAAGGCTGGGGCCTGGGCCCGGACGAACTGCACAAGCTCAACCCGCGGCTCATCATGCTGCGCATCAGTGGCTACGGCCAAACCGGCCCCTACCGCGACCGCCCGGGCTTTGGCGTGGTGGCAGAGGCCATGGGTGGCCTGCGCCACCTCACCGCAGAGCCGGGCCGGGTGCCGGTGCGGGTCGGGGTGAGTATTGGCGACACGCTGGCCGCGCTGCATGGCGTGATTGGCATCCTGATGGCGCTGCACCATCGCCACGCCAGCGGCAAGGGCCAGGTGATTGACGTGGCGCTGTACGAAGCGGTGTTCAACTGCATGGAAAGCCTGCTGCCGGAATACAGCGCATTTGGCGCGGTGCGCGGGCCGGCCGGCAGTGCGTTGCCCGGCATAGCACCCAGCAACGCCTACCCCTGCGCCGACGGCGGCTACGCGCTGGTGGCTGGCAATGGCGACAGCATTTTCAAGCGCTTGATGACGGCGATTGGCCGGGCCGATCTGGCCAGCGACCCGGCACTGGCAGACAACACCGGCCGGGTGGCGCGGGTGGCCGAGATCGACGCCGCCATTGGCCAATGGACCGCACAGCGCAGCGTGGACGAGGTGTTGGCCGTGCTGGCGGGGGCATCGGTGCCGGCCGGGCGCATCTACACCGTGGCCGATATCGCCGCCGACCCGCACTACCAGGCACGCGGCATGCTGGACGAAATTCGGATGAGCGACGGTACGCGCTTGGCGCTGCCGGGCATCGTGCCCAAACTTTCACTGACGCCGGGTGCTCACCGCCGCAATGCACCGACGCTGGGCCAGGACAGCGACGCGGTGTTGCGTGAGATCGGGCTGACGTCGCCCCAAATCGCGGCGCTGCGGCAACGCGGCATCGTTGCGGGCGACTGTTGAAAGCAACAAGTTGCTATGAAATTGATAGTGGCTCGCGCAGTATCTATGCGGGCTACAGGCAGATTTGTTAAAAAACTCAGCTCAAAGACTCGATCAGGTCGATGTACTGCTGCATCGCGTCGGCATTCGACGTGCCCTTCAGGCCGTTCCAGGCGTCCCACTTGGCGCGGCCCACCATGTCGCCGAAACCGGGCTTCTTCTCGGCGTTGTCGCCGCTGGTGGCCTGCTTGTACAGCGCGTAGATTTTGAGCAGAGTGGCGTTGTCTGGACGCTCGCTGAGGCTCTTGGAATTGGCAACGGCGGCTTCGAACGCGGCTTTGATGTCGGCCATGAAATGCTCCTGTGAATTGGCGGGTTGGGTGGCTGCGTCTACCTTTGGGCGGTGCCTGCGGGTAACTTCGCGGTATCTTACGGTGAGCCGACGCCCCAGAATAGGGGCTCGACCCGAATCCAGATACGCGAGTAACGCCCGCCCCCGCATGGAGACAGTATGGTGACCCGAATCGTCGCGCCTGAAATGGCCAAAAAGGCGGCCACCGCCGTCAGTAAAAACGCCACCCGCGCCGCCAGTGGCATGCTGGGCCTGAGCGGTGAGCGCATGTCCAAGGTCGACACGGCCTGGCTGCGCATGGACTCTGCCAGCAACCTGATGATGATCGTCGGCGTCTGGACGCTCAAGCCCGGCATCAAATACGCCGACCTGTGCCAGCGGGTGCAGGAGCGGTTGCTCAAGTACAACCGCTTTCGCCAAAAGGTGGTGGAAGACACGGCTGGTGCCACCTGGGTGGAAGACCGAAACTTTGACATCACCAACCATGTGTCGGTGGAGAAACTGCCCAGGCACGCCAAAGGCCAGGCCCAACAGGCGCTGCAAGACCGCGTGGGCCTGCTGGCCATGCAGCCGCTGGACCCCAAGCGCCCACTGTGGCACTTCTCGCTGATCGAGGACTACGAAGGCGGAAGCGCGATGATGGTTCGCATCCACCATTGCATTGCCGACGGCATCGCCCTGATCTCGGTAACCATGTCGCTGGTCGATGGCGGCGCGCCGCCGCCCGAGCGCGCGCGCAAGCAGGCATCGCATGGCGCTGAAGACTGGATTGCCGACACCCTGATCAAGCCGCTGACCGACATCACCATCAAGGCGCTGGGTGCGGCCGGCGACGGCCTGGCGGGCTCTTTGCACATGCTGCGCGACCCGCAAAAAGGCATGACCGGTTCACTCGACCTGGCCCGGCTGGCGTACCAGGTGCTCAGCGACGCGGCCGCATTGGCATTGATGCCTGACGACTCCAAAACCCGCCTCAAGGGCAAGCCCGGGTGCGCCAAGCGGGTGGCCTGGTGCGAGCCGTTGCCGCTGGACGAGGTCAAGGCCGTCAGCAAGGCACTGAACTGCTCCATCAACGACGTGCTGCTGAGCTGCGTGGCCGGGGCGATTGGTGAGTACCTGCGGGCACTGGGTGACGACGTCGCGGGCCAGGAAATCCGCGCGATGATCCCGATCAATTTGCGGCCGCTGGACCAGGCCCACAAGCTTGGCAACCGTTTCGGGCTGGTGCCGCTGGTGCTGCCGATTGGCATTCAGAACCCGGTTGAGCGGGTGTATGAGGTGCGGCGCCGGATGAATGCGCTCAAAGGCAGCACCCAGCCGCTGCTGGCGTTCGGCCTGCTCGCGGTGGCGGGGCTTTTGATCAAGCCGGCGCAGGACGCCATGCTCAACCTGTTTGGCAAAAAAACCACCGCGGTCATGACCAACGTGCCAGGCCCGCGCGAGAAGCTCAAGTTCTTGGGCTCCACGCTTGAGCAAAGCATGTTCTGGGTACCGCAGTCGGGCGATATCGGGCTGGGCGTATCGATCCTGAGCTACGGCGGGGGCGTGCAGTTCGGTGTGATCACCGACACCGACCTCTGTCCGGACCCGCAGAAGATCATTGATGAGTTCGAGCCCGAATTCGCCAAGCTGGCGCTGGTAACGCTGATGCTGCCCTGGGGTGAGTAATTACAGGGTGGTACGCAGCGTCAGAAATTCGGCTTCGTAGTTTTTTGCCAACGCGAGTTTTTCAGCCTCGCTCAATACCTTTCCAGCCAGCGGGAAAAATTTTGTTTCTTCTTCCTGCAGGTGGTGATGCACTTTCTCGGACAGTTTTTTTGCCACAGCCAACCAGCCGGTTTCGTTTGAGGCTTTGGCCTGTAGCTCTTCTACCAGTTCGTCCATGCCATGGTGCTCGGAAATTGCATGGCGCGAGGCGTTGACAGTGCTGTCATGTGAGAAAAGGGGAACATAAAGGCAACGCTCCTCCGCAGTGGCGTGGGCCTGTAGTTCACGGCGCAGGTCCAGAAACAGGCGCTGTCGCTGCAGGTCTTGGGGCGGGCTGGCGAGAAGCTGCGCGCACAGGGCGCGTTGGGTTTCGTGGCTGACCCGCAGTGCTTCAAAGATGTTCATGCCACCGATTCTGGATGACAGTGCTGCGGCTGCTTGTAGGCCAGCACCCCGCACTCAGTCAGTCAGCTCAGTCTGTGCCAGCGCGACATCCAGCCGCTCGGCGGCATCGATCGGTTTGAAGGCTGCGGCCTGCTCATACAAGCGGGTGGCCTCTTTCATTTTGGTGTCGCCTTCGAGCATGGTCAGCCCGTTGGCGTATTCGACCATCGCAATTGGCGACGCCGGGTTGAGTTTCAGGCCGTCCTGGAACAGCTTCAGGCCCACATCTTTTTTGGCCCCGTAGGTCATCCCGCCAATCAGGGAGCCAACCTTGTCGATCACCTCGGCATGGAACGCCGCCAGCGCGATATGCGCGTCGGCGTGGCGCGGCTGCAGCTTGATGGCTTTTTCCAGCGAATCTTTGACCTTGCTGCCCAGCCCCTGCGCCAACGCCTTGGCCACGCTGATGCCCTGGCTGTAACGCCCCAGCGCATAGGCATGCCAGTACCAGGCGCTTGCGTTCCCGGGGTCGGCTTCGGCCTGGCTTTGCGCGCGCTGGGCTACTTCCATGAACAAGTCCAAGCGGGATTTTTCCTTCTTCTCCAGATAGGTGGCGTAAATGCTGGTGGCCTTGTTGGCCACAGTGATACCCGCGTCCCCCGCCTTGAGGCCGGCTTGCAAGGCGAGCTGGAACTCCCCCGCATGGAACAGCGCCCAAGCGTCTAACACGGCGGGCTCCTTCGGGCAGGGCTCGGCGTCGCCCGCGTGCAGGCGCGCCCAGTGCTTGTGTACCGTGGCAGCGTCAAATGGGTATTCGCCAGCGTGGGGGAAAGGCGTCCACTTGGGCATGGAGTCTCCTTGGGTTTTCAGCTCTGTTGGCTGTTGTAGGCACCGACCAACCCCAGCAAGTGCATGCGCTGGCCCTGCTCCAGATAGGGTACCAGCAGGTTCAGCACATGGTGGGCACCGCGCAGCAAGGCCAGTTGGGCGCTTTCAGGCTCCAGCGCGCGGCGCGGGTCACGCACGTATTCATAGCTCAGCCAATAGGTCAGCACCACCACCATGCTGGTGGCGGTGGCCTCGACTTCGCGCGAGTCAATGCTGACCGCGCCGCTGCGGCTCATGCCGTCCAGGAGCGCCTTGACGGCGCGGGTCTTGTTTTTCAGCACCCACTGAAAATGCGTCTCAAGCCGCCGGTTCTTGCTCAGCAGATCATTCAGATCGCGGTACAAAAACCGGTACTGCCAGATCAGCTCAAACAGTGTGTGCATGAAGAACCAGGCGTCCTCCACGTCGCGCACGCCATCGCTGGCGTTGAGCAGCTCGCTCAAGCTGCGTTCGTAGCGGTCAAACAGGCTGTTGATCAGCTCGTCCTTGGCCGGATAGTGGTAGTACAGGTTGCCGGGGCTGATGTTGAGCTCGGCTGAAATC
This sequence comes from Ramlibacter sp. 2FC, assembly GCA_943369755.1. Classification (GTDB taxonomy): domain Bacteria; phylum Pseudomonadota; class Gammaproteobacteria; order Burkholderiales; family Burkholderiaceae_C; genus CALROG01. Next base: position 17,478 of record CALROG020000047.1, read on the forward strand.
AGCGTCGTCGAGACGTTCGGCTCACCAAAGCGGTTGAACAGTTCGAGGCTTACCTCAAGGATGCGCTCTGCGGTACGGCGAGGCGCTTTTTTTACCATGATGGTCTACCTCTGTGTTTGCAGTGCGACGACATGGCCCAGGTCGTCCATTACTTCTTGCAGCGATGCAATGGCCTGGCCAACGCGGGTGGGCGACTTAGGGGGCGTGAGCAGATGGCGTTTGGGATCATCAAGCGCGTCGGCGCGCAGGCTGATGCCGTGGCGCGCGAGCTTGGCCGAAAGGCTGGTGCGCCGCGTGCGCAGCAAGGCGCGGGTTTGCTGGTAGGCATGCTCGGCCAATGCACGACGCTGGCCATAGCTGAAGGTGTTGGCAAGGTACAACTCGGGGTCGCGGTGGTCGGGCTCGACCAGCACGATGTCGGTGCCCGGGTAGGCACGCTCGTAGTGCTTCATGCCCAGTTCCATGCGCGAATGGATCATCGAGCGGAAGGTCTGGCTCAATACCGCAGGCAGCCCGCCATCAATGATGCGGGGGATGCTGCGCTTCTCGGGCGGCAGGCCCTTGCGCATCACCCGCTCGCCTTGCGCAGCGGTGGCGTTGAAGGGTACGAGCGGGTTCAGGCACAGCATCAGGTCGATGCCTTCGTCCAGTGCCACCGAGGCATGCATCGTCTTCTTGAGGGCCCCGTCAACAAAGTAGTTTTCATCGATCTCCACCGGTGGGAACAGCCCCGGGAGCGCAGAACTGGCCTGCACCGCCTTGGAGATCGGCACATGGTCCCACCCGGGTTGGCCAAACGGCGCGGCTTCTCCGCTGTCCAGATTGGTGGCTACCAGGGTGAGCCGGGTCTTGAGCTTACGGAAGTCGTTGGTGCGACCTTCACGGGTGAACAGCCGTTCAAGGCGTGCATGTACTTCGTCGTTGGAAAAAATGCCGGTAGGCAGCCCCGGGCCGAGGCGCTCCAGCGCGCCGGTCAACGACTTGCGCCCCACGGTGAGCTGCCACAGCGCCGATGCTACCAAGCCGGGGGCCATGATGGCGCGGCGAGCAAACTCGCTGTAGGCGGGCACCATCAGCCACGACGGGTCGAACACTTCCGAGGTGCTGTTGTCGTTCTCGATGAAAGAGGCGCACAGGGCGCGTGGCGTCATGCCGTTGGCTAGGCCCGCGGCAATGAAGCCACCTGCCGATACGCCAACATAGTGGTCGAGCCGGTTCAGGTCGATACCGCTCAACGATTCGCCCAGTGCACAAAGGGCACCGATTTCATAGATGGCACCGAGCGGGCCGCCGCCTGCCAGCGCCAGGGCGATTCGGGGAGAGGAGTTTTTCGCAAGTGTCATGTCAGTGCAGTGTAGGGGGCTGTCGCAGCGCTTATTGCTGCAACGCAGCAAAGCGCACGGGCACAAAAAAGGGCGCCGAAGCGCCCCATTTGCAAATGCGAAGTAATCAAGCTAACTTGCGAGCTGCGCGCTTGGCCGGGGCCTTGGCAGCAGGTTTTGCGGCAGCGCGCGGTGCGCCAGCCGATTTGGCGCTCAGCTTGGCCACATTGGCATTGAGTTCGTCGATGCGCGCGATCAGGGCATCAATGTCTTTGGCGGACGGCACGCCCAGCTTGTTCAACGCCTTTGAGACGCGGTCTTCAAAGATGTTTTCCAGTTTGTCCCACTGGCCCGAGGCCTTGGAGGAGATGTCGGTGGCCATGTTGGCCATTTTGTTGGTGGCCTCGGAGATCTTTTCTTCCGCCACAGCCTGGGTCTTGCGCTGAATGCTCAGGCCTTCCTTGACCAGCGTTTCGAAGACTTTGCCGCCTTCTTCCTGGGCCTTGGAGAAAGCCCCCAGGCCCGCCAGCCAGATTTGCTGGGCCGACTCTTTGACAGTACCCGACAGATGCGCGCCCGACTTGGTATCGGTGCTGCCAGCTTTTTGCATTTTCTTGACCATGAGGGTCTCCAGGAAGTGAGGTTGAATTGAGCGCACACACGATTGGTGACGCATGCAGCCAACTTTAAGCCTGTGCAGCGGCGGCGTTTAGGGTTGGCCTCCTAAATCCATAGGGGAGCGTGCCTAGCCGTGGCGCGGGTTTCTGCTGAATGGTGCAGCGCACGCTTTAGGCAAGAATGCCTGATCGTTTTCAGGAGAAGTTCATGCAGTATTTCGTCACCGGTGCAACTGGGTTCATCGGCAAGCGCCTTGTCAAGAAGCTGCTACAGCGCAAAGGCGCGGTAGTTCACTTCCTTATCCGCAAGGAGAGCGAGTCAAAGGTGGCGGGGCTGCGGGAGTTTTGGGGTGCCAGCGCGGCCAAAGCGGTGCCGGTGTTTGGCGACCTCACGGCCAAGAAGCTGGGCGTGGGGTCGGACGACGTCAAAAAGCTCAAGGGCCAAGTCGACCATTTCTACCACCTGGCCGCTGTGTACGACCTCGGGGCAGACGAAGAGAGCCAGATCGCGGTCAACATCGAGGGCACGCGAAACACGGTGGAGCTTGCGAAGGCCATCGACGCCGGGCACTTCCACCACGTTTCTTCAATTGCCGCTGCGGGCCTGTATGAGGGTGTGTTCCGCGAAGACATGTTCGAAGAGGCCGAGAACTACGACCACCCCTACTTCATGACCAAGCACGAGAGCGAAAAAATCGTGCGCAAAGAATGCAAGGTGCCATGGTCGGTTTACCGCCCGGCCATGGTGGTGGGCGACAGCCAGACCGGCGAGATGGACAAAATCGACGGGCCGTACTACTTCTTCAAGCTGATCCAGCGCATGCGCCAGTTGATGCCGCCATGGATGCCCGCTGTGGGCCTGGAAGGTGGACGCATCAATATTGTGCCGGTGGACTTCGTGGTGGACGCGCTTGACCACATCAGCCACAAGGCCGAGATTGCCAAGCGTTGCTTTCACCTGGTGGACCCGGTGGGATACCGCGTGGGCGATGTGCTTGACATCTTCAGCAGGGCGGCACATGCGCCCAAGATGAACCTGTTCATCAATGCCGCATTGCTGGGCTTCATTCCAAAGAGCGTCAAGAAGGGCTTGATGGCGGTGGCACCGGTTCGCCGAATCCGCAACGCCATCATGAAGGACCTGGGCCTGCCCGAGGACATGCTGACCTTCGTCAACTACCCCACCCGCTTTGACTGCCGCGACACGCTGGCCGCGCTCAAGGGTTCGGGCGTCGAGTGCCCGAACCTCAAGGACTACGCCTGGCGCCTGTGGGACTACTGGGAGCGCCATCTTGACCCTGACCTGCATATTGACCGCTCGTTGCGCGGCACAGTGGCGGGCAAAGTGGTGCTTGTCACCGGTGGTTCGTCGGGCATTGGCCTGGCGGCAGCGCACAAGTTTGCCGAAGCGGGAGCCATCACCCTCATTTGCGGCCGTGATCAGGACAAGCTCGACGAAGCCTGCAAGGAGGCCAAGGCCAAGGGCTATGAATTCATTGCTTACGCGACCGACATTGCCGATATGGCGGATGCCGACCGGTTTACCCAGCTACTTGTACAAAACCACGGCGGCGTGGATTTCCTGATCAACAATGCGGGCCGTTCAATTCGTCGCGCCATTGAGGCCAGCTACGACCGTTTCCATGATTTCGAACGCACCATGCAGCTCAACTATTTTGGTTGCCTGCGCGTGACCATGGGCTTGTTGCCGGGCATGGTGGAAAAGCGCAAAGGCCATGTGGTCAACATCAGCTCGATTGGGGTGCTGACCAACGCACCGCGCTTCTCGGCCTATGTGGCGTCCAAGGCCGCATTGGATGCCTGGACGCGCTGCGCGTCCAGCGAGTTCGCGGATCGCGGCATCACCTTCACCACCATCAACATGCCGCTGGTGCGCACGCCGATGATTGCGCCGACCAACATCTACAACAACGTGCCCACACTGGCACCTGAAGAGGCGGCCGACATGATTGCCGAGGCCTGCATTTACAAGCCGGTGCGCGTCGCCACCCGTCTGGGCATCACTGGCCAGTTGCTGCACGCACTGCTTCCGCGGGTAGCGCAGATTGCGATGAACACCAGTTTCCGGATGTTCCCGGACTCATCGGCCGCCAAGGGCGAAAAGGGTGCCAAGCCGCAGCTTTCTCCCGAAGCCATCGCCATGCAGCAGATGATGCGGGGCATCCACTTCTGATGCCCTGAGGTTGGCTCAGTGCTTGAGCCAACCGTTGATTTCGTCGATCACTTCCGTTTTGGGGCCGCCTGTTAGCGACTGCAACCGCACCCGCGAAATAAGGTAGATGAAGCGGGCCTGGGCGAGGTCGCGCTGGGCCGTCGCCTTTTGCTGCTCAGCGTTGAGGGTGTCCATTAGGGTGCGGCTACCGGCTTCAAACGAGCGACGGTTGGAAATGACAACCTGTTCTGCGGACCGCACGGCTTGCTCTAGCGCGCGGACCTTGAGCACGCCTTCTGTGACGCCACGGAACTCGCGGTGAACGCGTGTGCTCAGATCGCGGCGCAGTGCTTCTAGTGACTGTTCGCTACGCTCCTGTTCCGCAAGGGCCTGACGGACGTTGGAATTAATGTTTCCGCCGGAAAAAATCGGGATGTTGAGCTGTAGCCCGAGGGACTTGTTGGTGTAGCGGCTGTTGACGCTTGTAACGTTCTCACTGTTGCTGCGTGACCATTGCGCTATGGCGTCCAGCGTGGGCATGTGGCCGGCCTGCGCCTTTGAAACCTCATGCTTCGCCGCTTCTACCTGCGCCTTGAGTGACTGAATTTCCGGGCTGTAGAGTTCAGCGCGTTCGGTCCAGTCTTCCAGACGAATCGGGTCGGGCAGGCGCAGTTGAAGCCGTGTGGCGTCGAGCTTGGCCAAGCTCTCGATCGGCCGGTTGGTCAGGTTCTGGAGTTGGCGCTTAGTGTAGTCCAGGTTCTGGCGTACTTCGAGTTCCTGGGCCGCATTCATGTCTAACGCGGCCTGAGCTTCGTCAATGTCTGTGCGGGTGCCTGATCCCGCTGCAAGACGCTTGCGCGTGGCATCGAGTTGGGTTGCGTAGGCGACTTTCTGGGCCAGCACCAAAGCGAGCTGTTCGTCAGCCAGCAGCGCCTCAAAATAGGCACCACTGACCCGCACGGCAAGATTCTGGATTTCCTTTTCCAGCACCGCGTTGGCGTCATCGACCTGCGCCTGTGCCTGCCGATAGTCCGCCAGTTGGTACATGCGCAACAGCGGTTGACGCAAAGTGAGCGTCTCGCCGCCACTGCTGTATTTTTCATTGGAAGTAACTGGCTCGCCAAGAAAATTGGGTGTGATTCGCTCCAGCCGATTCTTGTTGCGGTTCACGCTCGCCGATATGTTGGGTAGCAGCTGGGCACGCGCCTGCGGCAGCCGCTCCCGGCGCGAGTCAGTGGATGCGCGGACGGCCCTCAGCGAGGCGTCTTGCTCGAGCGCTGCCTGATAGGCCTGCGAAAGATCGAGCGACCATGCGGGGGTGCAGAGGCAGGCGCTCGCCAGCGCGATGGCACGCAAGAGCGGGACAGGTTGCCTGGCGCGGTTTAGTAAGCTGTTCAAAGTCCTACTCCTCTTTCATTGAAGCAGCCATACGCTTGGTTAGCGGGTGCAGCATGTAGGTCAGTAGCGAGCGTTCGCCGGTACGGAATACCACCTCAACTGGCATACCAGGATGCATCTGGCGCTTTCCCAGGTCCTTGATTCCACCAGGGGTGACGGCAACGCGTGCGAGGTAAAAGGCATTGTTTGCTGCATCAGTGATCAGATCGCCTGATACGGAAGCGACTTTGCCGTCCACCACGAGTTGCGGTGAGTGGGCAAACGCCGTGAAACGCACGTCTACAGTCTGACCCGTTCGCACACGATCAATAAGGTGGGGAGGTACCCGCACCTCCAGCATCAGAGGCTCGTTGTCCGGGACGATGTCCATCAATTTCTGTGCGGAGCCAATCACGCCGCCAACTGTCTGGACCGCCAGGCCCACCACCTGGCCCGCCGATGGAGACTTTATTTCGACGCGGTCAAGGTCATTTTGCAGTGCCCGATATTTTTCGACTTCAGCCAGAACCTCGCGACCCACATCAGCGTGCTGTGTTTCTATTTCCTTGCGGTACTCCTGCTGACGGGATATGGACCTTTGGCGCAACTCTGCAATGGTCTGGCGAGCTCGGGCGGTATTGCCGCCCAGGTCTGTGATGGATGCGCTTGACTCCGAAACCATGCGTTCCAGCTCGAGCTGGCGATTGCGCGGCGCGTAGCCTTCTTTGACGAGGTTACGGGTGTTGTTAAGTTCTTCGTTCAGCAAAGCCAGCTGGTTGCGTCGGTTCCCGACGATGCTTTCGTATGACTGCACCAGTGCCTCCTGGCCGCGTACGCTTTCTTCGATCGATTGCAGATCGGCGCGCAGCGAGGCACGTCGGGCTGCAAGCAACTGCTCCTGTGTTGTCATGTGCTGGCGGATCAACGGGTCCTGGCTCGCTGCCTGCAGGTCGGGGTGGTAGGTGATGGAAGGCTGCCCCGACTGCTCGGCCAGCAGGCGCCCCTGAATCGCACGCAGACCCAGGTAGCGCTGACGGGCGCTTTCAAAGTTTGCCTTGGCATTGCCGTCGTCCAGGCGCACTAGCAGTTGGCCTTCAGTAACCCGGCTGCCCTCATGCACCAACACTTCTTTGACAATGCCGCCCGACAAGTGTTGAACCGCTTTGCGCTTGGTGTCAATTGACACCATACCTTGTGCGGGGACGCCTTCGTCCAGTGGCGCAAATGCGGCCCAGAGCATGAAAGCCCCCAGACCTATGCCCAGCGACCACCAGCCTATGCGCCCGGCGCGGCCGCTATGGCCAACCGCTGCATTGGCTTTGGGCTCGGCGTCGCTGCCCGAGCCGGAAATTGCGACCGGCTTGCGTTTGAGGAGTTCAGTTTTGCTCATGGGGAGGCTCGTTTTCGCGAATAGGTTTCTTTGAGGGCTGGCGCTGCTCAGGCGGGGTGAGGCTGCAATCCGGATGTGGGTGGGTCTGCGCGCGGCCGCAGGCTGGCGAGCACTTCGTCGCGGGGCCCTTCGGCTTGAATGTGGCCGTCGCGCAAGATCAGCAGCCGGTCTGCAACTCCAATCGCGCCGGGACGATGGGTGATCAGGAAGACAGTTTTACCCTTGACCTTCAGGTCACGAACGGTTCGGGTGAGCGCTGATTCACCGGCATCGTCCAGGTTTGCGTTGGGCTCGTCCAGCACGATGAGGGCCGGGTCGCCGTAGACCGCGCGGGCAAGCCCGATGCGTTGGCGCTGCCCACCCGACAGCAGACTTCCGGCTTCGCCAATTGGCGTGTCATAGCCTTTGGGGAAGCGCAAGATCATTTCGTGCAGCCCCGTGCTGCGTGCTGCCTCGATGACCTTGTCGGAGTCCAGCTCGCGAAAACGGGCGATGTTTTCGGCAATGCTGCCTTCAAAAAGTTCGATGTCCTGTGGCAGGTAGCCCAGGTGAGGGCCCAGGTCTATGCGGTTCCAGCTGCTGATCGGCAGTCCGTCCAGCAATACCTCGCCAGACACCTGAGGCCAAATTCCAACCAACACCCGTGCCAGGGTGGACTTGCCCGACCCCGATGGCCCGAGCACGACAGTAATGGTGCCCGCCGGCACGTTGAGTGTGATGTCTTTGAGAATAGGGTCTTTACGCCCCGTCGCGGTGGCGTACACCTTGTTCAAAGACACAGATCCGGTGGGCGCTACGCGGGTCAATGCTGTGTCGCGCTCGGGGAACTGGTCAAGCAGGTCTTCGAGCCGCTCAAACGCGGCCCGGGTGCTGATAAAGCTGCGCCAGGTGCCTACGAGCTGATCAATCGGGGCGAGCGCGCGGCCCATCAGTACGTTGGCCGCAATCATCGCGCCGGCCGATAGCTGGTTGTCAATGACCAGCAAAGCGCCAGCGCCGAGCGACAGCGACTGCTGGCTGTAGCGTATGAACTTGCTCAGCGCGGTCACTCGATGCGTCAAGCCTTGCGCTGCGGAACTCTGGTCGAGTGAGGCGTTGTGGCGTTCCAGCCAGCGGGTTTGAAGGTTGCCAATCATTCCCATGGACTCCAGCGCTTCGGCATTGCGTAGCTTTCCCTGAAGATAGGTGTTGACGTCGCTGAGCGTGCGCGCGGCGTCTTCCGACGGTTGTACCGTCTTGTGATGGCCAAACCAGGCGAGCGCCAGTTGCACCAGCGCGAACACGATAGCCAGAACACCCAGCGCAGGGTGCAACATGAACGTAACGCCAATGTAGATGGGTGCCCAGGGTGCATCGAACAGCGTGTAGATGCCGTTGCCGGTGAGAAACTGGCGGATCTGCAACAGGTCGCTGAACGCCCGGCTGGGGTTGGCACCGGATTGGCTGAGGTAAGCCTCGAAGCTGGCGTTGAAGACGCGTGTGCTCAGCACCTCGTCAAAACGTACGCCAGCCGCAACCAGCACCCGCGAACGCATCCATTCCGCCAGGGCCATGACAACGAACAGTGCCACAGTGATGAGCGAAACCGCCAAAAGGGTTAGCTCGCTCTGGCTGACAATTACCCGATCAAACACCTGCAGCATGTAAATCGTGGGTGCCAGCATCAGCAAGTTCGCGATGAAGCTGAAAAACCCGACGATGGCGAACTCGCGCCGGAAGGCCCACAAGGTGGCTGTCAGGTCGCTGCGGGCGAAGAATTTTTTTGATTTCATTTTTGTTGCTTGTGGGGCCGACGTCACAGCTGAGGTGCCGGCAAGCCGCGCGGGTGCTGTGCTTCGGTCTGTTGTGCGGCATGCTGTGCGGCATGCTCACTGGCCTTGCGCAGGGCAGCCAGGACTTCGTCGCGGGGGCCAAAAGCCTGTTGCACACCTTCACGCAGCACCAGCATTTTGTCGGCAATGGCGAGCACGCTGGTGCGATGGGTCATCACCACAAAGGTCGTGCCGCGCGCCTTCAGTTCAATCAGCGCTGCGGCCAATGCGGCGTCCCCGGCTTCATCAAGACTGGAGTTGGGTTCATCCAG
>CALROG020000048.1:0-26107 GCA_943369755.1 Ramlibacter sp. 2FC
ACCACCACCACCAGGCCCGGGACTGAATTCACCAGGCCTTTGCCAAGCGTCGACGCGGTCTCTATAAACAAACCCCCCAGGCGCTCACCCAGACCGCGGGTGGCCGGGAACGCCAGCAAAACGGAGGTCGTCCAGAAATACAGCAAGGCCGCGCTCACGAATATCGCGGCCAACTGCACCAGACGCGATAGCAAGCCTTGCGCGTACTGCAGCAGGGTGCGGGTTGTGTTGGGGCTCTGGTCCTGGTTTTCCAGCCGCAGCGCCAGCGCGTCGGAAGCCATCTTCGCCATGCGCCACAGGCCCCATAGCAGGGCCACCAGCACCAGGGTTTCAAGCAGCGCCAGAGCCGACGCCTTCAGGATCACAGGCCACTGACGCTGCTGTGCTTCAGCCTTGAGGCCGGCGCTCAAGCGCTCCAGTGTGGCTTTGCTGGCGCTGTCCAGCGTGTCGCCCGAGCCGGGCTCCAGGTCGGCCTCGGTCAGGGTGAACAGCAACACGTCGCCCTGGCGAAAGGCCGTGCCACGCTGGCGGTCAATTGTCACCGGGACCAGCTCGATGGCCAGCGGCAGCGCGCGCCTGCGGGCTTCGTCAAGCCGGGTTTCGGCGCGCGCCACGCGCCCGGCCGGGTCGGCTCCGTTGTAGCTGCTTCTAAAAGTCGCCACAGGCCGGTACGCAACTTCGAGTGAGGCTTCGCCAGCAGCCGGGCGATCTGCCGCGCTGGCCAGCGTGGCAAGGGCAAGAAACAATGCCAGTGCAATGGATTTCATGTTGGCATGATAGACAGGTGTTTTGCCGGCTCCGGCGTATTCCCACAACGAGCAAACGAAAAAAAGGCACCCCGCAGGGTGCCTTTGTCTTGAACCACGCGCCGGGTTACAGCGTGTCGATGAAGCTGCGCAGTTTGTCGCTGCGGCTGGGGTGCTTGAGCTTGCGCAGGGCCTTGGCTTCAATCTGGCGAATGCGCTCGCGCGTCACGTCAAATTGCTTGCCCACTTCTTCCAGGGTGTGGTCGGTGCTCATTTCGATGCCAAAGCGCATGCGCAGCACCTTGGCCTCGCGCGGGGTCAGGCTGTCCAGGATGTCCTTGACCACGTCGCGCAGGCCGGCCTGCATGGCGGCCTCAATCGGCGCGGTGTTGGCCTGGTCTTCAATGAAGTCGCCCAGGTGGCTGTCGTCGTCGTCACCAATCGGCGTTTCCATGGAGATCGGCTCTTTGGCGATCTTCATGATCTTGCGGATCTTGTCTTCCGGGATTTCCATCTTGGCGGCCAGGATGCTGGCGTCGGGCTCAAAGCCAAACTCCTGCAAATGCTGGCGGCTGATGCGGTTCATCTTGTTGATGGTCTCGATCATGTGCACCGGGATGCGGATGGTGCGGGCCTGGTCGGCAATGCTCCTTGTGATGGCCTGGCGAATCCACCAGGTGGCATAGGTCGAGAACTTGTAGCCGCGCCGGTATTCGAACTTGTCCACCGCCTTCATCAGGCCGATGTTGCCCTCCTGAATCAGGTCCAGGAACTGCAGGCCGCGGTTGGTGTACTTCTTGGCAATGGAGATCACCAGGCGCAGGTTGGCCTCGATCATTTCCTTCTTGGCGTCGCGCGAGCTGCGCTCGCCTTCATTCATGCGCTTGTTGATGTCTTTCAGTTGCCCCAGCGGCACCACCACGCGTGATTGCAGGTCAGTGAGTTTTTGCTGCAATTCCTGGATCGGCGGAATGTTGCGGGCCATGATGATCGACCAGGGCTTGCCCGCTGCGGCCTGTTTCTCCACCCACTTGAGGTTGAGCAGGTTGGGCGGAAAGTCCTTGATGAAGGTGTCTTGCGGCATGCCGCATTTGTCCACGATGATGCGGCGCAGCTCGCGCTCTTTGCGGCGCACGTCGTCTACCTGGGCACGCACCAGGTCGCACAATTTTTCAATCGTCTTGGCGGTGAAGCGGATGGTCATGAGCTCTTCGCTCAGGGCCTGCTGGGCCTTGACGTAGGCGGGCGTTCCGTAGCCTTCCTTGTCGTAGATCTTGTGGACCTTCTCGAACAGCCCGGCAATGCGGTCAAAGCGCTCCAGCGCCTGGGTTTTGAGCTCTTCGAGCTTCTTGGTCAGGGCCTTGGAGCCGCCCTTGCCGTCGTCGTCGTCGGCTTCGTCGAATTCGTCGAAGTCTTCTTCGGCCACGTAGTCGTCGGCCTCGTTGATGTTGGAAAAGCCGTCCACCACCGTCGAGATGACGATCTTGCCTTCGCGGATTTCGGCGGCCAGGCGCAGGATCTCGGCAATGGTGGCGGGCGATGCGCTGATCGCCTCCATCATGGCCATCAGGCCGCCTTCGATGCGCTTGGCGATTTCAATTTCGCCTTCACGCGTGAGCAGTTCCACGGTGCCCATTTCGCGCATGTACATGCGCACCGGGTCGGTGGTGCGGCCGAACTCGCTGTCCACGGTGGACAGGGCGGCTTCGGCTTCTTCTTCGGCCTCTTCAACGGTTGCGGCGGTCGGGGTGGTGTTGTTGAGCAACAGCATCTCGGCGTCTGGCGTCTGTTCGTACACCGCCACGCCCAGGTCGTTGAGCATGGTGACCACAACTTCCATGGTCTCGGCGTCCACCAGCTTGTCGGGCAGGTGGTCAGAGATTTCGCCTTGGGTGAGATAGCCGCGGGTCTTGCCCAGCGTGATCAGGGTCTTCAGGCGCTGGCGGCGCTTGGCCATGTCTTCTTCAGACAGCACCGTTTCGTCCAGGCCAAATTCTTTCATCAAGGCCCGTTCTTTGGCCTTGCTGATCTTCATGCGCAGCGGCTTGACCTTTTCGGTCGTCTCGGCCACCGGTTCGCCGACCAGATCGTCCTCGATGTCGGACATGTCCATCTCTTCGCCGGGCTTGCCCTCGGTGGCGCTCTTGGGCTTGCGCCCGCGCTTGGCACCAGTGGCACCTGCTGCGTCAGCGCTCACGGCCTTGGGCGGGCGACCGGGCTTTTTCTTGACGACTTCTTCGGCCACCGCTTTGGCGACGGGCTTCTTCACTTCTGGTTTGGCGGGTGGTTTGGCGGGGGACTTCGATGCGGGCACTGGTTTGACTTTCGTTGCAGGCTTGACGGCGGCCTTGGGGGCCACCTTGGCCGCTGGTTTGGCGGCAGGCTTGGCCGGTTTGGCGGCGGTTTTTGCAACGGGTTTTGCGGGCGACACGGGCTTCTTCGGCTTTTGAGCGGGCATGAATAACCTCAGGACATCAAAGAAAGACACAGAAACACATAGCGCCACAATTCCCGGCGCGGGCGGTGATACGGCAAACGGGCAGAACCCGAGGGCGTCTCAAGGGCAAGATGGGTGGGCGAACATTTGGTGTGCAGTCCTTGCGGCAGGTTGGCGAGTCGTGCGCTGTGGCATCGGTTGGCCGGGTCCGGAGGTGCTGCTGTCGCTCTTGCCGATAGCAAACCCTACATTATACCGTTGCAGCCAGATTTCAAGGCTTGGGCATGGCCCGGGCTTTGCGCCGGGTGTGAATTTTCTGGTACAGCGCCAAGTCATTGGCTTGCAGCGCGTCGGTTTCCTGCTGCTTGAGCCGGTCGTCCAGCATCAGGTCCAGCAGGCCTCGTAGTTCGGCTTGCGCCTCGGCTTCGGGCGCGTCGTCCTCGGCCGGGGTCTCAAAGCCGGCCATGACTTTGAGTGCCAGCGCCTCACCGTCGTGGTCGCGCAAGCCTTCACGCAGCGCCGCCCAGGGCTGGGGGCCATGGTCATGCAACTGGCCCTCCAGCCAGGCCAGCAGCGGGCCGTAGGGCGCTGGCAGTTCGCTCAGCATGGTGTGCTCTTCACTGCTCAGGTGCTCCAGCGCGGTGTGGTTCACCAGCAGCAAGCGCACAGCGTGGTCGGCCCGGCTGGCGGGCCGGTTGCGGCCTGGCAGCCGCCGGGGGGCCGGGCTTTGGTGCGAAAACTGGCTGTAGCCCGCATCAGGACTGCGCGAGCCACTATCAGATTCATAGCGCTTCCCGGTTCGCGCGGCTTTGCTGGGGGTGCCGGTGCCCCACAGTTCATGCAGTTCGTGCTGGCCCAGTTGCACCAGGTCGGCAATGTCGCCCAGCAACTGGCGTTTGAGCGCTCCGTCCGGCATCGCCGTCCAAAGTGGCCGTGCGTTGGACGCCATATGGGCCCGGCCCTCGGCGCTGGTCAGGTCGCAGCCCTCACGCGCCGCGTCAATCAAAAAGCGGCTCAGTGGCGTGGCCTCGCTCACATAGCGGGCAAATCCGTCGGCACCAAATTCGCGGATGTAGCTGTCGGGGTCGTGCTCGGCCGGCAGGAACAGGAACTTGACCGAGCGCACGTCGGTGGCATAGGGCAGGGCACCGTCCAGCGCCTTGCGCGCGGCCCGCCGGCCGGCCGCGTCGCCGTCAAAACTGAAGACCACGCTGTCGGTGAAGCGGAACAACTTTTGCACATGGTCGGTGGTGCAGGCCGTGCCCAGCGTGGCCACGGCGTTGGGAAAGCCCAGCTGGGCCAGCGCCACCACGTCCATGTAGCCCTCGGTCACCAGCACATAGCCGGCCTCGCGCAGGGCATGGCGGGCCTCGTACAGGCCATACAGCTCGCGGCCCTTGCTGAACACCGGGGTTTCGGGCGAGTTCAGGTACTTGGGTGTGCCGTCACCCAGTACCCGCCCGCCAAAGCCTATGCATTCGCCCTTGACGTTGCGGATCGGGAACATGATGCGGTCGCGAAAGCGGTCGTAGCGCTTGGCCTGTCCTGAGCTTGTCGAAGGATCCTCTTCACTGACGATCACCAGGCCGCTCTCGGCCAGCAACGGGTCGTCGTAATTGGGAAACACACTGGCCAGGCTGCGCCAGCCTTCAGGCGCGTAGCCCAGGCCGAACTGCCTGGCCACCTCGCCGCTGAGGCCGCGGCCCTTGAGGTAGTCAACCGCTTTGGGCGACGCCTTCAGGTGCTTGCGGTAGGCCTCACCGGCTTTCTCCAGCACGTCGCTCAGCGTGGCCTGTTTGGCGCGCTGCTGGGCCGCGCGCTCGCGGTCTTGCGGTGACGCATCGTCTTCGGGCACCTGCATGCCGTATTGCTGGGCCAGGTCTTTCACCGCCTCAATAAACGTCATGCCGGCGTGCTCCATTAGGAAGCCGATGGCATTGCCGTTTTTGCCACAGCCAAAGCAGTGATAGAACTGCTTGGACGGGCTGACGCTGAAGCTGGGCGACTTCTCGCCATGGAACGGGCACAGGCCCATGAAATTGGCGCCGCCCTTCTTGAGCTGCACATAGCGCCCGACGATCTCCACCACGTCCGCGCGCGCGATCAGTTCTTGAATGAAGGTCTGGGGAATGGCCATGGGCAGTGGAAATACGTTGCGTATTCTTACCTAACGCCGCTGGACACCTTTCGGCAGTACCCTTGCGGCACACCGCGCCAGCGGGGAACACGGAGACAAACATGACCAGCATATTCGACCAGGACCTGCCGCGTACCGAGGCCAACTTTGCCCCGCTTTCGCCGCTGGCGTTCATTGAGCGCACGGCGCAGGTGTACCCCCGTCAGCTGGCAGTGGTGCACGGCACGTTGCGCCGCAGCTGGGGCGAGGTTTATGCCCGCTGCCGGCAGCTGGCCAGTGCGCTGCAGCAACACGGCATTGGCAAGGGCGATACCGTAGCCGTCATGCTGCCCAACACGCCGCCGATGGTGGAGGCGCATTTCGGCATCCCGATGGCCGGTGCGGTGCTCAACGCACTGAACACCCGGCTGGACGCCGAGACCGTGGCCTTCATGCTTGACCACGGCGAGGCCAGGGTGGTGCTTGTGGACCCCGAGTTCACGCCGCTGATGCAAAAGGCACTGGCCCTGCGCAAGTCCAGCGCGCCGCTGCTGGTCATTGACGTAGAAGATGCGGTTTACAGCGGGCCGCTGCAAGCCATTGGCAGCACCACCTATGAAGCCTTCATTGCCACCGGCGATGCTGCCTTTGCCTGGCAGCTCCCCGGTGATGAATGGGACGCGATTGCGCTGAACTACACCAGTGGCACCACCGGCAACCCCAAGGGCGTGGTCTATCACCACCGTGGCGCGGCGATCAATGCGATCAGCAACATTCTGGAATGGGACATGCCCAAACACGCGGTGTACCTGTGGACACTGCCGATGTTTCATTGCAACGGCTGGTGCTTTCCCTGGACGGTGGCCGCACGCGCCGGCGTGAATGTGTGCCTGCGCAAGGTCGAGGCGCAGGCCATTTTTGACGCCATTCGCAACCACGGCGTCACCCACTACTGCGGCGCGCCCATCGTGCATGGCCTGCTGGTCAACTCGCCTGATGCCATGAAGGCCGGTTTGCGGGCTCTGAAGCAGGGGGGCGTGAAGGCCATGGTGGCCGGTGCCGCGCCGCCCGCTTCCATGATTGAAGGCATGGAAGAAATGGGTTTTGACCTGATCCATGTGTATGGCCTGACCGAGGTCTATGGCCCGGCCACGGTGTGCGCCAAGCACGCCGACTGGGACGCCCTGGACATTGGCGAGCGCGCCCGCCTGAACGCACGCCAGGGCGTGCGCTATCACCTGGAGCGCGATGCGTGCGTGCTCGACCCCGCCACCCTGCAGCCGGTGCCGCAAGACGGCGAGACCATGGGCGAGATCATGTTTCGCGGCAACATCGCCATGAAGGGCTACCTGAAGAACCCCAAGGCCACGCAAGAGGCATTTGCCGGGGGCTGGTTTCACAGCGGTGACCTGGCCGTGCAGTACCCCGACGGCTACATCAAGATCAAGGACCGCAGCAAGGACATCATCATTTCGGGCGGCGAAAACATCTCGTCCATCGAAGTCGAAGATGTGCTGTACCGCCACCCTGACGTGCTGGCCGCCGCTGTGGTGGCCCGGCCCGACCCCAAGTGGGGCGAAACACCCTGCGCGTTTGTAGAGCTGAAGGCCGGTGCCACCACCACGGCGCAAGACATCGTGGCGCACTGCAAGCAGCACCTGGCCGGCTTCAAGGTGCCGCGCGCCGTGGTGTTTGGCGAGCTGCCCAAGACCAGCACCGGCAAGATCCAGAAGTTTGAGCTACGCGAACAGGCCGGTTCAGCGGCAGCGATTGACGTTTGACGGATAGCCTGGTGCTATATTTTTTATAGTGGGTCACGCAATCTGGCTGCGGGCTGCAGCCAGATTTGTCTTGACTGAAGGGCTCAATCGCCCATCACGATGCCTTCGCGGCGCGGGTCGGCACCGCCAAACCACAGTTGCATGCCGTGGGCCTGGCCACGGGTGATGGCTTGCAGGCCGCTGGTCATGTTTTGCTCGCGCACTTCGGCACCACGCGCACGCAGGGCCTCCACCGTGGCCGGCGGGAAGCGCTTTTCCTCCAGCAGGCTGGGCCCGTTGTTGGAGCCGAAGTTGGGCAGGTTGATGGCTTGCTGCGGCGTCATGCCCCAGTTGAGCACGCCGTACAGCGTCTTGGCGGTGTAGTGAATGATCAGCGCGCCACCGGGGCTGCCGCCGCTCATGACCAACTGGCCAGTGGCCTTGTCAAATACCAGCGTGGGGGCCATTGACGAACGTGGCCGCTTGCCGGGCTGCACCCGGTTGGCGATCGGCTTGCCCTCAGCGTCGGTTGGGGCAAAGCTGAAGTCGGTCAGCTCGTTGTTCAGCAAAAAGCCCTTGACCATCTGGCGCGCGCCAAACACGTCTTCAATGGTGGTGGTCATGGCCAATGCGTTGCCAAACCCGTCCACGATGCTGATGTGGCTGGTGCCGTACTCGGGTTGGTCGGGCATGGGCGCGTAGCTGGTTTTCACCGGGCCCGGGCTGCCGGGCTTGGCCACCTTCATGCTCTGGGCGCTGATCAGCTTGGCGCGGCTGGCCAGGTAGCTGTCGTCCAGCAGGCTCATCCAGCTGCCCCCGGGGGGCTGCACGAAGTCGGGGTCGGCCACGTACTGGCCACGGTCGGCAAAGGCCATCCGTGCGGCCTCGGTGTACAGGTGCAGCCACGACGCTCCCGGCAGGCCGTTTTCCAGCGGAATGGCGGAGGCCCAGGCGTGGTTCAGCGTGCCCAGGATTTGCCCCACCGCGATGGCCCCGGAGCTTGGCGGCGGGAAGCCGCAGATGCGGAAGTCGCGCGCGTTGGCTTTGTAGTCGTGGCAGATCGGCGCGCGCTTTTTGGGCTGGTAATTGGCCAGGTCGCTCAGGCTCAACTGGCCCGGGTTGCTGGGGTGCTTTTGCACCTTGTCCACGATGGCCTGGGCCACGTCGCCTTCCAGCATGCCCTTGGAGCCCTGCGCGGCAATCTTGCGCAGCACCGCCGCAAGCTCGGGGTTCTTGAGAACATGCCCGACGTTGTGCGGCTCGCCATCAGGCTTGTAAAAGTAGGCTGCGGCCACCGGGTCTTTCTTCAGGTGCGGATCGCTTTTGAGCAGGGTGTTGAGGCGGGCACTGACCTTGAAGCCGCCTTCAGCCAGCGCAATGGCTGGCTGAAACAGCGTGGCCCAGGGCAACTTGCCATGCTGCTTGTGTGCCAGTTCGAGCATGCGCACCGTGCCGGGTGCGCCAACCGCGCGCCCGCCCACAACGCCTTCATAGAACGCCATGGGTTTGCCGTCGGCTTTGATGAACAGGTTTTCAGTTGCAGCCATCGGGGCCGTTTCGCGGCCATCAAAGGCTTCAACGTCCTTGCCGTTGGAATGCAGCAGAAAGGCACCGCCGCCAATGCCGCTGGACTGCGGCTCGGCGAGCGTCAGCACCATTTGCACCGCAATCGCGGCGTCCACCGCAGAGCCACCGGCTTTGAGGATTTGATAGCCCGCATCAGTGGCCAGCGGGTTGGCGGCGGCCACGGCAAACTTGGTGGTGGCCCAGCCGGGTTTCTCGGTATAGCCCGATGAGCCCTCAGGCTGGTCGGGTACTGTGTAGGTGAAGTTCGACGGGGCGCTGGCGCAGGCGGCCAGCATTGCGGCTACGGCGAGCGCGGCAAGGCTGTGTTTCATGGCATCTCCTCAGTTGCGGTGATGCATATTAATCCGCCGCAGCGCCGGGCGGCCCTGCCGGATACCCTTTGCCCCGGTTCAGCGCGGTGCCAGCCGGATCGCACCGTCCAGGCGGATCACCTCGCCATTGAGCATGTCGTTCTCAAAGATGTGCTTGGCCAGCTTGGCGTAGTCTTGCGGGGTGCCCAGGCGCGAAGGGAAGGGCACGCTGGCGGCCAGCGACTCCTGCACTTCTTTGGGCATGCCGAACATCATCGGCGTGCCGAAGATGCCGGGGGCAATCGTCATGTTGCGAATGCCGTTGCGGGCCAGGTCGCGCGCAATCGGCAGCGTCATGCCCACCACGCCGCCCTTGGAGGCGCTGTAGGCCGCCTGGCCGATCTGGCCGTCGTAAGCGGCCACGCTGGCGGTGGAGATCAGCACGCCGCGCTCGCCGGTGGCTTCAGGCTCGTTCTTGCACATGGCGTCAGCTGCCAGACGAATCATGTTGAAGCTGCCGACCAGGTTGACCATGATGGTTTTGCTGAACACGCCCAGGTTGTGGGCACCGTTTTTGCCCACCGTTTTTTCGGCGGGGGCGATGCCTGCGCAGTTGACCAGGCCCATCAGCTTGCCCAGCGAAACGGCTTTGGCCACCACAGCCTGGCCGTCGGCCTCCTGGCTCACGTCGCACTTGACGAAAGCGCCGCCAATCTCTTTGGCGATGGCCTCGCCTTTTTCAACCTGCATGTCGGCAATCACCACGGTGCCACCATTGGCCGCCAGCATGCGTGCCGTGCCCTCACCCAGACCCGATGCGCCGCCGGTGACGATGAATACCTTGCCTTTGATTTCCATGAAGCTGCTCCTGAATTGACGTTAACGTAAACGTAAATTATCGCGCAGCTTTACCGAAACCCCACGCGATCCAGCATCTGCTGCACCCGCGTCTGATTGGCCCCGACCGCCGACAGCGCAATGGTTTCCGCCTTGAAGTCGCCACCACCGCTCATCGCGTTGAGCGCCGCGTTGTTGACCTTCACACCCCTTGCGGTGGGCCACTCATTGTTGCCGTTGGCAAAGTAGTTCTGCGCTTCAGGGCTTGCCAGGTACTCCAGGAACTTGACGGCGTTGTCCCGGTTCTTCGCGTGCCTGGCCACGGCACCACCCGCAATGTTCAGGTGCGTGCCCCAGCTAGCCTGGTTGGGAAACACAATGCCCACCTTGTCCATCAGTGCCTTGTCTTCAGCGGCACTGGAGCGCAGCAGGCGGGCGATGTAGTAGGTGTTGCTCACTGCAATCTGGCATTCGCCCGAGCCCACCGCCTTGATCTGGTCGGTGTCGCCACCCTTGGGTGCGCGGGCCATGTTGTCGACGATCCCTTTGAGCCAGACCTCGGCTTTTTGCTCACCCAGGTGTTCGGTCACGGCACCAAACAGCGACAGGTTGTACGGGTGGGAGCCCGAGCGCAGGCACACCTTGCCCTTGTTCTTGGGGTCACCCAGTTCCTCGTAGGTGTCCACGTCTTCCTTTTTGACGCGCAGTTTGTCGTAGACGATGACGCGGGCGCGGGTTGAAAAGCCAAACCAGGCAGAGCCGTCCGGGCCGGCCTTGCCGCGGTACTGGGGCGGAATCGCGTCTTCCAGCGGCTTTGACCTGACCGGCTGGAACAAGCCGTCGGTTTCACCTTTGAACAGCCGTGCGGCGTCCACCAGCAAGATCACGTCTGCCGGGGAGGCTGAGCCCTCGGCCTTGAGACGGGCGAGAATGCCCGCATCGTCGGCGTCGACCCGGTTGATCTTGATGCCGGTGGCTTTGGTGAAGTTGCTGTACAGCGCCTCGTCGGTCGAGTAGTGGCGGGCCGAATACAGGTTGACCACCGGGTCTTGGGCCAGCGCAGCGCAAGTGGCCAGGACCAGCGCGAGACTCAGGATTTGTTTGAACATGGTGAGTGGGGTGAAACGATGAAGATGACCAATGATAAAGCAAACGCGAATCATTCTCAATAGTATTAACGAACCTGACGGGGTTTTACAAGGCGGCCGACGGGTTCTGCTGTTGGCCCTGGTTTCGCTATTGGTGGCCTGCACCACGCGCCCGCCCGCGCCGCCAGCCACCGAGCCACCCACGGCGCAGACACCGGTTAAAAGGTTGCCGCGCATTGGCCTGGCGTTGGGTGGCGGTGCGGCCCGCGGGTTTGCGCATGTGGGCGTGATTCAGGTGCTGGAGGAAGCCGGCATCCGGCCCGCGTTGGTGGTGGGCACTTCAGCTGGCAGCCTGGTGGCCGCGTTGTATGCCAGCGGTCGCGACGGCGCGCAATTGCAGCTGGTGGCTGAAAGCATGGAAGAGGCCGCCTTCACCGACTGGATGCTGCCCATCTTCAGTCGCGGCATGCTGCGCGGCGAGGCGCTGGCGCGCTACGTCAACACCCAGGTAGGCAATCGGCTGATAGAAAACATGGCGCTGCCGCTGGGCATCGTTGCAACCGACCTGAACTCAGGCGCGGGCGTGCTGTTCCAGCGCGGCGACACTGGCACTGCGGTGCGCGCGTCCAGCGCGGTGCCGTCGGTGTTCCAGCCGGTGGCCATAGCGGGGCGCGAGTATGTCGATGGCGGCCTGGTCTCGCCGGTGCCTGTGCGCTACGCCCGCCAGATGGGGGCCGAGCTGGTGCTTGCGGTGGACATATCCAGTGCGCCCGAGGGCAACCCGGCCGGCGACAGCTTGCAGATTCTGTTGCAGACCTTCGCCATCATGGGGAAAAGCATCAATGCCTGGGAGCTGAAGGAGGCCGACCTGGTGGTGCGCCCGTCACTTGTGGGCGTCAAAAGCGCCGACTTCGCCGCCCGGCGCAGGGCCATTGAGTCGGGGCGTGTGGCCATGCAGCAACTGCTGCCGCAGCTCAAGGCCGCGATAGAAGCGAAGTCAAAATAAAAAAAGCCCCAGTCTTGCGACTGGGGCTTGAAGGGATCCCTGAACCGTGAGGTGTCGAAAGGACCCGAGGAGACAACTTGAAGAACTCTCGTTCAGTAGCGCGAGTATCAGATAGATGCTGCGTGACTTGTAGAGTGCCTGCTCCAGATAACTGGGGGCAGGCACTCTGCAATCAAGAGCGCCTTAGCGCTTCTTGGTGGTGGTCTTGGCTGCGTTGACAGCGGTGTTGGCCACGGCGTTGAAGTTGGCTTCGGCCACATCGGTGGCTTGCTTCACGGCCTTTTGCACGGATTCCAGGGCGTTGTTGCCAGCGGCAACAGCGCTCTTGAACACGGCCACAGCGGTTTCGCTGCCGGCCGGAGCGTTCTTGGCGGCGTTGTCCACAACGGCCATGAACTTCTTCTGTGCGTCGGTGGCCTGGGCTTCGAAAGCCTTGCCAAACTCAGCGCCGGTGCCCGAAGCGATGTCATACAGGTGACGGCTGTAGGCGGCGGTCTTCTCGGCCAGGGGCTGGAACAGCGAAGCTTGCAGCGCCAGCAGTTCTTGTGCGTCTTTCACGCCCAGGATGGCTTGCGAGGTACCAGCGGCTTCGCTCAGGGCGGCCTTGGAGGCGGTAACGTTCAGCTCGACGAGCTTCTCAACGCCTTCAAAAGCCTTGGTGGTCAGACCAAACAGGGTTTCGACGTTGGCTTTGTGCGAGGCCAGGATTTGTTCAGCGGTCAACATAGAAATTTCTCCAGAAGTTAAGGTGAGGATCACTATCTGCGCTGAACCGGGAAACCCGTTTTATGTTGCAGTGCAGCATGGTTCAAGTATAGGGTTATCCCGTGTCTTTGCAAGCGGTTTTTGTTGCGTTGCAGCATTTTAGAAATCAAACCCTAAACCGACCCGCTCTGCCCGGTTTTCACCTTCACGACACAATTGGCCGATGCAGGTTTTTTACGCTACGCAATTCGTCTTGCCGCTACCGCCCGGGCACCGGTTTCCAATGGCCAAGTACCAGATGCTGCGTGACCAACTGGCCCTGTATGAACCCGCCGTGCGCCTGATGCAGGCACCCGCCGCAACCGACGGCGAGCTGGCGCTGGCCCATTCCCCGGGCTATATCAGTGCGATCTCGAACGGCACTGTGGCCGCCTCCGCCATGCGTGAAATTGGCTTTCCGTGGAGTGCGGCCATGGCAGAGCGGGCGCGCCGATCCGTGGGGGCCACGGTCTGCGCCTGTCGCGTCGCGTTTCGTGAGGGTGTGGCCGCCAACATCGCGGGCGGCACCCATCACGCCTACGCAGACAAAGGCGGCGGCTTCTGTGTATTCAATGACGCCGCAGTCGCCGCACGGCTGATGCAGGCCGAATGGAGCCGTGGCCGCACCCATGTGCCCCCGCTTAAGGTGGCAGTGATCGATCTTGATGTGCACCAGGGCAATGGCACGGCCAGCATCTTTCGCAGCGACGCCAGCGTTTTCACGCTGTCGATCCATGGGCAGAAGAACTTCCCGTTCCGCAAGGAGGCGAGCGACATCGATGTGGACTTGCCCGACGGTTGCCGGGATGACGACTATTTGCAGGCGCTGGAAAGTGCGTTGGACGAGCTTGAGCGCCGCTTCGAGCCAGCGCTGCTGATCTATCTGGCCGGTGCTGACCCGCACGAGGGCGACCGACTGGGCCGCCTCAAGCTCAGCTGGGACGGGCTGGAGGCGCGTGACCGCCGGGTGTTTGACTGGGCCTGGCAGCGCCGCATTCCGCTTGCGTTTGCCATGGCCGGCGGTTATGGGAAGCGCCTCGAGGACACGGTGCGGGCGCAGGCCAACACCTACAAGGTGGCGACGGCCTACTGGCGGCGCTGGCAGAATCTGGCCGCATGAGAGACATCACACCAGCCAAGCCACAGGCCGAGCCGCGCAGCGGCTACAAGGCCTTTCGCAGCATCAGCACCCGGTGGATGGACAACGACGCCTACGGGCACGTGAACAACGTTGTGTACTACAGCTGGTTCGACACGGTAGTGAATGCCCACCTGATCGAGCAGGGCGTGCTGGACATCCACGCCGGCCAGACCATCGGCCTGGTGATCGAGACCCAGTGCAACTACTTCGCGCCGCTGGCCTTTCCGCAGGCGGTAGATGCCGGCCTGCGCGTGGCGCATATGGGTACGTCGAGCGTGCGCTATGAAGTCGGCCTGTTTGCCCATGGCGAGCCCTTGACCGCTGCCAAGGGCCATTTCATTCATGTCTATGTGGACAAGCTGACGCGCCGCCCGGTGCCGTTGCCAGCCCCGCTCAAATCTGTTCTGGAGAAACTCAAGTGATGCAAACCCAAGTCAATACCGTCGTCAAAGACCCCGCCAGTGTTGACGCGGCCATTGAAAGCCGTTTTTCAGCCCGGGCCTTTCGCGCCACGGCCGTGCCGCACCAGTTGATCAGCGACATATTGGGTGTGGCCAGCCGCGCGCCATCGGGCACCAACACCCAGCCCTGGAAGGTTTATGTGCTGCAGGGCACCAGCCGCGACGCCCTGGTCGCCAAGGTGTGCGCCGCCCATGACGCAATCTATGCCAACCCGGCGCTGGCTGCAGAGTACCGCGAGGAGTACGACTACTACCCCGAGAAGTGGGTCAGCCCGTATATCGACCGTCGCCGCGAGAACGGCTGGAGCCTGTACGGCCTGCTCGGAATCACCAAGGGTGACAAGGACCGCATGCATGCCCAGCATCAGCGCAACTTCAAGCTGTTTGACGCGCCCGTGGGCCTGATGTTCACGCTGGACCGGGTGATGGGGCGCGGCTCGCTGGTGGACTACGGCATGTTCCTGCAAAGCATCATGGTGGCCGCACGGGCGCGCGGCCTGCACACCTGCCCGCAAGCTGCCTGGAACGGTTTTGCCAAGATCATCCTGCCGCACATTGGGGCCGGCCCGGACGAAATGCTGGTCTGCGGAATGGCCCTGGGCTATGCCGATGAGTCCGACAAGGTCAACAGCTTTCACACGCCACGGGTACCGGTGCAGGAGTTCACGCGCTGGCTGGACTGACCGCACCGTCAGGCTGGCGAAACCTTTGCCCGCGTGGCATTCGGTATGCTTCGTCTCTGGCATTTGCCAAGTTCGGCTCCCGCCGCCGAGCTTTCCTGATCTGGAGACACATATGAAATATCCCCGTTGGATCGCGGCCTGTTCGTTCCTGCTCTTTTGGCCCGGTCTGGCGCTTGCGGCGGATTTTGACGGCAGCAAACTTTCGCCCGTTTGGGGCATTCCGTTTGCCGGCATCCTTCTGTCCATCGCGCTGATGCCGCTTCTGACGCCAATCTTCTGGCATCACCACTTCGGCAAGGTGGCCGCAGCCTGGGCGTTGGCCTTCTTGCTGCCGTTTGCGGTGATGTTCGGTGCCTCTGCCGCTGCGGTGAGCCTGGCGCATGCATTGCTCGCCGAGTACATCCCTTTCGTGATTTTGCTGACCGCACTGTTTACCGTGGCCGGGGGCATCCATATCCGCGGCAACTTGCATGGCAGTCCCGGGCTGAACACTGCCATCCTGGCCATCGGCGCCGTTCTGGCGAGTTTCATGGGCACCACAGGTGCGTCCATGTTGTTGATTCGGCCGCTGATCCGTGCCAATGACAACCGCAAGCACAAGGCGCATGTGGTGGTCTTCTTTATCTTTATCGTGTCCAACGCGGGGGGTTCTCTCACGCCGCTGGGCGACCCGCCGCTATTCCTGGGTTTTCTCAAAGGGGTGGACTTCTTTTGGACTGTCAAGCACATCTTCCCGGAAACGCTGTTCCTGATCGGGACGTTGCTGGCGATTTTTTATGCGCTGGACTCCTGGTTCTACCACCGCCGCGAAGAATTGTTGCCCGTGGATCCGACGCCAGACACCCGCCGTATCGGGTTTGACGGCGCGGCCAATTTTTGGCTGCTGGGAGCCATAGCGATGCTGGTGTTGATGAGCGGCGTCTGGAAGTCCAAGGTCGCGATTGACATTTTGGGTACCGAGGTGGGTCTGCCCGGATTGGTGCGCGATGCCGGTCTGATCGCGGTGACATTGCTGTCGTTGAGGATGACCGCCAAGAAAGTGCACGAGGACAATCAGTTTTCGTGGGGCCCAATGGTCGAGGTCGCAAAACTGTTTGCGGGTATTTTCCTGACCATCATCCCGGTGATTGCGATGCTCAAGGCCGGTGTCAATGGCCCGTTTGGCGCGGTTGTCAGTGCCGTCACCCGGCCCGATGGTTCGCCTGACCCTGCCATGTACTTCTGGGCGACAGGCGCATTGAGCTCGTTCCTGGACAATGCACCGACCTACCTGGTGTTCTTCAACACGGCGGGGGGCGACCCGCAGGTGTTGATGACCACGCTGGCCCCCACGCTGGCCGCCGTCTCCGCCGGTGCGGTGTTCATGGGTGCCAATACCTACATTGGCAATGCGCCCAACCTGATGGTGAAAGCGATCGCTGAAGATCGCGGCGTCAAAATGCCCAGCTTCTTTGGCTATATGGCCTGGTCCGGTGCGGTGTTGATTCCGCTGTTCGTCGTCATGACATTCATTTGGTTCCGGTAAAGGTATTCCCATGAGCAAGCCCAAGGTACTTGTCGCCCGCGCGATCTTTCCCTCCGTCATTGAGCGGCTGGCCCAGCACTTTGAGGTGCAAACCAACCCGACCGACGAAGTCTGGCCCAAAGACGTGCTGGCCCGGAACCTGAGCGACAAGGTTGGCGCGTTCACTACGGGCAGCGAACGTATTGACGCGGCGGTGCTGGACGCCTGCCCGCAGCTAAAAATCGTTGCCAATATGGCGGTGGGCTTCAACAACTTTGACGTTGACGCCATGACCGCGCGTGGCGTGCTGGGCACCAATGCGCCAGATGTACTGACCGAGACCACTGCGGACTTCGGCTTTGCCTTGCTGATGGCGACGGCGCGCCGCCTGACCGAGAGCGAGCACTACTTGCGGGCCGGCCAATGGACCAAATGGCACTATGAGATGTTCTCGGGCAGCGATGTGCATGGTGCCACGCTGGGCATTCTGGGCATGGGCCGCATTGGCCAGGGCATCGCCAGGCGCGGTGCCCACGGCTTTGGCATGAACGTGATCTATCACAACCGGTCGCGCCTCGCGCCCGAGCTTGAGGCCGCCTGCAAGGCCCGCTATGTCAGCAAGGAAGAATTGCTCAAAACGGCGGACCACCTGGTGTTGGTGTTGCCGTATTCAGCGGCGTCGCACCACGCCATTGGCGCGCCAGAGCTTGCGCTGATGAAACCCAGCGCCACCCTGGTCAACATCGCCAGAGGCGGCATTGTGGACGACGCGGCGCTGGCCGCAGCGCTGCGTGACAGGCGCATCGCCGGTGCCGGCCTGGACGTGTTTGAGGGCGAGCCGAAAGTTCACCCCGATTTGCTGAGCTTGAGCAACGTGGTACTGACACCGCACATCGCCAGCGCCTCCGGTCCGACCCGCCTGGCCATGGGCAATCTGGCGGCGGACAACCTGATTGGTTACCTCATTAACGGCCAGGCGCTAACGCCGCTCAACCCCGAGGTGCTGAAAAAGTAAGGCATGCCGCTCGAACTCTGGCTACTGGTTGCGCTGGCGGCGCTCAATTTGCTGTTGGGTGTTGCGCTGTTCCTGCGCAAGCCCGCAGACGAGGGCGGTCAGACCCGGGCCGAGTTGCTCGCCGCCAATGAGCGGCTGGAGCGCGAACTGCGACGCGAGATCAGTGAGTCGGGGCGCGGGGCGCGCCAGGAGCTTGGCCACAGCCTGGCTACTTTTCAGGACGCGCTGGTCAAGCAGGGCGCAGAGGCCACCCGAACCCAGAATGCGCAGATAGACGCTTTTGGCCAGCAGCTTGCATTGCTGCAAAAAACCCTGGCCGATACGCTGACACTGCAATTGCAGGGCTTGAGTGAATCCAACGCGCGCAGGCTTGGTGAAGTGCGCACCACGCTGGAGACACAGCTGGCGCAGATGCAGCAGACCAATTCAGCCAAGCTCGACGAAATGCGCAAGACGGTTGACGAGAAGTTGCAGACCACGCTCGAAACACGTCTTGGCGAAAGCTTCAAGCAAGTGGCCGACCGGCTGGAGCAGGTGCACAAGGGCCTGGGTGAAATGCAGAGCCTGGCGCAGGGGGTGGGCGACTTGCAGCGCGTGCTGACCAACGTCAAGACCCGCGGCATGTTCGGCGAAGTGCAGCTTGAAGCGTTGCTTGAACAGGTATTGACCAGCGAGCAGTACGCACGCCAGGTCGAGACCCGGCCGCACAGCAACCAGCGGGTGGACTTTGCGGTGCGCTTTCCCGGGCGCAGCAGCGATGGTGTACCGGTGTGGTTGCCAATTGACGCCAAATTTCCGCGGGAAGACTATGAACGCCTGCTCGAAGCCCACGACCGGGCCGATGCGCCAGGCGTCGAATTGGCTGGCAAGGCACTGGAAGCGCGTATCCGCCTGGAGGCCAAGACCATTGCTGCGAGCTACCTGGCTCCGCCGCACACCACCGACTTTGCCATCCTGTTCCTGCCCATTGAAAGTTTGTACGCCGAGGTGTTGCGCCGTCCCGGCCTGATGGACGGCCTGCAGCGTGACTTTCGCGTTACCCTGGCGGGGCCGACCACGCTGCTGGCCATGCTCAACAGTCTGCACATGGGCTTTCGCACACTGGCGCTTGAGCAGCAGGCCTCTCAGGTCTGGAAGGTACTGGGGGCGGTCAAAACCGAATTTGACCGCTATGGCAAGTGGGTTGATACGGTGCAGGAGCAGGTGCGCAAGGCTTCTGTCACCCTCGAAAACGCGGCCACTCGCTCCAACCAGATGCGCCGTGCCCTGAAGGTTGTGGAGGCATTGCCCGAAAGCGAGGCCCAGGGGCTTTTGCCACCTGCAGACGAGGCTGACACTTGAACCCGGCATTGGCCCGGGTGATTGCGGGCCATGTGTTTTTGCATGCCTGCATGGCTGGTATGCGCCTCGCCGCGCCACTGCTGGCACTGCGTCAGGGCTATAGCGCCGCAGCCGTCGGCGTGTTGCTTGCGCTGTTTGCCCTGACCCAGGTTTTTTTGGCACTGCCTGCGGGCCGCTATGTTGACCGCCATGGCCTGAAACGGCCCATGGCCTTCAGCGTGGCCGCCGCTTCGCTGGGGGCTGCATTGGCCGTCGCTTTCCCGGTGTTTCCGGTGCTGTGCCTCAGTGCCTTGATGACTGGCGGCGCCACCGGTGCGGCGACTATTGCCTTGCAACGCCATGTGGGCCGCGCCGCCGCAACACCAACCGAACTCAAGAAGGTTTTTTCCTGGCTTGCCATCGGCCCGGCGATATCCAACTTTCTCGGGCCATTCAGTGCCGGGCTGATGATTGACCACGCGGGGTTCAGGGCGGCGTTCCTGCTGTTGGCGCTGCTGCCAGTGGCCAGTTGGTACTGGGTGCGCAACGTGGTCGAACTGCCTGCGGTAGTGCATTCTGAAGGGCAGCCGCCGACCCGGGCCTGGGATCTGCTGCGCGAACCCATGTTCCGGCGCTTGCTCATCGTCAACTGGTTTCTTGCGTCGTGCTGGGATGTTCACACCTTCGTGGTTCCCCTGTTGGGGCACGAGCGTGGCCTGAGTGCATCAGTGATCGGCTCCATCCTTGGGGCCTTTGCCGTGGCGGCTGCGCTGATTCGGGTCCTGATGCCGCTGGTTGCCGAGCAACTGCGTGAGTCAACAGTGATTGCCGGGGCAATGGTTGTCACCGCCGTTTTGTTCGCTGTCTATCCGCTGCTGCAGGCGCCGCTGGCCATGGGCCTGTGTTCGGTGCTGCTGGGCTTCGCGCTGGGCTCGGTTCAGCCCATGGTGATGAGCACGTTACACCAGATCACGCCGTCGGCCCGTCATGGCGAAGCGCTGGGTCTGCGCTTGATGGCCATCAACGCCTGCAGTGTGCTGATGCCCATGTTGTTTGGGTTTGCCGGTGCGGTGATCGGGGTGGCTGGCGTGTTCTGGGTGGTTGGCGGCGTGGTCGGTGCGGGGGCCCCTATGGCCAGCCAGATCAGAGCTGGTAAAATGCTTTGATCAGGTTCCAGGCGGTCTGCGGGTCATCGGCGTACTGGATCAGTTTCAGGTCGTCTGGTGAAACTGCCCCTTCTTCGACCAGCACCTCAAAATTCAGCACCCGCTTCCAGTAGTCGGTGCCGAACAGCACGATGGGCACCGGCTTGGCCTTGCGGGTCTGCACCAGTGTGATGACTTCAAACAGCTCGTCCAGCGTGCCAAAGCCGCCCGGGAAGGCCACCAGTGCCTTGGCCCGCATCATGAAATGCATTTTGCGCAAAGCAAAGTAGTGAAACTTGAAGTTCAACGCGGGCGTTACGTAGGGGTTGGCGGCCTCCTCCATTGGCAGGGCAATTGCCAGGCCCACGCTCATGGCACCGCCTTCGTGCGCGCCCTGATTGGCGGCTTGCATGATGCCGGGCCCGCCGCCGGTGCAGATGAACAACTCATCGGCCGCTGCCTTGCCGTTGCTGTATCGCGCGACCAGGTTGCCAAAGGCGCGGGCTTTCTCGTAGTAGTGAGCGTTCTTTGCAAGGCTTTGCGCGCGGCGAATCAGGGCTTCGTCGCCGCTGGCTTGCGCCTCAGCCAGGAGCTCGGCTGAATCTGCCTCGCCGCGAAAGCGCGCACTGCCAAACACCACGATGGTGTTTTCGATGCCACGGGCATGTTGTTCGAGATCGGGTTTGAGCAGTTCAAGCTGGAAGCGGATGCCGCGGGTTTCGCGGCGCAGCAAAAACTCCGGGTCGGCAAAGGCCAGTCGGCTGGCGTCTGCAGCAAGCGGGTTGCCGGCCCGGGCGTCGGTTTGAAGCGTGGCCCAGGCATCGGCAAGGCGCGTTTCACGGAGGTCTTGGGTGGTGTGCATGCCGCCATTCTCAGGCCATTTGCATGCGCCGACTGGTGTTTGGCGGGGGTGAATTCTCCGGTATCCTAGCGCGCGGAGCGAGACAAATACATGACGACCAATGAAGCGACGGCGTACCACGTGCTGCTGGAAGGGCGCAGTGTGGGCCCCTATGACCGGCGCACCATCGTGGGCATGCGCATCAAGGAGATGCTGACCAGCGACAACCTGTTGATCGACAACAACGGTGTCCAGCTCACCGTGGGCGACTTGCTGGCGCAACGGGTTGCCCAGAATGGCTTTGATGCCTTGAACAGCGGGGTGTTTTCACCGGTTCGGGGCACCTATGCGGCCAGCCTGCACAGTGTCAAGGGCAAGGGCTACGCCATTCCCGCGTTCAAGGGCGAAATTGAGGTTCGGGTGCAGGCTGATGTGGTTCGCATTGCGGGGCGGATTCGCAAGTGGCTGGCCTGGAAAGACACTCGGGTGAAGATTCCCCTGGCGGCTTTTGTGCATGCGCGCGTGACCGGTTCACGGCTGGACCTGTGGCTTCGCCGTGGCGTCGCCCGACCGGGGGAACACTTGCAACGCATGTCGCTTGAGCTGTTCAGCGCCGAGTCGGCGGACGAGCTGGTCGAGTTGCTGCCCTTGGTCACTGCGCCGCCTGCAGCGATTGCGCCTTTGCCAGCGGCTGCCTCAGGTAAAAATCATTGGGTCTGGGTTGCCGTGATTGGCGCGCCAGCGGTCCTGATTTTTGTGGCGCTGGTACTGGTTTTTGGCCGCATGCCTTGAGGCTCAGGCGTAGCGACGGGCCAGCCACTGCACAAGCGCCGCCTTCGCCCCCGTGAGATTTTTGTACTGCAGCACGGCGGGGCTCATTGACGCGATGGCGTCGTGCAGTTGCTGCGCCTGCGCGGTTGTTTGAACCGCCTCTACCAGCGGTTGCAGCGTCACCCGGATCGTGAACACTGCTTGTTGTGTGCCCTGGCCCACTGGCAAAAAGGTTTGGCGCTCGCTGCGCAGGAAGCACCGCCCGGCGAAGGCCTCTGCGTCCAGGGTTTCGGGCCAGGCTGGGCGCGGCTGGCGCTTGGGGTGCTGGTCGTATCGCCCGCTGGGCGTAACGCTCCAGACAAAACGCTCCCAGTGGCCACCCGATGTGACCAGTTGCGTCAGGCCCTGCATCGCCGCCTGCAGCGCGGCGTTGTCGGCGACGGGGCCATGAATGCTGGCCAGCGACTGGCCCAGCTTTTCCTCGGGTGCCCATTGCGAGGGCACGCAAACACAGAGCCAGGGCACGGTGCCGGTGGCGGCGTCGAGTACCGCAAAATCTTCCTGGTAGGCCAGTTCGAGCGGTAGATTTGAAGAAAAATTGCCGCTAGCCCGCACCAGTGTTGCGTGAGCTACTATTGAATTGATAGCAAATGCGGGGCTGAAGCCCGGCACACACCAGCGCGATTGCCGCGCTTTTTGAACTTGCTGTTTCTCGCGAAACAGGGCGCCGGCCGGGTCCAGTGGCGTAAGCTGCGGCTCGCCCGCAGACAAGCGACGCAGGCCGGGCTGCATGCGAAACGGCACGCTGATTTGTGCGAAGTCAAAGCTCATGGTCGGTCATGCAACAAAAAAGGCCCCTTGCGGAGCCCTCTTTGTACCAGCGCTGCAAACCGGTCAGACGCGCTTGCGGTACTCGCCGGTGCGGGTGTCGATTTCGACCTTGTCGCCCTGGGCCACGAAGATCGGCACGCCGATTTCAAAGCCGGTCGCGAGCTTGGCGGGCTTGAGCACTTTGCCCGAGGTATCGCCCTTGACGGCGGGTTCCGTCCAGGTGATCTCGCGCTCAACGCTGGTGGGCAGCTCCACCGAAATGGCCTTGCCGTCGTAGAAAACAACTTCGGCGGCCATGCCCTCTTCCAGGTAGTTCAGCGCGTCACCCATGTTCTCGGACTCCACTTCGTACTGGTTGTACTCGCTGTCCATCCAGACGTACATCGGGTCGGCGAAGTAAGAGTAAGTGCAGTCTTTTTTGTCCAGAATGATCTGGTCCATCTTATCGTCGGCCTTGAACACGACTTCGGTGCCGAAGTTGGCGATCAGGCTTTTGAGCTTCATGCGCACGGTGGCCGAGTTGCGACCGCCCCGGCTGTATTCGGTCTTCAGCACGACCATCGGGTCCTTGCCGTTCATGATGACGTTGCCGGCGCGGATTTCTTGAGCGATTTTCATATCAGTGTTGAGGTTGGGGCCGCGTAACAGACCGGTGCGATGCGTCGTGCGGCAAGAGGGCGGAGACGGCCGGGCCGATTCCGCAAAGCCTTGAATTTTAACGGGTTTTTTCAGCGAAGCCGAGCAATGCGCTGGTCAGGTCGGGCTGCGCCAGCAGTTGGGCCTGAAACCCGGCGGCTGCGCTAAGCCATTGGCGCGCCTGCAGCGCCGGCAATGCGGTGCCCTGTGCCCCATTCCAGACATGCAGAAACCGGGCCCATTCAGCGGGGGGGGCCAGCAGTTGCACAAAGGCGGCAAGCTTGTGGTGGTGCGCTGCGTCGTGCTGCGGATAGAGCTGCCAGGCAAACGGTTTGCCGGCCCAGATTGCCCGTACCAGCGAGTCTTCGCCCCGCACAAAGTTGAAGTCACAGGCCCACAGCAGTTCGTCAAACTGCGCCTGCGCCAGCAGCGGCAAGAACGTGATGCGTGGCAGCCGGGTGTGGCGCGTCATGGCCGAGCGCACTGCGGCCTCAGCCCGCCCGGCCGTGACCAGCAGATGGGTGGGTTCAGGTGCGCCGCCCAGTTGGGCCAGCAGGGCGTCGAGCGCGGGGGGCTCGTAGCAAAAAAGCGAAATCAGGCGTTCACCCTGGTCGGCAATGCCGCGGCTGGTCAGCCAGCTACGGCGGTCAAATGCCGCCTGGCGGTGCGCCAGCCCGGGCTCGCGCAGCAAGCCGCCGGTTTGCAGCGTGAAGCCGGGGTAGAAGAAATGTTTGGTGAGCCCTTGGCCCGGCCCGCTCAGCACCGGCGAGGGCAGGCCGTGGCTGCGCGCGACGAATGGCTCGGCCGACAGGTATTCGAGGTTGATCCATGAGTAAAAACTGCCATTAGCCCTCACCCGTTCTGCGTAAGCCGCTACGAAATCAATAGCAGGCTCGCAACCAAAGGCCTCCACCAGCACCTCGCCAGGCACGGGCCACCGGGTGTTGGGCCCCCAGGCCTGCACGCTCACGCCGGGTGCGCCGGCCGGTGCCAGCCATTGCAAAGCCGACGGGTCATCCACCCACAGCCGTACCTGCTCGCCGCGCCCGGCCAGGTCGGCCGCCAGCCGCCAGCACACGCCGATGTCGCCGTGGTTGTCGATGACGCGGCAAAAGATGTCCCATTTCATGGCGGGATTGTCCACTGCCCCTGCGGGGGGTTGGGATTCGCGACAATACCCGGATGCCCGAGACCCACTCCGAACAACTGCTCAGCGAGGTGGCCGCCTTGCCGGCCATGCCCGGCGTTTACCGGTACTTTGACGCGGACGGTGGCGTTTTGTATGTGGGCAAGGCGCGTAACCTGAAGAAGCGGGTTTCCAGCTACTTTCAAAAAAACCATGGCGGCACCCGCATCGGGCACATGGTGACCAAGATCGTGCGCATGGAAACCACCGTTGTGCGTTCCGAGGCAGAGGCACTGCTGCTGGAGAACAACCTTATCAAGGCGCTGCATCCGCGCTACAACATCCTGTTTCGTGACGACAAGAGCTACCCGTATTTGAAGCTGGTGTCGCACCCAATCCCCCGCCTGGCCTATTACCGGGGCGCGGTGGACCGCAAGCACCGTTACTTTGGCCCGTACCCGAGCGCCTGGGCGGTGAAAGAGTCGATTCAACTGTTGCAAAAAGTGTTTCGCCTGCGCACTTGCGAAGACACGGTCTATGCCAACCGCACGCGGCCCTGCCTGCTGTACCAGATCAAGCGCTGCTCGGCCCCCTGTGTTGGACACATCACGCCCGAAGCCTACGCGCAGGATGTGGCGAATGCCGAGGCCTTCCTGAATGGCGAGACCCAGACGCTGCTGGACGGGCTGGAGTCGCGCATGATGGCGCATTCACAGCGGCTGGAGTTCGAGCTGGCGGCGGAACTTCGTAACCAGATCACGGCGCTGTCGCGGGTGCTGCACCAGCAGGCGGTGGACACGGCGTCCGACAAAGACGTGGACATCCTGGCGGTGAAGTTGCACGGCGGCAAGGCCTGCGTCAACCTGGCCATGGTGCGCGGGGGGCGGCACCTGGGTGACCGGCCGTACTTTCCAACCCACGTGGAGGACGCCTGCGCACTGCTCGGGCTGGACGAAGACGACGAGGCGGCTGCCGATACACCGGTGCAAGTGCAGGTGCTCGAAGCCTTCATTGCTCAGCACTACATCGGCGTGCCGGTACCGCCCGCGCTGATCACCAGCGTGCCGGTCAGCAAGGCGCTGATCGAGGCGCTGTCGGAACAGTCAGGCGTGCGGGTGAGCGCGGTGCACAACCCGCGCGAACAGCGCCGCATCTGGCTGGAAATGGCCGAAAAGAATGCCGCCATCCAGCTGGCGCGGCTGTTGGCGGAAGAGGGCTCGCAGCAGGCCCGGACCCGGGCCCTGGTGGAGGCGCTGGACCTTGCGCCCGACAACCTGGACACCTTCCGTATCGAATGTTTCGATATTTCCCACACCGCCGGCGAGGCGACCCAGGCATCCTGCGTGGTGTTCAATCATCACAAAATGCAAAACAGCGAATACCGCCGCTACAACATCGAGGGCATCACGCCGGGTGACGACTATGGCGCCATGCGTCAGGTGCTGATGCGCCGCTACGCCAAGCTTGCCGAGGCTGCGCGTGACCCGACACACAGCGGCGCTACCGCAGCCAGCGGTGCTGCGCGCATGCCTGACCTGGTGCTAGTGGACGGCGGCAAGGGTCAGGTCAGCATGGCGCGTGAAGTGTTTGCACAGCTGGGGTTGGAGCTTGGCATGATCGTCGGTGTGGAAAAAGGCGAAGGCCGCAAGGTCGGCCTGGAAGAGTTGGTGTTTGCCGATGGTCGCGACAAGGTGTACCTGGGCAAAGACTCGGCGGCACTGATGCTGGTGGCGCAGATCCGTGACGAAGCCCACCGCTTTGCAATTACCGGCATGCGGGCCCAGCGGGCGCGGGTGCGTACCGGGGGCAGCAAGCTCGAGGAAATCCCGGGCATTGGTGCCAAGAAAAGAGCCCGCTTGTTGCAGCGCTTTGGCGGAATCCGTGGCGTGGCGTCGGCCGGGGTGGAGGACATCGCCACCGTGGAAGGCATTTCAAAAGAACTGGCAGAGGAGATTTACCGTGCGCTTCACTAATTTATTGAGCCTCGGCCTGGTGGCATTGCTGGGCGCTTGCAGCAACCGG
>CALROG020000049.1:0-23266 GCA_943369755.1 Ramlibacter sp. 2FC
CAACATTGATCTGGCGGTCAATGTCAGCGAGATACAGCTGAACCCCAGCGATGCCACCAAGACGGCTCAAGGCACCAAGGTATCGGACCAGATGCACTTTGCGTGGGCCAACGGCACGGCTGGTGCAGACACCTTCAACGCGAGTACCGAAGTATCGGCCAACACACTGGCGCTGATGGGCACCCACCAGCGCGGCATGTTCGTCAACCTGGGCGCGGGCAACGACACCGCCACCGGCACGGGCTTTGGCGACAACTTCGACATGGGTGCTGGCACCAACTACGTGGACGGCGGGGCCAACACGGGTTTCACGCCCTGGGGGGCCAAAGCGGCTGACGAACTCAACCTGTTCGTGGCGAACCAAGCGGCCGCCAACGCTGTGACGGTGAGCGCCCTGGACGGCACGAGCGGTACAGCAGAAGAGAACACCGCCTTCGGTAACGGTTACACCCTCAAGGTCGTCTCGGGTTCCGAGGTCAACTACATCAAGAACATCGAGCAGGTCAACATCCAGATCTGGAACGACAAGAACAGCAATGGCCAGAAGGACTATGGCGACAACGAAGTGACCTTCGGACGCTTTGTTTCATTGCTGCCCCAAGTGTTTGAGAACACCACCAACCTCAGCACCCAGTTCCACATGGGCTCTGTGAACGGCACTCTGTTCAACGACACGCTGAACCTGGCCGCAGGCTCCGGGTTGATCTCCTCCAGCCTGGCCAGCAATATCGCCAGCTACCAGCGCGGGCTGTTCATTCAGGGCGACGCGGGCAACGACACCATCACCGGCACGCTGTATGGCGACAACATCAACGCCGGCCCCGGAACCAACTACATAGACGGTGGCGACAACGAAGGCGTCTCGGTTGGTACCATCAACCCGGCACGCGACACGATGGAACTTATCGTTACCAGCACGTCCCAGGCGCAGGCCGTGACGGTCACCGCGCTGAATGGCAGCCTGACAGGGGCTGACTTGGCCGCGTTCAATGCCAACTATCGCTATAAGGTGGTGAGCGCGGCCACTGGCGAGACCGACTACGTGAAGAACGTCGAGACGTTATCCATCAAGGTCTGGAACGATGCCAACAGCAACGGCGTGATTGACTACAACCTGAACGAGTTGACCACTTACCGCACACGTGCGCTGGACATCACAGGCTCGGATAACGTGCCGTCCCCCAGCAACCCGACGCCTGCACTGGGTTTCATGTTTGGCACCCAGTTCAAGGACACGATCGTTGGTAACGAGATCATCACGGCCCTGGGCAAAACGATTGACCCGGCCAACCCCTTCGGCGCCTTCATCTTCTCGCTGAATGGCAGCGACGTGGTCACCGGCACCAGCGGCACAGACTTTGTGGTGGTGTCGCACCTCACCACCACCACACCCACCATTGGCTCGCACCTGGTGGACGGTGGCGCTGACGCAGGCTACTACTACTTTTCCAGCGGCGCCCCGGTGACGTCGAGCGACCAGTACCGCATGCTGGAGCAACGCACCAGCACTGAGGTGCCCACACCCGGTGCCACCAATGGCGGCCTGACCACCGCCAACTTCGACCCGGCCAAATACCGCCTGGTGGACCTGACCAAGTGGAGCGGCTACGCCACCACCGCGCTGGACCAGATGACCGCAAGTGCTGCGTCAGAGCTGGTCAACGCGATGACCGGGTCGACCCTTTCCACAACGGACGTGACCAGCATTGCCACCACGGCGGCGCAGGTGGGTCTGACAATGGCAGGCGCCAACGGCTATTCTCTGGCCGTCATCAAGTACAACAGCTCGGGCACGCTGCAGGGTGTGGATTTCCTGAAGAACATCGAAACGGTGCAGATGGGGCTGTGGTACGACTCCAACCTCAATGACGTTGCCAACGGCGGCGCCACTCCTGAGACCACGATCTACGCTACCTACAACGTGGCACAAGACAGCTACACGCTGAGCGAGGCGCACAAGACTTGGCTGGACCTGACGTTCACCGCCGGCACGCAGTCTTATGCTGGGGTGCTGACAGGTAGGTCGGGCTCTGAAACGCTGGACGCCAGTGGCCTGACGGTTCCCGCCTACTTTGCAGCGGGCACTGGCTTCCGCATTGCAGACCTGACCGGCAACGACACAGTCACGGGTAGCGCCGGCAACGACATGTTTGGCCTGGGTGCCGGTAACGACACGGTCAACGGCGGCGACGGCACCGACCGGGCTGCTGTCTACTGGAGGGCCGACGCCACCAAGGGCGATGCCACGCTGAGCAAGTCGTCTGTACTGAATGGTGGCATCACCACCATCACCATCAGCCAGACGCAACAGGGTGTGACGACTGACCTGTTCACCCTGGTCAACAACGGCACCAACGCGCAATGGACGCTCAATACCACGGGCGCCACGGCAGACGGGTTCATCCGCCCGCAAGGCACCACCACCCAAAGCCTGGGTACGGATGTGTTGAACAGTGTGGAATCCCTGGCGGTGTACTTGCAGTCGTCAGTGGCTATTGGCACGGGCGGCGTGACGACCAGCACGCCGTTTGAGATTGAGCTGGTGGGCCTGCCCATTCTGTAACCTGCCGCCTCCCAAACCTGCCAGTTCAGTGTTTGGGGGGTTCGTCGCCTGCTTCAAGTTGCTTGATCCGCTGCCCGGTTGCTGCCGCAGAGCTGCGCTTTGTCGAGCGCCAAGCCGGTCGCCGGGGACAACAGGGCGTCATCGAAGCGCATCAGAGTGGTTTGGGCCCTGGTCAATGTAAAGCTGCCTGCATTTACTTGTCAGGCGGCGCAGGTAGCTTGAGCGCGTCCATAGAAAATGGCCCGCTGAGTTCGCTTTCGTCATTGCCGCCAAACACCTGCAATTGGTACGGCGCGTCTTTGGGGTTCACGCCGGGCGGGATGGCCTGGCGGATCTTGAAGCCATACATCACATGCGGCAGGCCCAGCCGCTCTTTCACCGTAGGCCGGGCCACGCGGTCAAAGCGCGAATACACCGTCATGTGTTCGCCGACCTTGATGCCGATGTACTTGGGCATCAAGCCGTTCTGGTGCACTGCCCAACCGGTCACGTCCATGACCTGTTGGTTCACGCCCAGTTGCGTCACGGCCCCCAGGGTGCCCTTGAACGGCATGGCCTGGGCCGGCATGCCGGGCGGGATGGCCAGCTCAGCCACCCAGGCGTCGGCCAGGTCCTCCACCTTGCCGCTGGCCATGAGTTCGGCACCGGGGCGCTCCCATTCAAGGCGCACCACCAGGTAGCCGGCGGCCTTGACGATCTGCTCCACCTGCTCGCGGAAGGCGGCGGGCACAAAAGCGTCGAGTGCAAAGGTCTTGCCGTTGGCCTTGGCCAGCCATACCTGCACCAGTTGCGGCAGCAGCTCGGCCTTGAGCAGGGCCAGCAGGGTTTTGTCCAGCGCGTCCGGGCTGCATTTGGCAGCCACCACGGTGCGCAAGGCTTCGTCGGCTGGCACCTTGCCTTCGGCAATTTCCATCAGGCACAGGTCGCCCGCCACCACCGGCACGCCCGCGGGCTTGAATAGTTCTTTGCCAAAAGTGGACTTGCCAAAACCAGGCGGCTGCATCAGCAGGTAAGCCACGGGTTTGCGGGCGTTGATGTGCAGTGTGTAGCGCGGCACTGGGTCGCCCTTTTGCGCCACGCTTTTTGAAATGAGCTTCCAGGCATGCGGTGCCAACACTTCGGTGAGCTTGGCCCAGGTGGCAAACAAGCGACGGTCAGCACCGCGTTGCACCTCCACCCACGCAGAATGCTCGCCCGGCGCTACGCCCAGCTCCAGCACCAGCGTGCCGGTGGGGCTGAGGGTTTGTACCGCGCGGTGAATCAAGTCAGCCTGGTCCCGCGCATAGTGCAAAGACGACGCCAGCAGCACCACGTCAAACGGGCCGGGCGGCAAAGCGTCCCAGCTCTGGTGCAGAAACTCAACACCGGCAAAGCGCTGCCGCGCGCGGCTGATGAAGGTTTCAGACTGGTCCAGCCCCACCACACGGGCAGCACCGGCAAACTGCGCATAGCCACAAAAAAAGCCTTCGTTGCAGCCGATGTCCAGAAACCGCTGCCCCACCATCAGGGGCAGGCGCAACGCCTTGAGCTTGGCAAGCGACTGGGAGTCGCCCGGCGCGTCGGGGAACGACTGGTATTGATGGGCGGGTGGTGGCATGGGCGTAAATGTGAGACCTTATCGAACAAATATGGCTGTAGCCCTCGTAGATATTGCGCTAGCCACTATCAATTTTATAGCAACGCGGCGACCTGCCGGAACACCGTCACACCACTCAGCGTGGGCCGTGCGCCCGTCAACCGTTCAAGTTTGGCGACATCTGCGCGCCAGAAGCTGGCGGGCTGCTGGTCTTGCACGGTGGTGGTTTTGATGTGGCGTTTCACCGAAAGGCCGGCGCTGGCAAACAGCTTGTCCACGGCGTAGGGGCTGCGCGGGTAAAAGGGCGTGGTTTCTTTCTGCGGCGCTTCCTGCACCAGGCCATATAGCTCAGACGTGCTGGCCTGGTAAAACTTCACGCGCTTTTCCATGCCCAGAATGCGGATGGCCTCCAGCATGCGCAGGGGGCCCAGCGCGTCTAAGTTGGCGGTGTATTCGGGCTCATCAAAGCTCACATGCACATGAGACTGCGCCGCCAGGTTATAAATTTCGTCGGGCTGCGTTTGCTGAAGGATGCGCGTCAGGCTGGACGAGTCCGTCATGTCGCCGTAGTGCAGGAACATGCGCACACCGGCCTCGTGTGTGTCCTGGTACAGGTGATCAATGCGGTCAGTGTTGAACAGCGATGTGCGGCGGCGGATGCCAT
Organism: Ramlibacter sp. 2FC; assembly: GCA_943369755.1. Taxonomy (GTDB): domain Bacteria; phylum Pseudomonadota; class Gammaproteobacteria; order Burkholderiales; family Burkholderiaceae_C; genus CALROG01. The sequence goes on from CALROG020000049.1 coordinate 4,804, forward strand.
GCACGATGTAACCCTTGTCCAACAAAAACTCTGCCAGATAGGCACCGTCTTGCCCGGTAATGCCGGTAATGCCGGTAATGCCGGTATTGAGTGCAACTTTTCGGGTCATGGCGTTCACTTTCTTCCGTAGCTGTCTTCAATCCGCACAATGTCGTCTTCGCCCAGATACCCCCCCGACTGTACTTCGATGATTTCCAGCGGAATGTTGCCCGGGTTGGCCAGCCGATGCACCTCCCCCAAAGGAATGTAGGTTGACTGGTTTTCAGTCAAAAGAACGGTCTTGTCGCCACAGGTAACTTCAGCCGTGCCCTTGACCACAATCCAGTGCTCGGCGCGGTGGTGGTGCATTTGCAAACTCAGGCTGGCCTTGGGATTGACCTGAATGCGTTTGACCTTGAAGCGGTCAGATTCATCAACGCTGTCGTACCAGCCCCAGGGGCGATGCACCTTGCGGTGCAGCAAAAGCTCTTCACGGCCGGTTGCTGCCAGGTCCGCAACAATCGCCTTGACGTCCTGGCTGCGCGAGCGGTCGGCAACCAGCACGGCGTCTGCCGTCTCTACCACCACCACGTTGTCCAAACCCACCAGGCAAACCAGTCGACTGGCTGCATGCACCAGCGTGTTGCGGCTGCCGCTGGTGATCACATCGCCCAAATGGGCGTTGCCAGCCGCGTCTTTGGGTAAAACCTGCCAGACGGCATCCCAGGCACCAAGATCGCTCCAGCCCGCTTGCAGCGGCACCATCTTCAAGGGCGGCAAGGAGCCATCGCGCGGCGCTGCGGAGAGCGGCTCCAGAACAGCGTAGTCAACCGACTGGCCCGAGACGGCAGCGAACTCTGCCTGGCCTGGCCGCACAAAGTGAACGCCCGTCGCGCTGGTCTGCGTGTCTTGAACTCTTGCGCCCCAGGCGGCGGTCATGCTGCGTGCCATATCGGGGCAAAACCGCTCAAGCGCAGCCATCCATACGGAAGCCTTGAGCACAAAGACGCCTGCATTCCAGAAGTAGCCGCCTTCGTCAAGGTAGCGTTGGGCAGTGGCGGCGTCCGGCTTTTCTGCAAAGCGGTCCACCGCAACTGCGCCGACGCCGCCTTCAGCCCTTACCTTGACGTAGCCATAACCCGTTTCGGGCCGGTCTGGCTGTACGCCAAGGATAACGATAGCCCCGGCTTCGGCTTCGCTGACCGCCACCTTCATGGCGGAACAATAGGCCGCGGGATCGGCAATAGACTGGTCCGCCGGCGTGACTACCAGCACCGGGTCGGCTCCACCAGCCATCGCCTGCAATGCCGCCAGGGTCAGTGCGGGTGCCGTGTTGCGCCCCGAAGGCTCCAGCAAGGCGGCACCCAAAGCGATACCCGCCTCACGCAGCTGCTCTGTCACAAGAAACCGATGCGCTTCATTGCAAACGACCAGCGGCGCAGACACTGCCAAACCCTCTGAACCAAGCGCTGCAACGCGCTTCGCGGCCAGCTGGAAAAGGCTCTCATTTCCCGTGAGGCAGAGAAACTGCTTGGGGAAGCCGGCGCGAGACAAAGGCCACAAACGCGTGCCGGAGCCACCGCAAAGTACAACTGGAGTGATCATGGTTCAGCTTTTTAAGCTTTATACCGCGACAAATGCCGATCCTTGGATGGAAGCTTGGCGCGGATCAAGATGACGGGAGCAGTTTTAACCTATGCAGCCGTATTGCCACATGCCGACGTGCAGGTTTTCATGCCCCTGCGCTTGAATTAGCTTTGATTCCGGTGCATCCTGTGGCCGTGGCATCCCCCACACCCGCAGGAGCCCCCCCCATGCGCACCCTCGCCCGCCTCTGGCTAGCCTTCTTCTGTACCGCGCTGCTGGCGCTGGCCCATGCAGCCACCCCCCAGCCCCCGGCCGCCCAGGCGGTGATCGATGCCCTCACCCGTGCCAACGCGGCGGTGGTGGGCGTGCAGGTGCGTGCGGCGGATGGCGCGCGCTCGGCCGAGACGCTGGGGCGCGAGCGCAGCGGCTCGGGCGTGGTGATTGGGCCCGACGGGCTGATCTTGACCATTGGCTACCTGTTGCTGGAGGCCGATACGGTCGAGGTGGTCACCCAGGACAACAAAACCCTGCCAGCCCGCCCGGTGGCCTATGACCTGGCTACCGGCTTTGGCCTGCTGCGCCCGTTGCTGCCGCTGCGCGGCGTGGTGCCGGTGCCGCTGGGCAGCGTAAAAGACGCCACCACGGGCGACGCACTGATGGCTGCTACCGGCGGGGAAGATGGCGATGTGGGCATGACGCAGCTTGTCAGCAAGCGGCCCTTTTCCGGGTATTGGGAATACCACATAGAGTCTGCGCTGTTCACCAGCCCGCCCATTGGCAAGCACAGTGGCGCACCGCTGTTCAACCAGCGCGGCGAGCTGCTGGGCATAGGCAGCCTGTTTGTGATGGATGCGCTGGGCCAGAACACGCGCTTGCCGGGCAACATGTTTGTGCCGGTGGACTTGCTCAAGCCGATCCTGGCTGAAATGCAGCAAACCGGCAGCAGCAAGCTCAGCCGCCGCCCCTGGCTGGGCCTGACGTCCACCGAGCAGGGGGGCAGGGTGAGCGTGGTGCGGGTTAACAAAGACAGCCCGGCCCAGGCGGCCGGCCTGCAGCCCGGCGACGTGGTGCTGGCGGTAGACGGTGCCCGCGTGGCCACGCTGGAGGCGTTTTACAAGCAGGTGTGGCTGCACCCCAACCCCGACGACGAGATTACCCTTACGGTGCTGCAGGGTGCCGAGGTAAAAACCATCACCCTCAAGGCGGTAGACCGCATGCGCACCATGATGAAGCCAGCAGGGATTTAACCCCTGGGAACCGCCCCACACGCGGGTTTTTTAAGCAAAACAGGCTGTAGCCCGCGCAGATACTGCCTGACCCACTCTCTTTTTTATAGCAAACCGGTATCAGGTGTGGGGTAGCGCAGCACCAGTCGAAGCTCGGTTTTCAGCCGCGTGTTGCTCAGCCGCCGCGACTCGCTCATAAAGCTCAGCAGCATCAGCGGCAACGCGTCTTGCGCGGTGCTGCGCGGCACGCGCGGCGGGCGCGCCAGGCCATACAGGTCGGCCGCCAGGTCAAAGTAGTCACCCATTTTGAGCTGGCTGTCGTCATTCACGTTGTACACGCGTTGCGGCTGGCCACGCCACAGCGCGGCCACACAGGCGCGGGCCAGGTCGTCGGCATGAATGTGGTTGGTGTACACGTCGTCTGGCGCGGCCAGCACCGGTGTGCGTTTGAGCAGGCGCGCGCGCGGCGTGCCGCCTTCCCGGTCGGGGGCGTAGATACCGGGGATGCGCAGGATGCTGGCGCGCACCGCCCGGCCAAAGTTGCGCACCAGTGCCTCGGCGTCCACGCGGCGCTGGGCGCGCGGCGTGCTGGCCCTGAGCTCGGCAGTTTCGTCAATCACCGCGCCGCCCCAGTCGCCATAAACGCCGCTGGTGGAGCCGTAAACCAGCGCATCGGGCGGGCTGCGCCGACGCAGCGCCTGCGTCAATGCGCGGGTGCGCGGGTCTAGCCACCAGCTGGCCTGATGCTGGCCTTGATCGGCACCGGGCGGCGGTGCAAGGTGCAGCACACGGGTGGCAAGGCCGGCCAGGCGGCGCAGCGTGTCTGGCTGGTCCAGATTGCCCAGCAGCGGTGTGATGCCGCTGGCACGCAGTTGCGCCACGCGCGAGGGCGACGAGGTCAAGGCCAGCAGCCGCACCCGCGGCACCAGTTGCCGCGCCACGCGCAACCCGACGTCGCCGCAGCCCACGATCAGGAGGCGCTGGCGTCGGAAGCGCGCTGGCCGGGCGCCAAGAGGGCTTTGGTTTGAGGGCAAAATCGGGGGCTAACGCCAGAAAAGACTTCCCGAGGATACCTAAAAGATGTTCCAGATCACGGTGCAGCCCAGCGCCCGCTCGTTCAGCGCAAACCCCGACGAGCCCATTCTTGCGGCTGCCATTCGTCAGGGCATTGGCCTGCCCTATGGTTGCAAGGACGGTGCCTGTGGCTCGTGCAAATGCAAAAAACTCCAGGGCACCGTGGTGCACGGCACGCACCAGGCCAAGGCGCTGAGCGCCGACGAAGAGGCGGCGGGCTACATCCTTACCTGCTGCGGCGTGCCCCACACCGACGTGGTGCTCGAGTCGCGCCAGGTCACAGACGAAAGCGCTTTCCCCATCAAGAAAATGCCCTCGCGCGTGACCACGCTGGTGAAAAAGTCGCACGACGTGATGCTGCTCACGCTGCAACTGCCCGCCAACGACACCTTCCGCTACCACGCGGGCCAGTATGTGGAGTTCATCCTGCGCGACGGCGCGCGGCGCAGCTACAGCATGGCCAACGCGCCGCACAATGGCCCCGGGGTGGAGCTGCACATCCGCCACATGCCCGGCGGCAAGTTCACCGACCATGTGTTCAGCGCCATGAAAGAGAAAGAAATCCTGCGGGTGGAAGGCCCCTACGGCAGTTTCTACCTGCGCGAAGACTCCACCAAGCCCATGGTGTTGCTGGCTTCGGGCACCGGCTTTGCGCCGATCAAGGCGGTCATTGAGCACATGCAGCACAAGGGCGTCACGCGCCCCGCCACGCTGTACTGGGGCGGTCGCCGCCCGGAAGACCTGTATTTGAATGATTGGGTCCAGGCGCAGCTTGCGGTGATGCCAAACCTCAAGTACGTGCCGGTCATTTCCAACGCCCTGCCTGAAGACAACTGGAGCGGGCGCACCGGCTTCGTTCACCGCGCCGTGCTGCAAGACTTTCCCGACCTGTCGGGCCATCAGGTGTATGCCTGCGGCGCGCCGATTGTGGTGGACTCGGCCCGCGCTGAATACACCGCACAGGCGGGCCTGCCGCCCGAAGAGTTTTACGCTGACGCTTTCACCACCGAAGCTGACAAGCACAAAGAGGGCGCATGACACTGTAGCGGCGCTGCCCGACACCCCGGCCCCGGGCCGACACGCCGGAGCAGTTTGGCGAGTTCATGAAAGCTGAACTCGCCAAGTATGAAAAAGCGGTGAAGGCCTCGGGCGCGAAGGTGGACCAGGGCTATTCGCCCAGGTACGCCGCGCGCACTTTGGGGTCGTTGAGCATTTCTTTGGCGTCGCCAGACATCGTGACCTCGCCCGACTCCATCACGTAGCCACGGCTGGCAATGGCCAGCGCGCGGCTGGCGTTTTGCTCCACCAGCAGGATGGTCACGCCCTGGGCCGACACGTCGCGCACCACTTCAAAGATCTTGTCCACCATGATGGGCGACAAGCCCATGGACGGCTCGTCCAGCAGCAGCACCTTGGGCCGGCTCATCAGTGCGCGACCCATGGCCAGCATCTGCTGCTCGCCGCCCGACATGGTGCCGGCCAGTTGGTCTTTGCGTTCCTTCAGGCGCGGGAAGATGGTGAACACCTTGTCCATGTCGGCTGCAATCTCGGGCTTGTCGTTGCGGATGTACGCGCCCATTTGCAGGTTTTCGATGATGGTCATGCGGGTGAATACACCGCGGCCTTCGGGCACCATGGCCAGGCCTTGTTTGACCAGATCCCAGGGGCCCTGGCCCTTGATGCTCTTGCCCAGGTACTCGATGTCGCCCGCGTTAATGGGCAGCGTGCCGGTAATGGCTTTCATGGTGGTGGTTTTGCCAGCACCGTTGGAGCCGATCAGCGACACCAGTTCGCCCTCGCGGACTTCAAAGTCCACGCCCTTGACCGCCTGGATGCCGCCGTAAGCGACCTTCAGGCCGGTGACTTTCAGAAAAGTTTGTGCCATGAATATTCCTCTGCCTCAGTGGCCGCCGGTGCCGAGGTAAGCCTCGATCACCTTTTCGTTTTTCTGCACGTCGTAGGGCGTGCCCTCGGCAATCTGCTTGCCGTAGTCAAGTACCGTCACCCGGTCGCACAGGCCCATGACCAGCTTGACGTCGTGTTCGATCAGCAAAATCGTGCGGTTGTCTTTGCGAATCTGGTCAATCAGGCCGCGCAATTGAATTTTCTCGGTGGCGTTCATGCCGGCGGCGGGCTCGTCCAGCGCAATCAGTTGCGGGTCAGTCGCCAGTGCCCGGGCAATTTCCAGGCGGCGCTGGTCGCCATAGCTCAGGGTGCGGGCTTTGTAGTCGGCAAACTTGCCGATGCCCACATAGTCCAGCAGCTCTTGCGAGCGTTTGGCAATTGCCGCCTCTTCGTTCTTGAAACCCGGCGTGCGGAAGATTGCGCCCAACAAACCCGAGCCGGTGCGGATGTGCCGGCCAACCATCACGTTTTCCAGCGCGGTCATTTCGGCAAACAGCCGGATGTTCTGGAAGGTGCGGGCAATGCCGGCCTTGGCCACCTCATGTACGGCGGTGGGCTGGTAGGGCTTGCCGGCCAGCTCGAACGTGCCGCTGTCAGGCGTGTACAGGCCTGTGATGACGTTGAAGAAGGTGGTTTTGCCCGCGCCGTTGGGGCCGATCAGGCCATAAACCTGGCCACGTTCGATGGTGATTCCCACATCGCTCAGGGCCTGCAGGCCACCGAAGCGCTTGGAAATGCCGGCGACTTTGAGTACGGTATCTGCCATGTCGCGCTCCTTACTTCACGTTCTGCAACGACTTGCCGTGGTCGGGCGCGGGCCACAGGCCGCGCGGACGCATCAGCATGACGATGATCATGGCCAGCGCAATCAGCAACTGGCGCAGGATGGCGGCGTCCAGCCGGCCCCCGGTCATGGCCTGCAACGGCCCGGCCACATAGCGCAACACCTCGGGCAAGGCTGACAACAACACCGCCCCCAGAATCACGCCGGGCAAATGGCCAATGCCACCCAGCACCACCATGGCGACGATCATCACCGACTCCATCAGGCTGAACGACTCGGGCGAGACAAAGCCCTGGAAGGCGGCAAACATCGAACCCGCCACACCGCCGAAAGTGGCACCCATGCCAAAGGCCAGCAGCTTCATGTTGCGGGTGTTGATGCCCATGGCCTTGGCAGCAATCTCGTCTTCACGGATGGCCATCCAGGCGCGGCCAATGCGCGACAACTCCAGGCGGTGGCAAATAACCACGCTGATCACCACCAGCACCAGAAAAAGGTAGTAGTACAGCGTGACCGACGCCAGCTCGAAGCCGCCGATGCTCAGTTTTTTGCCCAGGTCCAGGCCGAAGAACGAGATGGAGTCAATTTGCCCCAACCCCTTGGGGCCATTGGTAATGTTGACCGGGTGGTCCAGGTTGTTCAGAAACACCCGGATGATTTCGCCAAAGCCCAGCGTCACGATGGCCAGATAGTCGCCCCGCAGCTTCAGTGTGGGCGCGCCGAGCAGGATGCCCAGCACCCCCGCAAGGAGCGCAGCGAGCGGAATGACGATCCACAGCGGCGAATGCAGCCCGTTGGGGAACATCTGCGCGAACCAGGGGAAGTTTTCAGTCAGGTGCGGCGACGCCATCAGCCCGAACATGTAGGCCCCGATGGCGAAGAACGCAACGAAGCCCAAATCCAGCAGACCGGCGTAGCCGACCACGATATTCAGGCCCAGTGCCAGCAGCACATAGAGCAGTGCCATGTCGGCGATACGGACCCAGGCATTGCCGGCAGACTGCAGCAGCAGCGGCAGGATCAGCAGGCCCACTGCGGCGGCCAGGAAGACAAAGAGTTTGTTCTTTTGCATGACGGGTACTCCTTCAGGCGCGGTCTGCCACACGCTCACCAAGCAGGCCCGAGGGCCGCAGCGTGAGCATGATGATCAGCACGATGAATGCAAAGATGTCGGAGTAGTGGCTGCCCAGCACGCCACCGGTGAGGGCACCGATATAGCCCGAGCCAATGGCCTCGATCAGCCCCAGCAAAATGCCGCCGACGACCGCCCCAGCCAGGTTGCCGATGCCACCGAACACCGCCGCCGTGAACGCCTTCAGGCCGGGCAAAAAGCCCATGGTGTGCTGCACCGTGCCGTAGTTGGACGCATACATGATGCCGGCAATGGCGGCCAGCACCGCGCCGATGATGAAGGTGGCCGAAATCACCATGTCGGGCTTGACGCCCATCAGGCCGGCCACGCGCGGGTTTTCGGCCGTGGCCCGCATTGCACGGCCAAGTTTCGTGAAGTTGACCAGGTACATCAACAGCGCAAGGGATACCGCCGTCAAGCCAAGAATCATGATTTGGGTGGGCGTGATGACGGCCCCGCCGATGTTCAGCGGCGCGCTTGGCAGCAGCGTGGGGTAAGGCTTGTAGTTGGGCTTCCAGATGATCATGGCCAGCGTTTGCAGCAGGATCGACATGCCGATGGCGGTGATAAGTGGTGCCAGCTTGGGGCTGTTGCGAAGCGGCCGGTAGGCCACCTTCTCAATCACAAAATTCAGCGCCGCCGCCACCACACAGGCAATGATCATGGAGATGATCAACACCAGCCAGCCGGGTGCCCCGGGCATGGCCCCTTGCATCAGGCCGATGATGGTCCAGCTGGTCAGCGCACCGACCATCAGCACTTCACCGTGGGCAAAATTAATCAGGTTGATGATGCCGTACACCATGGTGTAGCCCAAGGCTACCAGGGCATACATGCTGCCCAGAACCAGACCGTTGATGATCTGTTGCAGCAATATTTCCATAGAACTTCTCCGTTTTAGAAGGCCGCCGAAAGGTGGCGCAACCTTTCATGTAGCAAAAAACCCGCCAAGCAGCTCAATGGGCGGGTTTGTGTAAAGGATTGTAGTAACCGCACTCGCTTGAAAACAGAGGGGCAGGCCGGGGTTTACCCTTGCGAAACCACCCTATCAGGGGCTTTGTTATTGAATTAGTTTTTCTGATTGTTGAGATTTTTGAGTTCGCGCAGCTTATCCGCAATGCGAACTTCCAGGCCGCGTTCCACCGGGCGGTAAAAGCCCGGCGCGGCCATGCCATCGGGGAGGTAACGCTCACCTGCCGCAAAACCCCCGTCCTCGTCATGCGCGTAACGGTAGTTCTTGCCATAGTCCAGGTCTTTCATGAGCTGAGTCGGCGCATTGCGCAGGTGCATGGGCACCGCTCGGGTGCCATCTTTCTTGACAAAGGCACGGGCTTCGTTGAAGGCCTGGTACACCGCATTGGACTTGGGCGCCACGGCCAGGTACACAACGCACTGCGCCAGTGCCAGTTCGCCCTCGGGCGTACCCAGGCGCTCGTAGGTTTCAGCCGCGTCCAGCGCCAGGCGCAGGGCCCGGGGGTCGGCCAGGCCAATGTCTTCACTGGCCATGCGCAGCAGCCGCCGGGCCAGGTAGCGCGGGTCGGCCCCGCCGTCAAGCATGCGCACCAACCAGTAAAGCGCGGCGTCGGGGTCAGAACCCCGCACGCTTTTGTGCAGCGCGCTGATGGTGTCGTAGAACTGATCGCCGCCCTTGTCGTAGCGGCGCATGCGCTCGCCCAGCACCCGCAGCAGCCAGGCGTCGGTCACCTCCGTCAGCTTTTCGCGGGTGGCGGCCACGGCCAGCGTCTCCAGCGTGTTGAGCAGCCGCCGTGCGTCGCCGTCAGCGAACCCAACCAGCCTGGCCATTGCTATCTTTTCTATAGCGGGTAGCGCACCTGCGGCGCGGGCTCTGACCACAATTTGCTCAAGATCAGGCTCTGAAAGCGGCTGCAGCACATACACCGCCGCACGCGACAGCAGCGCCGAGTTCACTTCAAACGACGGGTTCTCGGTGGTGGCGCCAATGAAGGTGAACAGCCCGCTTTCCACATGCGGCAAGAAAGCGTCTTGCTGGCTCTTGTTGAAGCGGTGCACCTCATCGACAAACACGATGGTGCGTTGGCCGCGCGCTCCGCTGGCGTTTTCCAGCGCCGTTCCCTGGGCCATCTGGGCCTGCTCTACTGCCTCGCGGATGTCCTTGACGCCGCCCAGTACCGCACTGATGGTGATGAACTTCGCGTCAAACGCGTCGGCCATCAGCCGCGCGATGGTGGTTTTGCCCACGCCAGGCGGGCCCCAGAGAATGCAGCTGTGCGGCTGGCCCGACTCAAACGCAATGCGCAGTGACATGCCTTCGCCCAGCAAATGCTGCTGGCCGATCACCTCGCCCAGACTGCGCGGGCGCAGCCGCTCGGCCAGCGGCGTGTGGGCGGCCTGGTTGCTCACTGGCGAATCACGTCGGCACCGGCCGGTGGCTTGAACTGAAAGGCCTCTGGTGCCAGCGGCGTGTTGACGGCCAGGTTGCTGAAGCTCATGACCGAGCGCTGGCCAAAGCTGTCCAGAATTTCCAGCACTGCCAGCGCGTTGCCCCGAAACCCCACGCGCACGCTCTGGAGCTGGCTGTCGCGGGTTTTGGGGGTGGCCTGAACCCACTGCAACCCGTCCTTGTCGGGCGCGGCCTGCAGGTCAAAGTCTTGCCGCAGGGAGCCCAGGTCGGGCGCGGCCGCAATCAGCGCGGCGGGCGTTGCACCCAGCACGGCGGCCTGCTTGCGCGCGGTCACCTGGTTCAGGTCAAGGTCGTGCAGCCACAGCGTCTGGCCGTCGGCCACGATGGTCTGTTCAAACGGCTTTTTGTAATTGAAGCGAAAGCGGTTGGGCCGGGAAAACTCGAAGGTGCCGGTAGAAGTTTTGCTGCGCGGTGCCTGCCCCTCGCGCGGTGGCGAGGTCACCACCTGGCTGAAGTCGGCGCGCCCGGTCTTGGCTGTTTTAACAAAGCTTTCAAGGCTTTCCAGGCCTCCAGCCCGCGCGGATATTGCGCCAGCCACTATCAAAACAATAGCAAACAACTTGACCATGAAACCTTTCAAGCCTATTCGGCGCGCGACGGCACCAGGATTTCGCGCTGCCCGCTGCCGCTCATGGCACTCACCAGACCGGCCTTTTCCATATCTTCCACCAACCGCGCCGCCCGGTTGTAGCCAATCTTGAGGTGGCGTTGCACCAGCGAGATGCTGGCCTTCTTGTTCTTCAGCACAACCTCCACCGCCTGGTCATACATCGGGTCTTTTTCACCCCCCGCCTCGCCCAGCAAGTCGCCGTCTTCGCCATCGACCGTGCCCCCTTCGAGCACGCCCTCGATGTAATTGGGCTCGCCACCCTGCTCTTTCAGGTAGGCCACCACGCGGTGGACTTCCTCGTCGCTGACAAAGGCACCGTGCACGCGGATGGGCAGTCCGGTGCCGCTGGGCATGTACAGCATGTCGCCCATGCCCAGCAGTGCCTCGGCCCCCATCTGGTCAAGAATGGTGCGGCTGTCGATCTTGCTGCTGACCTGGAACGCGATGCGGGTCGGAATGTTGGCCTTGATCAGGCCGGTAATCACGTCCACGCTGGGGCGCTGGGTGGCCAGAATCAAATGGATGCCGGCGGCACGGGCCTTTTGCGCCAGCCGGGCGATGAGCTCTTCGATCTTCTTGCCCACCACCATCATCAGGTCGGCCAGTTCGTCGATCACCACCACAATGTGCGGCAGCCGCTCCAGCGGCTCAGGCGCATCGGGCGTGAGGCTGAAGGGGTTGTAGATGAACTGCTCTTTGGCTTTGGCTTCGTCAATCTTGTGGTTGTAGCCCGCCAGGTTGCGCACACCGAGTTTGCTCAACAGCTTGTAGCGCCGCTCCATTTCAGCCACGCACCAGTTCAGGCCGTGCGCGGCCTGGCGCATGTCAGTGACCACAGGGGCCAGCAAATGCGGAATGCCCTCGTAGACGCTCATCTCCAGCATCTTGGGGTCGATCATCAGCAAGCGCACATCGCGCGCCTCGGCCTTGTACAGCAGGCTCAAAATCATCGCGTTGATGCCCACCGACTTGCCCGAGCCGGTGGTACCGGCCACCAGCACATGCGGCATCTTGGCCAGATCCGCCACCACCGGGTTGCCAATGATGTCTTTGCCCAGGCCCATGGTCAGCAGTGACTTGCCCTCGTTGTAAACCTGCGAACCCAGAATTTCACTCAGGCGGATGCTCTGGCGCTTGGCGTTGGGCAACTCCAGCGCCATGAAGTTCTTGCCCGGAATGGTCTCGACCACGCGGATCGACACCAGGCTGAGCGAGCGCGCCAGGTCTTTGGCAAGGCCGACAATCTGCGAGCCCTTGACGCCGGTGGCGGGCTCAATTTCGTAGCGGGTGATCACCGGGCCGGGCTGGGCCAGCACCACCCGCACCTCAACCCCGAAGTCCTTGAGCTTCTTCTCGATCATCCGGCTGGTCATCTCCAGTGTTTCGGATGCCACGGTTTCCTGCTTGCCCTGCGGGCCGTCCAGCAAATCGACTTGGGGCAGCTTGCTGTCGGGCAGCTCGGTGAACAGGGGCTTTTGCCGCTCCTTGGCCACCCGTTCGCTGCGCGGCACGTCCACCAGCACCGGCTCGATCATTACCGGTGCCGGGTGGTGTTCTTCAATCTCGATGCGCTCCTCCATCAGGATTTCTTCGCGCTGGCGGGCGGCTATCTGGCCCACCGCAAGGTCTTCGGCCATTTCCCGCTTCTCGCGGCGCGACTCGATGAAGCTGTCAATCACCGCGCCAATGCGTTCTGCCACCTGGCTCCAGGAAAACCGGAACACCAGGGCCGCACCCAGCACGGCGAAGGCAATAAACACCAGGCCAGAGCCGGTAAAGCCCAGCCACTGGACACCGGTGGGGCCGGTGAGGTAGCCCAGTGCGCCGCCCGCGTGCCCCGGCAAGCGCGGCTCAAACCGGTAAAGCCGCGACCATTCAAGCGCCGTGCTGGCCAGCAGCAACACCCCCAGCCCCAGCCAGAAGGCCAGCCTTGAGCGGCTGAAGCGCGCTGCACCAGCAGGCGCAGGCACGGGCTGCTCGTGGCGCATCCAGCGCGCCAGCGTGGCCAGCCAGGCGCGCACAGCCGCCGCAAAACACCACCAGACGGAGAATCCGAGCGTGAAATAGCTCAGGTCGGCCAGCCAGGCCCCGAGCCGCCCGCCCCAGTTGCGCACTGCGCCGCCGCTGCCCGAGGTGGACCAGGCGGCGTCCAGCGCCGAATGGCTGGCCAGCGCCAGCAGCCAGAACATCAAGCCCACCAGACCGAGCACCATGGCAATCTCATGGGCAAAACGGCCAGCGCCCAAGCGCTGCGCGGAGGCGTCAGCGCCTGGCTTGTTCAGGGTGTTGAGCGAGTAAGTCATTCGAGGCTGCCAAGCTTAACGCAGGCCACTGCCCCGACGCCGCGACAGCGGCTCAGCCGAGCGTGGTCAGACGGTCTTTGATCAGCATGGAGCCGTCGGCGCGGGTCTCGATGAAGCCACGGTCTTCAAGGTCTTTCATCACCCGGCTGACCATTTCGCGCGAGGCACCGACCATCTTGGCGATGTCCTGGCGCGAAATCTTGTCGCGAATGGTCATGTCGCCATCACGGTCGGGCACGGCAAATTCGAGCAAGGCACGGGCCACCCGACCGTACACATCCATCAGGGCCAAAGACTCGATCTTGCGGTCGGCCTGGCGCAGGCGTTGCACCAGCCCCTTCATGATGGCGTAGGCCATCGAGCTGTTCTCGGGCAGGCAGCGGGCAAATTCAGTGCGGCCCAGCACCAGCATGTCGGTTTGCACCTCGGCGCGGCAAGTGGCCGAATGCGGCTCGTTGTCGATCAGGCTCATCTCACCGATGTAGTCACCCGGTTGCAGCGTGGCCAGAATCACCTCGCGCCCGCGCTTGTCAGACGTCACTACCCGGACCCGCCCGGTGAGGATGATGAACAGCGTGTTGGACTTTTCGCCCTGGCCGACGACGGCTTCGCCGCGCTTGAACCGGCGTTTGACCACCGCGGCGGCCACCGCCTCCGCCTGCACCGAAGTCAGCAGCGCGAACAGCGGCACCCGGCGAATCAGTTCAAGGTTGGAAAGCATCGACATTCTCAAATCCCTTCAGGGCCGACCCGGTTCGATGGGTTCTTACAATCAGGTTGGTTGAAATAGCCAAGCAGCAGGCGGCCTCATGCAGCTTGATACTTGTTCCTTGCCCCCAAACTGTACACCGAGCTGTGGCTTTCGCCATAGAAGGTAACCACGATGTCCAATTCAAAGTCAAAGCACGCCAGAGTTCTGATTCTTGGCTCCGGCCCGGCCGGCTATACCGCTGCGGTGTACGCCGCGCGGGCCAACCTCAACCCGGTTCTGGTAACTGGCATTGCCCAGGGTGGCCAGCTCATGACCACTACCGAGGTGGACAACTGGCCGGCAGACGTGCACGGCGTGCAGGGGCCCGAGCTGATGCAGCGCTTTTTGGAACACGCCGAGCGTTTCAAGACCGAAATCATCTTTGACCACATCAGCGCCGTCGATTTCAGCAAGCGCCCGTTCACGCTCAAGGGCGACAGCGGCGAGTACAGCTGCGACTCACTGATCATTGCCACCGGTGCCTCCGCCAAGTATTTGGGTCTGCCGTCTGAAACCGCCTTCATGGGCCGGGGCGTCAGTGGCTGCGCCACCTGCGACGGCTTCTTCTACCGCGACCAGGTCTGTTGCGTTATTGGCGGGGGCAACACCGCCGTGGAGGAAGCGCTGTACCTGTCCAACATCGCCCGCAAGGTGTACCTGGTTCACCGGCGCGACAAGTTCAAGGCCGAGCCCATCCTGATCGACAAGATCCATGAAAAGGTAAAAGCCGGCAAGATTGAACTCAAGCTGTTCCAGACCCTGGACGAAGTTCTGGGCGACGCGTCCGGGGTGACCGGCGTGCGCCTGAAGAGCACCCAGACCGGCGCGACCGAAGACCTGGAACTCAAGGGTTGCTTTATCGCCATTGGCCACGCGCCCAACACCGAAATTTTCAATGGCCAACTGACCATGGAAAACGGCTACATCGTCACCCAAAGCGGCCTGAAAGGCTTTGCCACACAAACCAGCGTGCCCGGCGTGTTTGCCGCCGGTGACGTGCAAGACCATGTGTACCGCCAGGCCATCACCAGCGCCGGCACCGGCTGCATGGCCGCGCTGGACGCCCAGCGGTTCCTCGAACAGCAGGAGTAATTGGACTACCCCCCGAAGCGGCCTGGCGGCCGCCTCGCCCCCAGGGGGCGCCATCAGCGGCCCGGCCAAGCCGGTTCCGCGATGGCCCTGGCAAAAGTCCGTCTCGCGCTATAATCGCAGGCTTCGCCGGATTTTCCGGCCGGTTACCGCCCCCGTCAGGGCGAGGTGAGGCCCTCACGTGAGTGACGGCCGGTTTCAAGGAGTGCTTATGGCACGCGTCTGCGACATCACGGGCAAAGGCCCCATGGTCGGGAACAATGTTTCCCACGCCAACAACAAAACCAAGCGCCGGTTCCTGCCGAACCTGCAATACCGCCGTTTCTGGGTCGAGACTGAAAACCGCTGGGTTCGCCTGCGTGTTTCAAGCGCTGCGCTGCGCCTGATCGACAAGAACGGTATCGACGCCGTGCTCGCAGACCTGCGCGCACGCGGTCAAGCTTAAAGCCCAAGGAGAACTACCATGGCAAGCAAAGGCGGACGCGAAAAAATCAAGCTGGAATCCACTGCGGGTACCGGCCACTTCTACACCACCAGCAAGAACAAGAAAACCATGCCCGAGAAAATGGCGATCATGAAGTTTGATCCCAAGGCTCGCAAGCACGTGCAGTACAAAGAAACCAAGCTGAAGTAATAGCCCCCCGAAGCGGCCTAGCGGCCGCCTCCCCCCAGGGGGTGCCATCTGCAGCCCGGCAAAGCCGGTTCTGCGATGGCACTGGAAGTAAAAAAGCCTCGCAATGCGAGGCTTTTTCTATGGGCGTGCAGCCCGTGCGTCAAGCCCGGGCGGCGCGCAATTTCATGGAGAACTGTTGTAGCTGGGCAATGCCGCTTTCTTCGGCGCGGCGGCACCAGGCTTGCAGGTCTGCCGCGAGTTGCTCGCGCGAGTGGCTGGTGTTCAGCCACATCTGGCGCAGCTCCTCACGCATGGTCACCATCTTGTCGAGCACAGGGTGGGCGGCGCGGGCCTGGGCCAACGCGGGCAAGGCAGCGGCAGGCACCATCGCCACGTCGCGGTGCAGCCAGCGCTTGGCGGTCTTGAGCAATGCCACATCGCCTTGCCGGGCCTTGTGGGCTTGAATCTCAAGCTTGCAGGCGCGACGCATTTCCCGGGCATAGCCGGCCATGACTTCATAGCGATTGGCAATCAAGGCTTCGAGCGTCTTTTCATCGGCCACGGGCTTGATGTCCCCTAGTTGCAGCTTGGGCGGCGTCTTCTTGACCTTGGCCCAGCCGATTTTTTGCATCATGCTGATGTACATCCAGCCGATGTCGAACTCATAGGGTTTGACCGAGAAACGGGCCGAAGTCGGGTAGGTATGGTGGTTGTTGTGCAGCTCTTCGCCGCCAATGATGATGCCCCAGATGCTCACATTGGTGCTGGCGTCTGGCGACTCAAAGTTGCGGTAACCCCAGTAGTGGCCAATGCCGTTGATCACACCGGTGGCCATGACCGGAATCCAGGCCATTTGCACAGCCCAGACAGCCAGGCCGATGACACCGAACAGCGCCAGGTTGATGATCAGCATCAGGCCCACGCCCTGCCACGAAAAACGGGTGTACAGGTTGCGCTCGATCCAGTCGTCTGGCGTTCCGTAACCGTACTTGGCCATGGTTTCCATGTTCTTGGACTCGGCGCGGTACAGCTCGGTGCCTTCCAGCAGCAGCTTCTTGAGGCCCCGGGTCTGCGGGCTGTGCGGGTCGTCCTCGGTCTCGACCTTGGCGTGGTGCTTGCGGTGGATTGCCACGAACTCCTTGGTCACCATGCCGGTGCCAAGCCACAGCCACAGGCGGAAGAAGTGCGAGGGGATTGGGCCCAGCTCCAGCGCACGGTGCGACTGCGCCCGGTGCAAGAAGATGGTCACGCCCATGATGGTGAGGTGAGTGGTCACCAGCGTGTAAAGAACAATCTGCCACCAGGTCAGGTTCAACAGGCCGTGGGCCAGCCACTCAATGGCCGCGTTCAGCACAGCCCAGTCAGGAATCAGCATGGGAAAACATCTCTTTCAAAAAGCCACAACGCCACTTTGGGGCGTTTACGACAAGAGCAAGCATTCTAAAGCTCGCCCCCTTGTATAAGTTGTGCATAACCTGTGTATGACTGCAAATAACGCCAACTTGCCTGATTTGCATCAGTTCCGCGTCCATGCGGCGGCGAAAAAGCCGTCGGTGGCATGGCGATGCGGCCAGAGCCGAAGGTAATCGGTGCCCGATTCGCCACCGCTGCACAGGCTGGCCGCCCCCTCGACCTTCAACTGAGACAAGATTTCGCCCACCTGCAGCGGCGTGAAGTCCTGGTTTGCGGCGCTGAAAGCCGTGGCAATGCCCTCGTTTTCCTCGGGCAACAGGCTGCAGGTGGCGTAGACCAGCCGGCCGCCGGGCTTGAGCAGGCGGGCCGCACTTTGCAAAATAGCCGTCTGCTTGGCCACCAGCTCTTGCACCGATTGGGGCGACTGGCGCCACTTCAAATCGGGGTTGCGGCGCAGCGTGCCAAGGCCCGAGCAGGGCGCGTCCACCAGCACGCGGTCAATCTTGCCGGCCAGGCGTTTGATGCGGTCGTCGCGCTCATGCGCAATGGCGGCGGGGTGCACATTTGACAAGCCACTGCGCGCCAGCCGTGGCTTGAGCGCGTCCAGCCGGTGGCCCGAGGTGTCAAACGCATACAGCCGCCCGGTATTGCGCATGCCGGCACCAATCGCCAGGGTCTTGCCACCGGCACCGGCGCAAAAGTCCACCACCATTTCGCCGCGTTTGGCGTCCAGCAGCAAGGCCAGCAGTTGCGAGCCTTCGTCCTGCACCTCAATCGCACCGCGCGTAAAGGCATCAAGCTTGGCCAGCGGCGGCTTGCCCTCAATCCGCAAGCCCCAGGGCGAATACGGTGTGGCCACCGCCGCAATACCGGCTTTGGCCAGCTCTTTCTGCACATCGGCGCGCTTGGCTGAAAGTGCATTGACGCGCAAGTCAAGCGGCGCGCTCTGGCTTAGCGCATCAACCAGCGGCCAGAAACCGCCCGTTGGGGTGCTGCCCAACTGGTCTTTGAGCGGCTGCACCAGCCATTCAGGCAGGTTGTGGCGATGCCGCTCCATCAGGTCCGCCGGGTTGATGCCGTCGCACTGGTCAAGCCAGTTCCTTTCTGACTCATTCAGCGCACTTTTAAGGAAGTCGCGCGGGCCGTGAAAGCCCAAAATGGCCAGTCGCCGCTCACGCGGGCCGCTGCCCGAAGGCGCGAAATGGTCAAACAGCAGCTTCTTGCGCAGCACGGTGTACACCGTCTCGGCCAGGGTGGCGCGCTCACGCGGCCCCAGTGAGCGGTGGTCGCGAAAGTAGCGCGACACCACGGCGTCAGCCGGGTGGTCAAATTTCAGGGTGAGCTGTACGAGCTCGGCACAGGCGTCGAGCAGGGCTTTAGGATGCATGACCCCATTGTCCCACCTCACCCTTCCCACCCGAGTTGTCCCACCCGCCCCCGCCGCCCATGACTGACACCGACCTGCCCCCGTTGATTGAAACCCCGCCTGGGCGCTACCGCCACTACAAAGGCATGCTGTACGAGGTGATCGGCAGCGTGCGCCACAGCGAAACG
>CALROG020000050.1:0-22149 GCA_943369755.1 Ramlibacter sp. 2FC
CTGCTTTTGCACACCGTTGGCGATGGTCAGAATTGGCCAACCACTTTCCGTCTGCCAGTAGTTGTCGATGATGGGGACGCCCAAACCGTCAGAAATCCAGCGGGCCGTCGGCTCGTCCAGCGGTTCACCCGCCAGGAACAGCGCGCGCAGGCTGGAGAGGTCGTACTTCTTGAGCAGCTCCGGGTCTTGCTTTTTGAGCACCCGCACGGCAGTGGGCGCGCTGAACATGACCGTAACCTTGTACTTCTCGACCAGGCTCCACCAAATGCCACCGTCAGGGCGGATCGGCAGACCCTCGTACATGAGCGTCGCCATCCCGGCGATCAGCGGGCCATAGATGATGTAGCTGTGGCCCACCACCCAACCGATGTCGCTGGTGCTGAAATAGGTCTCGCCCGCATTTCCACAGAAGATGTGCTTCATGCTTGCAGCCAGCGCCACCGCGTAGCCACCGGTGTCTCTTTGCACACCTTTGGGTCGGCCGGTAGTGCCGCTGGTGTAGATGGTGTAGCTGATGTCGGTAGCGTCCAGCCATTCGCAGGGTACTACAACGCCAGCGAACTTCTCTCCCAGGCCGCGCCAGGAATGGTCGCGCCCGGCCAGCATGTTCATCGGCGCGAGCCCGCGGTTGACCATGATCACAGACTCGGGCTTGTGGCTGGACAAGCGGATGGCCTCGTCCAGTAGTGGCTTGTACTCCACAACCTTGCCGCCGCGCGACCCCGCGTCGGCGCTGACGATGAGCTTGGGCGTTGCGTCCTCAATTCGGGAGGCCAGCGACACACTTGCGAAGCCGCCAAAAACCACAGAGTGAATCGCACCAATCCGCGCACAGGCCAGCATCGCGAACGCCGCCTCGGCAATCATCGGCATGTAGATCAATACCCGGTCGCCCTTGCGCACACCCAGACCCAACAGCATGGCGGCGGCGCGCTGCACCTCGCTGTGCAGCTCACGGAAGGTATAGGTTTTTTCCTGGCCGGTTTCTGTAGAAACGTAAATCAGCGCGGGCTGGTCGGCGCGGTCTTTGAGGTGACGGTCCACCGCGTTGTGGCACAGGTTGGTGGTGCCCCCCTTGAACCAATGCGCGAAAGGCGGATTGCTCCAGTCACACACTTTTTGAGGCGGTGTCTTCCAGTCGATCAGTTTGGCCTGCTCAGCCCAGAAAGCGTCAGGTTGTGCAAGCGATTGGTGGTGAAAGTCTTCAAACGTCGTCATACCGAGTCTTTGTCTTGGAGGTCAATGATTTGAATTCATAATTATTCATGATGGGCTTTCGACAAACTGACGATAACCCGAGCTCCCCGCACCACAAGCCACTACTTGATCAAGCTTTGCAACGCCTTGAATTCGAGGTGATCGGCCGTGCGCAACCACTCGAACATCACCATCTCGGTCGTGACCAACTCGGCACCGGCTCCGGCGAGCCGATCAAACGCCGCGTCGCGGTTGCGTTCGCTGCGCGAACTACAGGCGTCCGTCACAACCCACACCTCAAACTCCTCGTCAAGCAAATCCAGTGCTGTCTGCAACAGACAAACATGGGCCTCGCAACCTGCGATCACAACCGTATTGCGCGCTGACTCCTGCGGCGACGCAGGCTTGTGCAAATGCTTGGGCAGACTTCGCGCGTTGCCCCCTTGTTGCGGGCGGACCGGCGGACGAAGCAGGTCGCCAAGCCCGTCGGCCACTGCGCTGAAATGCATTTTGGCCAGGGTACGCTGGCACAAAGCCCGAATGTCAGCGGCGTTTTCACCAAGCCGCGACGGGTTTTGCTCAGTACCCCAGACCGGCACGTGCAGCAAAGAAGCGGCCCGCCCTAGCCGCACCGCGTTGGCCACAACCTGCGGCCCTTCGTGAATAACAGGCATCAAGCGACTTTGGTAATCCACCAGCACCAATTGAGAGTCTTCAGCATCTAGCAGCATGTGTATTCCTTGCAATTTCCGATTATTTCCCAGTCAAGGCGATCAGCGCCACAACATTCGATTGAAGACAAGACTCTTATTTATACAAATCAATAACTTAGAGCATAAATCTCACTTGACTTCTAGGATTTGGGCCAGTAACCTCCCCACCCATGATCCGATGGTTGCTAATTCTTCTACTCGCCGGTGCCACCGCGCAGGCCGCGCCCAGCGTGCCTGTGGAGGATGACATGGCGCTGTTTTTGTCCAACAAAGGACTGCTGCAGCGGCTGGACGAGGTTCGCAGCACGGTCTCAGATCGCGCTTCAGACTTGGTTGTTACTGCGATGGGTTTTTTGGGCGTACCGTACCGGCGCGGCGGCAACAGTGTTGAAACCGGGTTTGATTGCAGCGGCTTTGTTCGCGCCATGTATGAGCAAACCATCGGTTTGGTGCTGCCACGCCGCGCCAATGAACAAGCCGCCGCGACTCAGACCATCGATAAACAAGACCTGCAGCCGGGCGACTTGGTGTTCTTCAACACCATGAAACGGGCATTCAGCCATGTCGGTATCTACGTGGGCAACGGCAAGTTCATCCACTCTCCCAAGCCTGGTGCCGAAGTCCGGGTGGA
This sequence comes from Ramlibacter sp. 2FC, assembly GCA_943369755.1. Classification (GTDB taxonomy): domain Bacteria; phylum Pseudomonadota; class Gammaproteobacteria; order Burkholderiales; family Burkholderiaceae_C; genus CALROG01. Next base: position 2,542 of record CALROG020000050.1, read on the forward strand.
AGACATGGGTGTCAACTACTGGGCACGTCGCTTTGACGGTGCCCGCCGCGTCTCCATGGCCGTGGTCGACGCGCCGCCCACGGCCCAGCGCTAGTTCCAAGCGAGTTTCAGTCGGCCTTCACGCCGGCGTCCTTGATCACCTTGGCCCATTTGGAGGTTTCGGCGGCTATAAAAGCGTCGAACTCTTCGGGTGTGCCGCCGGCGCCAAAGGTGCCCATGGCATCAAGCCTTGCCCGGGTCTCATCACTCTTGATAATCCGGCCCACTTCCTCTGACATCCGCTTGACGATGTCTCGTGGCGTACCTGCGGGAGCCAGCATGCCCGCCCAGGTACTGCCCATGAAGCCGGCAAAGCCTTGCTCGATGAAAGTGGCAACCTCCGGTGCTGCGGGCAAGCGCTTGTCGTGCGAAAGACCGATCAGGCGCACCTTGCCCTGTTTGCCCTGGTTAATCAAACCCACGGCCGCATCAAAGAACAACTGAATCTGCCCGCCCATTAAATCCGTCAGCGCCGGCACCGCGCCACGATACGGAATGTGCACCATGAAGGTTTTGGTAATGGCCTTAAACAGTTCAGTGGTCAGGTGCGCAGCCGAGCCATTGCCTGAAGAGCCGAAGCTGACTTTGCCCGGATTCGTTCGGGCGTAGTCCACCAGTTCCCTGGCGGTCTTGAATGGCGCGTTATTGTTTACCGCTGCCAGCAACGGTGAAATGCCCATAAGGGAAACGCCCACCAAATCCTTTTTCGGGTCATAGGGCAACTTGGGGTAAAGCGTGGAATTGGCCGCGTACGCCGCAATTACGACGCCGAAGGTGGTGCCGTCTGGCGCGGCCTTGGCCACCGCGTCCACACCAATGATGCTGTTGGCCCCTGGCTTGTTGTCAATCGTCACCGTCTGGTTCAGGTTTTTCTGAAGGCCAATTTGAACAATGCGCGCCATCTGGTCAGTAAAGCCACCGGGCGTATAGGGCACCACGATTCGTATTGGACGATTCGGCCAGCCGCTTTGGGCCACAGACGGCAACCCGACCACCGCGGCGGCCACGCCCACCACAAGCTGGCGGCGACGGGCCTGGTTTGGGAGAGGCACTGCCATGACAGATCCTTTAACGTTGTGTGACGCCTGATTCTGAGAGCCCGGGACGCTCAACGACACAGGGTTTGCCTCCATGGATGTCGCGCCGCAGACAGCGCGGGCGTCCCTGCACGCAACTAGGACATTGCCTGCGACTTAGCATGCCGTTGCGGCCGGATACCGCCGGTCACCCCACAAGGAACCAACACATGGCCAAACTGAATATCAATGGCGTAGCCCGAGATTTCGACGCGGAGGCTGACACACCCTTGCTGTGGGTGCTAAGGGAGCAACTGGGCCTGACGGGCACCAAGTACGGCTGTGGGGTCGCTGCGTGCGGCGCTTGCACCGTGCACATCGACGGCGTGCCCACACGCAGTTGCGTCCGGCCGGTGTCCACAGTCGGGCCTAACGAGAAGGTGGTGACGATTGAAGGTTTGTCGCCCGATGGTTCTCACCCGGTACAAAAAGCCTGGGTTGCACTGGACGTGCCGCAATGTGGCTACTGCCAGTGCGGCATGGTGATGACCGCCGCGGCCCTGCTTCGCGACAAGCCAAGGCCCACCGACAAGGACATTGACGAAGCCATCACCAACATTTGCCGCTGCGGAACCTACAACCGCATCCGCGCCGCAATCAAGGTGGTTGCGGCTGGCGGCAACACCAAAACCGCCGGACTGGCGATTCAACATGCAGATGGGAGCACGACATGAATGCTCCCATCGTTTCGCGCCGCGTGTTCGTTTCCGCTGCGGCGGCGGGTGGCCTCATGGTGGGCTTTCACCTGCCGTTCGCAGGTGAAGCATTGGCGCAAACTGGCACCCCAGAATTAAATGCCTGGGTGGTGATCAAACCAGATGACACGGTAGTGATTCGCATCGCTCGTTCAGAAATGGGCCAAGGCACCCTGACCGGCCTCGCCCAGCTTGTCGCTGAGGAACTGGAATGCGACTGGGCCAAAGTTACAACCGAGTACCCGACGCCCGGACAAAACCTGGCACGCAACCGCGCCTGGGGCAATTTTTCCACCGGTGGCAGCCGGGGCATCCGGGAATCGCACGACTATGTCCGCAAGGGCGGCGCCACAGCACGCACGATGCTTATGCAAGCCGCAGCAGACGAATGGAAAGTGCCATTGGCTGAATGCCGCGCGGCCAACAGCGTGATTACCCACGCGTCAAGCGGGCGCAGAACGAGTTTTGGCAAGGTCGCGGCGGCAGCCGCCAAACTGACGCCACCGACCGACATTCAGCTTAAGGATCCAAAGGACTGGAAGCTCGTGGGCAAGCGCCTTGCCCGACTGGACACGGTGGACAAGGTCACCGGAAAGCAAAATTATGGCACCGACCTGAAACTGCCCGGCCTTCTTAACGCGGCCATCAAGGACTGCCCGGTGTTCGGCGGCAGGGTCAAGAGCTTCAATGCTGCGGCCATCGCCCAGCGTCCCGGCATCAAGAAGGTCGTACGGGTGGGTGACAGCGCTGTTGCCGTAGTTGCCGACACCTGGTGGCGTGCCAAGACCGCACTCGACGCCTTGCCCATCGAGTGGGACTTCGGCGAGCACGCCAAGGCCTCAAGCGTTGAGTTTGCGAAGGTGCTCAAGGCCGCGCTGGACGCGCCCGAGGCGGCCGTGGGCAATCAGAACGGGGACGTGAAGACAGCCCTTGCCGGCGCGGCTCGCAGGGTCGAAGCCGTGTATTCGTACCCGCACCAGAACCACGCCACGATGGAGCCTATGAACGCCACAGTGCGTTTCACGCCAGAGCGATGCGAGGTCTGGACGCCCACCCAAAACGGCGAGGCCGCGCTAGCCGCCGCCTCTGAAGCGTCGGGCCTGCCTGCCGCCAAATGCGAGGTCTACAAGCTGCACCTGGGTGGTGGCTTCGGCCGACGCGGGGCGGTGCACGACTGGGTACGCCAGGCAGTACTGATTGCCAAGGAAATGCCGGGTGTGCCCGTCAAGTTGCTCTGGAGCCGTGAAGAGGACATGTTGCATGGCCGCTACCACCCCGTCACGCAGTGCAAGCTGACAGCCGGGCTGGATGCACAGGGCAACATCACAGCACTGCACATGCGCATAGCAGGCCAGTCGATCCTGGCGGGAGTGTTTCCGCAGAACATTCGTAACGGGATCGATCCGGTGGTTTTTCAGGGCTTGAACGCCGGGGGGCCTGAGGCCGCCATCGGCTACAGCTTTCCCCACTTGCTGGTGGACCATGCGATGCGTAATCCGCACGTGCCGCCGGGATTCTGGCGCGGGGTGAACCTCAATCAGAACGCGGTCTACCTTGAGTCATTTCTTGATGAAGTGGCCGCCGCCACCAGGCAGGACCCGTTGGCGCTGCGCCGCAAGCTTATGGAAAAACATCCCAAGCACCTGGCCGTGCTCAACGCCGTGGCGCAGCGCGTCAATTGGGGCTCGCCAGCGCCCGACGTGAATGGGCAAAAAGTGTTTCGAGGTCTGGCACAAACGCACGGCTTTGGCAGTTATGTGGCGGCCTGCGCGGAGGTGTCAGTGAACGCGGATGGGGAACTGACCATCCACCGCATCGTGGCAGCGACGGACCCGGGCTACGCGGTAAACCCCCAGCAAATCGAGGCGCAAGTGGAAGGTTCTTTTGCCTACGGCCTCTCGGCGGCACTGTTCGGCGAATGCACGGTCAAGGACGGGCGAATCGAACAGGATAACTTTGGCAGCTACCCGGTGGTGATGATGCGCCACATGCCCAAAGTAGAGACCGTGCTGGTGCCCTCAGGCGGCTTTTGGGGCGGGGTGGGTGAACCCACCATCGCGGTTGCGGCTCCGGCGGTGCTAAACGCAATCTTTGCTGCCACAGGCAAGCGCATTCGCGACCTTCCCATCAAGAACCAGAGCCTCAAGCGGGCCTGATGTCGATTCGCCTGACTGCGTGCGCACTGGCACTGGTGGCCTTTTTGCCGGTGCAAGCGCAAGAGCTGGTTGCCTGGCGCGCGGTAGGCGACACCATAGCGGTGCCTCTTACGGCCCAGCCAGGTGACCCTGCTCGCGGGCGCAGCGTGGTGGCCAACCGTCAGTTGAGCCTGTGTCTTCTGTGCCACAGCGGACCGTTTCCCGAAGAACCATTTCAGGGCAACCTGGCACCCGCGCTGGACGGCGCAGGTACGCGTTGGTCAGAGGCGCAGTTGCGGTTGCGCGTGGTAGACGCTCAGGCCGTCAACCCGTCATCGCTGATGCCGGCCTACTATCGTACGGACCGCTTGACGCAGGTCGCACGAGCCTGGCAAGGCAAGCCCATCCTTTCGGCACAGCAGATCGAAGACGTCGTGGCCTTCTTGGTGACGCTCAAGCCATGACCACCACCAGGCGCATCGCTCTTCACAGCGCAGCCGCTTTTGTTGGTTCAGCGTTGCTGCGCCCGGCACCCGCGCACGGTGAAGAACTGGCCGCTGCGGTACGTCAGTTTACAGGCGGGGCACAGGTGCGCACTGGCAAGGTGAACCTGGATATTGCGCGGCTGGTCGACAACGGCAACACGGTTCCGTTAACTGTCACCGTTGACCATCCCATGCTGCCGACTGACCATGTCGCAGCAATCGTCGTGTTCAATGAGCGCAACCCGCAGCGCGAAGTGGCCAAATTCACCCTGGGGCCTCGCGCAGGCAAAGCGCAGGTAGCCACACGCATTCGGCTGGCAACCTCACAAAAGCTGGTGGCCGTAGCGCGCCTGTCGGATGGCAGCTTCTGGCAACAGTCTGTGGATGTGATCGTCACACTGGCCGCATGCATTGAAGGCGACACCTGACATGGCCCGCACCCTGATCGACATGCCCCAGGCCGCGCGGCGCGGCGACGTGATAGAAATTCGGGTGACCATCGGCCACCCGATGGAAACCGGATACGGGTCAGGCGCGGACGGCACGCGCCTGCCACGCAACATCATTCAGAGATTCAGCTGCAAAATTGGCGACGAGTTAGTGTTTGCGGCGGAGCTGTTTCCAGCAATCTCTGCCAATCCGTATCTGGCGTTCCATGCTGCGGTGTTTTCCAGCGCCACGGTCGAGCTTCGCTGGGAGGGCGACAACGGATTCGTGCACACCGAACGCAGGCCATTGACGGTGACATGAGGCGCTGGCTGCACATGCCCGTTGTGCTGTTTGCTGCGACCGTCGCACTGGCGCAGCCTGCCAAAGACCTGCGTCGTTCGGGTTACGACGACATGCGTCCCGCCACCCAGGCGATTCAGCGCGACGATGCACAAAACCCCGCCATGCTTTGGGTGGCGGAGGGCGCGGCCCTGTTCCAGCGGCCTGCACTGGCGCAAAGCAAAGCCTGTATTGCCTGCCACAGCATGGCCAGCATGCGCGGCGTGGCCGCGCGCTACCCGGCATTCGACACGCTGCTTGCACGCCCCGTCAGCCTGTCGCATCGCATCAACCTTTGCAGGCAGCGGCATCAGAACCAGGACGCACTTGCACCAGAAAGCCAGCCGCTGCTGGCACTGGAGACCTGGGTCGCCTACCAATCACGCGGTGAGCCGATTGCATCGCTTACCGATGCGCGTTTGGTACCGCACCGCGACAGTGGTGAAAAGTTGTTCAACCGGCGTATTGGTCAGCTCGGATTGTCGTGCGCACAATGCCACGACCAAAGCGCTGGCCAACGGCTTGGCGGCAGCACTATTGCGCAAGGGCATCCCACGGGCTACCCCATTTATCGCCTCGAATGGCAGTCAGTGGGCTCATTGCCCCGCAGGCTGCGTGGTTGCATGACGGGGGTGCGTGCGGAACCGCTCGAGGCCCACAGCCTGGAGATGACTGAACTTGAGCTGTACCTGGCCGCCCGAGCCATGGGCATGCGCCTGGAAACGCCGGGCGTTCGACCCTGACGGAAAAACCGCGCATGACCAACTACTGGCTGATGAAGTCCGAGCCCGACGAATGCTCGATTGACGACGCGCTCGCAGCGCCCGCTGCAACGGTTGCCTGGACTGGTGTGCGCAACTATCAAGCACGCAACTTCATGCGAGACAGCATGCAAGTGGGTGATGGCGTGCTGTTCTATCACTCAAGTTGCCCCCAACCGGGGATTGTGGGGATTGCGAGCGTGGCATCTGGCACCCGGACCGACCCGACACAATTTGACCCCCAGTCGCCCTACTTCGATCCTACCTCCACCCCCGGGGCACCACGCTGGCTGATGCTGGACGTGAAAGCGCTGCGCAAAACCCGACTGCTTGGGCTGGCGGAGCTACGTGCAACGCCCGCACTGGCTGAAATGCGGCTCTTGCAGCGTGGCAACCGGCTGTCTGTGATGCCAGTTGACGCTGTTCATTGGGCGCTGATTGCGGACGCCCTGCTTAGTCGAGCTTGATGCCCAGGTCCACCGCGAGCTTGATCCAGACCGGCACCACCTCCTCCCACTCGCGCCGGGTCTCTTGCAGGCTTTTTGGCTTGTTGGGGATGGCAAAGGTTTCGCGCAACTTGGCTGCGCGTTCGGTGTTCGCGCCCTCAACCACAACCTGCGACAGCGCTTTGAGAACGGCCTCTGGCGTGCCCGTGGGCGCCATCAGCGGCAAACCTCCCTCCAGGCGCACAAGGCGCCCGGCAACGCCCTGCTCTACCAGAGTTGGTACGTCAGGCAGGCGCGGCGACCGGTACAGCCCGGTCACCCCGATGGGCCGCACGCCGCGGGGCTGCACCGTGGCAAATGCCTGGTAGCTGCCAATTGCAATTTGAAGCTGGCCTGACGCAACATCGACCCACATGGGTGACTCGCCGCGGTAGTGCACAGCCAGAATTTTTGTGCCCTCGCTGCGGTTGGTCTGGTCGGCCACCATGTGGGGGTAAGACCCAGGCGCGTAGGTGCCCATGGAGGTGGTGTTGGTTTTGGCGAACTCAATGAACTCGCGAAAGTTGCGCACGGGCACTTTTTCGCTCACGCCCACCACCAACGGGCCCGACGGAAAGTTGGCCACCGGCGTGAGGTCTTTGTCCAGGTTGTAGGGCAGCTTGCTGTAGAGCACGCGGTTCTGCCAGACCGTGCCGGAGGTGGTCATGAGCAGTGTGTAGCCATCGGCGGGCGACTTGACTACTGCGTCAATGCCAATGATGGCACCGGCACCAGGCCTGTTTTCCACCACGGCGGGCACCCCGAACTTGGCCGTGAGCTGTTCCGCATACATCCGGGCGTAGGCATCTGTCAGGCCCCCCGGAGGAAACGCCACTACGATGCGGATCGGCTTGCTGGGCCAGCGCGCCGTCTGAGCGATGGTTGCGGGCACCACCGCACTCGCCAGAACGGCCGCCGAGGCAGAGAGAAATTTGCGGCGCGACGCCGGGACAAGCAAAGTCATAAAGCACCCTTGAACAACGCACAGGCTTCAGTCTAGCGACGGATCGCATCAACCCCCTTTGGCGGAAACCCGACCCGACTGGCGCATAGGCGACTATGACTGACAAAACTCGTTGGCGCGAGCGTCCCCGCTTGAGACAGCGGGGTCGTCATGTCTACCGACAACTATCCGGTGCACCGTGGAGCCTGCCGCCACAGCAGCTAGAAGCGCGTTGTCCACCAAGACTCACCCATTTGCCCATGCAGCCATTCAATGAACCCCGTCACCTTGGCCGGAACCATGCGCGGGGATGGGTAAACCGCATGAATTTCCTGCGGCGGCAGCGTCCACGCATCAAGTAGCGCCACCAGCGCGCCACTCTTGACGGACTCGTAAACCACATAGGTTGGCAGAGCCGCAATACCAAAACCAGCTCGGGCGGCCGTCAATAGCGCAGACTTGTTGTTGGAGCGCAGTGGCCCCTTGACCTGCACGGTGAGCGCCTTGCCCTTGGCACTGCTGAAGTGCCAACGCGAATCATTTTGAACCGTGCTGCAGATCAGCGCGTCGTGCAGCGCCAGATCACCGGGTGCCACGGGCCTATCGCGGCGGGCCAGATAGCTTGGTGCGGCAACAACCGTCCAAGGATTCAGGCCCAAATAGCGTGCGCCCAGGGTGGAGTCCGCCAGGCGGCCCATGCGAATCGCAACATCAATCCCCTGCTCGACCATATTCACCAGGTGGTCGTCGAACAGCAGCTCAATGTGCAGCTTCGGGTTGAGTTGAAGAAAACGCAACACCAGTGGTGCCAAAACACGGCGGCCAAAATCCATCGTGGTGCTAATGCGCAGGCCGCCTTGCACTTGCGATTGCATCAGTGCCGCCACGGTCTCCGCTTCCTCTACATGGTGCGCAATCAGTTTGCACTTTTCATAGTAGAGGGAGCCAATTTCTGTTGGTGACACACCATGCGTGCTTCGGTGCAGCAGGCGGGCACCAAGTTGTTTTTCTAGCTGGGCCACAAGTTTTGTTGCCGTAGGCTGGCCGATGCCAATATCTACTGCGGCCTTGCTAAAGGAGCCCAAATCCACGACCCGGATAAAAAGCTTTGCGGCTTGAAAACGGTCCATCTGCAAAGTAGACCACGAGCTTCGTTCAATAAGCAATATTCCCAAAAAGAATAACCATAATTCCCGGCGCGGTACTTCCGCGAAGGCGCTGCTCTGGCGGACCATTGCTGGGTAAGCACGCGGAACAGCCAAATAAAAAAAGCTGCCTTGCGGTGGTTATCGAATCCACCGCAGCGTGCCAAACAACAGGAGACAAACGATGATGCGCCTTCGCCCCCACCTAATTGCCCTAAGCGTTTTCGCGGCCACACTACCCGGCTTGACAGCTGCGCAGACCTACCCCAACAAACCAGTGCGCCTGGTAGTGCCCTTCGCCCCTGGAGGCACAACCGATTTACTGGCCCGGGTCATTTCGGTGAAGATGGGCGCGGCACTGGGTCAACCCGTTGTCGTGGAAAACAAGGGCGGTGCTGGCGGCGCGATCGGTGCGGCCGAGGTCGCCAAGTCGCCGCCTGACGGTTATGTGTTACTGATGTCTTCGGTTTCGACAATGGCCGCCAACCCGGCGATCAACCCCAAGACCCCATACAACCCCAACACAGACTTTGTTCACATCATCAACGTCGCAGCGACGCCCATGGTGGTGGCAGTCCATCCATCATTTCCGGCCAAGAACTACAAAACCTTTTTGGAAACCCTGCAAAAGGAACAGGGCAAACATAGCTACGGTTCCGCAGGAACCGGAACCATCGGCCATCTGTTGGCCGAACTGTACAAGAGCACCGCGAGGGTGTTCGTTACCCACATCGCGTATCGCGGTTCTGGCCCGGCGTTGAACGATGTCGTGGCCGGGCAACTGCCGATCATTGTCGACAATCTCCCCACAGCCCTGCCCTTCATCCAGGACAAGCGCTTGATCCCGATAGTCGTGTCGGCGCCGAAACGCCTTGCCGCCCTGCCGGACGTTCCGACGTTTGCCGAAGTGGGGCTGGGGTCTGTCAACCGCATGTCTTTTTTGGGTGTATCTGCCCCCAAAGGAACAACCAAGGCAGTGGTCGACAAGTTAAACGCGGCCGTGAAGTTCGCGCTGGCCGATGCCAACGTCAAAGAGCGTATAGAAGCCACCGGGGCTATTGTGGTGAGCAACTCCCCTACCGAGTACCAAACACAGATAGCTGATGAGTTGTCCACATACCAGCGCGTGGTGCGCCAGCAGAATCTGAAGCCGGACTGAGCCGACCGGCTCTGCACCGTCAAACATCCCGAACCGTAGTGGACTATGGGTGTTCAGGGCATTGGAGGGCAGTTCATCGTCAGCACATCACGCACTTGTCAAGACTCAGGCTTCCCGCAGAGCATCGCCATGTCCGACAGCATTTGTGTCTCTGAAATGCCAACGCGATTGCGAAAACTGACGTCGACAATACCGCTTGTCCATGCTGCGTGCTCCCCTGCGACGCCCCGGATTTGAACCACGCCGGCGGACTCCAGCCGCTGCAGGTGCGCTGCCTGCGAGCCATCCAGATGCAAATTCACCCGATAGCTCGCCCGCATGCCACTGCCCACATTGCTGGGGCAACTGGTCAAGTAGCCGAGTTTTGCATCGGTACAGAAATCCAGCCGGTCCGCCAGGCGGGACATGACCAGACCGATCGCCAGATGGCAAGCGGACAAACACATGCCGGGCATGACAACTGCAATCCGCAGGTGATCTTCTTCATTGATCCACACCGACAGCTGCCTTTGCTGCGCATGAAAGACGCTTCTCCCCACTGGCCAATCAGCGTGAATACCCGCTGCAGCCATATATTTGTCGTCAGGTCCGAAGGCAAGGCAATTCGCAATCATGGCGTCGAGTTGACTCTGCGGCACATCCTGTAGCCGCACGACAGAACCCTGGAAGTCAGGTGTGAGGCGGCGGCAAGCATGCGCTACTTTCTTTTGCACACTCAGCCGCTCTGGCCTCGACATCCGGGCGGGAAAAACATAGCCAGCGAGATTGCGTGCCATCCTGATTCTGGTGGAAACCACCGCCGCTGGATTCAGGCAAGCCAAGTCAGTCCGGGGAGTCAGGCTAGGGGCCTGAAAACTCTGGAGGATGGGGTCGAACAGTTCGCGAAAAACATCATAGCTTTGGTAGTCAGGTGCATAAACGCCGACTGAACTGTCAGGATGGCGCAGGCCCGAGCGGATCACGTCCTGAAGCCGAAAGCCGTTGGGCGTTACCCGCGTCTCCAACGCCGCTTGGCGAGCCTTTGTCAGATAGCGGGTCAACAGGGACACTGAGCGGCGGTACCAGGACAGGACTAGGGACCGGAACAGTAAGCGTCGGTTTCCTGCTGCGTAAGTACGGTTGCGGATGTGTTGGCCTGAACCAAAAACTCGGAAGCGCCATAGCGATTCGGCTGCGCATTGACCTGATTCCAGTCATAGGTGTAACCCAGACGGGTAAACGGATAGCCGGGACCACCTGGGCCGCCCACCACGAAGGAGTCCGCCATTTGTTTGAGCACATAATCGCGCACGTCAGCCGCCCTGCCGGCCTGAATCCCGACCGTACATACCGGGCTGTGCGGCCTGCTTTCATCAATGCCAAGGCAGGGTCTGTCCAGGCGCTCGCGTGCGACCTCCATCGTCACAAACTGGGCCTTGCGGAACTGTACCGGTGGGTCCAGCGGCAAGCCGAGCAGTTGCTCCAGGCGTTGGCGCAAGGCATCGCCCCGCAACCCCCATGCCCGGCAGCGCGCCTGCACCTCGCCAGCCAGCGTGACCCAGATGCGATCTGGTGGCGTGGTCGTCGTGCAGCTTGTATCGGGCGCTTTACACGGGGTTCGGCTTTGCGTCACCCAGGAAACGACGCGAACCCTGTCACCCGCCGGCAAGGGCATCAATGCATTGACCTTGCGGGGGCTGGCCACCGCAGCGTCTGCAATTGCGGCCTCGTAGGCCGCACTCGGCACCATGACCGATGGCGCGACAGCCGCGCAGCCGGACAAGCTCAGCGCCATCACCCACATTAGTGCAACGCCCATCCGGCGAACATCAAGCTGCAAATCAGTCGTCATGTTTTCTCCCTCATAAATTCAAGCCGGACACGTGAATCTGCCATGCCAGAAAATAGCTGGGGCACAAGGTTGGCATTGGTCAACAAGCCATTGGCCGTCAGGCGCCGCATCGCGGATGCCTTGATGTCGGACAGCTCCTTTTGTAGCGCGTCTATCTGATCGGCTGGCAGTGCCCCCCCTTGAGACACATCGATCGTGCTGTCGACTGCCAGCACACGTTCGATCAGGGTGATGAAGAATGCATCTTCCGTCTCGGGTTTGACAGCCTCGGGTGGCGCACCTTTGAACCACTTGAACACAACGATCAATGTGGACGCCACAGAAAGTATCAGACCAAAAAGGGACTCTATTTTTTTCAGGGTAGCCTGGGACAAAAAGGGATTTTTGCGATCCATGAACATCCGCGTACCCGCCGACAGTGGATAAGTGGACGATTCCAGGATCTTGTCCTCATCAAACTTCATCTTCAGCCGCATCTGGAGTGCAGGGCTGTACACGCCTTCGAGTACCTTGAACACGGCACGCGGGTCCAGTTTGGCATTGGCGACCAACTGCAAATTAACGCCCACTGTCTTGACGTCGCGCGGTGGCACAGGCGGTTGCACGCTGTACATATAGGCCATGACTTTGCTGTCCGCAGCCCAACCCTGGCGCAGTGCCAGTGCGTTGGGGAAAGGGAGTTCAAGCAGGCTGTAACCGAACTGCTGAACAATGTAGTCAGCCACATTTGATGGCGCAAACGAGGTGATGACAATCACATCTGGAAGGCGGTCCTTGCGCAATGCCAACAAGTCCTCGGTCGCGATGTTGGTTTCAACATAATCCACGCCTTCCTGCATTCCTGAAAACGCCAGCAATTCTTTGGCGATGACCCGAGTGCCGCCCTTTTTGCTACCCAGGTTGATGCGCATGCCGCGCAGGCCCGCAATGTCCTTGATATCTGGACGCACCAAAAAGTGCAGCAGCTCGGGCGCCAGATTGGCGACGTGAACCACGTTCGCAAATGGCAACTCCAAGCCACCTTGTATCAGCGCGAAGTCCAGCTTGCCCTCAGAAACTTGGGTCAATGCATCTTGCGAGCCCTCTGATGGCAGCACATCAAGACGTACTCTCTCGGGCAATACTTCGTCTCGCAGAGCACCCGCCAGGTAGTGCCTGTTGCCCAGGATGTCGCCGCCTGTGATCTTTAGCGCGTAAGTTCTGGGAAGAACCTCGTAGACATAGTGCGCCGCGATGCCCAGCAAGGCAATGATGAGCAGAAAAGCCAGCGTCTTTCGCACGCTCTCATTGCGCTGCACCCGGCCGAGCCAGTCATTTAATATGCCCCGTGCTTCGTTGGCCATGTGTTACCTGACAGCGATGAAACCGGCACGATCCACGATCGCCTGGCCAGCGGGGGATTCCGCCAGAGCAATGAAATCAAGCGCTTGTGGCCGCGCCACCCCAAACGTCAAAAGATACAGGGAGCGCGCGTAGGGGTAGCGACCACTTAGAACGGTCTCGCGGGCTATCGGTGTGCCATCAATTTCCAGGGCAACGATGTCGGCGGGCAAAGGGCCATCGTCTGTCGCCACGCAACCTATTGCGTACGGGTTCTGACGAATAAACTCAAGCACCTCTTGCCTGGTTTTTCTGAAGTGCGCTTTCAACGCCAAGTCAGCCCCCGCCAGGACGACCTCACTGACATAGCGGCTGGTTGATGAATCTCGCGGGCGCATCACGACGTCAATGGGTTTGTCAACGCCGCTCAAGGCCTTCCAATTGTCAATCTTGCCAGTCAGCACATCGCGCACCAGCACCTGCCTGAGTTGCTTGACCGGACATTGAGCGTGTACCACGATGGCAATCGCATCCCTGGCAATGAGATGGTTGTGTGCTTGCGGCTCTGCCTCGGCTCCATGCAGGTCGCGCGCCATGGCCGCAATGTCGATGGCATGCCGCTTGGCAGCCAACAGACCTTGCAATGAACCGCCGCGCTCGACAATAACCTTCACGCCGTAGAGCTTCTCGAATTCCCGACCCAATGCAACGTTCAAGTCGTACATGGCAGAGGTGCCGCCAATGAGCAAGGCATGTTGTCGAACCGGGACGCGACTGATCTGTAGCCATTGCCAAAATGGATACGCCGCTACCCCGGCAAGAGCCGTCGCAAGGCCGCCAGCGATGTAGCGTCTCTTCATCGCGTCGGGGTTGCAGTGGGTGTCGTCGGCATGGCAAAGACCGAGTTGGACACTGGCGCAGCGAGGTTGCTGACAAAGTGCAAAAATTTTTGCACCTCTGGCGCTGGCTTTTCCCGCGTGACAAACATCAACGGTGCCATCAGGGTGTAGCGGCCGCTCTGTACGCTGTCTGCTCCGGCCATGACTTTGTCCACAGACAAGACCTTGAGTGCCCGGTCCTTGTTCGACTCCGTTGCAAGGTAGGTGATGCCAAAAGGATCAGCCCCCACGCGGGCAATGCGTGGTTCCAGCTCGGCGTTGACTGCACGCGGCGTGAAGGTGTCGACATCTCCCAAAACCTTCTCGCTCCAGCTGTTGGTAATGCCATCGCCGGGAGGGCCTATGTAGACGTTGATAGGCGCATCTTTTCCGCCCAGCGCTTTCCAATTGTTGATTCGCCCTGTAAAAATTTCGCTCAACTGGATTGCGCTGAGATCATTGACCGGATTGGTAAAGTGAACGGCAGGCGCCATCGCCACGCGCCTGAAGGGAACATTGACAAGCTTCACGCCGCTTCGGCTGATTTGGTCTAGCGTGTCTTCAGACGGAGCGCCGCTGACCACAGCTACGTCCGCAGTTTTGTCGAGCAGCGTGAGATAGCCCCGAGATGTGCCACCACCGCTGACCACCACCGTGCTACCGGGCTGGCTGCGCATGTACTGTTCGGCCAGCAATTGAACGATGGCTCCAAATGTTGTCGAGCCGCGGATATGTACGGTCCGCACTTTGTTGGCCTCTGAGTTGTTTTGCGTCGCGGCGAGACAGGGCAAAACCTGGAACAGCGCCAGGAACAAAAACGCGCGACTCAAAATCCTTCCTGCAGCTCCTCGCATTGCAGGAGCCTTTTGCCAGCCAGCATTGACTCTAGAAGTTATTGTCATTTTTAAAGTGAGTTTCAGCGTCAAATCACGCAGATTCAGGATCACCTGCACTGACGCCTCCAACTGCCCCGTAACGCGGATCGTAGCGCGTTTGGTGGCGCAACCATCAGGGTTTTCACCCGCTGCCGGAGCGCCCCACAAGGCCCACTCGATTGATGCGTTGCAGGTCGAGCTGGTAGCCCACCGTCGTGGGCGCATGGTTTGAAGAGCGCTGTAGTTTGTAGATGCGCTCGGTGCGTGCCAGCGCGGTCACGGCTGGCGTGGCTAGTCTTACTGTGTCACAAGAGCAGCTTTACGCAGACTTTGCCAAGGCGGTGGATGCTCTGGAAACAGAACGCGCCAAGCAAGTGGCGCAGCGAATGGTCAAGAAAGACCGGCACCTGTGAATTGTGCTGGGCACGCCAGAAAAATGCCACCTCACTTCGGCCGTGGGCGTGACAGTGTCGGCTTGGGAGGGTGGAGTAGCGCTACTCGCAGCTCGGCTACAGAACTGGCTAGCGCACGTGCAACATTGCGCGTTTCTTCCTGCATGGCACGGTCGCGGTACGGATAG
Organism: Ramlibacter sp. 2FC; assembly: GCA_943369755.1. Classification (GTDB taxonomy): domain Bacteria; phylum Pseudomonadota; class Gammaproteobacteria; order Burkholderiales; family Burkholderiaceae_C; genus CALROG01. The sequence continues at coordinate 17,717 of CALROG020000050.1, forward strand.
GAAATTCAAGCACATGAGGCCCAGTGTGGAACGTGTATGGGGCTTCGAAACACGTTTGACTCAGGCAGTTTGAGTGCTCGCAGCCTTTAGGCGGCCTTGGCCCCTACCGTTTTGGTATTGAGCATGAAGTTGTCAAAGCGCTTGGCGTTCATCTGCTGCCAGACCTTGACCACGTCGCGGTCAGCACCTTGTAGCTTACGCTTTACGGCCGCCCAGCCGACTATCGAGCGAACCATCGGTAGCCGACCTGAGTAAGCGACGGAATGAAGGGCATTCCATATGGCTGGGCGCAGGGCAAACAGCTGCGTGTCGCAGTCCCCGGCTCATGGCGCGCAGTCGCCGTACCAGTCCATCAATGTAATCGGCCTTGTCCTCCAGCATCCTGCGCTTGATATTGGGCCGCTTGTCGGGCGTGAACATCTGCGCAATTTCGCCCAGCGAAAACCCAGCCGCCTGGCCCAGCGAGATCAGGGCCAGCAGTTCCAGTACGCCCGAATCAAAGGTGCGGCGCAACCCATGGCGCCCGACCGAGGCGATCAGGCCCTTCTCTTCGTAATAACGCAGCGTCGAGGCCGGCAGGCCGGAGCGTTTGGCGACTTCCGCAATATCCATGTTTCAAAAATACCTTGACTTCAAGTCGACTTGAATTCGTAGAGTAACTGCATCGAACCACCCAGTCAACCCGAAAGGACAACCTCATGACCCCCTTCGATGCAGAGTTTCCGCGCGCCGTCGCCATCGGCATCGGCGCCACCGCCGTGATGGACTTGTGGCTCACGCTGCTCAAGATCTTGGGCCTGCCCGCACTCAACTTCGCCCTGCTCGGCCGTTGGGTCGCCCACATGCCGCGCGGCCAGTGGGCACACCACGCCATCGCCAAGGCGGCGCCCGCGCGCGGCGAGCTGGCGCTGGGCTGGGCCGCGCACTACGCTACCGGCATCACCTTTGCCCTGCTGCTGGCCGCGCTGGCCGGTCCGGCTTGGCAACGCGCCCCCAGCCTGTGGCCCGCACTGGGCTTCGGCGTAACCACCGTGGTTCTGCCGCTGCTCGTCATGCAGCCCGCCATGGGCGCCGGCATCGCCTCGTCACGCACTGCCACCCCGGCCTTGAACGTGCTCAAGAGCCTGGCAAACCACACGGTCTTCGGGCTGGGCCTGTATGCCGCAGCTCTGGCAATCGCTTCTTTCAACTGGACCTGAAACCCCACCCATCCACCCCACTCAACAAGGAAACACATCATGAAAAACATTGCCGTCATTTACCACAGCGGCCAGGGCAACACCGAGCACTTCGCCCGTCTCGTCGTCGCCGGTGCGCAAAGCGTGGGCGATACCCACGTCGGCCTGCTCAAAGCCACTGACCTCACTATCAACCCTTCCAGCCTGCTCGACTACGACGGCTACGTCCTGGGTTCGCCCACCTACCTGGGTGGCGTGAGCGGTCCCTTCAAGTCCTTCATGGATTCCACCGGCGGGCTCTGGCGCAAGCAGCAACTCAAGGGCAAACTCGCCGCGGGCTTCACCGTCTCGGCCCTGCCCTCGGGCGACAAGCAGAGCACGTTGATCTCGATGTTCACGTTCGCCATGCAGCACGGCATGGTCTGGGTGGGCAACCCCTTCCTGCCCGAGCAGAGCAGAGGCGTGCCCTATGAACAAGCCATCAACCGCCTGGGCTCATGGACCGGGATGATGGCCCAGGCCGGCCACTCGGCCTCGGGCCAGTCCTATGCGCCCGGCGATCTACGAACCGCCGAAGCCTTTGGCCGCAACTTCGCCCAGGTGCTTGCACGCATGATGGTGCCCGCCGAGGAGGTGGTGTGATGCTGCCCGCCCGCTACGCCCCGGCCCTGTTCGGTCTCATTCTCTCGGGCCTCATGTCGCTGCTGGTCTCGGCAATCTCCACACTGCGCGCGGCCAGCCCCGGCGCCGAACTGCTGCCGCTATGGATCGGTGCCTGGCTCACGGCCTGGCTCGTTGCGTTTCCCGTCGTGCTGGTGATCGCGCCCCTTACGCGTCGCATCGTGCAGCGCCTTGTTCGGCCGGCATGAACGCGCTGCCGGACCGAATCGGACTCAACGGAAGAGGCACGTTCGCGTGCGGCCGCCACATCTGGTACCGCCAGATCGGCGTTTCGTCGCGACGCTCTGGCCGCCGCGCCCCTGTGCACCGATAGTCCGACTGCCTTAGCTAGCAGCCCCTTAACCTGAAAGAACCCCACCATGTCTGCCCTCTACACCTCAAGTTTCCGCGCCCTCCCCTATGTCCTGGCCCTTGCCGGCATCGCCCTGTTGCAGCCTGTCGCCCAGGCCAATGAAGCCGGTTTTCGCCAGTTGACCGTGGCAGCCAACGGCACGGGGGGCAAGCCGGCCCACGCCGCGCTGTATTACCCGACCGCCGACGCGGCCCAGGTCATCCCCATGGGGCCGTTCCCGCATAGCGTGGCCATCAACGGCGCACCGGCACCGAAGTTCAAGGGCCTCATCGTGATCAGTCATGGCACCGTCTCCACCCAGATCGGCTTTGCCACATTGGCTCAAGCCTTGGCGCGCAATGGCTACTTGGTCGCCGCCGTCGAGCACGTGGGCGATACCTGGCAAGACCAGTCGCTGCGTGCCACGCCGGCACGCTACTTCGCCGAACGGCCACGCCAGGTCTCTCGCGTGATCGACACCCTGATGGCCGATCCGCAATGGCGCACACGTATCGCCACGGGCGCAGAGGGGCAGCCGCTGATCGGTGCCGTGGGCCACTCAGCGGGGGGCTACACGGTGCTGGCACTGGCCGGTGGCAAGCCGGTGCTATCACAACTGCGCAAGCATTGCGAGGCTGAAGCGGCGCAGGATCCCGTGCTTTGCGACTTGTCGCATGCCCTGGGCAGCGGCAAGGTGCCGGCAGACGGTGCCACCGAAGGGCAGGAAGAGCCCGTGCAGGCCGACCCACGCGTGCGCGCCGTGATGGCCTTGGCGCCCATGGGCGTGGCATTTAGCGCGTCGTCACTCGCCTCCATCACGGTACCGGTGGCGATTTATGCGGGCGAGAAAGACACTTTCCTCGTGCCCCGCTTCCATGCGCAATGGATCTTGCAGAACACTCGCGGCAGCAACACGACGCTACAGCTCGTGCCCAACGCCGGTCACTATGCCTTCATGAACAAACCCACCGTGGACCTGCCCTCGCCCGACGGCAGCGTGGCCGCCGATCCGCAGGGCTTTAACCGGGTAGTCTTCCTGGACCGCCTGGCACAAGAGTCGGTCGCGTTTTTCGAGAAAAACCTGCGATGAACTGGCCGGTCCGCCGCGAGAACCTGGCCAAGGCCCGCTGGCTGGTCCCCGCCGGTTTGCTGGCCTTTGGCATCGTGCCAGCCATAGCCGGTGCCCTGCGACTGGCCGAGGTTGGCAGCGGGGCGGCACTCACAGTGGAGAACGCGCGCTTCTTCGCCGCGCCTGCGCCCGTGGTGCTCCACATCGTCAGCGCGGTGCTCTTCAGTGTGTTGGGCGCCCTACAGTTCTTCCCTGGCCTGCGTCGCAACCGGCCATCCTGGCACCGCTACACCGGCAGCCTGGCCGCGCCCATGGGTATAGTGGCCGCCCTGTCTGGCTTGTGGATGACACTGTTCTATCCGAATGCAGACGCCAACTTCGACGGCCCGGCAGTCTATGTCGTGCGCATCGCGGTCGCCATCGGCATGGTCGGTGCGATGGTCCTGGCACTGTCGGCCATCGGTCGGCGCGACATTCCCTCCCATCAACGCTGGATGACACGCGCCTACGCGTTGGGCATCGGCGCAGGCACCCAGGTCTTCACGCACATGCCGTGGTTCGTGTGGCCCGAGCTGCGGGGCGAGCTGTTGCGCGCCACGTGCATGGTGGCGGGTTGGGTCATCAATATCGTGGTGGCGGAGTGGGCACTGAAACGACTGTGACAACGGAAGTAGCGAACCAGTAAGAACCCGAATCGCCACCACCGGTTCGGGGTCGACCAGAGGCAAACAGGCAAAGCCTCCTACCTCTTCACCGGCGGCAAATCCGTACAGCTCCCATGCGCCACCTCCGCCGCCATGCCGATGGATTCGCCCAACGTCGGGTGCGGGTGAATGGTCTTGCCGATATCCACCGCATCCGCACCCATCTCGATCGCCAGCGCCACCTCTCCAATCATGTCGCCCGCGTGGGTACCGACCATGCCGCCACCCAGGATCTTGCCGTGGCCATGCGCCTCGGGGCTGTCGTCGAACAGCAGCTTTGTGACGCCTTCGTCGCGGCCATTGGCAATGGCGCGGCCAGAGGCCGTCCAGGGGAACAGGCCCTTCTTGACCTTGATGCCCTGTGCCTTCGCCTGATCTTCGGTCAGGCCAACCCACGCCACTTCGGGGTCGGTGTAGGCCACGCTGGGAATCACGCGGGCATTGAAGGCGGCGGATGCCAGTTCCTTGTT
>CALROG020000051.1:0-20691 GCA_943369755.1 Ramlibacter sp. 2FC
GAGCACGCCCGCGCTGCCGCTGGCGGTGATCGCACCCAGTGCGGTGATGGCTGCGCCCGCATTCAGCGTCACAGCGCCCGCGTTGCGCCCGGCGTTGCCGGCATTGGCTGCACCAGCGCCGGTGGCGATGGTGCCTGCAGACAACGTGCCGGTGGTGGTGATGTTGACGGCTCCGCCATCGGTATTGCTGGCTGCAGGGCCTGCGGTGCTGAGCGCGCCCAGCACGCCGGTGCTGCCGCTGGCGGTGATGCTGCCAGCCGCGCCGCCTGCGCCGGTGCCGGTTGCGGCACCGGCTGAGGTGGTGATGGCCGCTGTGTTCAGCGTGCCGGTGCCGGTGATAGAGACAACGCCTGCTGCGCCACCGGCCTGGTTGGTGCCCAGGCCCGCACCGCCATTGGCAGTGATGGCACCGGTGACCGAGTTGTTGGTGCCGGTGATGGTGATGTTGCCCGCGTTCATGCCGCTGCCGGTCACGCCGGTGCCGCGGGCCACGGTGCTGGTATTGATCAGGCCGCTGACGGTGACGCCGCCCTGCGAAGACAGGGTGACGTTGCCCCCGACACTGTTGGTGGCTCCGGCGGTGGTGATGGCCCCGGTACCCAGCGCCAGGCCCGTCGCCTTGTTGGTGACTTGCACCACACCCGTGGTGCCGCCCGCGCCGGTGCCAAATGCATTGCCCGCCGAGGTGGTTAGCGCGCCCAGCGCAATCGCGCCAGCCGTGGTGGAGTTATTGGTAACGGTGATGTTGCCCGCGTTGCCGCCTGCGGCGGGTCCGGGTGTGACGGCAGCGCCACCGATTGTGCTGATGGCACCGGTGGTGATGGCCCCGGTAGAGGTGATCTGCACGGCTGCGCCCTGGCCCCCGGCCATGCTGGCACCCACGCCCGCGGAGCCAGCGGCGGTGATGGTGCCGGTGCCGGTGGAGACGGAGTCCCCCGAGAGGGTGACGCTGCCTGCATTGCGCCCGGCGTTGCCGGTGATGGAGGTGCCGCCCGAGGTGATGATGGTGCCTGCTGCGCCGGTGGACAGCGCCCCCAGGGCGCTCAAGCTGACGTTGCCGCCATGGCCCTTGGTGCCCCCGGTGGTGGTCACGGTGCCGGTGGTTGCATTGCCCGCCGTAGCGGTGTTGGCCACGGTGATGAAGCCTGCGGTGCCGCCCGCGCCAGTGCCCAGGGCGTTGCCGGTCTGGGCGGCCAGATTGCCCAAGGTGATGTTGCCAGTGCCACTGTTGGACACCGAGATCGAGCCTGCGTTGCCGCCCGCCGCGTTGGTGCCTGCGGCTGCACCGCCTGAAGCGGTGATGGCACCACCGGAGACGCCGCCCACGGCGGTGATGGACACGGGCGCGCCGTTGCCCCCGGCCCGGTCCCCGGTGAGCACGCCCGCGCTGCCGCTGGCGGTGATCGCACCCAGTGCGGTGATGGCTGCGCCCGCATTCAGCGTCACAGCGCCCGCGTTGCGCCCGGCGTTGCCGGCATTGGCTGCACCAGCGCCGGTGGCGATGGTGCCTGCACTCATGCCCCCCGCGGAAGACAAGGTTACAAGCCCGCCGTCGCCGTTGCTGCCGCCCGATGTATTGATGGCTCCGGTGGCCACGGTGCCCGCGGCCACTGTGTTGGCAACCGTAACCGTGCCCGTGGTGCCGGCCGTACCGGTTGTGATGGCGTTGCCTGAACGTGCCGTCAGCGCACCCACTGAAAGATTTCCTGATCCGCTGTTGGAGACTGTGATGGCACCGCCATTCCCGCCGTTGGCAACGCCTGTTCCGCCATTGCCACCGCTAGCACTGATCGCCCCGGATCCTGAAATGCCGTTGGTGGAGGTCAGGTTGATGCTCCCACCCGACCCACCGGCCTGTGTTGCGCCAGATCCACCGGAGCCGTTGGCGGTTAACGTGGCAGTGCCAAGTGCGATGCCGGCTGACGTAACGCTGATGACCCCACCGGCGCGGCCCGGAGTGCCAGCGCTTGCTGTCCCCCCCGTTGCTGACAGGTTGCCGGCGAGACTGACGTTCGCCGATGCGTTGATGCTGATGTTGCCGGCATTTGCGTTGGCCGCGCCGGTGGCGCTGATGGTGCCAGCCGCAGTACTGGTGATGCTGGCACCCGACAAGGTAACGCCACCGGCTTGCGAACTGATGGCCGCACCTAGAGCCAGTGTGCCGGCACCACTGGCATCAGCATCGGCCTTGAGGTCGATGATTCCGGCACCTTGAACGGAGAGCGCACCGTTGATGTTGATGTTGTTGTTGGCTTCCAGCCGGATGCTGTTGCCGGTGCCCATGGCCACTGCACTGGACACAGTGATGTCACGCGTGGCTTGCAGGTATAGCTCGCTGTAGCCTGTAACGTCGGCAATCTGGATCGTGTAGGTTCCTGCGGCAGGTGCATCAGCGAACGCAACATCTGCCACGCCGTTGGCGTTGTTGGGCGGCGATGCCTGTGTGGTGGTGTTGAGTACGATGTCCTCGGGGTCCAGTAGCACTTTGCCGCCTGCGCCCAGTGGCGCGGCCACATCGATGCTGCCGCGCATGTCGAGAAGCTGCTTGCCCGAGACTTCAATTCGGCCCCCATCACCACCGCCACGACCGCCGCGGGCACTGATTGAGCCCAATTGGCGGGTGTCGCCGTCTGCCCAAATGACGACCTTGCCACCGTCGCCATGGCCGGAAGCATCGGCCAGCAGGACAGCACCCTTGCCAACAAAGGTGCGCGCCGAATTGGCAATGTCGGGGTTGCGGCCTTGCCAGTCGCCACCCACAAGAATGGTGCCGCCGCCGACTGACCCGGAAGCGTCAATACGCGCGTTACCGGCAAGTTCGACTTTGTCTCCCAATACATGGACGGTGCCGCCGGACTGGCCGGCGCCGGCGCCTGCCGCGGTCAAAGTGCCGCTCAAACGGGCGACACCGCTGGCCCCGCCACTTAGAACGATCATGCCGTTTTGCTCAGCCACTGAATCGGCCCGCACAACGCCGGACTGGTTGACCACCGTCGCCATCGCGTCGCCAAGCGAACTTGCCAACAGGGCGACTCGCCCGCCCGGCGTGGTGATGGTGCCGCTGTTGGCTACCGCCGCGTTGACTGCTGCGGCGTCCACCGAGAACCGGACCAGCCCCGCGCCGCTTGTATCGATGGCAACGCGTGAACCGGCAGTCAAGCCGACCGACCCGCGCTCTGCGGAAATGCTTCCACTGTTGTTGACTACCGGGCCCGCCAGGAGCACATAGCCGCCTGGCGCGGCAGTGATGGTGCCCGCGTTGCTGACGGTGCCGCCGGTGCCGCTGAACTGATAGCGCCCGGCAAGAAAATCGCTGTTGCTCAGGGCCAGGGTTGAAGCAACGACCGCCCCCGCATTGACCTGCGCACCTGGCGCGAACAGTATGCCGGCCGGATTGACCAGAAAGATCTGCCCGTTGGCCGTCAGCGAGCCAAAAATCGCGCTCGCGTCGCCGCCCGTGACACGGTTCAATGCGACCGACGTCGCGCCGGGCTGCACAAAGCGCACGGCTTCACCAGCGGCAATGCCGAAGCTGCGCCAGTCCAGCACGGCCTTGTGGGTCGTCTGGTTCAGCACAAGCGACTGGCTGGTGGGCTGGGTAGCGGTGACCTGACCGGCCCCGACCGTCAGGCCCGCGGGCAGCGCCATCACCAGGGAAGAGAACGGTGCTACCAGCAGCGCCAGCAAGCGCGAAACGCGGCGGCGCGGGTTGAAGCGGTAGGTTACGCGCAGTTTGCGCGTAAGCTGGACGATCACCGTCCTCACGGCGCTTGCGTCGCGTTGGCGGGAGGCGGCGATGGCAGTCATGGCAATTGCGCCACTGGGCCGTCAGGCAGTGTTAGAACCACTTTTGGCTTGTAATCCAGAAACGGGGTGAACGGTCGGGTTCCCCGCCGGACGGTAGCGGGCTGCCGATGCGTTGCGCTACAGCGGTATTTATAACGAAATTGCCCACCCGTCCTGCGAGCAGGCCCAGGCCAGCGCTGTCAAGCGACACGCGCTGAGCAGGCCCCGCCGCCGGACGCTGATTTGTGCGCACCGAACCCGTTTCATAGAAGATGCCAATACTTGTGGGCTCGCCCGCCAGGTTGATGGCCGACGGCAATTGGTAGCGCAACTCCAGGGCAGCGGTATAGCCGCTGTCACCCACGGCTTCGCCCACCGGGTAGCCGCGCACTCCGGAGGGGCCACCCAAAGACATTTTTTCGGCAGAGGTCAGATTGCGAGACGCCAACTGGGCCTGCATCGAGGCATGCAGGCTGACACGGTTGGGCCAGAACTTTGCGTGCTGCAGTTCAATGTTCAGTTTTCCGAAGCTGCCTGCGGTGTTGGGGCCGCCAGGGCCCTGGTCGATAGCACGCGTCGCATCGTCCAGAGTCACCTGCCCGGCTGTCAGGCGCAGCGCATAGTTTGTGAATGTGTTGCCTGCGATGACATCGGTCGCGTTGCCCAATATGCCAAGTTGTGCAGCGCTGACACGGCGCGTGGTGGCAGGCGAGGCCACCGTGGCGTCTTGCAGGCGCTTGTGATCCAGCCCCAACGAGAGGTACAGGTTGCGACCGCGGGAGCGGATCAGCGGATGCAAGGCCGCGACACTGAACACGTCGGCCTGGCCGGTTGCGCCCAAGGCGGCGAACTGCTTGCCCAACGCGTATTCGGTACGGGTTGCGGCCAGACTGACGCGCGTCGCATTGACTGCCGGCAAGGAATAGCTCAGCCGGAACAGACGCGTGGCAGTGACTTCTGCCACCTGCACCCGTGCGCTCAATGCGTCGCCGTGTCCGCTGGGGTTGTTCAGGTCCAGCGTCGCGAAGGCCCGGATTTCACCAGCGGCCCGCGTGCCGTGGTTGTCGGCTCCCACCGTTGCCTCGATCGGTCGGCCACCTTCGCGTACGTCCAGAATGATGTTGGACTCGCCCGGTTGAGCGCCGGGCTCCACTGTGGCGGTGGCAGCATAGCCCGGCAGGTCGCGCAGCAGCAACACCGGTTTGTCAAGACTGTCTGCGGTGATTGCCGCGCCGGACTTGATGTGTTGACGCGCCAACGCCTGTGCGGTGGCCTGGGAAACCCGTTCGCCCTGGGTGCGTACGATGACCTGACCTACACGCGCCTCGACCACAGCCAACGTGACCACGCCACCTTCCGTTCGCAGGGCCTGCTGGGGGATGAAGACGTCAGTGAGCAAGTGACCACGCCCCTGGTACCAGGCCTTGATTTCGCGCGCCGCCTCCTGAAGACCGGCCAGGTCGGTTGGCTGGTTGACCCGTGGTGCCAGCAGCGCGGCCAGCGTGCCGCTGTCAAACAGGGTGTTGCCCTCAAAGCGGAATGCTGTCGGGATGATCTTGACGGCCGAAGCCAGCGGTGGCGCAAGAGGTGCTGGTGGTAAGTTGGGCTGCGGCCCACCGGGTGCTGGCAACGCTGGTAGCAGGCGCTGTGGTTCCTGCAGCGTGCCGGAGTCTGGGCGCTGTTGCGCCCAAACGACTGAGCCATAGCCGGTTACTGCGATGGCCAACGCCACACGCCAAGGGTGGTGCCTGAAAATATTGCGGTTCATGTCAGCTAGTTGTGGGGAGGGACGAAAAAGCGCCACATCGCATTATCGGTAACATTTGGTCACATGTAGGGTGTTTGCCTGTGCCAGGCGGGGTTTTCGTTGCTGCGCCGCGATAATCCGGGCATGGCCCTGATGATTACTGACGAATGCATCAACTGTGATGTGTGCGAGCCCGAATGCCCCAATCAGGCGATTTATCTGGGCGAAGTCATCTATGAGATCGACCCCAGCAAGTGCACCGAGTGCGTCGGCCATTTTGATGAGCCCCAATGTGTTCAGGTTTGCCCGGTGGCCTGTATTCCGGTCAACCCGCAACATCTGGAAAGTCGCGAGACGTTAATTCAAAAGTACCAGCGACTCACGGCCCTCTAGGTTTTTGCGGACTTGTTTTTGGCCGCTTGCTTTGCGGCTTTTTCTTTCTTTGCTTTTGGTTTCCCTTTGCGCGGCTTGGCGTCGCCGGGCTTTGCGGGAGCCACCGCTGTGAAGTGCTGCGGTTTGCCTGGTTTGGTCATGACCGGTTTGGCGCTCGACCCGTTGGGTTGTTCTTTTGGCGGCGGGATGTAAGCGGGCGCAGCCCCGGCCTCCTGGCGCAACCGGTCCTTTTCCAGTGCGGCCGCGGTCTTGGCGTCGCGTTCAGCAGCCATCTGGGTCTGGCTGCGCTGCTCGGCAGATCGCCCGTCGTCGGCTTGCACCACTGTGCCCCCGGCGCAAGGCGACTGGCTGTATGTGTTGCCGCATTTATAGGCATTTTGGGCTGTAGCCCCCGTCAATACTGTGTGAGCCACTATAAAAACAATAGCAATTCGAATCATGGTGTTGCCCTTACTGTGAGTTCTTCAATACTCGGGTAGTCGCGGCGGCTTGGGCCGCGGCAGCTTGTGGGTGTGCACGATCAGCGTGGCCTTGTCCATTTCACCGGCCAGCATTGCGGGCAGGGCCTTGAGCGTGCGCGCAATGCATTCCTCGATGGCCGTGCGCTGGTCTGGCGCAGGTGTCTTGAGTACCCAGTTGATGACTTCAGCCTTTACGCCGGGGTGGCCAATGCCCAGGCGTAGCCGCCAGTAGTCGCCAGTGCCAAGTTGGGCATGGATATCGCGCAGGCCGTTGTGCCCGGCGTGGCTGCCGCCGAACTTGAGCTTGGCCTGGCCGGGAACAACGTCGAGTTCGTCGTGCGCTACAAGAATTTCGTCTGGCTGAATTTTGAAGAAGCGCGCCAGCGCTGCGACCGACTTGCCCGACAGGTTCATGAAAGTCTGCGGCTCCAGCAGCCAAACCGTTTGTCCATGCACAGTGCCACGCGCCAGCCGTCCGTGGTAGCCCCGGTCGGCTGCCAGTTGCAGCTTGAGGTCGCGCGCCAATGCTTCCACCCACCAGAACCCCGCGTTGTGCCGGGTGGCTTCGTATTCGGCCCCTGGGTTGCCCAGGCCGACAAACAGTTTGATCATGGCGGCAATGGTAAGGCGAAAAAAAGCCCGCATTCGCGGGCTTTTCGAGCTGTGTCTGCAGTCGCAGACAGGCGGGCCAAGTTACTTCTTGGCGGGTGCCTTGGCGGGTGCTGCCTTAGGGTCTGCCTTGGCAGGTGCGGCCTTGGCATCTGCCTTGGCATCGGCTTTGGCGGGTGCTGCCTTGGCGTCTGCGGCCGGCGCTTCCTCAGCCACTGTGGCCACTACCGAAACCAATACCGGGTTGGCCTTGCCGTGGGTGACGGCGGTCACGCCGGTGGGCAGGGTGATGTCGTTGAGGTGCAGCGAGATGCCCTTCTTCAGACCCGACAAATCTACCTCGATGAATTCGGGCAGGTTGGCAGGCAGGCAGGAGATGTCGAGTTCGGTCATCACGTGGTTGACCACGCAGTGCTCAAACTTCACAGCCTGCGATTCTTCCGATTTCACATAGTGCAGCGGCACCTTCATGTGCAGCTTGGTCTTGGCGTCGACGCGCTGGAAGTCGATGTGTTGAACCAGTTGCTTGTAGGGGTGGTATTGCACGTCCCGCAACAGAACCTGGCTGCTGTTGCCGGCGAGTTCCATTTCAAGAATGGTCGAGTGGAAGGTTTCCTTCTTCAAGGCATGCCACAGCGCGTTGTGATCAAGCTCGATCAGTTGCGGCTGGCCTTCACCGCCATAGACGATACCGGGCGTTTTGCCCGTATTGCGCAGACGGCGGCTCGCACCCGTACCCTGCTTTGCGCGCTCAAAAGCGACGAATTTCATAACTTACTCCTGAAGGAGTCCACCGCGACCAGTGTGACTCCGGTTTCAACAATGGGCTTCGGTCGAAGCCCGCGAATTGCCTCAGAACAGGTTTTGAATAAATCTCTAAAAGAGATTCTCCTGGTCCGAGAACAAGCTCATCACCGACTCGCCCTTGGCAATGCGCTGGATCGTCTCGGCGATCAGCGGAGCCACGGACAGTTGGCGGATTTTCTGGCACCCGGCTGCAGCTTCGCTCAGCGGGATGGTGTTGGTTACCACGACCTCATCAAGGGCCGACCCCTTGGCAATGCGTTCTATCGCCGGGCCCGAAAAAATCGCGTGGGTGCAATAGGCATAGACTTTCTTGGCACCGCGTTCCTTCAACACTTCGGCCGCTTTCACCAGCGTGCCCGCTGTGTCGATCATGTCGTCCATGATCACGCAGTTGCGGCCATCGATCTCGCCGATCACGTGCATCACTTCGCTGACGTTAGCCTTGGGGCGACGCTTGTCAATGATGGCCATGTCACAGCCGAGCTGCTTGGCCAGCGCCCGTGCACGAACCACGCCGCCGACGTCGGGCGAAACCACGATCAGGTCTTCATAGTTCTTTTGCCGCACATCGCCCAGCAATACTGGCGAGGCGTAGATGTTGTCCACCGGAATGTCAAAAAAGCCCTGAATCTGGTCTGCGTGCAGATCCATGGTCAGCACCCGGGCGACGCCGACTGTTTGCAGCAGGTTGGCCACCACTTTGGCTGAAATCGGCACCCGGGCCGAGCGTGGGCGACGGTCCTGGCGGGCATAGCCGAAATAGGGAATCACCGCACTGATGCGTTCGGCCGAAGCGCGCTTGAGCGCGTCGACCATGATCAGCAGCTCCATCAGGTTTTCGTTGGTCGGCGCGCAGGTGGACTGCACCACAAATACATCACGGGCCCGCACGTTCTGGTTGATTTCGACCGTGACTTCGCCGTCGGAGAAGCGGCCAACCTGTGCCGCGCCCAGGGCGATGCCAAGGTTTTTGGCGATTTCAGCGGCCAGGCCAGGATTGGCGTTGCCGGTGAAAACCACGAAATCGGGTGATGGAGCAGCCTGCATGAGGATCCCAGCGCGTTCTTACGTTTTTGCCTGTACGTCCAGACGTATTTGGCAGGGGAGAAAGGATTCGAACCTTTGCATGCCGGAATCAAAATCCGGTGCCTTAACCAGCTTGGCGACTCCCCTACACGGGTTAACAGCCAAAGGCTGCCAACCGATTATTCGTCGCTGGGCGCCCACCCGACGAGCGGATGAACATCCAAATTGCCACAACACCTGACTTGCCACCCCGCCGCAGCGGCCTGCAAGTTCTGATCTTGCCGCATATGCGCAAACACAGCACTTCCTGAGCCGGTCATCCGGCCTTCAAGCCCTTGTGATGCAAGCCATTGCAACGCTTGCGTGACACCTGGGCAAAGCCTTTGGGCAACAGGCTGCAGGTCGTTATGGCCAAATCCGTAGGGATTTCGTTCAAACGCGCCATTCGGGTTTGCAGCAAAGCCTGAAATTATAGCAGTTTCAGTGTCGCGTTTCAGCTTCGGGTCGCTGAAGATGAGCTTGGTTTCCAGTCCTTCGGGTGGTTTGACTACCGCGAACCGGGCCGGGGGCAAGTCAATCGATTGAATTTTCTCGCCAATCCCTTCAACCAGCGCATTGCGGCCACGCAGGAAAAACGGTACGTCTGCGCCTAACTGCAGGCCGATGCGTTCCAGCGCCGCCAGCGGTAGACCGGTTTGCCAGAGCCGGTTGAGCGCCAGCAGGCTGGACGCGGCGTCCGAAGAGCCGCCGCCCATGCCGGCCTGGGCGGGCAGGCGTTTGACCACGCCGATATGCGCGCCCAGGCGGGTGCCGGTGGCCGCCTGTAGCGCGCGCGCGGCGCGCAGCACCATGTCATCTTTGGGTAGGGGGGTGGTCAGGTCTTCCCGGGTCAGGCGGCCGTCGGCGCGCAACTCGAAGTGCAGGCTATCGCACCAATCTATCAGCATGAACACCGACTGCAGCAGGTGGTAGCCGTCGGCGCGCCGACCGGTGATGTGCAGGAACAGGTTCAGCTTGGCCGGAGCCGGGACGTCGTATAGCGCGCGCATCGGCGGATTATCAGCGGCGCATCAGCGGTCAAGCACGATCCGCAGTTGCACAGGCGGTGACGGGTCCAGCCTGAGTGCATTGAGCTTGCCAAGAGCCAGTTGAGTCAGGTCGGCCTCCCAGCCGTTGACCCGGGTGGGGGTGCCGACCAGCCAGTCGAACAGGGCGGCCACCGGAATCGCGGCACCGGTCGCGTGGATGACCAGGGCGTCGAGTGATTCAAAGCGACGCTGCTCGCTGGCCGTATGCAGGCTGGCGCTGCCAGGAGCCCAGTTCAGCGTGGCCGCGGTACTGCCAAGCGGGGTGAAGAGTATGAGTGATCCTGCTTGGGCCTGGCCCGTAAGCTCAAAGGCCGCGGAAAAGGCCTCAGGCGGGTTGGCGTCGATGCGCAGCGCCAGGCGCCCGGTCCAGGGCCCGGAATTTGTATCGTTTGAGCCTGTAGCCCGCTTTGGTACTGCGCAACCCGCTATCAAAATGGTAGCAATTGAAAGCCCGGCGACAATGCGCCGCCGCTGCTTGAAAAACGTCACCGCTTTACACCCAGGCGCTTGAGTGTCTCCAGCAGGGTTTCATTTTCAGCATTGAGCAACAAACCCTCTTTCCAGATGGCCTGTGCACGCTCGCGCTGGCCCATGCTCCACAGCACCTCGCCCAGGTGGGCGGCGATTTCCGCGTCCGGGCGCGACTTGTAGGCACTGTCAAGCAAGCGCAGCGCTTCGGCTTTGTTACCCATGCGAAATTCGACCCAACCCAGGCTGTCGGTAATGAACGGGTCTGCGGGCGCGAACTCCAGGGCCTTCTGGATCAGCAGTTTGGCTTCAAGCAGGCGAATGTTTCGCTCAGCGAACGAGTAGCCCAGGGCGTTGTAGGCGTGGTGGTGGTCGGGCTTGACAGCGATGAGCTGGCGCAGCAGGCGCTCCATTTCGTCAAGGCGGCCCAGTTTTTCGGCCAGCATCGCCAGGTCATAGCCCAACTCGGCGTCTTTTGGGTCGCGTTCAATGGCTTTCACCAGCAGGTCATAAGCGGCCTGGTTTTGCTTGCTCTCGCGTAGCAGCTGCACTTCTGCCATGAGCTTCATGCGCGCATCCGCAGTGTTGCGCTCAGGCAGGGCACGCAGCAGGGCGCGGGCTTCCGCCACTTTGCCCTGTCGGGCAAGGATCGATGCGCGTCGGTTTTGCGCGCTCACCATGTCTTGCGAATTCTCAATGCGGTTGAGCCAGGCTTCCGCCCCTGCAAAGTCTTTGCCACGTTCAGCGATCTGAGCCAGCGAGAGATAGGCCTGCGCAAGGCCGCGGGCGCGCTCTTCGGTCGCTGGGCGCGTTTGTACCAGCTCTACATAGCGTTTGAGCGATGCCTCGGCGGCGCTGTGCTGGTGGTCCTGCACTTGAAGCGTGCCCTGAACCAGCCAGGCTTCGGCAAAGTCCGGCCGTTGCGCGGTTACCACCTTGAGCTGCTGCGCCGCCTCGGCATAACGCTGGGTGTCGAGCAAGGCGCGGGCGTAGGCCATGCGCAGCTCCGGCACCGGCTGAGCGTCGATGTATTTGCGCACGACGGCTTCCGCCTGAGGGGTCTTCGGGTCCATCAGCTCCAGCGCCAGCAATGCTGGGCCTTCAGCGCGCGCATCAGCTGCCTGGCCCCTTTGCGCCGCGTCAATTGAACCTGCGGTGTCGCCCGCGGCCAGCCGCAGGCGACCAACGGCGGTCCAGGCGGCAGATGCGGTGGCGGCCTGCTGCAAGTAAGTTGCCAGCGCCTGCTCGGCCACCGAAGCCGCAAGCTTGCGGTCTGATGCGCGCGCAAAGTGGCGCGGCACGGCACTGAGCGCAGCGCTGCGCTCGCCAGGGGGGGCAAGTGCGATTTCAGCGCGCAGCGGCTCTGCGCTCTCGGCCAGCCGGTTGAGGGCGATAAGTATCTGCAGCACGAACCGGTTGGCATCGCGCGACTCGGGCTGGACCTGTTTCCAGGCGCGGGCGGCCTGCAATGCGGCATCCCCGGAGCGCGACTGGAACGCGATCTCAACTGCGCGCTGATAGAGCCTTGGGTCGTTGGTCTTGCGTGCCGCGTCGAGAATCAGCGAATAGGCTGCCCCCGGTTCGTTCCCGCGCGCATTGAGCTCCCCCAGCAATAGCTGGTAAAAAAGCTCGCCGTCCAGTGCTGACAGGGACGGAGTTTGCGGGCGAGGTGACTGATCTACGGCTTGCGAAAGAGCGGGCGCAGTACCAAAGGCAAGCAAAATTGCCAAGGCTGAAGAGATAAATCGAAGCATCAACTCATAATAATCCAAGCCCCCTAACCTGCGCTGCCCATGCCTGAACTGCCCGAAGTTGAAGTGACCCGCCTGAGCTTTGCCACCCGGATCGCCGGGGCGCAGATCATTTCGGCCCGGCTGGGCAAGCCTTTGCGCTGGCCGCTGGGCTGCGAATTGTCGGGGCTGGTCGGGCGGCAGCTTCTGGGTGTTCGTCGACGCGGCAAGTACCTTCTGCTTGACATGGACGAGGGCATGCTTTTGGTGCATCTGGGCATGTCGGGCAGTTTGACGTTCACCGAACACCCGCCGGGCGCACCCGGCGCGCATGACCACTTTGATCTGGCGACCACGCGGGGCGTTCTTCGACTGAACGATCCACGGCGGTTCGGAGCGGTGGTTTATGCACAGCGTGAGTCCGATGCGGTGGCCGTTAAGCTGCTGGGCCGCCTTGGGGTGGAGCCATTGACTGAGGCGTTCGACGTCGCGGCCTTTCACGCGGCACTCAAACGCAAAAATGCACCGATTAAGCAAGTTTTGCTGGCGGGTGAGGTGGTGGTGGGGGTGGGCAACATCTATGCGTCTGAGGCCTTGTTTCTTGCGGGAATCCGCCCGACCCTGCGCGCATCTCGCATTAGCAAGCCAAGGGCGGCGCGGTTGCACGCCGCCGTGCGCGACGTGCTTGCGCGAGCGGTGGAAAAAGGCGGCAGCACGCTGCGGGATTTTTCGAATGCCTATGGCGAATCCGGCTACTTTCAGCTGGAAGCCATGGTGTATGACCGCGCAGGCCAGCCATGCCGCCAGTGCGGTCGTGCGATCAGACTGATCCGGCAGGGCCAGCGCGCAACATATTTCTGTGCGCACTGCCAGAAGCCCTGAGCGCAATTGCATAGCCCCGGTGTATATTTGTCAGCTATCCGGAGACTAAGTGGGCACTTCCTTCAACGAGCAATTCGACCAGCATGGCGCTTGGCGCCGTGAGTTTGCGCTGCGCCTTAAGCTGCTCTCAGAGTGGATGAAGGACCATGAGCTGCTTGACTCGGCCGTGGAGGAACGCCTGCGCCGCCTTGAACTTCAGATGCGGTCTGACAAGGTCATGGTGGCCTTTGTGGCTGAATTCTCGCGTGGCAAGTCCGAGCTGATCAACGCCATTTTCTTTGCTGGCTACAAGCGCCGCATCATGCCGGCCAGTGCCGGGCGCACCACCATGTGCCCCACTGAATTGGGCTACGACGCCGACGTGCCGCTTTGTCTGCGCCTGTTGCCCATTGAGACGCGTTTGCAGCCGCAGGCCCTGATGGAATGGCGCATGGTCCCTGAGAAGTGGACCCAGGTTGACCTGGATGTGAACGACCCGGCCCAGCTGGCAAAGGCGCTTGAGATGGTGGCGGAGATCCGCCTGGTGTCCAAGGACGAAGCGCGCGCCTTGGGCTTTTGGCATGACGAAGTGCCCGAAGACAATCCCATGGTGGACGCCAACGGGCTGGTCGAAGTGCCCAAATGGCGTCATGCGCTCATCAACATAGCGCACCCGCTGCTCAAGCAGGGATTGGTGATTCTGGACACGCCGGGGCTTAACGCGATTGGCGCGGAGCCTGAACTGACTGTTAACCTCATACCGCAAGCCCATGCGGTGGTTTTCATTCTTGCGGCCGACACCGGCGTGACCAAGTCAGACCTGGCGATCTGGCGTGAGCACCTGATCACTGAGTCCACCAATACCGAGTCGCGCCTGGTGGTGCTCAATAAAATCGACACTCTTTGGGACGCATTGAGCACGCCGGCCCAAGTGCAGGCGCAGATTGACCGGCAGCGCGCGACTTCTGCCGAAATCCTGGGCCTGCCGCGCGAGCAGGTGATTCCGGTTTCGGCGCAAAAGGGCCTGGTCGCCAAGGTAAACGACGACGACGCGCTTTTGCAGGCCAGTCAGTTGCCGTTGCTCGAACGCGCACTCAGTCAGGGCGTGATGGGACAACGCCAGAAAATCCTGCGTTCTGCGGTTGCCGGTGGTATCGGCGAATTGCGTGTGGAGGCGGGTCGTGCGCTGAACATTCGCCGCCGGGACTTGGCCGAGCAGATGCTCGAACTCAAGGGCCTGCGCGGCAAGAACACCTCAGTCATCAAGCACATGCGCTCTCGCATAGAGCAGGAGCAGGTGGACTTTGACGTCAGCGGCGCCAAGATCCATGCTGTGCGTTCGGTGCACCTGAAGTTGCTGCGCGAAGTCTTTTCTCTGTTGGGCACCAGCGCACTCAAGGCGGAGATGCAGCAGCTCACGGCAACCATGCGCCAGCCGGGGATCAAGCTCGGCGTCAAAAAGGCCTATTCGCAGACCTTTGAGCGTCTGCGCCAGAGCCTGCGCAAGGCGCAGTCCATCAGTGCAGAAATTCAGAGCATGCTGGGAGGCACTTTTAACCAGCTCAATGCCGAATATGGCTTTTCGTTGCAGGCCCCCAAGGAGCCTGACCTCGCGCGCTACGAGCGCGACCTGGACCTGGTGGAGCGCAGCCATGTGCAGTACCTGAGCGTGGGCAACACCTTGCGCCTGGCGCAGCCCGAATTTGCCGACCGGCTGGTGCGCGCGCTTGCGACCCGGCTTCGGGTGGTCTACGAATCGTCGCTGGGCGAGGTTGAGCTCTGGAACAAGTCTGCCGCTGCCCAGCTGGACGCACAACTGCGCGAACGCCGCCGCAACTTCGGCCGCCGCATTGAGGCCATTGAGCGAATCCAGCAAGCGGCTACTGGCCTGGACGACCGGATCGCGGAAATTGACTCGCAAGAAGCCAATTTGAACCAGCTTGACGCCAAACTCACTGAGCTCACGTCGCACCTGATTGATACGCCTTTGGTCGACAGCAGCGCCAACGAAGCCCCCCAACTACAGACTGCATGACAGCGTTTGCAGGGCTTGTGGTGCGCTGGCAAGCGGCGCACGGCCGCAACAGCCTGCCTTGGCAAAACACGCGAGACCCCTACCGCGTTTGGCTCTCGGAGATCATGCTCCAACAGACCCAGGTGGCCACGGTAATCGATTACTTCGCACGGTTCCTGGGCCGTTTCCCCGACGTCCGCGTACTCGCCGCTGCCGAGCTCGATGACGTGCTCGCCCTCTGGAGTGGCTTGGGCTACTACAGCCGGGCGCGCAATCTTTACCGCTGCGCGCAGCAGGTGGTGAGCGATCATGGCGGCGAATTTCCGCGTGATGCCAAGCAGCTACAGACATTGCCCGGCATCGGCCGATCTACCGCTGCCGCGATCGCCTCGCTTTGCTACGGTGAGCGGGTGGCCATCATGGACGGCAACGTCAAGCGCGTACTCACGCGGGTTCTGGGCTTTGACAAAGACCTTGCCGTGGGTGCCAATGAACGTGAGCTCTGGACCGCTGCCACAGCACTGCTGCCAAGCCGGGACCTGAGTGATGCAATGCCGCGCTACACCCAGGGTTTGATGGATCTGGGTGCCACCGTTTGCCTGGCGCGCAAGCCCAATTGCCTGAGTTGCCCGGTTCGCCAAAATTGCGTTGCGCGTGTCGACGGCGAGCCCGAACGGTATCCGGTGAAGACTCGAAAGCTCAAGCGTAGCGCGCAGTCGCTTTGGTTATTGCAGGCGGTGACCGCAGATGAAAAGGTGTGGCTGAGCAAGCGACCAACGCCCGGTGTCTGGGCGGGCTTGTACTGTTTGCCGGTATTTGAAAGCCGCGCCGCGCTACAGGCTTCTGTACCTGTCCGCTATCACAGTCGGTTGCGGGAAAGCGAGCCGTTTCTGCATGTATTGACCCACAAGGATCTGCACTTGCACCCGGTTCGGCTACAAGTGCCTGCGAGAGCATTCAAGGCGGGTCAGGGTGACTGGTTCAATGGCGGGCAGTGGCCCGCGCTGGGCCTGCCGGCACCGATACGCAGGTTGCTGCAAAAGGGCTAACGTATGTCCAGCTCGCGGTGCCGCGTAAGCGTGACCCAGCGTTTGCTGAAGGCCGCAGCAAGTTTTTCTACCAGAAACACCGATCGGTGTTGCCCGCCGGTACAGCCCACGGCAATGGTCACATAGCTGCGGTGGTCGCGTGCCAGCAGGTCCAGCCAGTGGGCCATGAACAGGTTGATGTGCTCGAACATCTGCTGCACTTGCGGGCTCTGTTCCAGGAACGCCGCCACCGCCGCGTCACGCCCGGTGAGCGACCGCAGCTCGGGCTCGTAGTGGGGATTGGGTAGCATGCGCACGTCAAAAACGTAGTCCGCGTCCGCCGGAATACCGCGTTTGAACGCAAATGATTCGACCACAAGGGTGAGCTGGCTGGCGGCCGCAGAAATCAGCGATTTGACGTAGCCCTGCAACTGCGAGGAGCGGATCAGGCTGGTGTCAATGACGTGGGCCTGCTCGCGCAGGTCGGCCAGCAGTTCGCGCTCCAGCTCAATGGCTTCAATCAAGGCATGCTGGTGTTGCGCCGCATCACCCCTGACTTCCTTGCGCGACAGCGGGTGGCGTCGGCGTGTTTCTGAAAACCGGTGAACCAGGGTTGCGGTGGCGGCGTCCAGGAACAACGGCCGTAGGTTGACGCCTTGTTTGCGCAATTGGGCTAGCTGGTCAGGCACCAGGGGCAGGGACGACGCGCTGCGCACGTCCATTGCAATTGCCACACGCGGGGCGCGGTGGTCGCGCTCAAGCGCCACAAAGGCCAGCAGCAATTCTGGCGGCAGGTTGTCTACGCAGTAGTAGCCGGCGTCTTCCAGTGCGTTCAGCGCGATCGACTTGCCGGAGCCCGACATGCCGGTAATGAGTACAAGCTCGATCGTCATTCGAGCCCCAGCATTTCTTTGGCATGTGCCAGCGTGGTGCCGGACAGACGCTCGCCACCCAACATCCGGGCGACTTCGGCAACGCGTTGCTCACCATGTACGGGCGCGACCGTACTGGCTGTGCCTGCTGCATCACTTTGCTTGGCGACCACCAGGTGGTGATCGGCACATGCGGCGACCTGCGGCAGGTGGGTGACGGCCAGCACCTGACGGTCCCGGCCCAGTTGTTTCATCAGGCGACCCACAGTTTCAGCTACCGCACCACCGACGCCAGAATCCACTTCGTCAAAAATCAGGGTTTGAGCCGAACCCAGCTGGCTGGTGGTGACAGCAATCGCCAATGCAATGCGGGAAAGCTCGCCGCCCGAGGCTACTTTTCCGACCGGGCGCGGCGTGCTGCCCGCGTGGCCGGCGACCAGGAAGCTGATGTCCTCCATGCCGCTGGCGGTGGGCTGGGCTGCTTTTTCAAGCGTGACCTCGAAGCGCCCCCCCTGCATGCCCAGGCCCTGCATGGCGACGGATATGGCCTTGGCCAGTTGCGGGGCCGCTTTGGCGCGGCCCCGCGAGAGGTTGCGCGCCTCAACCAGGTAAGCAGCGGCGGCGGCCTTCTCTGCTGCCTCGAGTGCGGCGAGGTCAGCGGCAGCGTCCAGGCGTGCGAGTTCCTTCTTCCAAGACGCAAGCAGGCCAGGCAACTCAGGGGGGCTACGTTTGTAACGCCGTGCCAGCGACACCCACAGCGACATCCGCTGGTCCAGTTCGGCCAGTCGCCCCGGGTCCAGGTCGGCTTTTCGCTGCCAGGCATGCAGCGAATGCAAGGCGTCTTCAGCCTGTGCCAGGCTGGATGCCAAAACCTCTGCCAGCCCTCTGAATTCGGGCTCAACATGCTCTTGATTTTGTAGTAACGACAAGGCCTGAGCCAGCTCACGCCGCGCACCGCCATCGTCGCGATCCAGCAAATCAATTGCGGCTTGGGCCGCCTCCAACAAGCTTTGGGCGTTGGCCAAGCGGTTGTGGCTGGTATTGAGCTCTTCCCATTCGTCGCCACCGGGCGCGAGCTTTTCGACTTCGCCGATTTGCCAGCCCAGTCGTTCACGTTCGCGCTGCAGTGAATCCTGGGCAGAACGCGCGTCGGTCAAGTTCTTCTGTGCTTGGCGCCAGTGCTGCCAGTGCTGACCCAGGGTGTCAATGCTCAAGCCGGCGTAGCCGTCCAGCAGGGTGCGCACGCTGTCGGGTCGCGTCAGGCTCTGCCAGGCGTGTTGGCCATGAATGTCCACCAGCCGTTCGCCGAGCTCGCGTAGCTGGGCCGCAGTGGCCGGGCTGCCGTTGATCCATGCGCGGCTTTTGCCCTGCGTGTCCGCGGTACGGCGCAGCAGCAGCGTATCGGTCGCGTCAAAGCCAGCTTCTTCCAACCAGGAAACAAGATCTGCCGACGAGTCGAATTCGACGCTGATATCTGTGCGGGTCGCCCCCTCGCGAATCTGGCCCGATTCGGTGCGGGCACCCAAGGCAAGCTGCAACGCGTCAATCAGAATGGATTTGCCGGCACCAGTTTCTCCGGTCAGCACGCTGAACCCGGTGGACAGATCCAGGTCCAGTTCACGCACGATCACGAAATCGCGCAGGGTGATTCGTTTCAGGCTCATGGGTCAGCGTAGGGTCAGGCGACGCCCTCATTCCAGTGCAGTTTGCGCCGCAGCGTGTCGAAGTAGCTCCAGCCTTTGGGGTGCAGAAATCGCACATGGTGCTGTGACCGGCGCACCGTGATGCGGTCGCCATGCAACAGGGAAGCCAGTGACTGCATGTCAAAGTTGGCGCTGGCGTCGCGCCCGGCCACCAATTCGATGGCAATTTCTGCTTGGTCGGCCAGAACAATCGGCCTGTTGGACAAGGTATGCGGCGCAATCGGTACCAGCACCCAGCCGGGTATGGAAGGGTGCAACAGTGGCCCCCCGGCAGACAAAGCATAGGCTGTCGAGCCGGTAGGCGACGCAATGATCAATCCATCAGCGCGCTGGTTGGCCACGAAGTGCCCGTCCACCTCGACGCGCAACTCCACCATGCCCGAAGTGGCCCCCCGGTTGACCACCACGTCGTTCATCGCCAGCGTGTCAAACACGCAACGACCATCACGCCATACTTTGGCGTGCATCAAACTGCGGTGGTCTTCCTCGTACTCGCCGTTGAGCATTGGCAGTAGCACGCTGCGGTACTGGTCGAGGGAAATATCGGTAATAAAACCCAAGCGCCCCTGGTTAATGCCGATGAGTGGTACGCCATGGCGCGCAAGCTGTCGGCCAATGCCCAGCATGGTGCCGTCACCGCCAACCACCAGGCCCAGGTCGCATTGCACGCCAATGGTGTCCACATCCAAAGCGGGGTATCCTGGGATGCCGCTGGATTGGGCGGTGTCCTTTTCCAGCGCAACCTCGCAACCCTGCTTGGTCAGGAAGTGCGCAATGTCTTCCAGCGCTGCCCGCGACGACACCGCATTGGCACCTTGGTACTTGCCAATGAGTGCAACATGATGGAAACGGGACTTCATTCGCAAATTACATCATTAAAATGATTCCATGCTCGATGACCGTGCCAAGTTGTTGTTGAAAGCGCTGGTCGAGCGCTACATCTCAGACGGCCAACCGGTCGGCTCGCGCACTCTTTCGCGTGCGTCGGGGCTTGAGCTGTCACCTGCGACCATCCGCAATGTCATGTCTGACCTGGAGGAGCTGGGGCTGATTGCCAGCCCCCACACCTCGGCCGGGCGCATCCCCACAGCGCGCGGCTATCGGCTGTTCGTAGACACAATGCTGACCGCGCAGCGCGAAGAACTGACCCCGCCCCGTCTGGTCGCCGACCAGCCCCAGAAAGTGATCGCCAACGCAGCACAACTGTTGTCCAGCCTGTCACAGTTTGTTGGCGTGATCATGGCACCGCGTCGCACCTCGGTGTTCCGGCACATTGAATTTCTGCGCTTGTCAGAGCGGCGGTTGCTGGTGATCATTGTTTCGCCAGAGGGTGACGTGCAGAACCGGGTGATATTTACAGAGGCTGACTACACCCAGGCGCAGTTGATCGAAGCCGGCAACTTTCTCAATGCGCATTACGCAGGCCTGGCCATCGAGCAGGTGCGCGAGCGGCTCAAAACCGAAGTCGATACGCTGCGCAGCGAGATTGCGGCCTTGATGCACGCGGCTGTGCAAGTCGGCTCTGAAGCGCTGACGCAGGCGCAGGGCGAAGTGGTGATTTCTGGCGAACGCAACCTGCTGGCGTTGAGCGACTTTTCCGGCGACATGAGCCATCTGCGACGAGCTTTTGATTTGTTTGAGCAGAAGACCTTGTTGATGCGCCTGCTTGATGTGTCCAGCCGGGCTGAAGGAGTGCGCATCTACATCGGCGGCGAGAGCCAGGTTGTGCCATTTGAAGAGCTGTCCATCGTGAGCGCCCCGTATGAAGTCGATGGTCAGATTGTGGGCACGCTGGGCGTGATCGGGCCCACGCGCATGCCCTATGACCGCATGATCCAGATCGTGGACATCACGGCCAAGCTGGTCAGCAACGCCCTGAGTCACAACAAGTAGGCCAATTACAATCGGCGCTCGGTCGGGGCGTTAGCTCAGTTGGTCAGAGCAGAGGACTCATAATCCTTTGGTCGTTGGTTCAAGTCCAACACGCCCTACCACCGTGACGCACGAAGCATTCTTGCGCAATGCGCGGTTTGCCAGTAGCCCACCCGTTCACTTGATGCGGCCATGAGTTCAGCCCGGCGAGCTGACCTGATAACTT
>CALROG020000052.1:0-15055 GCA_943369755.1 Ramlibacter sp. 2FC
ACCACCTGCGCCACCCGGACCCACCGGGTGTAGCTGGACCGTGGTTTCAAAATGGTGGTCGAAGCAGGCCAGTCACTTCTGCGAATACAGCCCGACCATGTTGCCTTCGGTGTCAATTGCCAGGGTGATGAAGCCGTATTCGCCGATGGACATCTTGGGGCGCTGGATGCTGCCGCCGAATTGCGGCACGCGGGCTTCTTCCACGGCGCAGTCGTCACACGCAAAGTACACGATGGTGCTGTTGCCGCCCGAGGGAAACCCCGGCATGTAGACCAGCGCGCCGCCGGCACCGGTGGTGGCCGGGTCCATGCCAAAGGCCCACATCTCGATGTCTGGGCTGTTCAGCCGCTCCAGTTGCACACCCAGCACGCCTTCATAAAAAGCCTTGGCGCGCTGCATGTCCTGTACGTAAATTTCAAACCAGCAGGCAGGGTTGTTTCGCATGGGGTGGCTCCTTCAGGGAATCAAAGGCGTGATCTTTCATCAATTGTGGTCTCCGGGCAAGGTGTCACCCCGGCGGCTTGGCGCATGGTTGCTTGCACCTACGATGCACCCACAGCCCACCATTCACCGCCCCACGGAGCCTCCATGCCCCAGCTCGAAACAGACTACCTCATCATCGGCGCCGGTGCCTCCGGTCTGGCGTTCGCTGACACCTTGCTGGACGAACTGCCCGACGCGCACATCACCATCGTGGACAGGCATGGCAAACCCGGCGGGCACTGGAACGACGCGTATTCGTTTGTGAACCTGCACCAGCCCTCGGCGTTCTACGGTGTCAACTCGCTGCCGCTGGGTGCCGGCCGCAAAGACGCGGTAGGCGCGAACGCGGGTTTTTACGAGCTGGCCTCGGGCCCCGAGGTGGCGGGCTACTTCAACACGGTGGTCAACCAGCGGCTGCTGCCCAGCGGCCGCGTGGCCTACCACCCGATGAGCGACTGGCAAGGCGGGGAAGGTGAAGCCGGTGGGCGCATTGTGTCCATTCTTTCGGGCGCGCAAACAGCCGTCACGGTGCGGCGCAAGGTGGTGAACGCGGCCTACGCCAGCCCGCGTGTGCCCAGCACGCACAAGCCGAAGTTCACCGTGGCCGAAGGCGTGCGCCTGGTGCCGCCCAACGCGCTGGTGCAGCTATGGCACAGCCCGGCGCCGCGGCCCACGCAGTTTGTGATTGTGGGCGCGGGCAAGACGGCCATGGACGTGGGCGTGTGGCTGCTCAACAGCGGTGCGCCGGCCGATGCCATCCAGTGGGTGATGCCGCGCGACTCCTGGCTCATCAACCGCGCCACCACGCAGCCGGGTGTGGAGTTCTTTCACCAGAGCATTGGCGGCCAAGCCGCACAGATGGAGGCGCTGGCCAAGGCCACCTCGGTGCAAGACCTGTTCTTGCGGCTGGAGGCGGCGCAGCAGATGTTGCGCATCTATCCCGACCAGGTGCCCACCATGTTCCACTACGCCACCATGTCGCAGGGCGAGGTGGCGCTGCTGCAGCAGATCACGCGCGTCATTCGCCTGGGCCACCTGCGCGCGCTGGAGCCGGCGCAAATGGTGCTGGCCCAGGGCACGGTGCCGGTGGCGCCGGGCACGCTGTTCATTGACTGCACCGCGTCGGCGGTGGAGCCGCGGCCGATGCAGCCGATTTTTCAAAACGGGCAGATCGTGCTGCAACTGGTGCGGGCACCGTTGCCCACCTTCAGCGCCGCGCTCACCGCCTTTGTGGAGGCGCACTACCCCGACGACGCCATAAAAAACAGCCTGTGCCAGACGGTGCCGTTCCCCGACGGGGTAGAGGGCTACCCGGCGTCGGTGGCGGTGAGCATGATGAACCAGTTCAAGTGGAGCCAGGACAAGGCCTTGCGCCAGTGGGTGCGCGACAGCCGGCTCGACGGCTTCGGGAAAATGATCGCCAGCCTGGACGCGGCCGACACAGAAAAAATGGCCGTCCTGGCGCGCTTCAAGCAAAGCGCTCAGGCGGCCATGGCCAATGTGCCCCGGCTGATGGGTGCGCCCACCGCCAGGGTTTGAGCAGGGTTTACTGCGCCTCGATCTTCGCTTCGCGGATCGCCTTTTCCCACTTCACGGTTTCCAGCCGGTTGCGCTCGGCCAGGGCGGCGGGGGTGCCCGGGTCAATGGCAAAGCCGTTGGCGGCAAACTTGTCCTGCAGGTCCTTGGTGTTGGCAGCGGCGTTGATGGCGGCGTTGAGCTTGGTCACAACATCGGCCGGGGTGCCGGCGGGCGCGAACACGGCGAAGTAGGCGGTCAGCTCGTAGTCTTTCAGGCCCAGGGCTTCGTTCACCGTGGGCAGCTCAGGCACGGCGGCCGAGCGCTTGCTGCCAGTCACGGCCAGGCCGCGGATCTTGCCGCCCTTGTGCTGCGGCACGGTCACGCCAAAGTCGGCGGTAAACATCATCACCTGGCCACCAATCAGGTCGGTCATGGCCGCCGGGCCGCTCTTGTACGGAATGCTGTTGAACTGCACGCCCGTCATGCTGGCCAGCATGGCCGAAGACACCAGTTGCGAGGTGCTGGCGCTGGCGGCCGTCACCTGGCCGGGCTTGGCCTTGGCAAGGTCAATGAACTCTTTCAGCGTCTTGGCCGGCACGTCGTTGTTCACCGCCACCATCAGCGGCACCGAGCCCAGGAACCCGACCGGGGTGAAGGCGGTGTCCTGGTTGTAGGGCAGGGACTTCATCAGGTACTTCAGCGCGGCGTTGGTGCTGTTGGTGCCAATCAGGATGGTGTAGCCGTCGGGCGTGGCCTTGGCCACGTCGGCGGCGCCCAGCATGCCGTTCACGCCGGGCTTGTTTTCAATCACGATGGTCTGGCCCAGCGTCTTGGACATCTCGGCCGCAAAGGCGCGGCCAATCTGGTCGGTGGCGCTGCCGGCGGCAAACGGCACCACGGCCTTGATGGCTTGTTTGGTGGGCCACGCTTGCGCGATGGCGGCGGAAGTCAAAAGCAGGGAGCCGGCCAGTACAGCCAGCGCACGGGAAGCAGAACGCATGAAATGTCTCCAGAAGGAATTTGTACGACAAGTTTAGGGCAATTGCCCAATTGATTGCATTGCTGGTCTTCCCCAGCCTGGGCCTGCCATGACCACCATCTGCGCTGAATTTGAGTCCGCCGCCCGTGCGGGGTGGCCCGGCGCGGTGGCTAGTGAGGTTCCGGCGGACTAGCGCCCCGGGCGAACAGGGCGGTGATGCCCGAGATCTCGCGCGCGTCGTCCCAACCGTGGTCGGGCGCCAGAACGTGGCGGCCAATCAGATAGCCCAGATTCACTGAAAGGAAAAGCCGCACCAGCGTGTCGGCGGCAATGTCGTTGCGCAGCCGCCGGTCTTTCTGCAATCGGCTGAAAAGGACCAGCAGTGGCTGCCACGCGGCCTCGGCCCACTGGGCGGCAAAACGTGCGCGCAAGGCGTCGTCGCGCAGCAATTCGACCAACAGCAGCCGCGCGAGCTCGGGTGCCTGCGCCAGTGCCTGCTCCCGGCTGGCAAGTAACGCACGATGCCATTGCTCGAAGCTGTCGCCATGCGCTTCAATGGCCTGGCGCAGGCCGGCCAGCGAGGTTGGTGCAAGGTGGGGCAGTACCGCTTCGGCGATCACGGCCTGCACCAGGGCTTCCTTGCTGCCAAAGTGCTTGAACAGCGTGCGCTCTGTAGTTCCGGCGGCGGCTGCGATTTCGCGTGTGGTGCTCTGCGCGACGCCACGCTGCGCAAAAAGGCGGGCCGCCGCCCAGAGAATGTCAATGTGCTTGGTGGGTGGCGGACCGCGCCGCGCTGGTAAATCGGTCATGGATAAAGTGTATAGCGAATACTTGACTGTTGTAGAAAAATAAGTATAGTGAGCGCTATACACATCACTTCAATGGACATCTCCATGCAACTACCGCTCACAATTAACCCCACGGTCGATATGCCGGCCTACCCTGTCAGCCGGGCCATACCGCCCGAGCCCGCACTGACGCCCTGGCCACTCAAGCCGCTGGCATCCGCCCGCAGTGGCGTCGAGCGGCTGCCTACTGGTCAATTGCGCTTCTGGATTTGCCATGAAGTGTTGCACGGCGTCACGCCAGCAATGCTGGCCTGGTGGTTTGCCAACCTCGAAGGAGAAGTTGAAATCGACGGGCGACGCATCAATCGCTACCGGGCCTGGCATCCACATGACCATGTGCACGCCAGCTACTGGCGTCGCCTGCCCGACGGTTCGGTCGGCCCAGGGGCATGGATTCGTCTGCGTGAATATCTGGGCGCGAACCGCCGATACGAAGTCAATATCCGCACCCGCATTGAAAAGCTCGACGAAGAAGGCTTTGTGCACAACCCGGTGGTG
Source organism: Ramlibacter sp. 2FC (assembly GCA_943369755.1). GTDB lineage: Bacteria > Pseudomonadota > Gammaproteobacteria > Burkholderiales > Burkholderiaceae_C > CALROG01. The sequence goes on from CALROG020000052.1 coordinate 4,327, forward strand.
CACGGCCTTTGCGGCATCGCGCGCATGGAATACCGGTTTACACCTGTGGATGGCGGCACGCTGTATGAAAACTGCCTGATCGTCGGCGGCGCGCGGGGCTGGCGGCGGCGGCTCAATCCGCTCATCGAGCGCCTGATGTTCACGCCGCAACAGGGCATCGCCTGGCTGCGTCACAACATCGAAGAAGTGGGGCAACTCGAGCGGTTTCTACCAGGTTTGTACCGACAGCATGTCTGCGAACAGCTATCAATTTAATAGTGGCTCACGCATACTCCATGCGGGCTACAGCCTGATTTGACTAAAAAACGAGGCGAAACGCGGTACCCCGCAGGCGCAGCACCGCGCTTTTGGGTCCAATGCTTTCCAGCACCAGGTCGGGCCCCAGGCTGGCACCTTCATTGACCACCTGGCCGTTGATGATGAGCATGCGCTGTGAAGGGTTTTCTGAGTAGACCGAGCCACTGACCACCAGCTTGGGCACCTCGCGGCGGATGTCTTCGGGCAGCTCGGCCAGGGCAGGTACCGGCGCGGCGGCCACCGCAGAAGCGGGCCGGCGCGTGGCGGCGGCGGGCTTGGCCGCAGGTGCAGGCAGGGCTGGCTGCGCCGCCGGCCTGGGTGGGGCCACGGGCGGTGCCTGGTGCACGCTTGGCCGCGGCACCGGCACGGCAGCCGGTAGCGCAACGGTCGGTGGCAGCGGCACGGCGGGCGGCAGCGGCACGGCGGGCGGGCTGGTCGCTGGTGCAGGGGCCAGGGTTGGCTTGGGTTGGACTGAGGGCATGCTCTGCGTTTGTCCCAGCGGCCAATACAACGCGCCCGCAGCCAGCACACCCGCGCCACCCAGCAGCGCCAGCCAAAGGCCCCAGCGCCGGGGCTCGGTCGGGGTCGTTGCCACCGGCACGGGTTGCGCGTTCAGGCCCGGCACCTGGCCCCGCTCGCGTTGTGCGTCGGCTCGTTTCAGGGCGTCAAGAATGTAAGACATGGGTTAGCGGCCCGGTTGGCTCAGGGTGGTAGCAGGCTTCAGGCTCAGCGTGGGGGTGCCCAGCGGGTCAATGCCGCCGGTGGCGGCTGCTGCCTTGGCTGGCGCGGTGCCCTGCGCCAGCAGCAGGCCCAGGCCCACACCGGCCAGCAACAACACCGCCGCCACACCCACCGGCCACCAGCGCCGGGCGGCGTATGGCGCATCGGTACCCAACACTTCCAGCGCGGCCTTGTCCACCACCCGCTGCGACACGCTCCCAAGGCCTTCGGCATAAGCACCCAGCAGGGCGCGGCCGCACAGCAGGTTGATGCGCCTTGGCACGCCGCGGGTGCGCTGGTGAACGCGCTTGAGCGCCGCCGCATCAAACAGCGGGGCCCCGGTGTGCCCGGCAATGGCCAGGCGGTGCGCAATGTACTGCGTGGTTTCAGCCGGGCTCAGCGCGTCCAGGTGAAAGCGGGCAATCACGCGCTGGGCCAGTTGCTCCAGTTCGGGGCGGGCCAGCATGGCGCGCAGCTCGGGCTGGCCGATCAGCACAATCTGCAGCAGCTTGCGTTCATTGGTTTCCAGGTTGGTCAGCAGGCGCAATTGCTCCAGCACCTCGGCGCTGAGGTTCTGCGCCTCGTCAATGATCAGCACGCTGTGGCGTCCGGCGGCATGGGCGGCCAGCAAAAACGCGTTGAGCGGGTCGGTAAAGTCTTTGGCGCTGGCGGCACCCTGCGGCAGGGCAATGTGGAACTCGTCGCAAATGGTGCGCAGCAGCTCGGTGACCGTGAGCTTGGGGTTGAAGATGTAGGCCACGTCGCATTGCGCCGGGATCTGCTCCAGAAAGCAGCGGCACACGGTGGTTTTGCCGGTGCCGATCTCGCCGCTGAGCAGCACAAACCCGCCGCCCCCGTTCACGCCATACAGCAGGTGCGCCAGTGCCTCACGGTGGCGCTCGCTCATGAACAGGTAGCGTGGGTCGGGCGCAATCGAAAACGGGTCTTGCGTCAGGCCGAAATGCGTGGCGTACATGGGGCCAGAGGATACCGCGTGCGTTCAACGGCCTGCTGGCGTGACGCCTCCGAGGATGGCTCCGGCCATCTGTGGTCGAGTCAGTAGCCCACGGTGAACCGCCCGCGCGCGTGCGCGGGCTTTTCCAGCTCGTCAATGAAGGCCACGGCATAGTCCTCTACCGAAATGTGGCTCTGGCCCTGCGCGTCGGCCAGCAACTGGTCTTGCCCCAGGCGGAACTGGCCCGTGCGTTGGCCGGGGGCGATGACGGCGCTGGGGCTGAGCATCGTCCAGTTGAGCGCGGGTTCAGCCTTCAGCAGATTCAAAGCCTGGCGTGCGCCTTCGGCCGTGGGCTTGTACTCGGCAGGGAACTGCGGCGTGTCCAGCGCCTGCACGCCGGGCGCCACAAACAGGCTGCCCGCGCCGCCCACCACCAGCAGGCGCGGCACGCCAGCTTGCTTGACCGCCGCCACGATGGCCTTGAAGCCGGCCAGGAAATAGTCGAACGTGTTGGCCTGCGCATGGCCGCTGAAGGCGCTGAGCACCGCGTCAAATCCCTTGATCTGGGCGGCCAGCGCCGCGCTGTTGTTCACGTCTGCCTTCACAACGGTCAGGCCTGGTGTGGCGGCCAGCTTGGCCGGGTTGGTGACCAGGGCGGTCACCTGGTGGCCGCGGGCCAGGGCTTCTGTGCGCAGGGCAGAGCCGATAAAGCCGCTGGCGCCGATGAGTGCAATGTTCATGGTGTGTTCCTTCAGGTTGTGTGAATCAGTGGCCGTACTGTTCCATGCGCGCTTGATTCGATAAAGACCACCAGTCACAATTGATTGTTATGAATACGAAAACAATAGACACCGCCGGTGCCGACCTGAACACGCTGCGCGTGTTTGCCGCTGTGGCTGACGCCGGGGGCATTACGGCCGGTGCAGAGCTGCTGGGCCTGAGCAAGGCGCGCGTGAGCATTGAGGTCAGCCGCCTGGAGGCGCTGCTGGGCGTCAGCCTGTTCAGCCGCACCACGCGCCGCGTGGCCCTGACCGATGCCGGGCAAGCCCTGTACGCCCAGGCCGTGCCGCCGCTGCGCGACCTGCAGGACGCACTGGCCCAGGCGCAGGCCGGGCAGGGCGCGGCGGTGCTCACCGGCACGCTGCGCATCAGCGCCACGGTGGACCATGCGGCACAGTCGCTTGCACCCATCGTCGCTGCGTTTGCCGCGCAGCACCCGCAGTTGCAGATCGACCTGCGCAGCAGCGACCGTGTGGTGGACATCGTGAAGGACGGCATCGACGTGGCCATCCGCATGGGCTGGCTGCGCGACTCCAGCTTGCGCGCCACCAAACTGGCTGAGTTTGAGCAGCACGTGGTGGCCGCTCCCGGCTATCTGGCGCGGCACGGCACGCCCCAAAAGCCCGAAGACCTGGCCCAACACCTGTGGATTGCCTTGAGCGTGCTGCCCACGCCGCTGACCTGGAAGTTCACCGGCCCCCGCAACCAGCAGCGCACCGTGCGCATGACCAGCCGCCTGCGGTGCGACTCCGCTGCAGCAGCGCGCGCGCTGCTGCAGGCCGGCGCAGGCATCTCGGTGCTGGACAGCTACAGCGCCGGGCGGGCCGTGCAAGACGGCAGCCTTGTGCGCCTGCTGCCCCAGTGGCAGCTACCCCGTGGCGGTGTGCACGCCGTGTATGCGCCGGGTCGGCATGTGCAGGCGAAGGTGAGGGCGTTCATTGATTTTTATGGGCAGAGGTTGGCCCACTCGGCATGACAGCCCTTAGCCAGCGAAGCCGCCGTCTGCCAGAAAGCGCTGCTCTTCCGGCGTCGTGGTCCGCTCCAACAAAGCATTGCGATGCGGAAAGCGCCCGAACTTTTCGATGATTTCGCGGTGCACCTGCGCATGGTGTCGTGCGTCGGGCCCCAAGGCCGTGCACAGTACCAGCGCCTGGTCCTGGTCGCGCAGGTCTTCGGAATGCATGTAGGGCAGATAAAAGAAGTTGCGCAGGGCTTGCTCGGTCTGCTGGTCGTGGCCGGCCGCAAGGGCCATGCGGGCCACGTCGCGCGCTATGGCGTCAGTGGCAAACATGCGTGCGGTGCCGCGAAATGAATTGCGCGGGAACTGGTCCAGCAGGATCAGCAAGGCCAGTGACCCTTCTGCGGTGGCGGCCCAATGGGCCAGCTCGCCACGCGCCGCGGCTTCGTGCGCGGCCATGAAGCGCGCACGGAAGTCCGCGTCGAAGGTTTCGTCTTTCTTGAACCAGCGTTGGGGGCCGGCGTCGCGCCAGAAATGCGCGACGTCTGTTGCAGTGGCGACAGGGGTAGGGGTGCTCATGCCTTCTAGAATAACGCTGCCGGCCCCGTACCTGATGTTCGGGGCCGGTGCGTTCTCAGGGCGGGGTGAAATTCCCCACCGGCGGTATCTGCAGGGCAACTTGCAGGAGCCCGCGAGCGCCCGGCGTCACCCTTGTGGCGCCGGGGTCAGCAGACCCGGTGCGATGCCGGGGCCGACGGTCACAGTCCGGATGAAAGAGAAACGCGCCAGCGGCCGCCCTTGCCAGGGTGGCCGCTGGCGTGCGCCCTGATTCATCGATCCACGCAAGGCACAGGACCCAATGAATCAGACCCAGAAGAAACCCGCTACCGCGCCGCGCTGCCGCGTGGCCATCGTCAGCGCCAGCTGGCACCGCGACATCGTCGAGCAGGCCGTGCAGTCCGCCCGCGCCGAGCTCGGGCGATTGCGACCCGATGGCGTGCGCATTGACGAGCTCATCGTGCCCGGCGCGTTTGAAATCCCGCTCATCGCCCGGCGCCTGGCGGCCAGCGGTCGGGTGGATGCCGTGATTGCCTGCGCGCTGGTGGTCAACGGTGGTGTGTACCGCCACGAGTTTGTGGCCGGTGCCGTGATTGACGGGCTGATGCGCGTGCAGCTGGACACTGACGTACCGGTGTTCTCTGCCGTGCTGACCCCACGCGACTTTCACGAGCATGACGACCACCGCGAATTTTTCAGCGCGCACTTCGTCAAAAAGGGTGTGGAGGTGGCGCAAGCCTGCGTGCAGACGCTGGACGCGCTGCAGGGCCTGCCGCTGAGTCCCTGAGCCAGCTTTCCCGCGCGGGCCTGTAAGAACCCGTCCCAGCGCCCGACGAACCTGGCAGAGGAGTGGTTCTGCCATGAAAACCCAACGCAAGTTTGCCTATGTGGGCGTCGCGCTGGGCCTGGTGGGCGCACTGTGGTTCTTGTATTCCAAAACCCAGAGCGTCGACTTTGCCCGTGAAAACCTGATCATTGCCGACTTGCGCGAGCTGGAGGCGCTGGATGCGGAGTGGACCGTTGACTCGCTACGCGCCAAGACCGGCATTAACCGCCAGTACGAAAAAGGCCGCACCCCGGCCGAACGGGTGGCCAAAGCCACCGAGCGGCTGACCGGCGAGATTGCGGCCACGGGCGTGGGTGAGGCTTCAACCCGCCTGCAAGCCGTCAAAGCGGTGTTTGCGCAAAAGGAAGCGGTGACGCGCCGCTTTGCCGAGCAAAACCGCATCCTGCGCGAGTCGCTGCTGTTCGTGACTGACGAGAGCGCCGACTTGCTGGCGCTGCTGCGTGTGCAGCAACGTGATGCCGCCCAGGCCAAGAGCGCCAAGGGCACGCCTTCTTTGGAGTCGTTGAGTGAGCTGAGCGTGCGCATCAATGAACTGCTGACCGAGACCCTGAAGTACAACCTGCTGAGCGACGCATCGGCCCTGAAGCGGATCGAGTCCAACCTCAGCGGCCTGGCGAGCGTGCTGACCCAGTACCCGCCTTATCTGGCGGGCCCCACCGAAACGCTGTTGGCCAAGTTCAACGGTGTGCAGCGCCAAAAGGCGGTAGAAGACCAGTTGCTCAACGAAATTGGCGCGCTGCCGACCCAGCAACGCATTGCCGACACCGAGCGCGCCTTGGACGCCAGCCGCCAGGCAGCCCAGGACAAAACGGACTTTTACCGCGCGCTGTTGATCGGTTATTCGGTGCTGCTGCTGGCGCTGATCGCCTGGTTTGCCTGGCGCCTGGTGGTCAGCTACCGGTTGATTCAGGAGCAAAACGCCAAGTTGCACGACGCCAATGAAAACCTGGAGCAACGGGTGACGGCCCGCACCATGGAGCTGCGCGATGCGCTGAGCCATTTGAAGGAGTCCGAGGCGGCGCTGATCCAGTCTGAAAAAATGTCTTCCCTGGGCCAGATGATTGCTGGCGTGGCGCACGAGATCAACACGCCATTGGCCTATGTGCGCAATGGCTTGCAAGTGCTGGAAGAACAGCTTCCGCAGACGGCGGACTTGCCAGGCGAAACCCGTAAGCTGCTTTCGCTGCTGGCCGACGGGGGCAGCGAAGCCGAGGTTGGCGCGCAGTATGGCCGGGTTCACGAGCTGTGCCTGACTGCAGAGTCGGGGCACGGCCCGGCCGAGCTGGCGGGTGTGATCAAGGACGGCATCTACGGCATTGAGCAGATTTCTGAAATCGTCACCAACCTCAAGAACTTCAGCCGGCTGGACCGCAGCAAGGTTGCGCATTTCAGCCTCAACGAGGGGCTGGAAAGCACTTTGGTGATTGCCCGCAACCTGGTCAAGAACAAGCAGATTGAAAAGGATTTTTGCGACCAGCCGTTTGTGACCGGCTCGCCGTCGCAAATCAACCAGGTGTTCTTGAACCTTATTTCCAACGCGGCGCAGGCCACCGGGCCCGATGGCGTGATTCGCCTGAGCACCCGGGTGCGGGGCGCCGTTGCGGTGGTCGAGGTGGCCGACAACGGCAGCGGCATTCCGGCGGATGTGCTGCCCAAGATTTTTGACCCGTTCTTCACCACCAAGAAGATTGGCGAGGGCACCGGGCTCGGTTTGTCCATCGCCTACAAGATCATCAACGAGCACGGTGGTCGGATTGAGGTGTCGTCCGAGCCGGGCAAGGGCACCCGCTTCACCATCACGCTACCGGTAGATGTGATGCAGGAACACAAGTCAGGCGAGGTGAGCCATGCAGCCTGACAACAGCCCACGGCGTATTGGCAAGTACCTCATCGAGCGCGAGCTGGGCCGCGGCGGTATGGGCGTGGTCTATGAAGGCACCGACCCCCTGATTGAGCGCCGCGTGGCCATCAAGACCGTCGTCAAGAACCTGCTGGAAGCCAGCGAAGCGCAAGCCATGATGCAGCGCTTCAAGCGTGAGGCCCAGGCGGCGGGGCGCTTGACGCACCCCAACATCGTGGCGGTGTACGAGTACGGTGAAGACGACGAGCTGGCCTACATTGCGATGGAGCATGTGACCGGGCGCGGGCTGGACGAAACCATGCACCTGGGGCAGCCCCTGGCCACGGACCTGGTGCGCTCGGTGGCCGCGCAGTTGCTGGAGGCGCTGCAGTTTGCCCACGGCCTGGGGGTGGTGCATCGCGACATCAAGCCATCCAACCTGATGATGACGGCAGACGGCAAGCTGAAGGTTTGCGATTTCGGCATTGCCCAGCTGGAGTCGTCAAAGCTCACGCAGGTGGGCACGGTGCTGGGAACCCCCAGCTATATGTCGCCCGAGCAAATCCAGGGCCAGGCCACCGACCGGCGCTCTGACCTGTTCTCTGCCGGCGTCTTGATCTATTTGCTGCTGACCGGGCAAAAGCCCTTCCCGGGCGACACCATTACCGCGCTGATCCATTCAGTGCTCAAGGGTGAATTTGCTGCGCCGACCGAGGTCAACCCCGGCCTGGACACGGCGTTTGACGCCGTGCTGGCCCGGGCACTGGCGCTGCGGCCTGACGAGCGCTTTCAGAGCGCCGCAGAGTTTGCGCGCGCGCTTGAAGCCGCCTTCGACGGTAAAACGTGGAACCCCCTGGACGACTTTGACACGACGGTTCAGGTGCTCAAGCCGCAAGCGCCACGCGGCCCGGCTACGCCGCTGCCCACGGTTCGCAAGATCGACTTTTCTGCGGTGCAGCGCAAGATTGGCGCGCTGGACGCCACCCGGGCGCAAACCACACCAATTGCTGGCGACCGCCTGCGCGTGCTGTTTGTGGACGACGAGGAGCGCATTCTCTCGGCACTGCGCCTGCTCTTCAAGCACCAGTACGAGGTGCATGTGGCCACCGAAGGCGCGCAGGCGCTTGAGTTGATGGCGCAGCAACACTTTCATGTGATCGTCAGCGATCAGCGCATGCCCACCATGACCGGTACCGAGCTGTTGTCCAAGGCACGGGTGGCGTCGCCCAACACGGTGCGCATTTTGCTGACCGGTTACTCTGACCTGGCGGCCATTGTGGGTTCGGTCAATGAGGGCGAGGTCTACCGTTTCGCCAGCAAGCCCTGGAACACGGTTGAAATCCGTACCCTGTTGGCCGAAGCCGCGGCCATTGGCGCGGCGCTGGAGCACGCGGCACCCGTGCTGGCCAGCGATACCAAGCCCGAAGAAGCGGTGTTGTTCCTGGACCAGGACCGCGAGGTGTATCTGGCCGCACGGGACCTGCTGGGGCGCTCGTACCGTGTGTTGCATGCGGCCGACCTGGCTGCTGCCCTGCAGGCACTGCACACCGACAAAGTGGCCGTGCTGGTGGCCGACATTGAAGACACCAAGCGAAGCCACCAGACCTTTTTCAAGCTGCTAAAGCAAGAGCACCCCGAGATCGTGACGATTGCAATGACCTCGGCCTCAGACTCCGACCTGGTGATCGAGTTGATCAACCAGGCGCGAATTTTCCGGTTCCTGAACAAGCCATTGAAACTGCCGACCTTGCAGGGTCATGTAGAGGCCGCCATGAACCAGTTTGCGCGGCAAAAGGCGCAGCCCAAGCTGCTGCAACAGCAAAAGGTGCAAGCCAGCGCCGCTGAACAGCACCACCCCGAGGGCTCGGTCGGCGGGCTGATTCTGAAGTCTTTGCGCGCCTTTGGGCGGCGCTTTACTTTGCCCTGAAGGCTCAGCCTGCGCGGCGTTCTTCCATGGCGCGGATCAGCGCCCGGGCTTCGTCGCCTTCGGGTATCGGCTGGCCGCTGTCGCGCCACTGCACGGCGGCCTTGAAGCCCTCGGCCTGCGCGTACCTGCGAAACCACAGGCCTTCAGGGTTATGCCGGGTGATGCCGTCAAACACGGTGGCCATCTGCTGGCTTTGCTCCAGCCCCATCGCCAACATGACCTGGTTGATCACCATTTTGTGCATGGCCAGGTGGCTGCGCGGCACACCGGCAATGCGGTTGGCCAGTTTCATGGTGGCTGCTTCCAGCTGGTCGGCAGGAACGGCTTCGTTGGCCAGGCCCCAGGCGGCTGCGGTGCTGCCGTCTATGGTGTCGCCAGTGAACATGAGTTGTTTGGCCCGCGTCGGCCCCAGCCGGTAGGTCCACATCGCGGTGGTGGGGCAGCCCCACACGCGCGTGGGCATGTAGCCAATGCAGGCATCGTCAGCCATGACCAGCAAGTCGCAGCACAGCGCAATGTCGCTGCCGCCGGCCGCTGCGTAACCATGCACCTTGGCGATGGTGGGCTTGGCGCTTTTCCACAGGGTCATGAAGTCTTCGGTGTTGCGCTTCATGTAGGCGTAGTCAACCATCGGGTCCCAGGGCGTGCGCTCCTGTTGGCAGGGGTGGTCGATCTCGCCTTCGCCAAACTGGGTCAGGTCGTAGCCGCCACAAAAGCCCTTGCCCGCGCCTTCCACCACGATCACATGCACCTCGTCGTCGGCGTTGGCCCACTCCACGGCAGCACGTATCTCGCGCGGCGTGTCGTCGTTGATGGCGTTCAGCCGCTCGGGCCGGTTCAGCAGCAGGCGGGCCACGCGGGGGTTGCTGGCGTCTTTGTCAATACGCAAGGTGTTGAAGCTGGGCATGGTCAGTCTCCGTTGTCAAACTGGTGGGGGTTCTTGCCCTTGAAAGGCGCGTAAAACGCCTTGATGCTGACCATGTCGCGCTCAATGTCGCCAGTGGGCAGGAATGCCGGCCCCAGGCCACTGAGCTTGCGCGAATAGTCCATGTACGCCAGCACGATCGGTACCTGGGCTTGCAGCGCAATGTAATAAAAGCCGGTCTTCCAGTAGCGGGTTTTCCTGCGCGAGCCTTCAGGCGGCACCACCAGCTGCACCGGCCCATCGGCCGCGCGCAGGGCCTGGGCCGAGGCCTCCACCAGGTTGTTGGACTGCGCCCGATTGACCGCAATGCCACCCAGCCAGCGCATCAGCCCGCCAAACGGCGCGCGGAAGATGCTTTGCTTGCCCATCCAGTAGATGTTGAGCCGCAGGGCGAATGCCACCATCAGGGTGTAGGGCAAGTCCCAGTTGCTGGTGTGCGGCGCGGCAATCAGCACGCATTTGGTCGTGCCCACGGGCAGGCTGCCTTCAACCTTCCAGCCCGCAAGCCGCAATAGCGCCAGCGACAGGCCCCGCAATACGGTGTTGACGACGGGGGTATCAAAAATGGTGCGATGCATCCGGACACGCTTGTATTCATGGAAGGTGCCGGGGAGTATCTCAGAGCCCAATGATTGCCCCGCGCCGTGCCTGGCGGCGCGGGGGGCGGGCGACCGGTCAGGCCATGCCGGCCAGGTAAATGATGGCGCGCAAGGCCGAGAATTCATAGTCCACGAATTCATCAAAGTCCTTGCCGGTAATGAGTGCGGGCGTCCATTTGTTGGATTGCATCGCGTCAAGCCACGACTTGTTGCGGGTGGCTTCGACCACCAGGCGCGTCAGCGCGTCACGCTGCTCCGCGCTGATGCCGGGCGCGCCATAGACGCCGCGCCAGTTGCCGATGATCACGTCGTAGCCCTGCTCC
>CALROG020000053.1:0-14208 GCA_943369755.1 Ramlibacter sp. 2FC
GGCCCGCGCTCTGGTGCTGGAGCCGGCGGTGTTGCTGTTTGACGAGCCGCTGTCCAACCTGGACGCCCGGCTGCGCCGCGAGATGCGCGAGGAAATCCGCACACTGCAGCAGCGCCTGCAGCTCACGGTTGCCTATGTCACGCACGACCAGAGCGAGGCGCTGGCCGTGAGCGACCAGATCATCGTGATGGATGGCGGCCTGATCGCCCAGAACGGCACACCGCAGGAGCTGTATGAGTACCCCAAAACCGAGTTTGTGGCCGGCTTCATGGGCGAGGCCATGTTGTTTCCGGCACGCACCGACGCCAGCGGCCAGGTGGCGCTGGGCCCCTTGCGCATCACCCCGCGAACAACCATGGCGCAAGGCACCGTCAAGGTAGCGGTGCGGCCCGAGGCCTGGCACATCGGCCCGCCCGGTGCGGGGCTCGCGGCACGCTTGGTCAAGGCGGCCTACCTGGGCAGCAACTTTGAATACACATTCGAGACCGAGCTGGGCGCGATCTTCGTTGTGTCCCCGGACCTGACACGCGTGCTGCAGCCGGGTGCCGACGTGGGCCTGAGTTTGGCCGATCATGGCGTCTCGGTGGTGCGGGTTTCGTAATCGCCACAAACTTCCTGCATGAAGCGGCGCGGGATAATCAGCACATGAATCAACTCGACGCGCTCAAGCAGTTCACCACCGTGGTGGCCGATACCGGAGATTTCAGGCAACTGGCCCAGTTCAAGCCGCAGGACGCCACCACCAATCCGTCGCTGATCCTGAAAGCCGTGCAGAAGGCCGAGTACGCGCCGCTGCTCAAGGAAACAGTGACGCAGTTTCGCGGCAAACCGCTCGATGAAGTGATGGACCGGCTGCTGGTACGTTTTGGCCGTGAGATCCTGGCCATCATTCCGGGGCGGGTGTCTACCGAGGTGGATGCGCGCCTGAGCTTTGACACCAATGCCACGTTGACGCGGGCCGAGCGCATTGTTGAGCTGTACCAGGCCGAAGGTGTGCCGGTGCAGCGGATTTTGATAAAAATTGCGGCCACCTGGGAGGGTATCCAGGCGGCAGCCAGGCTGGAGCAGCGCGGCATCCACACCAACCTCACGCTCTTGTTCTCGTTCTCGCAGGCTGTGGCCTGCGGCCAGGCCCGGGTGCAACTGATCTCGCCGTTTGTGGGCCGCATCTACGACTGGTACAAAAAGAGCGCCGGGGCCGCATGGGACGAAGCCGCCAACACCGGTGCCAACGACCCGGGGGTGAAGTCGGTGCGCCAGATCTACAACCACTACAAGCATTTCGGCATTGCCACCGAGGTCATGGGTGCCAGCTTTCGCAACACCGGCCAGATCACGGCACTGGCTGGTTGCGATTTGCTGACCATCAGCCCGGAACTGCTGGCGCAACTGGCCGCAGCCGATGCACCGTTGCCCCGCGCACTGGATGCGGCGGCCGCCAAGGCATTGGTGCTGGAGCCTGTGAACTACGACGAAGCCGGGTTCCGCTACGCGCTCAATGAGGACGCCATGGCCACCGAAAAGCTGGCTGAAGGCATTCGCGCTTTTGCCGCCGACGCGGTGAAGCTCGAGCAACTCATGCGGGCCGCCTGACGCAATGGCCCTGTTCGACCCGGAACGTTTGCGCTGCGACCAGACCGCTGCCTGGGCGGCGCTGCAAACGCTGTTTTATGGCACCGGCCGCGACTTCGACCTGCGTGACGCTTTCGCCAGCGACCCGGCCCGGTTTGAGGCTTTCAGCCTGCAAGCGCCACATGTTTTTGCCGACCTGTCCAAGAACCTGATTGACGCCCCCACCCAGGCGCTGTTGTTGGCCATGGCGGATGAATGCGGTGTCCAGCAGCACCGTGACGCAATGTTCGCAGGCGAGCCGATCAACACCACCGAGCAGCGCGCGGTGATGCATTGGTTATTGCGAAATCCGGCTGTAGCCCGCACAGATACTGCGTCAGCCACTATAAAAAATATAGCAAACCTGAATCTGGCAGGCCAGTGGGGCGATGTGCTTGCCACCCGCGACGCGATGCTGGCCTACGCTGAGGCAGTGCGCGCGGATGAGCGCATCACCGACGTAGTGAACATCGGCATTGGCGGCTCGGACCTTGGGCCGCAAATGGCGGTGCGCGCGCTGGACGAGTTCGTCACGCCGGGCAAGCGCTTTCACTTTGTCTCCAATGTTGACGGCCACGCCCTTGCCGCTGTGCTGCGCGACTTGAAGCCGCACAGCACGCTGTTTCTGGTGTCGTCCAAGACCTTCACCACTGCCGAGACACTGACCAACGCGCATTCAGCGCGCCAGTGGTTCCAGGCCCAGGGCGGCACAGACATTGCCCGGCATTTCGTAGCACTGACCACCAACAGCGCTTTGGCGCGCGAGTTCGGCATCAGTACCTGCTTTGGTTTTCACGACTGGGTGGGCGGGCGTTACTCGCTTTGGTCCGCCATCGGCCTGCCGGTTGCGATGGCGATTGGCGCGCAGAACTTTTTGGCCATGCTGGGCGGTGCGCATGACATGGACCAGCACTTTCGCGGTGCCCCCCTGGCCCAAAACCTGCCGCTGCGTCTGGCCCTGCTGGACGTGTGGTACCGCAACTTTCACGGCTTTACCAGCCGCAGCATTGCGCCGTACCACAGCGCGCTGAGCCGCCTGCCGGCCTATTTGCAGCAGCTTGAAATGGAAAGCAATGGCAAGCGGGTAGACCAGCGCGGCGAGCCGCTGCCCGTGCAAACCGCGCCGGTGTTGTGGGGCGAGCCCGGCACCAACGGCCAGCATGCTTTTTTTCAGCTTCTGCACCAGGGCAGCGACCGGGTGCCGGTGGAGTTTGTGGCGGTGCGCCAGGCCTCGCATCCGCTGGGCGGTCACCATAACCTGTTGCTGGCCAACGCCCTGGCTCAGGCGCAGGCGTTGATGCTCGGTCAGGCCGACGCAGGCGGCCACCGCGACTTTCCGGGCAATCGGCCAAGTACCTTCCTGATACTCGACGCGCTCACGCCCGCAAGCCTGGGCGCGCTGCTGGCGCTGCAAGAACACCGTGTTTTTGTCAGCGGCTCGCTCTGGGGAATCAACAGCTTTGACCAGTGGGGCGTTGAACTGGGCAAGGTGCTGGCCAAAGACATTGCGCCGCGCCTGCAAAGCGGGGACGCAACCGGCCTGGACGGCTCCACCGCCGGGCTGCTGCGCCACCTGCGCGGCGACGGCACATAAAAAAAGGGCCGCTTTCGCGGCCCCTTCGTTTTGAGCAGGTGCTCAGCAGGACATTACATGTCCATGCCGCCCATGCCGCCCATTCCACCCATGCCGCCGCCGCCGCCCATGCCGCCGCCGCCAGCGCCCGACTCGTCCTTGGGTGCCTCGGCAACCATGGCTTCAGTCGTCAGCATCAGCGAGGCCACAGACGCAGCGTTTTGCAGCGCGGTGCGGGTCACCTTGGTCGGGTCCAGAATGCCCATTTCGATCATGTCGCCATAGGTGTCGTTGGCAGCGTTGAAGCCGTAGTTGCCCTTGCCAGCCAGCACCGCGTTGACCACCACAGAGGCTTCGCCACCGGCGTTGTAGACGATTTCGCGCAGGGGGGACTCAATGGCGCGCAGCACCAGCTTGATACCGGCGTCCTGGTCGGCATTGTCGCCCTTGATGACGCCAGCGGTCTGCTTGGCGCGCAGCAGTGCAACGCCCCCGCCAGCCACAATGCCTTCTTCCACAGCCGCACGGGTGGCGTGCAGTGCGTCTTCAACGCGGGCTTTCTTTTCCTTCATCTCGACTTCGGTGGCAGCACCGACCTTGATCACGGCAACACCGCCGGCCAGCTTGGCCACGCGCTCTTGCAGCTTTTCACGGTCGTAGTCGCTGGTGGCTTCTTCGATCTGCACGCGCACTTGCTTGACGCGTGCTTCGATGTCAGCAGCAGCACCCGAGCCGTCGATGATGGTGGTGTTTTCCTTGCCCACTTCGATGCGTTTTGCCTGGCCCAGATCAGCCAGCGTGACCTTCTCCAGCGTCAGGCCCACTTCTTCAGCGATGACCTTGCCGCCGGTCAGGATGGCGATGTCTTCCAGCATGGCCTTGCGGCGGTCGCCAAAGCCAGGGGCCTTGACTGCGACAACCTTCAGAATGCCGCGCAGCGTGTTCACCACCAGCGTTGCCAGGGCTTCGCCCTCGACTTCTTCGGCAATGATCAAGAGCGGACGACCGGCCTTGGCGACTTGCTCCAGCACGGGCAGCAGGTCACGGATGTTGCTGATCTTCTTGTCGAACAGCAGCACAAAGGGGTTGTCCAGCAATGCGGATTGCTTCTCGGGGTTGTTGATGAAGTACGGGCTCAGGTAGCCACGGTCGAACTGCATGCCCTCGACCACGTCGAGCTCGGACTCAAGCGACTTGCCGTCTTCAACGGTGATGACGCCTTCCTTGCCAACCTTGTCCATCGCATCGGCAATGATCTTGCCGATGGTTTCGTCGCTGTTGGCCGAAATGGAGCCAACTTGCGCGATTTCCTTGGAGGTGGTGGTGGCCTTGGAGGCCTTCTTCAGCTCGGCGACCAGGGCGGTCACAGCCTTGTCGATGCCGCGCTTCAGGTCCATCGGGTTCATGCCGGCGGCCACGTACTTCATGCCTTCGTGCACGATGGCTTGTGCCAGCACGGTGGCGGTGGTGGTGCCGTCGCCAGCGATGTCAGAGGTCTTGGAAGCAACTTCCTTGACCATCTGCGCGCCCATGTTTTGCAGCTTGTCCTTGAGTTCGATTTCCTTGGCCACGGACACACCGTCCTTGGTCACGGTGGGGGCACCGAACGAGCGCTCCAGAACCACGTTGCGGCCCTTGGGGCCCAAGGTCACTTTGACTGCGTTGGCGAGGATGTTGACACCCTCGACCATGCGTGCGCGGGCTTCACCGCCGAAGACTACGTCTTTTGCTGCCATGTTTGTTTCTCCTGAGAATTAAGGTGGGTTGGGGGCAGAGCGGCCAGGCGCGGTGCGCATTGGCCGGCCAGTCCCGCAAAATTACTTGGTTTCGACGACCGCAAAAAGGTCTTCTTCTTTCATGACGAGCAGCTCGTCGCCGTCGACCTTGACGGTCTGGCCGCTGTACTTGCCAAACAAAACGCGGTCACCGACCTTGACGTTCATGTTCACCAGCTCGCCCTTGTCGTTCTTGCGGCCGGGGCCAACGGCCAGCACTTCACCCTGGTCGGGCTTCTCGGCGGCGGCGTCGGGGATGACGATGCCAGAGGCGGTCTTGGTTTCGCTGTCGATACGCTTGACGATCACGCGATCGGCGAGAGGACGAAGTTTCATTGCATCTCCTGGATTAGAAACAGAGGGGTTGGTCAATCAATAGCGCCAACAGAAGTTGGTGCTCATTAACTTATGGATCGATTTTGTTGTTAGCACTCAAATCCATCGAGTGCTAATGATACGGGCTTTTGTGACGATTTCAAGTCCGCCACGAGCTGTCTTTGTCGAGATTCAGTTGGTTCTGAATTTTTCTCACTCGGTTTGTGAACTGTTGGCGGGATCGCGTAGATCCCATGGACTGGGGCAGAAGGACTGAATGACGGACGCCCTCAGATGGCGAGCAAGGTAAAGACCATCGACGGCCCAAGTGCCCTACTTTTCGCGCAACGGCAGCACTTTATGGACGAGAACTTTTGCCGGGTGCCGCTGCGCGTGGTGATAAATGATTTTCCAGTTGGGCGCGACTGTGCAACCGTCCGCTGCTCAATTGCGCCACAATGCCTGTGACAAGTTGTAAGGTCGTTGGAGTTAGTTGATGTATGACGCGAAGGCGATTCCTCGGGTGCTCCGTGCCTTGTGGATATGTGTCTTGGCGTTTGGTGCCGGCGGCGCATGGGCGCAGGCCACGGTGGTGACTGCGGCCACGCTGTGCCCGTCGATAACGCGCGAGCTCACCACCACCAATCTCGTCACGAACAGCGGCTTTAGCAGTACGTCCACCTCGCCTGGCAACGGAGGCGGCGTGGGGTTGGCTGCCTACAACACCGAACCCGCCAACAATAATGTGGCCTATCAGAGCGGTCTGCGTATCGTCACCGCCGGGGCACCGGACCTGAACCAGGACCCGTTTCCCGGCGACGCGGCGCGCAATATCGCAGCCAGCAACAATTGGCTATTGGCCAATGGCAACACGCTGGGCACGGCCGGCATTTGGTGGAGCCAGCAGGTCACCGGCCTGACCCCCGAGCGCACCTACACCTTCATTGTTTACGCCTCCAGCCCTACTGCTGGCGCGCAGAACGGTGGCAATGCCCAGCGCGCGAACCTTCAATTGCAGGTGGCCCAACTCGCAACCCAAACCAAAACACTGGGGTTGGTCTTGACCGATACCGCTGCCGCTGATGTTTGGCGCATCTATCAGACGACCTTTGAAGCCACGCAGACCACGGCCACCCTGTCGATCCAGAACGCGGTACTTGCCCCCGTGACCGGCGCTGCCGGGGAGCGCCGCGGCCTGTTCGCCATAGCCCAGCCTAAATTGCGCGCCTGCGCATCGTTGATCAACCTGCAAGTGGGCAAGACCAACGCGAGTGGCGCTGTGGTGGCGGGCAGCGCCACCGTTTACACAGTGACCGTGGCCAACTATGGCCCGGGTGGTGCCGATGACAGCGTACTAAAAGATACACCCGGTGCAGGCGAGAGCTGCACAAGCGTCACTTGCGCCTCCACTGCAGGTGGCGCGACTTGCCCCATTGAGGGGGCAGGCGCGGGCCAGCTAAGCATTGACAACTTGGTCCCGCCAGGCTCGGGCGTCCTGCTGGACACCTTGCCAGCCAACAGTACGATCACGTTCCGGATCACCTGCAATGTAACGGCTACGGGGATCTGACTCTGTCGCGATGTGCCTTGGCTGAACTGCGTGATGATTCCGGGCGTGTCGGGAGTCTGGGCAGTCGCTCGACGCGGTGCGGCACGGTTTGAGGCTGGTAGCCGAGGGCCTGCAAGCCGGGTTCGTGCTGGCCAACGTGCAGGAACCCGCTTGAATCAGCCGAGGGGGCCTGCGTGGCGGTGCCGGCGCCGGTGCCTGTCACGGTTGTGAAGCACTCGCAGCCCGATTGAACCTACAGTCAGGCGATGGACAGTGCGCACCATGGGTGAGGCCAGACGGCTGAAAACCGGCAGACATGCGCTGCTGCGGCGCGCGGCGCTGGTTCAGCGACGCTTGACGCGGCTTGACCCGACAGTGCGTGGCCTGATGTGGTCTATGGCGGCGGGGTTATTGTTCGTTTTTCTCAACGCCTTGATGCGCGGCCTGGCATTGCAGCTAGACCCGTTTCAGACCCAATTTCTGCGCTACCTGGCGGGTTGTGTGGTGTTATTGCCCCTGGTGCTGCGGGCTGGCCTGACGGCCTACCGGCCGCAAAACATGGGTGGGCAGTTTGCCCGTGGGGCGGTGCACACGCTGGGGCTTTGCCTGTGGTTTGTGGCGATACCGCACATCACGCTGGCGGACACCACGGCCATCGGCTTCACCGGCCCAATCTTCATCATGCTGGGGGCCTGGTTGGTGTTTCGCGAGCCGATGCGCTGGGAACGCTGGGTCGCCGCGCTGATCGGCTTTGCGGGTGTTCTGATTGTGGTGGCACCCAAGTTGTCGGGCAGCGGCGGGCACTACACCCTGGTGATGCTGGCTTCCGCACCGGTGTTCGCGGCTTCGTTCCTGATTACCAAGAGCCTCACGCGCTACGAACGGCCCACCGTCATTGTGGTTTGGCAATCGATCACGGTTGCGCTGTGCAGCCTGCCGCTGGCCTTGCTGAACTGGCAGGCACCCACAGCGCTGCAATGGGGGGTGTTTTTGCTGTGTGGGGCGCTGGGCAGTGCCGGCCACTACTGCCTGACGCGGTCGTTCACCATTGCAGATATCTCGGCCACCCAGTCGGTAAAGTTCCTTGACCTGGTGTGGGCTTCAATCGTGGGCTGGCTGATGTTTTCTGATCGGCCTAGCCAGTGGACCCTGATCGGCGGCGGGGTGATATGCGCCTCCACTATCTGGATCGCGCAACGCGAGGCGCGGCACCGGCACTCCTGAGGGCTGCGAGCACAATGCCGGGCATGCACAGCACCGCACTCGTATTGTTTTCAGGCGGCCAAGACTCCACCACCTGCCTGGCGCTGGCGCTGGCCAAGTACCAGCACGTGGAGACGATTGGTTTTGACTACCGCCAGCGTCACCACGTGGAACTGGAAGCACGACTCAACGTGCTTGACGCATTGCGCGCGCAGTTCCCGCATTGGGCGGCCCGCCTGGGGCCGGATCACATGCTTGACCTGGCGGTGCTGGGCCAGGTGAGTGAAACCGCGCTCACCCGAGACATGGCGTTGCAAATCGGGCAGACCGGCTTGCCCAATACCTTTGTGCCCGGGCGCAACCTGTTGTTTCTCACCTTGGCGGGCGCGCTGGCTTACCGGCGCGGGCTGGAGGTGATCGTCACTGGCGTGTGCGAAGCCGACTTCTCTGGCTACCCCGACTGCCGCGACGACACCATGAAGGCCATGCAGCTGGCGTTGTCGCTGGGCATGGACAAACGCTTCCTGATTGACACGCCGTTGATGTGGATCGACAAGGCCGCCACATGGAAACTGGCGCAGTCATTGGGCGGGGCACCGTTCGTGGAACTGATCCTTGAGCACACCCACACCTGCTACCTGGGCGATCGTCAGCACCGCCATGCCTGGGGCTATGGCTGTGCCGCTTGCCCCGCCTGCGAGTTGCGCGCCCGGGGCTGGGCGCGCTACACGGCCGGCGCACAGGTTACGCAGCCTCCTGCTTGATGCGGTATCGCGCCGTGGCCCCGTCGGGCTCCCGCTCCAGGGTCCAGCGCCTGTCATGAAAGGCCGCCACCGAGGGGCGGTGGGCAATGGAAATCAATGCACCCTTCATGCTGCGCACCTGGGCCAGTAGCGTGCTGTAGACGCTGCGTTCGGTTGACTCATCAAGCGCACTGGTGGCCTCGTCGGCAAATACCCAGCGCGGCTTTTTCAGCAACACGCGAGCGATGGCCAGGCGTTGTTGTTCGCCGCCGGAGAGTTTCTGGCCCCAGGCGTCTTGCTCATCAAGCCGCTGAGTCAGTTGGGGAAGTTGCGCCTGCGTCAACGCCTCGCGCAAGGCCTCGTCGCTGTAGTTGCTGGCGGCCATGGGGTAGGCCAGTGCGTCACGCAGGCTGCCCTGTGGAAAGTAGGGGCGTTGCGGGATGAACATGGCTTGCGACTCAAAGTCTGCTGGCCGATCAACAGCGCCGTGCGCATACGGCCAAATACCTGCGAAGGCGCGGAAAAGTGTGGACTTGCCGCTACCCGACGGGCCCTGCAACAGTACCGCATCGCCAGCCCGTGCCTGCAGCGCCAGGCCGCTGAGCAGGGTGGCCCCACCAGGCAGGGCAAGAGTCAGGTCGCGGGTCGCCAAGCCATCTCCGTTTGCTACAGAATTCATAGCGGGTGGTGAATATTCTGTGCGGGCTACAGCCTGAATTCCTTCTTCAAAGCTGGTCAAACGGTCAGCGGTGGCGCGCCAGCTTGCCAAGGAGCTGTAGCTTTCTACAAACCATGACAGCGAGTCCTGCACGCGGCCAAACGCCGACGAAATTTGCATCAATTCGCCAAGCTGAATGGCACCACTGAAAAACCGCGGCGCAGCGACGATAAACGGGA
Source organism: Ramlibacter sp. 2FC (assembly GCA_943369755.1). GTDB lineage: Bacteria > Pseudomonadota > Gammaproteobacteria > Burkholderiales > Burkholderiaceae_C > CALROG01. Next base: position 9,667 of record CALROG020000053.1, read on the forward strand.
ACACAACGGCAGCCTGGCCAAAGAAGCTGGTGAACCAGATCAGGTTTTTCTGCGCCTTGATCAGACGCAGGTAGTTGCCCAACACGCTGGCAAAGCGCCCGTCCAGCTGGTGCCGCTCAACCGCCTCGCCACGGTCCAGGGCAATGGCTTCGCTGTACTCGCGAACCCGCACCAGGTGGTGGCGAAAATCAGCCTCGTAGCGTTGCTGAGAGAAGTTCAGCGCGATCTGCGGGCGGCCAATGAAATGGGTGAGCACGCTGCCCACCGCGCAGTACAGCACGGCCATCCAGACCATGAAACCCGGCACGCTGTAACTTTCGCCTTGAAAGCTGAAGCTGAAAGCACCGCTCAATGCCCAGAGAATGCCCACGAAACTCACCAGCGTGACCACTGCATTGAGCAGGCCCATGCTGAGCGACACGGTGTATGAGGTGAACAGATTCAGGTCTTCCTGGATCCGCTGATCGGGGTTGTCTGGCGGCGCGCCGGTGTTGCTGGCAAAGCGCGCAAGCTCCAGTCGGTAAAACGCATGGCCGCTGAGCCAGCGTTGCAGATAGTGGGTGGTCATCCATTCCCGCCACCGAATTTGCAGCAACTGGGTCAGGTAGAACTTGTAGACCACGATCACGATGTAGCCAAAAGCGATCCAGGTGAAGCGGCCCAGTTGTTCCCAGAACACCGGCTGGTCGCGCTTTTCCAGTGCATCGTAGAACAACCGGTACCAGTCGTTGAACAGCACCAGCATGTAAACCGAGCCCAGATTCAGCAGCACGATGCACAGCAGCAGTGCCCGGGCCCGCCATTTCTGGTCGGACTGGAAGTACGGGACTGCAAGCGCCCAAATCTTTTGTGTGGCGCTTTTGAAGCTGGCGAATCTGGAAGGCTGGTTCATGCGATGGCACCTCTGCGTCAGAGGGGCCATCGTAGCGCCTGGGGTTCAGCGCGCCGGTGTGTTTGACACCCCGCTGGCGACATGGCCTGACGGCACATGGCGTGCGGCGGAGTCCACATGGCCGGTTTGGTCGTCGAAGAAGAAGTCAGGCTCGAATTCGCGCAGAAATTCGCCTTTGGGCAGTCCGCCAAGAAACATGGCTTCGTCTACATCCACGTTCCAGTTCATGAGCGTGCGGATGGCGCGCTCGTGGGCGGGGGCGCTGCGTGCAGTGACCAGCGCGGTACGGATGCGCATGCGCGGTGTGCCCGCACGCTGCAGCCCGTGCAGCGCCGCGAGCAAGGGCTTGAACGGGCCTTCGGGCAACGGCAGGGCTGCCTTGTCTTTTTCATGGCGCTGGAAGGCCATCAGCCCTTCGTTTTGAAATACCCGCTCGGCCTCGTCGGAGAACAGCACGGCGTCCCCGTCAAAGGCAATGCGCACCTCGTGGGGGTGGTCGTCCGAGGCATGGGCCGAGTGCGGGTACACCTGCGCAGCCGGCACGCCGGCCTCAAGTGCCGCACGGACATCGCTCAAGTGGGCCGACAGAAACAGGTTGGCGTTGAGCGGCTTGAGATAGCGCCACGGCGGTTGCCCGCGTGTGAAGCTGCCGCGTTCGATCGGCAGCCCGTAGTGCTGGGCCGAGCGGAACACGCGCATGCCCGATACCGGGTCGTTGCGCGAGAGGATGACGACCTCAACCCGCTGGGTCTGCCCGTCATTGAAGGCGAGCAGCTTGCGGATCAGAGAAAAAGCCACGCCGGGCTTGGCAGGTTGCTCCAGTCGTTCCAGCTGAACTTGCATATAGGCGCGGTCGTCACCCTGCTCGAACACTTTGTTCTCTTCCTCGAAGTCGAACAGTGCGCGTGATGAAATCGCGACCACCAGTTTTCCTTCGAGTGATGCTGCCATTCAGCGCACCCACTGGTTGAGCTGAATGATGGGCAGCAGCACTGCCAGAACGATCAGCATCACCACGAGACCCATGGCGACGATCAGCAGCGGCTCAAGAATGGTGGCCATGTGCATTGCGCGGCGCTGCACCTCGGCGCTGAGTTGGTTGGCTGCGCGTTGCAGCATCAGCGGCAGCTGGCCCGTTTGCTCCCCCAGGCGGGCAAACATGCTGACGAGCCCGGGGAAGCGCTTCTTCTGTGCAATCGCCGACGCCAGGGGTGCGCCTTCGCGAACCAGCACCAAGGCATCCATGGCATCGGCCCGCATGGCGCGGTTGCCCAGGGTTTCGGCGGCGGCCTGTAAAGCCTTCAGGATCGGCACGCCCGCCGCAGCCAGCATCGCGAGCGTGCTGGCGAAGCGCGTTGCGTTGTATCCGCGCGACAGCTTGCCAATCAGGGGAAGCCGGAGCCAGGCGGCGTCAAACCGCTCGCGAAACGCCTCGTTTCGCAACGCGATGCGCAGGCCAAAGCTGGCCAGAACGACTATTGCCAGCATCAGCCAGCCGTAACTTCGCACTGCGCCGCTGATGGCAAGCATGGCGACTGTGAGAAACGGTAAAGCGCGCTTGGTACCCGCAAAAACATTGGCGACTTGCGGCACAACGTAGCCAACAAGGAACAGCACGATGACGATGGCCACCAAGGTAACGATGGCGGGGTACAGCGCCGCGCCCATCAGTTTGGCCTTGAGGGCCTGCCTCTCTTCCAGGTCGTCAGCAAGCCGGTCAAGCACCAGGCCAAGGTTGCCGCTTTGCTCGCCGGCACCGATCACAGCGATGAAGATGTCTGAGAATTCCCGCGGGTGCTGCGCCAGGGCTTTCGCAAACGCAGAGCCTGCGTTCACTTCTGCGCGAAGGCTTGCTACCAGGTTCTGTTGAGGCTCATCTTCGGCTTCTTCGGTGAGGGCGGTTAGGGCCCGCTCCAGCGGCAAGCCAGAAGAGACCAAGCCTGCGAGCTGGCGCGTCCAGATGGCTAGGCCGGTTGGGTTGAACACACGGCGACTGAACTGTGGAAGCCCAAATCGGCCACCTGGGGCTGTTTTTTGGCCCGAATCTCCAACGGGCTCGACCAACAATGGCACAAGGGCCTGTGCCCTAAGCAAATTTCGTGCCGATTTCGCGGTGTCGGCTTCCATGACGCCCTTGCGGGTGCCGCCATGGGCGTCGATTGCCTCAAAAGTGTAGGCTGGCATGAGTGGATTATCGGGGCAGGGTTGGTGCTTGCTCGGAACGGGCTGGTGATGCCCAGTTTCGGCCCGGCATTTTGATCATCGTGGCGTCTAGAATTCAGTCATGTGCCGTATGGACGAAGAGGTGTGAACTTGTTCGCAAAAGCGGCCGCCCAAAAGCGCGAATGGAGATATATTTTGTTACAAGCCTCTCTTATGGACTAGACTCCAATGCAGTGTGTAACGACGTGTAATGAGGCTTTGTAGCAACGGTTGGGGTAACTTCGTTTTGAATGTTCTCGGGGCCCTCGCAGGGGGGGCATTTGTCGCGGCTGAATATGCCAACGGCGCGAGCCATGCTCGCACCGTTGGCATGGCTGTTCCTGAGCCTCTTGTTTTTATTCGCTGTGCCTGCGCATGCGCAGACTTCGGTTACCAACCGGGCAACGATTGCGCCACCTGCGTCGGTGGTTAACAGCAATCCGTCGGCGTCTTGTACGCTGGCTGGGGTTTGTGAAGTGGAAGACACTGATACGGTTACCACCAGCGCGAATCTCGGCATTACCAAGACCACCAGCATCACCGCAGGCACGGTGGGCAGCACCTTCAGCTACGTGATCACGTTCGCCAACGCGGGCCCGAGTGCAGCGTTGACCGTGACCTTGACCGACTCGCTGAGCGCGGCCGGGTTGATTTTGATCAGTGGCGCGATTTCGGTGAGCAGTGGGTCCATTGGATTCACCACCAGCACCACCAGCATTACAGCCACCACCGCCAGTCTGGCCAACGGTGTCAGCGGAACGATCACACTGACGGTACAAGTCTCAAGCGGTAGCGGCAGCATCACAAACGCGGCGGCGATCACCAGCACCACACCCGACCCGGTCACCACCAACAACACCTCCACCAGCACCATCAGCCGGGTCAGCGTGGTCAACCTCAGCCCGAGCAAGGTCGTGGGCTCCAGCACCCTGGCCGCTGGCGCGACCACCAGCTTCACCCTGGTGGTGACCAACGCCGGGCCCAGCACCCTGACCGGCAGCCTGAACGACAGCATCACCAGCGCCTTCACCGTCACCTCGGTCAGCAGTGCGGTCAACGGCAGTGCCAGCACCTCCAACTTCAGCGTCACGGGCAGCGGGGTGTTTGCCGGTAGCGTGACGATTGCTTCGGGCGGCACGGTGACAGTGACGATCAACGTCACCGCACTGAGTACCGGCAACTACACCAACACCCTGACAGTGCTGGTGCCTGCGGGCACCACCAACAACGGTGCGGGCACCGCAACCGCACCGGGCACGGTGACCAACGTGGTCAACGTGAGCCCGAGCAAGACGGTGGGCTCCAGCACAGTGGCGGTGGGCGCGACCACCAGCTTCACCCTGGTGGTGACCAACGCCGGGCCCAGCACCCTGACCGGCAGCCTGAACGACAGCATCACCAGCGCCTTCACCGTCACCTCGGTCAGCAGTGCGGTCAACGGCAGTGCC
>CALROG020000054.1:0-13489 GCA_943369755.1 Ramlibacter sp. 2FC
CACGGTGCGCGAGCCCGGTCCCGCTGGCGGCGCGCTGGTGTGGACGCCCCTTTACGCGGAGCCCATGGTGCTGTTGGCCGGCCGCACCATGGCAGACGCGCCGCCGCGCACGCTGCTGCAACGCCACCCGTTTATTCGCTTCGACCGCAGCCAGCACACCGGCCAACTGGTTGAGCGCACGCTGAAAAAGCTGCGCGCCCGCCCGCAAGAGGTGCTGGAACTCAACTCCATAGAAAGCATTGCCGAGCTGGTGCGCTCCGGGCTGGGGGTGGCGCTGCTGCCGCGCCTGCGTGACGGGCGCTGGGCCAGCGACGCCAGGCTGCGCGTGGTGGAGCTGGCGGGCGCCGAGTCGCGGCTGACCGGCCTGGTTCAGCGGCGCGACGCGGCCAATGCCGTCGTGGTTGCTGCGTTGGTGCGCGAATTCCAGGCCCGCCTACACTCCGCCCCATGAAAAAAGAGCAGATCGAGCGGTTTTTTGCCACGCTAAAAGCCGCCAACCCCCAGCCCGTCACCGAGCTGGAATACACCAGCGTGTTTGAGCTGCTGGCCGCAGTGCTGCTGAGCGCACAGGCCACTGATGTCGGCGTGAACAAGGCCACGCGCAGCTTGTTCCCCATCGCCAACACGCCGCAAGCCGTGCTGGCGCTGGGGCTGCAGGGGCTGGAGGGTTACATCAAGACCATCGGCCTGTACCGCAGCAAGGCAAAGCATTTGATGCAAACCTGCCGCCTGCTGGTTGATGTGCACGGCGGCGAAGTGCCGCGCACCCGCGAGGCGCTGCAAGCCCTGCCCGGCGTGGGGCGCAAAACGGCCAATGTGGTGCTTAACGTGGCGTTTGGCGAACCCACCATGGCGGTGGATACGCATATTTTTCGCCTGGGCAACCGCACCGGGCTGGCACCGGGCAAGAACCCCTATGAGGTTGAGATGGGACTGATGAAGCGCATACCGCCGGCCTACCTGGTGGACGCGCATCACTGGCTGATACTGCACGGCCGCTATGTGTGCCTGGCGCGCAAGCCGCTGTGCTTCAAGTGCCAGGTGTCAACTTGCTGCGACTTTCAGCCCAAGACCCCGGCTACGGCGTAATAACCACCAGCACGCTACACGGTGAATGCTCGATCAGGGCCCCTGAAATGGAGCCCCGCCACCAGCGTGCCGTCCAGCTGTCCAGGTGCTTGTGGCCGACCACGGTCAGATCAGCCTTGACCTTGCGCGCGGCCCGTGTGATCTCGGCAATCGCCTCGCCGGTCACCACCTCGCCTTGCGCCGCGTAGCCCGCGTCAGACAACCGCTTGATGCCCTCTTGCAGCACCGCCTGGTATTTTTTCTTCTCGCGCTCTTCAAGCTCCAGGTCGTACACGCCGCCTTCCAGGCCCACATAGGCCATGCCCAGCGGCATCACCGCCACCAGGAACAGCTCGGCCTGGCTCCATTGCGCCAGTTCCTGGCAGTCAAGCAGGGCTTTTTGCCCTGCGTCGGAGCCGTCATAAGCCAGCAAGATTCGTTTGTACATGGGTGACCTTCCAGCGTTTGAATGGCTCGAGGATATTCGCCGCGCAGCCAACATACAACAGAAGTTTGCAACTACAGGGTGACCGTGCTACTCTTTTTGAGTGAAATCCACGCCTTCCATCCTCCGGCTCCTCAGCATCCCCTTTGTTTTGGCGCTGGTGCCGGCGCTCAGCCTGGCCAATCCCACAGACGGCGTGCGTTTGCTGCTTGAACAGGGAAAAGATCGCGAGGCATACGAACTGGGCACCCGCAACCCCTCTGAAATGGGTCGCCCGTTTTTTGATTTTTTCTTTGGAGTTGCCGCGCTCAATGCCGGCGCACCCGGCGAAGGTGTGCTGGCGCTGGAGCGCTACCTGCTGCATTTTCCCAACAACCGCTCAGCCCGCTTTCATTTGGCTCGGGGCTACTTCATCCTGGGCGAAGACCAGCGCGCGCGCGAGGAATTCGAGGCGCTGATCCCTGATGCGCGAGATGCCGAGGCGCAAAGCATTTCCGGCTTTCTGGACACCATCCGTGCGCGCGAGTCGCGCTACAAACCGACGCTGACGGCCCATGTTGAAGTGGGCGTGGGGCACGACAGCAACATCAACAGCGGCGTCGTTGCGGGCCAGATCGCGGGCCTGCCTGCAGGTTATGTGGTCACGCCGGGGCAGTCGTCTGAAAGAATTTCCGACGCGCTGAAGACCCTGACGGCAGGGGTTCAGGGCACCTACCCCATTGCGCCAGGTGTCGCGCTGTATGGCGGCGCATCGGTGGCGACCCGCACCCACATCAAGGCCGAAAGCGATGTATTCGACCAGGCGTCGGTCGGGCTGCAGGCAGGCGTTTCGATGTTGAAGGGGCGCCATCTCACGCGGGTCGGTGCCGACATTACCCGCCTGGCCGTGGACAACAAGCAGTACCTGGCACTGAATACCGTGGTGGCAGACTGGCAGTTCCAGTGGGACCAGTTCAACCGGGTCGGCGCGGCGATGCAGGTGACTGAGCAGAACTACCGCAACGTCACCACCTTTGTCGACCAGGCCAAGACCACGGCGGTGGCCTCGGGCGCCGACGTGCGTGCGAGTCGCCTGACCAGCGTCTCGGCCTTCTGGACGCGCGCGCTGGTACACGACTGGAATCCATCGCTCACGCTGGGCCTGAATGCTGGCGAAGACCGCAACCGCCGGGACCGGCCCGACCTTTCGCGCGACCTCGCCGGCCTGCGCGTGGGCCTGAGCCTGCAACCCACGGCCCGATGGACGCTGGGTGCTGCCCTGGCGTACCAGGGCAGTCGCTACCAGGGCGACTTTGCCAGTGGTATCAGCGCCCGGCGCGACCGGCTCTACACGCTTGACATAGGAGCCACCTGGGCACTCGACCGCCACTGGTCATTGCGGGGCGACTACCAGCGCAGCGACCAACGCTCCAACATCGGTCTTTATCACTTCAACCGCGATGCCGTCGCGGTGAAGCTGCGTTACGAAACCCGTTGATTCGCGAGGCCCGGTGATGCACTTTCCCGTGAGACCGTCAATTAGTTGGGCCCTGCTCGCCATGCTGCTGTGCCTGCCCGCCCTGGCGTCTGCCGACGCCGCCCGCGTGCTCACGGTGGCGGGCACTGCGACGCTGGAGCGCAATGGCCAGGTCCAGCCCGCCGAGACGGGCACGGTGCTGCAAAGCGGCGATCTGATCAACGTGGCCGAGCACAGCGCGCTGCAATTGCGTTTTACCGACGAATCCATCGTGGCGCTGCGTGCCAACACCCGCCTGCGCATTGGTGCCTACCAGTTTGACCGCAAACCCGACACTGACCGTACCTTGCTTGAACTGCTGCGCGGAGGCATGCGCACCATTACCGGGCTGATCGGGCGCAACAGCAGCACCAACTACGGAGTGCGTACGACCATCGCTACCGTAGGAATTCGCGGCACCCACTACACGCTGGTAATCTGCGACGCGAATTGCCTCAACGCCGATGGGTCCAGCGCACCCAGTGGTGTTTTTGGTGGCGTCACCGATGGTCGAATTTACGTCTCCAATCAGGCGGGCGAGCAGGAGTTTTCCCAGCAGGAGTACTTTCATGTGGCCAGCGCCACAGCCCCCGCCGTTCGCCTGCTGGCACCGCCCGCCGTGCTGAGCGACCGCGGCCTGATCACACGCGCCCGGGTGGCCGCGCAGCAAACCGAAGCTGCCAGCAACCGGGCCGAGCGGCGTACCGCCTCACAGGCCTCCACCTCGCCGCAGTTGACCAGTGCAGCGCGATCGCCCGCCGCGCTGACACAGGCCCTGCGTGCGGCCATTGCCGCCAACGACCGGCCCGCCATCGTGTCCATCATTTCGGGGCTTACCACTGACATCAGCACCGTGCGCGCTCGCGGATTCGCCTCGGGCTCTGTATCCGAAGTGGAGGTCACGTCCGACAACCGCACCGTGCAGGAAATCAAGGCCGAACTGACCGAAGTGCGGGACGCGGTCTTTTTCAACGCTGCCACGTTTGCGGCGGCGCTGGACAAATCCCGTACGGTCGAGCGGCTTGCCGCTGCAGGCGTTTACTGGACCTACATCGCCCCGACCTCCAGCGGCACCGGAAACCTGGGCACGCATTACATCTGGGGTGACCGCCCCGCCATCAGCATGCCCACCACCGGGGTGGCGCAATACCAATTCGGTGGCGGCACAGCACCCGTGGACAACTTTGGACGTGTGGGTAGCCTGTCAGCAGGCCGTTTGTCGATGGATTTTTCAGCCCGCTCGGTTCAGACGCTTGACCCGATCAGCCTGTCATTTGCGCGGGTCGGCACCGTGCTGCCCGCCACCAGCTTCACGGTGCGCAGCGGTACCAGTTGGGGCATGGTGGACAGTGCCCAGGCCCTGAGCGGCGTCACCTGCACTGGCTGCAATGCCGCCGTGCAAGGCACCATCAACGGGCGATTTGTCGGCGCTGCAGCCAATGGCTACGCGGCTGCCCTGGCGGTCCAGAGCAAGATTCAGGGGCCAACCTCCAGCCTCAATCACGCTGCTGCCGCTGCCGCTGCGTTTGGTCGTTGAAAGCACGACTCAAATAGCACCGGCGTGGCGTAGAGACGCTATTTCGCTGTCACTTCGACCCAGCTCTCGCAAAATCGCGTCCGTGTGCTCACCGACCGTGGGCACGGCGTCCATGCGCGGCTCAAAGGCGGTGTGGCTGCCCGGTGGCAGCAGCGCAGGCACCGGCCCGGCGGCGGAACCCACCTCGCGCCAGCGGGCGCGCGCCGTCAGTTGCGGGTGCGCCCACAGACCGGCCATGTCATTGACGCTGGCATTGGCAATCTGCGCCTGCTCCAGTCGCGCCAACACCTGGGCTACGCTGAGCGTGGCAAACACACCGTTGATGATGGCCTGCAACTCGGCACGGTGCTGGTTGCGCCTGGTGCCGGTGTCAAAGCGCGCATCCGTGGCCAGGGCGGGTTGCGCCAGCACCACGGCACAAAAGGCCTGCCACTCGCGCTCGTTCTGCACGCCCAGCATCACGCTGCCGTCACGCGCGGCAAAGGGGCCGTAGGGCGCAATCGTGGCGTGGGCCGCGCCACTGCGCGGGGGCGGTGGCGCGCCGTCAAACGCGTAGTAAAGCGGATAGCCCATCCATTCGGTCAGCGCCTCCAGCATGGACACGTCAATACCCGTCCCCTGCCCGGTGCGCCCGCGTTGCAGCAAGGCCGCCAGCACGCTGCTGTAGGCATACATGCCCGCCGCAATGTCGGCCACCGGCGCACCCGCCTTGGCCGGGGCATCGGCTGTGCCACTGACCGACAGGAACCCGGCCTCGCTCTGGATCAGCAGGTCGTAGGCCTTCTTGTCGCGGTACGGGCCGTTGTTGCCGTAACCCGAGATGTCGCACACGATCAGCCGCGGGTGCAACAGGCGCAGCGCCTCGTAGCCCAGGCCCATGCGCGCCGCCGCACCGGGTGCCAGGTTCTGCACCAGCACGTCGGCCCCGGCCAGAAGCTGCATCAGCACGGCCATGGCGGCGGGTTGCTTCAGGTCCAGTGTCAGGCTTTCCTTGGAGCGGTTGACCCAGACAAAGTGCGACGCCAGGCCCTTGACCCGGCTGTCGTACTGGCGCGCAAAGTCACCTGAGCCAGGCCGTTCGACCTTGATGACACGCGCGCCCAGATCGGCCAGGTGGCGGGTGCAAAACGGCGCGGCAATGGCGTGCTCCAGCGACACCACGGTGACCCCATCGAGCGGGCGAACCGCCGTCATGGTGCTGGCTCCGGCGCAACGAGACTTCGCAGCACCCCGGGCTCAAAGTGCTGTTCAATGAAGTCCGCCAGGCCATCAAACACGCTGTCCAGGGTGGGAACCTGCGCGCCAAACAGCGCCTGCAAAACGCCCGTGCACTCAAACAAGCCGTGCAGGTAACAGCCCAGCACGTTGCCCGCCGTGTTCTGCCAGGCCAGCCCTTCGGCCATGGCCTCCAGCGCCAGGTTGCCGCTGGCCGCCATGGCCGGGTGCTGCGTGGTCTGGCCGTGATGGATTTCGTAGCCCTGCACCGCAAGGCCAGTCAACGGGGCCCAGGCACCCGCCAGGCGGCCAAACCGGGCTTGGCTGCGCCGCACCGTCTTGTCGCGGTCAAACACCGTGACCAGTGGCAGCAGGCCCAGACCGGGCGCATTGCCGTCAATGCCGTGCGGGTCAATCAGGGCCTCGCCCAGCATTTGCAGGCCGCCGCAGATGCCCAGCACCGCCCCGCCTTGCGCGGCATGCGCGGCAATGGCAGCGTCCAGCCCCTGGGCGCGCAGCCAGGCCAGGTCGGCACTGGTGTGCTTGCTGCCGGGCAGGATGATCCAGTGCGCACCGGCGCAGTCTGCCGGCGTGCGCGCCCAGCGCAGCCGCACGCCCGGTACGTTCTTCAGCGGCTGGAATTCATCCAGGTTGCTGATGCGCGGGTAAGCCACCACCGCAATGGTCTTGGTCACCACACCGGTGGCGCGGGAACTATCGTCAAAAATACCGTCTTCTTCGGGCAGGCCGTGCTGCCACCACATGGGCAACGTGGCAACGGTGGGCACACCGGTCATGTCTTGCAGCATCTGCGGAGCCGGGGCCAGCAGCGCTGCGTCGCCGCGAAACTTGTTCAGCACAAAACCCCGGATCAGCGCGCGCTCTTCGGGCGGCAGCAGCGCCCAGGTGCCGTACAGATGGGCAAAGGCGCCGCCACGGTCAATGTCGCTGACCAGCAGGCAGCGCGCGTTGCCGTGCAAGGCCACGCGCATGTTGACGATGTCGCTGGCGTGCAGGTTGATCTCGGCGGGCGAGCCGGCCCCTTCAATCACCACCACGTCGTGGCGGGCACGCAGCGCATCCAGCGACTGCGCAATGACCGGCCAGACACTGGCGCTGCGGCCGCGCCAGCCCATGCCCGACAGTTCGGCGTTGACCTGCCCCATCAGCACCACCTGGCTGCGGGTGTCGGTCTCGGGTTTGAGCAGCAGCGGGTTCATGCCCACCTCGGGCTCGGCCCGTGCGGCCAGTGCCTGAAAGTACTGGGCGCTGCCGATTTCGCCGCCACAGTTTGGCCACCGGGCCGCCCCAAGGCCAACCGCGGCCCCCTCGGCGGGCAGCGCAGTACACGAAGTGACAAGCGTGGAGGCCACCACTCTTGCGTTGTTGCTCATGTTCTGCGCCTTGAACGGCGCGACCTTCAAGCCCTGGCGCGCGTAGTGCCGGCACAGCGCGGTGGTCAGCCAGCTTTTGCCGGCCCCACTGGTGGTGCCCAGAACCATTACGCATTGGGCTGTCATGGGTTGCTTCCTTTCGCCATATTTTTCACGGCGAGCTGCGCCTGATTGTGTTCATCACGCACAGTGCCAGCAACAGCTTGAGCCATCAGTTTGCGCGGTTGGTCATGGTTGCAAGCTCAGCCGCCTGGGCGCTTGACTGCTGCCCGCATCCCATTGCCACAGCGCTCCTTCACGGGTGCGGGCAAGCGTGACGGTATCGCCAGCGGCGACGTCAGTCACGTTGTCGAGCAACCTGGCGGGCTCAATCGCAAAGCCTGCGCCCCAGGCCCAGAGGCTGGCGTCAGCGCGGATCGCCAGCGAATGGCGTGAGCCAGTGGCAATGGCGACCGCGCCCTGGAAGATCGCTCCCCAGCGGTCGGCTTTGTCACCCAGGCCGTGGGAGGAGAGTGGGCCAAAACGGTTGCCGCCCGTGCCCATGACTGTGCCATCGCGCCGCAAATAAATCCCATGCCCGGTATGGGCGCGCACGGCAACCGCGTCCTGCGCAGTGACCACAAATTCCGTGGTGGCGGTGAGCTTGCCATCGCCATATTGGCCACGGTGCGCCAGCCCCTTGGCATAAAGTGCGCCGCCCTGGCGGATGTAGTAGTCCGCGCTGTCGCCAATGCACACCTCGATCACGTCTTGCGCAATGCGCCGCGCCGCCGCACCGCCCACGCTGTGCCACAAGGCGCCTGCTGTATCAATGGCAAACCAGCCCGACGCGCCGGCGGCAAAGCGCTTGACGCCGCGCATCAAGGTGGTGGCGCGGGCAGGTTGATCCGTCCAGGTTTGCAGCGTGCCGTCTGCTAGCAAGGCAAAAAAAGCTTTGTCACTCACACCAACTTGCACCACGCCCGCCATCATGCGGGCAGGCTGGCCGCGCCCGGTCCAGCCATAAGCCACATTGCCTTCAAGCGCCATGTGGCGGTCGTAATACGAGGCAAGGCGGGGGCTGGCGCTATCGGCTTGGGATGAGGTGGCAGCAGTCATCAACGCGAAGGCTAGCACCACCATGCGCAGCGGTACCGCACATGCACCGGTTATGAAAGATGAAAATTTCATGCAAAGGCCATACACGGGTCAACTCTACTTGTTACGGGCACCAGGCCTTCACCCCAATGCGGCGCCTGCGCTCCGGTTGATTTCAGCTCAGCAGCCGCTGGTGGTGCAGGCGGTGCGGGCTCGGTGTCCAGGCACAGCCACTGGCCAAACGCGGGGGCTTCGGCCGGCCATTCAGCCGCACTGGCGGGCAACGCCACACCGCGCCAGCGCAGCATGGCGGCACGTATCACGCCTGAATGGGTGACCCACAGGGCGTCCTGGCCCTGGGCCCGCCAGCCGTCCAGCGCGGCCCCCACACGGCCCATGAATTCGCGCACGGTTTCGCCATGGCCACCGGGCCTTGCGTCGGTGAAATCGTTGGCCCAGGCGCTGATTTCGCTGGGCGCAATCGCGGCCCAGGGCTGGCCCTCCCAGGCGCCAAAGTCCAGCTCGGCCAGCCGCGGGTCGGGCTGCCAGCGGCGGCCTGGCTGCAAGCCGCACAGGGCCTGCGCCAGCGCGCTGCAGCGGCGCAGCGGCGAGCTGAAAACCGGCAAGCCTTGGGCTTGTGCGAGGGCGTGAAACGCCTGCGCTGCAGCCTGCGTGGCCTGCCCGTCGACCAGGATATCAAGCCGCCCATAGCAGGTACCGGGTGGCACTTCTGGCGCGCCGTGGCGCAGCAGCCAAAGCTTCATGCCGACAGGCCCATGCCAAGCGCCAGGCCCAGCAGTGCCGCCACCTCGCTGAGCTGCTGGGCCGCGCCCAAGCCGTCGCCGGTGTAGCCGCCCAGGCGGCGGCGCAGCAGCACCTGCACACGCCAGGCTGCCAATGCACCACCGGCCAGCATGGCCAGCAGCCCGGCCAGGCCCGCCACCCAGCCCAGCAAGGCCAGCGCGGGCGCGGTCCAGACCAGCGCTTTGGCCAGCCCCAGGCTGGTGATGGCGTCGGCCAGCGGCTTGGACTTGCTTCCCGCCGCGTCGCCCACATGCGGCATGCAGCGCATCAGCCACAGCACCGCGTAGCGAGTGCCGACCTGGGTCGCCAGCAACGCAACCGCTGCCAGCGCCGGGCCGCCGGCGGCAATCAGGGCCAGCAACGCACACTTGAGCGCCAGCACCAGCACCAGCGCAATCGCCCCGTAGCTGCCAATGCGCGAGTCTTTCATGATGTGTAGCGCCGTGTCGCGGTCGGCCGAGCCGCCCAGGCCGTCGGCGGTGTCGGCCAGGCCGTCTTCATGGAAAGCGCCGGTCAGCCACACACCCGCTGCGGTGGCACACAGGGCTGCCACCCAACGGGCGGCGTCGGTGGCCGGCAACAGCGTAAGCAACAAGGCCAGCAGGCCACCGGCAAAGCCGCCCACCAGCCAGCCCACGCCCGGAAAGTGCACCGCGCTGGCCCGCAGCATGGCCGGGCTGTAGCCCACCCAGGCCGCCAGCCGCCCCGTGACCGGAATACGGGTGAGGAACTGCACGGCCAGCAGGAAGTGGCGCAGGGCCTGCATCACAGGCTGGCCTTTGAAACACCGGCGTCGCCAAAGCTGGCCATCTCATTCAGGATGGCGCAGGCCGACACCAGCAACGGCCAGGCCAGCGCGGCGCCAGAGCCCTCACCCAGCCGCAAGCCCAGGTCGAGCAAGGGCTGGGCACCCAGGTGTTGCAACATCAGGCCGTGGCCGCGTTCACCCGAGCGGTGGGCAAACACGCAGCGTTGCAGCACCTGCGGACGCAGGGCCTGCGCCACCAGCACCGCGCTGCCGGCGATGAAGCCGTCCACCACCAGCACCCGGCGCTCGCGGGCGGCCTGTAGCACAGCGCCGACCATGGTGGCGATTTCAAAACCGCCCAGGGCCGCCAGTGCCTCCAATGGCCCGGTTGCGCCAGCATGGCGCGCCAGCACGGCACCCAACACAGCGGTTTTGCGTTGCACGGCAGCGGCGTCCAGCCCGGTACCCGCGCCGGTGCAATCGGCGATATCCAGCCCCGCCAGACGCGCCAGCAGCAGCGACGCCGCCGAGGTGTTGCCAATACCCATCTCTCCCAGCAACACCACATTGCCCGGCAAACCGCGCACCAGCGCAACCCCCTGCGCCAGTGCCGCAGCGCACTGCGTTGCAGTCATGGCGGGCGCAAGGGCGCTGTTGGCAGTGCCAACCTCAGCCCCCGCCACCTTTCGCACCTGCAAGCCTGCACGCTTTGCCCCGGCGGGCAGACCGGCCAGAAAGTCATGCTTCACGCCGCAGTCCACCACGGTCAGGGCCAGGCCATGCTGGCGCGCCAGCACACTGATGGCAGCACCGCCGGCCAGAAAGTTCTCGACCATCTGCCAGGTCACCTCGCTGGGGTAGGCCGACACGCCTTGCGCGGTCAGGCCATGATCGCCCGCAAACACCAGCATCTGGGGCTGCACCAGCGCGGGTGCGCTGCTGCCCAGAATCTGGCCCAACTGCAGTGCCAGAGCCTCCAGCCGACCCAGTGCGCCCAGCGGCTTGGTCTTGTTGTCCAGCGCGGCTTGCAGCGCGTGGGCCAGGCCTGCGTCGGCAAGGTCGGGCACGCAAGGCAGCGCGCCGGGCGCCTCGGCGGTGCTGTGCGGGGCAGAAACCAGGTTCACCACAATCCACCTGATGCTATAAAAATAATAGTGGCTAGCGCAACAGCGGCCTGGGCTACAGCCGCTTTTGATGCGATTTGCAAGGCGCAGACCAGGTCTGCGCCACCGACCACCCGCCCCTGCGGGTTGAGCCCATATACCCCGGGCTTGCGCAAGGTAACGCCCAGGCTCAAGGCCATGGCCGCCATCGGCCAGCCGCTGTTGGGCGAGGGTGTTCTGGCGGCCTCGGTGGGCAAGCGGCCAGCCAGGGCCCAGCCTTTTCGGCCCGCCACCAGCAGCAGCAAAACTGCGGTGATACGGGCTGGCACCCAGCTCAGCACATCATCGGCCCGTGCCGCCCACTTGCCGGCCCATTCCCAGTAACGGCCGCCGCGCAGGCCACGGTAACCCCACATGGCGTCAGCGGTATTCGCAAAGCGGTAAGCCGCAGCCCCCGGCAGGCCCAGCAGCACAAACCAGAACACCGGTGCCACGACCGAGTCATTGAGGTTCTCGGCCAGCGACTCAATCGCGCTTTCACGCACCTGGGCCTCGCTCAGTTGGGTGACATCGCGGCTCACGATCTGCGCCAGCTGCGCCCGGCCCGCGTCCAGCGAAACCGCCAGCGCAGCCTCCACCTGGGCCACCTCGTCATGCAGCATGCGCCAGGCTAGCAGGGGCTTGAGCAGCAGCCCCAGCGCCAGCCCTGCCAGAACACCAGGCAAAGCCATGACCAGCGCCAGCACGATGTGTGACGCCAGCAGCACAGCCAACAGCCCCAGGCTCCAGGCCAGCCCGCCGGCCCAAAAGGCACGCCAGTCAGGGCCGTGCGACGGCAGGCCCGGAGCCACCCGCCGCCCGGCCCACACCAGGTAGTGACCCATCCACACCACCGGGTGCAGTCGCGCCGGCGGCTCGCCCCACCAGCGGTCCAGCGCCAACGCGGTAAGCAGGGCCAGGGCCGCCGAGCCGGCAAAGGTGTCCATCAGTCCTCGATGCCGCGGGCATCGCCTGCGTTGAACGCGTGCTCGCCCTCGGGCCTGGCGCAGGGCTTGGCAAAAGGCGGTGCTTCAGTTTCCATACTCGGCTACTTCGGTTGCGCAACCCATTGGTTGCCCAGCGCATGAATCGCGATGCGTTGGTCAAACACCTGCTCCAGCGCACGGTGGGTGGTGGCGTCCGCACTGGCACCCTGGTGCAGCACGCGGCCCGCAGCCATCACCACCACCTCATGGGCCTGCAGCGCCATCGAAATCTCATGCAGCACGCTGACGACGGTTTTGCCCTGCGCCACAAGTGCCCGCACCAGCGCCAGCCAGTCGGCCTGGTGCGGCGGGTCAAGATTGGCCAGCGGCTCGTCCATCAGCAGCACCTGCGCCTGCACCGCCAGCGCCCGCGCCAGCAGCACGCGCTGGCGCTCGCCACCCGAGAGCTGGCCCAGGCTGCGGCCGCGCCAGTCCCAGGCTTGGGTGGCACGCAGTGCCTGCTCGACCGCCGCGCGGTCGGCGTCGCCGGGCGCGGCCAGCCAGGACTGGTGCGGCAAGCGGCCCAGCATGGCAACGTCCCAGGCGGTGAGGTCGTCGCTGCCGTGTTCGTTCTGCCCCAGCCAGGCCAGTTGCTGCGCCCGCTTGCGCCCGGGCAAAGACTCAATCGGCTGGCCCAGCAACCTGACCTGCCCCTGGTAGGGCAGCAGGCCCGCCAGCACCTTGAGCAGGGTGGACTTGCCCGCGCCGTTGGGGCCGACGATGCTGCTCCAGCGGCCGCCCGGCAGGGCCAGGTCAATGCCGTGCAAAACCTCGACGTTTCCGAGCGTAGCCCGCACACCGCTTACCTGAGCCGCTATTAAATTCATAGCAAGTTCCCGCGC
The DNA here is from genome assembly GCA_943369755.1 of Ramlibacter sp. 2FC. GTDB lineage: Bacteria > Pseudomonadota > Gammaproteobacteria > Burkholderiales > Burkholderiaceae_C > CALROG01. The sequence continues at coordinate 12,754 of CALROG020000054.1, forward strand.
CCATGGCGCTGGCGGTGCATCAGCCACAGCAAATAGCTGCCGCCCAGCACGGCGGTCAGCACCCCCACCGGCAATTCTTGCGGTGCAATCAACCAGCGGGCCAGCACATCGGCGGCCATCAGCAGCAGCCCGCCCATCAAGGTGCTGAGCAAGATCAGCCGGCCGTGTGTGGTTTTGACGAAAGAGCGCACCAGGTGCGGCGCGGCCAGCCCGACAAACGCGATCAGCCCGGCCTGCGCCACAGCGGTGCCGGTGGCCAGCGCCAGCACTGCCACCAGCGCGGCGCGCATCGGCACCAGCGGCAGGCCCAGGCTGTGGGCGGTGGCCTCGCCCAGCGTCAGGCCGTCCAGCACCGCGCTCAAGGCCCAGGCCAGCGCCAGTGTGGGTGCCAGCATGACGGCCATCACGGCGCAGGCAGTCCAGCCAATAAAGCCGGTGCTGCCCAGCATGAAGGCCTGCATAGCCTGCAAGATGTCGGGCTGCGCAACCGTCACCAGGTCTTTGGCGGCGCTGAGCACCACGCCCACGATCACGCCCGCCAGCAGCAGCCGCAAGGTGTGCTGCACACCCTTGGCCAGCGCCAGCGTGAGCAGCACGCCGGCTACCGCGCCGCCAAACGCCGCGCCGGTAAGCCCCAGGCGCACCAGCCATTGGGTGGCGAACGGCGACACCCCAAACAGCGCCAGTGCCAGCGCCACGCCCAGCGTGGCACCCGAGGCGCTGCCCAGCAAAAACG
>CALROG020000055.1:0-11829 GCA_943369755.1 Ramlibacter sp. 2FC
GTTCTATGCCTCGGTACGGCTGGACATCCGCCGCACTGGCACCATCAAAAAGGGTGAAGAGGCGATTGGCAACGAAACCAAGGTCAAGGTGGTCAAAAACAAAGTCTCGCCGCCGTTCAAGACGGCGGAATTCGACATCCTGTTTGGTGAGGGCATCAGCCGCCACGGTGAAATCATCGACCTGGGGGTGAACGCACGCATCATTGAAAAATCAGGCGCCTGGTACGCCTACAACGGCGAGAAGATCGGCCAGGGCCGCGACAACGCGCGCGAATTCCTGCGTGAGAACCCCGAGCTTGCCATCGAGATCGAGAACAAGGTGCGCGAGTCGCTGGGCATTCCGATGTTGAACGCTGGCGCCGGTGCAGCAGAGTAAGCCCCTGTGCCAGCACCGGGCCTGCCACAGCTGTCACTCAAAGGCCGGGCCCTGCGGCTGCTTGGGCAGCGCGAGCATTCGCGCGCCGAGCTACAGCGCAAGCTCGCTGCATTCGAGGCTGAGCCCGGCCAACTGGACAAGGTGCTGGATGAGCTACAGGCCAAGGGCTTTATCAATGAGCAGCGGGTGGCCGAATCGGTGGTGCACCGGCGTGCCGCCAAGCTGGGGTTGGCCCGGATCCGGCACGAACTACAGGGCAAGGGCCTGACCGAAGCCATGGTGCTCGACACGGTCGATCAGTTGCGCACCACCGAACTGCAGCGCGCGCGCGAGGTCTGGCGCAAGAAGTTTGGCGAGCCACCGGTCGACGCTGCGGCGCGTGGCAAGCAGATGCGCTTTCTGGCCGCGCGCGGTTTTGGTGCGGAGGTGATCCACCGCGTGCTCGGCGGAACACGCCACGACGCGGATTAGCCGACTGCGGCCTTGCGTGACGCAGGCCAGGCCGACCACGCCGCCGCCAGCAAAATCAGCGCGCCGCCCCACAGGGTGCGCGGCTCCAGCAAGGCGGCATCGAGCGCGACCGACGAGACGCTGGCAAACACCACCTCTGACAGCATGACCAGCGCAGTGGTGTGCGCCGCCAGCCGGGCCGCGCCGTACTGCAGCGCAAGGTTGCCGACCAGAAAGCTCAGGCTCAGTAGCAAGCCCAGCCCCAGCCAGGCGGCGCTTGGCGCAGGAACCGCCGGCACGAAGCCCTGCACCAGGCCCAGCGTTGCCGCCGCCGCCGCCATCACGGTGCCACCGCCAAACATGGCGAGCACCCGCGCCTCGGACGGTACCTGCTTGAGCTTGAGCAGCAAAATGTTGGTCAAGGCAAAGCTGAAGCCGCCCATCAGTGCCAGCCAGTCAGGCAAGCCCTCTGGCACTGGCCAGCCCGCGCTACCCGGCTTCAGCACAATCACTACCCCAGCCAGCGCCAGCACCAGCCGCAGCAACGACAGGGCCGAGGGTTTCTCGCCCAGCAGTGGCCAGGCCAGCAGCACCGACCAGGCCGGCATCAGGTAGAACAGCAGCACCACGCGCACCACGTCGCCCACCGTCACTGCCCAGTTGAAGCCCACGTTGGTCAGCCCGGAGGCTGCCATCAGCAACCACAACAGCGGGTGCTGCAAAAAGCCGCGCCACGCCATGGGACGCACCACGACAAGGCAAGCCAGCGAGAACGCGTAGATCAGGGCGGTGGCCCACAGCGGGTGCAGGCCATGTGACTCCAGCACACGAAGCGGCCACCAGGAAACGCCCCAGACAAAGGCGTTGAACAGCAGCGCCGCAACGGGTAACAAGGGGTTCATCGAAGAAGAGGTGTCGCTGCCAGAGCACGCCGTCGGGTGAGGCGGCCCCAGGCCGCCTCAAGGGGAGCTTTATCCATGCAGATTGTCGTGGCGCGCTACTTCCAGCAGGTGTTCCACCTCGGCACGGTGCTTGACGCAATTACTGGCGTGCCAGCGCTTGATCAGCCACATCACGCCGGCCACCACAACGCCGAAGATCGTAATGGCACCAAACGCAGACAACCCCAACCCGGTGGACAGGGCGTAACCCGCCCCCAGGCTCAAAATGCAGGCCTGTTCATTGAAGTTTTGCACCGCGATTGAGCGGCCCGCGCCCATCAGGTTGTGGCCCCGATGCTGTAGCAGCGCGTTCATGGGCACCACCAGAAAGCCGCCAAGCCCGCCCAGCAAAATCAGGAACGGCGCAGCCACCCAGACGTTGTCGATGAAGTTCAGCAGGATCACCAACAGCCCCATGCCAATACCCATCGGGATCACGCTGGTGGCCATGTCCAGCCGCATGCGCAGTGACGCCAGCACCGCGCCAACGGCAGTGCCAATTGCCACCACCCCCACCAGCGTGGAGGCCTGCGTCACGCTGTAGCCCAGCGCGGCCGCCGCCCACGCCAGCACGATGTAGCGCAGGTTGCCGCTGACGCCCCAAAACAGCGTGGTGGTAGCCAGTGAAATCTGGCCAAGCTTGTCGCGCCACAGGCGGGAGTTGCAGGTCAGGAAATCAGGCACCAGCTCCAGCGGGTTCTTCGGGATCGGGCGCATCTCTACGCCTGTCAGCGGAATGCGGGTGTTGAACCAGGCCGCCAGCATGTAGACAAAAACCAGCATGAAGATGGCCGCTTCGGGTGGCGTGTCAATGCCGGTGTTCAACATTGGGAAGTCAAAACCCAACAAGCTTGCCGACACCATCGGTCCGATCAGTTGCCCGCCGAGCAACACGCCCAGGATGATGGAGGCGATGGTCAGGCCCTCGATCCAGCCGTTGGCTTTGACCAGCTGCGACGCGGGCAGCAGCTCGGTGAGGATGCCGTACTTGGCTGGCGAGTAGGCGGCAGCACCCAGGCCCACAATGGCGTAGGCCATCAAGGGGTGGCCGCCAAACAGCATCAGCAGGCAGCCCACTACCTTGATCGCGTTGCTGATGAACATGACCTTGCCCTTTGGCAAGGCGTCAGCAAAAGCGCCCACGAAGGGCGCCAGGATGACATAGAACAGTGCGAACATCGGCACCAGCGCGGCCTGCTGCCACTCGGGTGCGCCACCGGTGCGAAGTAGCTGGACGGCCGCGACGAAGAGCGCATTGTCAGCCAGCGATGAAAAAAACTGGGCCGACATGATGGTGTAAAAACCGCGCTTCATCGTGTGGCTGTTCTTCGCATTCTTTCGGCTTATGCCGGATTATTTAAGGCTGTCTCCGTTCGACAGGGCGTTATATCACGGCGGTAATGACAAAATCCCCGGCCATGCCTCGCCCGATACTTGCCACCATCCACACACAAGCCTTGCGCCACAACCTGGCGCGCGTGCGTGCCGCCGCACCCGACGCCAAGGTCTGGGGGGTGGTCAAAGCCAATGCCTATGGCCATGGCATTGAACGGGTCTTCGAGGGCCTGCGCGGCGCAGATGGTTTTGCATTGCTTGACCTGAGCGAGGCCGAGCGAATTCGCGCACTTGGGTGGCGCGGCCCAATCTTGCTGCTGGAGGGCGTGTTCGAGCCGCGTGACCTGGAGCTGTGCTCGCGCCTGAACCTGTGGCACGCGGTGCATTGCGAGGAGCAGATCGACATGCTGGCCACCCACAAGACGCACCAGCCGCACCGTGTGTTTCTGAAAATGAACTCGGGCATGAACCGCCTGGGCTTTGCCCCGCAGCGCTACCGCACGGCCTGGGCGCGCCTGAACGCGCTGCCGCAGGTGGACGAAATCTCGCTGATGACGCACTTCAGCGACGCCGATGGCCCGCGCGGCATCGCCCACCAGGCGGTGGCCTTTGCCGAAGCCACCCAAGACCTGCCCGGTGAACGCTCTTTGAGCAATAGCGCGGCGACCTTGCGCCACGCCGGCGTGGCCGCCGACTGGGTGCGCCCCGGCATCGCCATTTACGGTAGCGCGCCCGACTATCCGGTACACACCGGCGCGCAGTGGGAACTGCAAGGCGCGATGACGCTGGCCAGCAAGCTCATTGGCGTGCAGCAGCTGCAAGCCGGTGACACAGTGGGCTATGGCTCCAGCTTCACCGCCGATGGGCCGCTGCGCATCGGCATCGTGGCCTGCGGCTATGCCGACGGCTACCCGCGCCACTGCACCACCGGCACACCGGTGCTGGTCAACGGGGTGCGTACCCGCATGGTGGGCCGGGTCAGCATGGACATGATCACGGTGGACTTGACACCCACGCCAGAGGCCGGCAATGGCTGCGAGGTCACGCTTTGGGGCAGTGCGTCCAGCGGCGCAGTGCTGTCGATCGATGAAGTCGCGCAGGCCGCGGGAACCGTGGGCTATGAGCTGATGTGCGCGTTGGCGCCGCGGGTGCCGGTGGTGGTGGGGTGAAGCTGGCGTCACACCGCTGTCGCAACGCCGCCCCAGACTTCTCGCGTCATCAGCACGCGAGAGTCGAAATTGAATCAACAAGACAAAGCCCCACTCAGCGGGGCGAACGCCGATCAAGGGCGCAGGCCTTTCCTGTTGGCGCTTGCGGCGGGGCTGGTGGGCTGCGCCAGCCAGCGGCCTGTGGGGTTTGACGCCACGTTGCGGCTGCCGTCAGCGGATGGTGCCGCGCTCTCGTTGCGCCCGTCGCCGGGCAGTCTGCTGCCCCCCGGTTGGGAGCCCTATGTGCTACGCAGAGACTTGCCGCCCACGCGCTACGCAGCGTTGGTGCGCGACGGACGAGACGCAATCCATGCGTCTGGCCTTGGGGTCAGTGCCGGACTGCGGCACCGGGTGGACGTTGATCCACTGCAACACCCGTTGCTGCGCTGGCAGTGGCGGGTAGACCAGGTTCATCCGGGGATGAGTGTGGGCGACAGCGACACCGATGACAGCCCGGCGCGGATCGTGGTCGCCTTCGAGGGCGACAGTGCGAACTTGTCCGCGGCAGACCGCGCATTCTTTGACCTGGTAGAACTGTTGACCGGCCAGCGCTTGCCCTATGCCACATTGATGTACGTGTGGGACGCGCAACTGCCGCCTGGGCACACCGTTGCCTATGCGCGGTCGCGCCGCATCCAGTACATCGTGGTCGAGGCAGGGGCGGCGCGCGCCGGGCAATGGCTGGCGTACGAGCGGAACCTGCAAGCTGACTACCAGCGAGTTTTTGGCGAGCCGCCGGGGCGGGTGTCCAGCTTGGGCTTGCTGACCGACAGCGACGATTTGAAGGTAGATGTCAACGCCTGGTACGCCGACATTGGGCTGCACCGCGCGGGTTGAATCCTTCAGGCCTCAACGCTTGCGCAGCCCCAGCGCCACCACCGCCCCTACAACCAGCAAGGCCCCGGCCACCTGTACCGGCGCGATCGCCTGCCCCAGGATCAGCCAGGCCAGCACCAGCGCGAACACGGGTTCAACATTCATGATGGCCGAGTTGCCCACCACGCCCAGACGTGGCAGCACCGTGAACATGATGGTGAAGGCAGTGCCGTACAGAAAAGTCAGCGCCGCCAGCCCGCCCCAGCCTGCGGGCGCTGTTGGCAGATGAAAGCCGCCCTGCACGCCGACGGTAGCCAGTGCCACCAGGCCCGCCATGGTCATGGTGGTGGCGGTGCGCACCCGGCCGTCCAGGTCGCCGGCCTCGTGCTGCGTGAGAACCAGCGCCAACCCAAAAGTGCCCGCCGCCGTCAGCGCAAACGCCACCCCTGCACCGATCCGGCCCCATTGCCCTGCCGCGCCCAGGCCCGATGCCGCGCCAAACACGTCCAGCGCCAGCGCCAGGCCCAGCAGGATGATGGGCATGGCAATCACCATCGCGCGTTCTGGCCGCTGCCGGTACACAACCCAGGCCCACAGCGCCGTCCATAGCGGGTAGGTGTTGAACGCGAGCAGGGCAAGTGCCACCGGCAGCCGCGCCACCGCCGAATACAGGCACAGGCTCTGCACGCCGATCAGCAGGCCAATGACCGGCAGCATGCGCTGGTGCCGTGCGCTGAACCGGACGCGCACCTTCTGCGCGGCCAGCAACGCCACAATCACCAGCGCGGTGATCGCGCTACGGAACACCACCGCCGTGGCCACATCAACCCCGTTGTTGAAGGCAATCCGCGCTGCCACATGATTGGCACCCATCATCAAGGCGATCAGCAGCAGGGTGGCGAAGGCGGTGGCGCTGAGCGCGCGGGCGGGGCTGGACATCAGGGCAGACTGGAAAGATGCGCCTGCGCCGCTTCGGCCAGCTTGCCGTCAAAGGTGGCGAGCGGGCATTTGAGGTCGGCGGCCAGCCACAGGTAGGCGGCGTCGTAGGCGGAGAGCTTGTAGCGCTGAGCCAGCTCGACCACCGCCATTTCGTCAATGCGATGCAGATTGATGTCCAGCAACTGAAGTTTCTGCAACCCGTCCATGGCCGACTCTGCGAACCCTCGCCGGATTTTCTTGACGGCGACGTTGGCAATCTCGGCCTGGAGCAGGCTCGGCGCGTTCAACTCCCTGCCCGCAAGCTGTTGCTCGGCTTCAGCCTGCCAGTGCTCGGCGAACAGGGCGCCAGAAATCACACTGCAGTCCACCACCAGCGGTCGCCGTACCAGGTATTGGGCAGGAGGTTCTGCGATCCGCAGTGAAAGTCCGCTCACCGGCTGTCCCGGTCTTCGCGAATGATGTCCACGCCCAGCGGTTGACTCAGGATGGGCTCGGGGTACTTGGCCTTCAGCTCGGCCATGACCTGTTCAATCGTTTTGCAGCCCTGCCGCACGATGGGCCAGCCGCGCTTGTCGTAGCCCCCCACGCGCGGCGCGCCAGGGTTGGTGGGGTCAACAGCGTGAGTGGGTGCTTCCTGCTGGACGGCCCGCTCAACAATGGCCATCAGCTCGCCCTGGAGCGACCGATGGTTGCGTGCAGCGCGCTGGCGCAGGGCTTGCGCCCAGCTTTCGGGCACGTCTTTGATGGACAAGTTGGGCATAATTTGGTGCCAAAACAGATGTTGGTGCCATTTTGGAGCCAAAAGAACTTGCCGTCAATACAACCCGTGCACCCGTGCATGCAAACGGCTCAGCCCTAGCAGCGCGTCGGTGAACGGCGTGGGCACCTGCGTCAGCTCGCCAAGTTCCTTCACCACGGCCACCAGTGCATCCAGCTCCACCGGCCGGCCGGCTTCCACGTCTTGCAGCATCGAGGTCTTGAACGCGCCAAGCTTGCGCGTGACCTGGTGGCGGTCCTCAGGCTGCTGGTCGATCGGGATGCCGATGCGCGCGCCGATTTCCTTGGCCTCCAGCATCACGCTGGAAACAAAGCCGCGCACCAGGTCGTCGTTCAATATCAGGTCGGTGGTGGCACCGGTCATGGCACTGACCGGGTTGACCGTCATGTTGCCCCAGAGCTTGTACCAGGTGTCCTTCTGGATCTGCTCAGACACCACGGCCTCATGGCCAGCCCGTTCCAGCAGCGCGGCGAGTTGCTGCACCCGTTCTGACTTGACGCCCGAGGGCTCGCCAATGATGAGCTTGTTGCCAAAGTGGTGGCGCACATAACCCGGCGCGTTGAGCGAACAGCTTGCATGCACCACGCAGCCAACGATGTGGTGCCCCGGGATGGCGCGCGCAATGGCGCCCGCCGGGTCTACCGCCCTCAGGCTGGTGCCAGCCAGCGCGCCACCAAAGCCCTCAAAGAACCACCAGGGAACGCCGTTCATGGCGGTCAGCACCACGGTGTGCGGCCCCAGCAGTGGGCCAATGGCCTGCGCCACGCTGGCCATGGCGGGTGCCTTGACGGCCACGACCACCAGGTCTTGCACGCCCAGCGCAGCCGGGTCGGCGCTGGCACGCACGGGCACCGCGACGGTGTGGTCACCCGTTTGCAGCCGCAAGCCCTCGGCCTGAACTGCGGTTAGTGTCTCGCCGCGTGCCACCACGCTCACTGCGCAGTCCGCCTGGGCCAGCTTCACGCCAATCCAGCCGCCAATCGCGCCGGCTCCGTAAATTGTTACTTTGTTCATATGAAAAGGCCTGTAGCCCGCACCAATACTGCGTAAGCCGCTCTAATTTTTATAGCTACTGTCAATCCGGTCGACCTGGCGCACCAGCGCGTCAAACACGTCCTGGCCGGCACCAAACCTGGCGTCGAACTGGAACGAGTCGTGGGTTGTTTTCTTCGCCACCGCTTCCGGCACCGGGATGGCCGGGCCCAGCGCAGCCTGCGCGAGCTGGATCTCGCAGGCGCGTTGCAGTGTCCACATCCGCACAAAGGCCAGCGGCAATGTCTCGGCGCAGGCCAGCAGGCCGTGGTTGCGCAAAATCAATAGCGGCTTTTGCCCCAGGCTTGCCAGCAGGCGCGGGGCCTCGTCGGCATGCACGGTGATGCCTTCAAAGTCGTGGTAGGCCACCATGTCGTGCAGCTGGGCCGAATAAAAGTTGTTTTGCGCCAGCCCGCCCTGGGTGCTGGCCACGGCAATGCCCGCAGTGGTGTGGGTGTGCATGACGCAGTGCGCGCCGGCTGCGTGTTCGTGCACCGCTGCGTGAATGGTGAAGCCGGCCGGATTCACCGGCCAGGGGTTGTCGTCCAGCTTGTTGCCCTGGATGTCGATCTTCAGCAGGTTGCTGGCCGTGACTTCGCTGTAGTGCAGGCCGAACGGGTTGATCAGGAACTGCCTTTCAGTGCCCGCCACGCTGGCGGGCAGCCGCACCGTGATGTGGTTGTAGATCATCTCGGCCCAGCCAAGCATGGCGAACACCCGGTAGCAGGCTGCCAGCTCGACGCGGGCTGCCCATTCGTCGGGGTGCATGGCCGACGCAGGTTTCAGGATGGCGTTCATCGCGGTCTCCGTTCAATAGGTTTTGTCGGCCGGTGCTGGCGTGGGGGATGCGGAGGCGGGCGTGTTCTTGAACGCGGCCGCCAGTGCGCTGGTGGCCTTGACCAGCAGGTTGGTGTCCAGCCCCACAGCCACAAAGGTGGCACCCAGCGCCAGGTATTTGCGGGCGGTGGCTTGGTCGGGCGTCAGGATGCCGGCTGCCTTGCCGGCTGCGCTGATGCGTGCAATGGCGTTGGCAATTGCAGCCTGCACCTGCGGGTGGCCCGGGTTGCCGACATGGCCCATCGAGGCAGACAAGTCCGCCGGGCCGATGAAAACGCCGTCTACTCCCTCGGTGGCGGCAATGGCGTCCAGGTTGTCCAGTGCAGTCTGGGTTTCGGCCTGCACCAGCAGGCAGATCTGGGCGTTGGCTTCATGCGCGTAGTTCGGGTAGCCGCCCCAGCGCGAGGCCCGCGCGCCGCCCATGCCACGGATGCCACCCCGGCCGTCAGCCTGCGGGTAGCGCGCCGCCTGCACCAGCGTGGCGGCCTGGGCGGCGGTATCCACCATCGGCACCAGCAGTGTTTGCACGCCAATGTCCAGGTACTGCTTGATCAGTGCCTCGCCCAGTTTGCCGTGGCCCATGGGCAGGCGCGCAATGGCGTGTGACGCCGGGTAGGCGGCAATCACTTGCAGCTGCGCCAGGATGCTGTTGATGTCGTTGGGCGCGTGCTCGCCGTCGATCAGCAACCAGTCGAAACCGGCCCCAGCGCAGATTTCGGTGCTGTAGGGGCTGGCCAGGCCAAGCCACAGGCCGATCTGGGCGCGCTTGTCGGCCAGGGCCTGCTTGAAGGGATTGATGGGGGTTTGCATGTTGTGTTCTCAGACAAATTTGAATTCAAAACGACCCAGTGCACCATAGTCGGCGTCAAACCGGTCGCCCGCTTTCGCTGCAACCGGCCGGGTAAACGAACCGGCCAGCACCACCTCGCCCGGCTGCAGGCATTCGCCCCAGGGCGCAAGCTTTTGCGCCAGCCAGGCAACACCAATCGCCGGGTGGCCTTGCACACCGGCGGCCAGGCCGGTTTCTTCCACTGCGCCGTTTTGCCGCAGGATGGCGCCGCACCAGGGCAGGTCAACCGCACCTGGCAGCGCCTTGTGGCCACCCAGCACGATGCCGGCATTGGCCGCGTTGTCGGATATGGTGTCGAACACCTTTCGCATCAGCTTGCTGTGGCGGTCAAACTGCTCGATGCGGGCGTCGATGATCTCGATGGCGGGGGTTATGTAGTCGGTCGCGTCCAGCACGTCGTCAATGCTGATGCTTGGGCCTTCGAGCTTTTTCTTCAGCACAAACGCCAGCTCCACCTCGACCCGCGGCGCAATGAAGCGCGTGGTGGGGATGTCACCGGGCTCAAAGAACATGTTGTCCAGCAGCGTGCCGTAGTCGGGTTCGTCAATCTGGCTGCTGATCTGCATGGCGCGGGAGGTCAGGCCAATTTTGTGGCCGCGCACCGTGCGCCCGGCGGCAAGCTTCATGGCCACCCAGGCGCGCGAGATGGCGTAGCCGTCCTCAATCGTCATGCCGGGGTAGCGCTTGGAAAAGTGCTCGACCTGGACGCGGCTGCGCTCGCTGTGGTCAAGCTCGGCGGCGAGTGTTTGAATGGTGGCGGCGTCAAGCATGGTCAGGACTTCTGGAATAGCGGATGCAGATTGCTGTGTTTACCGTCATAAACCTGGCCCGGGCTTTCGTCCACCTGCACCGTGATGCCGACCAGCTTTTGCTTCATGATTGGGTCAAAACAGGCTGTAGCCCGCGCCAATAATGCGTCACCCACTATCTTTTTTATAGCATCCGTGCGGCCAATGCCCATCCGCAGGTTCAGGTACACAAAGGCGTAGTCGCGCTGGCCGTCCGCCACCGCGTAATGCGCGGCGGGGTAGGCCAGCACCCGCGTGCCGCCAGTGGGAAAGATCTGCTGGCCTGATTCGTCCCGCAGCGCGAGCATGGTGTCGGCCAGCGCCCGGCAAAGCGCCGTCATGTCCGTCGCGGCGTCCAGGTTGGGGGTGTAGAGGATGACGAGGTGTGGCATTTCAAATGGGGTCAGATTCCAATTTCTACAGCCGCTGGTTCACGTTGGTGTAGCCCTGCGCGCAAGACGCCTGCGCTGCCGGAATGGCCGCGCCGGTTTGCGGTGTCACGGGAAAGATGGCGTTGATCTGCCCGGTACCCGAAGCGCCGAAGTAAGGCGTCACCACCTCGGCCTTGCCATCGTAGTCAGTCCAGCCCAGGGCTCCCAGCAGCATGGCGGTGTCGTGCATGAAGCCTTCGCCATGGCCCTTGGCGGCGTATTCGGGCAGCATGGTGCAGAAGTCTTTCCAGTCGCCCTGCTCCCACATATGCACCACGTTGCGGTCCAGCTGCTCCAGAAACGGGCTCCAGATTCTGAACGCGTATTCGGGTGCCAGGCCGTTCTGCGCAAAGCGGTGCGAGAGCGAGCCACTGGCAAAAATTGCCACCGTGCCGTCGTACTCGTCTTCAATCGCGCGGCGAATGGCCCAGCCCAGGCGCGCGCTGTCGTTGAGGTAGTGCGCCTGGCAAAGCGCAGAGACCGACACCACTTTGTAGTGCTGGTCGGCGTTCATGTAGCGCATGGGCACCAGCGTGCCGTATTCGGGGTTGAGGGTCGTGGCGTCGTGCGCCAGTGTTTCCACGCCATGCGCGTTGCACACTCTGGCCAGCAGCTTGCCCAATTCTGGATTGCCCGGAAACTCAAAGCCCATGTTGCTGATGAAGTGCGGCAGCTCGTTGCTGGTGTACAGCCCCTGGAAGTGCGGCGCGCAGTTGATGTGGTAGTTGGCATTGACCAGCCAGTGGGTGTCAAACACCACGACAGTGTCCACACCCGCTGCCCGGCAACGGCGGTCAATTTCCAGGTGGCCGTCAATCGCGTCTTGCCGCGTGCCCTTGCGCGGGCCGTCGAGTTCGCTGAGGTACATCGACGGAACATGGGTAATTTTTGCGGCCAGTGCTAGTTTGCCCATGTGTCGCTCCTGTCTTCTCTCGCTGTTGTGTTCGCTTCGCGGGTTGGCTGCGCTGTGTGCGTACCTCCGCTCGTATCCCCCGCCAACGGCTGCGCCGTTGTCTCCTCCTTTACCTCGCTGCGGCACGCACACAGC
>CALROG020000056.1:0-9450 GCA_943369755.1 Ramlibacter sp. 2FC
GGCGGCGGCGGCAACGGCGGCCAGGCCATTGCGCAGTGTGTTCTTTTCGTTCATCGGGTCCGTGCCTTTGCTGGAGGTGTAGTCAGGTTTCAAATGCCCATGACCAGGCGGGGCAGCCACAGGGAAAATGCTGGCACATAGGTCACCAGCATCAGCGCGCCAATCAGCGCGCCATAGAACGGCCAGATCGATCGCATGACCTCGCCCACCGATATGCCCCCTATCGCACACCCCACAAACTGGGTGGTGCCCACCGGCGGCGTGTTCAGCCCCAGCGCGCAGTTGATGAGGATCATCACGCCGAACTGCGTGGGGTCCATGCCGTACTGCTGGCAGATCGGCAGGAACACGGGCGTGCAGATCAGCAGGGTGGGCGCCATGTCCAGGAAGGTGCCCAGCACGAACAGCAGCGCATTGACCATCAGGAAGATGATCCACGGCGTTTGCGTGACGGAGCTCATGAGTTCGCCGGTTTTTTGTGGCACCTCGTACAGCGCCATGAAGTAGCCGAACGCCGACGAAATGCCGATCAGCAGCAACACCACGCCCGTGGTCTTGCAGGCCTTGGCACACGACTTGATGAAGTCGCGCCACGACAGCGAGCGGTACACCACGGCGGTCACGATCAGCGCCCATAGCACGGCCGTGGCGGCCGATTCAGTGGCGGTGAACACGCCCGACAGAATGCCCACCAGGATGATCGCAATGATCAACAGGCCCGGCAGCGCCACCGCAAGGCTGCGCGCCACCTCCACCCAGCCTGGAAATCGGCCATTCGTGGGGTAGCCGCGCTTGACCGCCACGCCATAGGCAGCGGCCAGGTTCAACAGCGTAAGGATGAGCGCCGGCACTACGCAGGCCATGATCATGCCCAGCACACTCACGGATGCAATGCCGGCCGTGGCCAGCGTGAACAGGATGATGTTGTGGCTGGTGGGCATGAGCGCGCCGACCAGCGAGGCGTGGGTGGTGACGTTGACCGCGTAGTCGGCGTCGTACCCTTCCTTCTTCATGAGCGGGATCATCACCGAGCCCATGGCCGACACGTCGGCCAGCGGCGAACCCGCCACACCGCCAAACAGCGTGCAGCCCAGCACGTTGGACATGCCCAGGCCGCCGCGCACATGTCCCACCAGACTGTTGGCCAGGCGCACGATGCGGTCGGCAATGCCTCCATGCAGCATCAGCTCGCCCGCAAAAATGAAGAACGGGATGGCCAGGAACGAGAACACCTGCATGCCCCCCACCATCTTCTGGAACACCACCGCCACCGGCAGGCCGGCCGCGATGATAGTGGCCACGGAGGCCAGGCCCACGGCAAACGCCACGGGCACGCCGATGAGCAGCAGTGCCACGAAGCTCAGGCACAAAACAGTCAATTCCATACAGTCGATTCCAGGGTTCAATTCCAGGCGGGGACAACGTCTTTGCCCTGCAGCAAGGCGATGATGTGTTCGATCGAGAACAGGACGATCATGGCGCCGGCGATCACCAGCGGCAGGTAATCCATGCCCGACGGCACGGGCAGCATGGGCTTGCGGTCGTTCCACTTGAGCGTGGTCCACATCCAGCCGTTTTGCACCATCAGGGCGCCAAAGGTGCCCACCAGCAGGTGAATGACGATCTCCAGCTTGAGTCGGAGCTTTTCGGGTAGCAGGCTCACGATCGAGTCCATGCCGATGTGGCCGGCATCGCGCACGCCCACCGCGACACCCAGGGCGGTGATGTACAGCACCAGCAGCAGCGCCAGGGCTTCAGCCCAGGTAGGGGTGTCGTTAAAGACGTACCGGCCTACCACCTGATACTGCACGCACAGGATCAGCGCCATCAGGCCCGCCACGGCAAGCATCAGGCTCGCCTTGGACAACAAGGCGCAAACACGGGTATAGATTGGCATGATGGCGCTGTTGGGCGAAGATTTACTTCGTTTCCATCACGGCCTTGACCAGGCGCTTCATGTCGGGCGTGGCGGCAAACTTGTCGTACACCGGGCCCATGGCGTCCTGGAACGACTTCTTGTCGACCTCCACGATCTGCGTGCCGGCGGCAATGACCATGTCGAGCTCTTTCTTTTCGTACGCGGCCCAGGCCTGGCGGTTGAACGGGACCGATGCCTTGGCGGCGGCGCGGATCATGTCCTGCTCGGACTTGGGCAATTTGTCCCAGACGATCTTGGAGAACAACAGCACCTCGGGTGCCATGGAGTGTTCGGTCTTGTTGTAGAACTTGGCGGCCTCAAAGTGGCGAAAGCCCGAGCCGTATGACGGGTAGTTGTTTTCAGCCGCGTCCACCAGGCCGGTCTTCAGCGCGGTCAGCACTTCGCCGGCGGGCATGGGCGTGGCGTTGGCGCCCATGGCGGTGGCCAGGCCCACCCACAGGTCAGACTGCTGCACGCGGATCTTCATGCCCTTGGTGTCGGCCACCGACTTGACCGGCTTCTTGCTGTAGATGGAGCGCGAGCCCGAGTCGTAATAGGCCAACAGGATGAAGCCCTGCGCTTCGCAGTCCTTGGCAATCTCTTCACCAACCGGGCCGTCCAGCACCTTGTGCAAGTGGTCCACCGAGCGGAACAGGAACGGCAGCACCGGGATGTTGGTCTTGCCGCAGATCGAGTTCATGGGGCTGATGTTCACGCGCGTCATGTCCAGCGCGCCGATCTTCACCTGGTCCACCGTCTCTTTTTCAGAGCCCAGCGCGCCCTTGTTAAATACCTTGATTGAATGCTTGCCGCCGCTGGCTTTCTTGAGCTGCTCGCTCATGAACTTGACCGCAGTGACGGTGGGGTATTCCTCGCTGTTGTGCACGTCCGACGAGCGGAATTCGGTTGCGAATGCGGTGCCCACGAACAGGGCCAGGGCCAGGGCCAGTGTTTTGTTGAACTTCATGTTGTCTCCTTCAGGGTTGTCATGGTTGGTGGAAAGGGAAAGCGATAGGTACCCGCTGTGCCGCGGCTGTCATGGATTCAGTAGCCAAACGGCCCGGCTTTGACGAAGCCACCACCCTGATAGACAGCGGCGGGGTCGGTCAAATCGGGGGCCTCGGTGCGGGCGTACACCGCGTCACGGAACACCTCTGAACTGTCTTGAGGTAGGTAACCGATGTGGCGCGCTCGGGTGTTGTCCCACCAGGTCACGGCGTTGTTGGACATGCCGAAAACGATGCTGTGGCCCAGCACGGGTGTAGTAAGGCAGGCCGTGACAAGCCTGTGCAGGTCGTCATAGCTCAGCCAGGTGGCAAGCATGCGTCGGTCTCGGGGCTCGGGGAACGATGAGCCAATGCGCACACATGCCGTCTCGATGCCGTAACGGTCAAAGTAAAAACGCGACAGATCTTCCCCAAATGCCTTGCTCAACCCGTACATGCCGTCGGGGCGCGCGGGGGCGTCAGCATCAATGGTTTCGCTCTGACGGTAATAGCCCGTCACATGGTTGGAACTGGCAAACACGATGCGCCGCACACCGTGCGTGCGCGCCGCCTCATACAAGTTGTACAGGCCCAGTATGTTGGCCTGCAAAATCGGAGCAAACGGCCCCTCTACCGACACTCCCCCCAAGTGCACGACGGCGTCCACACCGCGCATGGCGGCGTTAACGGCGGCGGCGTCGGCCAGGTCGGCCATGGCAACTTCTTCTTGCGCGCCCACTGCGCTCAACTGGGTCCGGTCAGACAAGCGCAGCACGTCGCAGTTGGCCTTCAAGCGTTCGCGCAGCGCCTGGCCCAGCCCGCCGGCAGCACCGGTAAGCAACAGTCTGTGATGGCTCTTGATCGTCATGTCAGGGTCTTGCTTGGTTGATCTGTACTTTTGGGCCAGATTTGGTACATTGGCTCTCTGCGGCTAACATATCAGTCATATGTTGTCTGATAACTAAGATGATAATGAATGGCTACCCACTGTCAAGGTTTTTGCACTTACCCTCTGGCAAACACCTAGCCCAAGAAGGCACCCGATGGAAACCGACTTGATTGCACCCGCCGCCGACACCCCTCGCCCTCGCCGTGCGCGCGGGCTCGTTAGCGAGATCGTCGAAGCGTTGGCCGCGAACATCCGCGACGGTCAGCTCACACCCGGCGACAAACTACCCACCGAGGCCGAAATCATGGCTCGGTTTGACGTCAGCCGCACCGTGGTGCGCGAGTCCATTTCAAAGCTTCAGGCGTCCGGGCTGGTGGAAACGCGCCACGGCATCGGCACCTTTGTGATCGCCAACGCCAACGCCGGCAATTTCCGCATTGCGGCGGCCGACTTTGCCACCGTGGCCGACGTGATTTCGGTGCTGGAGCTGCGCATCAGCCTGGAGACCGAGGCCGCAGGCCTGGCCGCCCAGCGCCGCAGCGCGGACAACCTGGCAGCCATGGCAGCCGCCCTGCAGACCTTTCAGGCGTCGATCCACGCCGATTCAGACGCCGTGCCGTCTGACTTCCAGTTTCACATGGAGGTGGCGCGCGCCACCGGCAACCGCCACTTTGCCGACCTCATGACTTATCTGGGAACCATGATCATCCCGCGCACCCGGGTCAACACGCCTCAGAGCGCACCCGAGGGGCGCCTGAGCTACCTGCAACGCGTGCATACCGAACACGAGAGCATTTACAGCGCCATCCGAAACCAGGACGCAGACGCGGCTCGGGCGGCCATGCGTACCCACTTGTCCAACAGTCGAGAACGCCTGCGCAAAAACCTCTAATACTCAGGAATCAGGGAAAGTCCCGAAAAAACTTTTAACCTCATCTTGTACGATGACTGATCAATTCTGAACTCAATGACAAATTCAACGCCGGTCATCACCCAGTTGCGCGTCATCCCGGTGGCGGGGTACGACAGCATGCTGCTGAACCTGAGTGGCGCGCATGGCCCTTTTTTCACTCGGAACCTGGTGCTTTTGACGGACAGTGCCGGCAACACCGGCGTGGGCGAGGTGCCCGGCGGTGACAAGATCATGCAGACCCTGCTGGACGCACGGCCACTGATTGAGGGCCAACCACTGGGCCAGTGGAACGCCGTGCTCAATAGCCTGCGCACCGGTTTTGCCGAACGCGACAGCGCAGGCCGTGGCAACCAGACCTTTGACTTGCGTGTGACCATCCACGCCGTAACGGCAATTGAAAGCGCGCTGCTCGATCTGTTAGGCCAGTTCCTGGGTGTTCCAGTAGCCGCGCTGCTGGGCGATGGCCAACAACGCGACTCGGTCGCGATGTTGGGTTACCTGTTCTATGTGGCCGACCGTCGCAAGGCCCCCTTGCCCTACCGCAGCGCAACGGATGCTACTGACGACTGGCTGCACCTGCGCAACGAACCGGCACTGAATGCCCGGGCCGTCGTGCGGCTGGCCGAGGCTGCACACCAGCGCTATGGCTTTTCAGACTTCAAACTCAAGGGCGGAGTGCTTAGCGGCGAAGAGGAGATTGAGACCATCATGGCGCTGCACGAACGCTTCCCAGACGCGCGCATTACGCTGGACCCCAACGGCGGCTGGCTGCTGAAAGACGCCATCCGTCTGTGCCGCGACCGGCACAACGAGCTGGCCTACGCCGAAGACCCCTGCGGCAGCGAAGGAGCGTTTTCGGGCCGCGAAGTCATGGCCGAGTTCCGCCGCGCCACGGGCCTGCCTACTGCCACCAACATGGTGGCCACCGATTGGCGCGAGCTGTCCCACGCCATTACTCTTCAGGCCGTAGACATCCCGCTGGCCGACCCACATTTCTGGACGATGCAGGGCTCTGTGCGAGTGGCCCAGATGTGCCAGGCCTGGGGCCTGACCTGGGGCTCACACTCCAACAATCACTTTGACGTGTCGCTGGCCATGTTCACTCATGTGGCTGCCGCGGCACCGGGCAAGGTGACGGCCATTGACACCCACTGGATCTGGCAGGACGGCCAGCGCCTGACGCGTGAGCCGCTGCGCATTGTGGACGGTCAGGTGGCAGTGCCGCGCAAGCCCGGCCTGGGCATAACGCTGGACATGGTCGAGGTAGACAAGGCACACCAGCTTTACCTGCAGCACGCCCTGGGCGATCGGAATGACGCCGCTGCCATGCAGTACTTGATGCCGGGCTGGAAATTCAACCCCAAAGCACCCTGCCTCGTTCGCTAATCACCACCAAGGAGACATTCCGATGAAACGCCGCACCTTACTGGGCTCCGCCGCCGCTACTGCATTTACGTCCGCCCTGCCGACCTCGCAGGCCTGGGCGCAAGACGCCTGGCCATCCAAGCCCGTCACCTATATCGTGCCGTTCCCGACAGGTGGCACCACAGACATCCTGGCGCGGCTGATCTCGCAGAAGCTGGGCCCGGCCCTGAACACCAATTTCGTCATCGATAACAAAGGCGGCGCGGGCGGCAGCATCGGGTCAGAGATTGGCTCGCGTGCTGCGCCAGACGGTTACACCATCGTGGGCGGCACCATTAGCTCGCACGCCATCAACGTTAGCCTGTACCCAAAACTCGGCTACGACCCTGTCAAGTCGTTCCAGCCGGTGGTGCTGATCGGATCCAACCCGGTGGTGCTGGTAGTGGGCGAGAAAAGCCCCTACAAAACCTTGCAAGACGTTCTGACCGCCGCCAAGGCCAAACCCAAGGGCGTATCGTCCGCGTCGGCCGGTGCGGGCACGTCGCAACACATGACGCTGGAGCTTCTGGGTTTTCGCACCGGCACACAGTTCAACCACATCCCTTACCGCGGCAGCGGCCCAGCCATTGCCGACGTGATCGGCGGACAAGTAGACATGATGTTTGACACCACGGTCGTTGCCGGTCCGCACATTGCCAGCGGAAAGGTGCGCGCACTGGCCGTCAGCTCGGCCAAGCGGCTGGAGTCATTGCCGAACGTGCCTACCGTGGCGGAGTCGGGTGTACCCAATTTTGAAGTGGTGTCATGGCAGGGCATATTTGTGCCTGCGGGCGTACCCAAGCCCATCGTTGACAAACTACACACCGAGATCATGAAAATTCTGCAAGCCCAGGAAATGCAGGACCGCCTGAAATCACTGGGCATGCAGCCGTCCAACATGACACCTGATCAGGTGGCGGCATTCCAGAAAGCTGAGGTCGAGAAATGGGCACAGGTTATCAAGGCGGCAGGCATAAAGCTGGAGTAATGCAGGCTCGTCGGGCTGCTGGATGATTCGGCTACGCTTCGCCCATGCCTCCGCTGCACTTTTACTTCGACTTCATTTCGCCTTTCGGCTACTTCGCGTCGTTGCGCATTGAAGACCTGGCGCGCAGCCATGGTCGAACCGTCGAGTGGCACGCCATGCTGCTGGGTGTATCTGTGATGAAGGTTATGGGCCTCAAGCCCTTGTTGGACACGCCTCTGAAGGGCCCGTACATCCGCCGCGAAGTGGCGCGTTACCAGCGCCTGCACAGCCTGCAAATGGCCCGCAAGCCCGAAGACCCGGTGATGGATCCGCGCGCCGCAGGCCGCGCCTTTCACTGGGTCAAGCGGCACCAGCCAGCGCTGGCTGTGCCGCTGGCCCTGGCGATCTACCACGCCTATTGGGCTTTGGGGCAAGACCTGTCCACAGCGCAGGGCGTCTGCGCCATTGACCTGCCTGTTGGCCTGGACCCGGTCACGCTGCGTGATGCCATCGACAGCGACGCGGCTCGCAACCTGCTGCGTGAAGCGGTGGATGCGTCATTGCAAGCCGGGATATTCGGCTCCCCAACGGTGGTGGTGGATGGCGAGCCGTTCTGGGGGGTGAACAACCTGGAGCTGGCGGACCAGTGGCTGGCGCGGGGTGGGTGGTAGCGCAACGCCTCAAGAAGTCACCCGTTAAAAACAAACTCCGTCTTCAGCGCCATTGCCGCCAGCCTGGCAACCAGCCGCGCCTGCAATGCCGCATCTGGCGCGCCTGGCAGCGTGATGGTGGCTCGCACCGCGCCACTGCTTTCCTGGCAATCCACCGTTGCACCGCCTACATCGGCCAGCAGTTCCGCCAGCTTGGCCTGGGCCGCACGCACCCGCAGGGCGGGCTTGTAGATTTTGCCAACGGCGGTAACTGGCATCGCATCGATCACCGTCACGCGCTTGGGTGTGGCGGGGCGCTCGTACACATGCGGCGCTACGTCGGCCATCAGCGCCTGCACGGAAACAGTCGCCCCGGGCTTGAGCGTGACAAAGGCCACCGGCAGTTCACCGGCATAGGCGTCAGGTTCGCCCACCACGGCGCACAACGCCACAGCGGGGTGGGCCAGAAAGGCTTCTTCCACCAGGCCCGGGTCGATGTTGTGCGAGCCGCGGATGATGACGTCCTTGGCGCGGCCGGTGATGTGGACGCAGCCTTGTGCGTCCACATGGCCAAGGTCGCCCGATACCAGCCAACATGTTTCTGTGCCATCTGCGGCGGCCAGACGCTCAAACATCCCCGCATTGCGCAGCTCGTCGGTATAGCCCGGGCTGACATGCGGCCCGGCCACGATGATCACGCCGGTTTCACCTGGCGCGCAGCGCTGCGCCAATTGCGCCGCGCCATCGCGCCAGGGCACGGCCTGCACCTGGGTATACGGCAAGCGCAGGCCGGTGGAGCCAGGTACGCGCGGCGCAGCGGCGGGCTCGATGCTCACCAGCCCGGCGCACTCGGTCATGCCCAGGATGTTGCGCACTGCGATGCCGGTTTGCCGCTCAAACTGCGCTGCCAGCTCCGATGGCAGCGGCGAGCCACCGGTGTAGGCCACTTTGACCGAGGTGATATCGGCGTCCAAGGGTGCGTTGACCAGCGCGGCCAGAATGGTAGGCACACAGGCCAGCGCGGTGACGCCTTCGCGTTCGCAGAATTTCCAGTAGTTCTTCACGAACGCCGGGTTGCGCATGCCGCTCAGCGTGGGCAGCACCTGCGTCGCGCCAATGGCCAGGAGCGAGAGGCCGTAAACAAAGGCACCCGCCACATGGAACAGCGGAAAGCCATTGATTTCTACCGTATGTTCATCAAAACCATAAAAGCCGTGGGCAAACCAGCTCGTATGCGCTTCGTTGCCGTGGGTATGTTGCGCCAGCTTCGGCGCGCCGGTGGTTCCACCGGTGTGGAAGGTGGCAGCCACGCGGCCAGGTACGAGTTGCGGGTCAAAGGCCAGTACATCGGGATGCCGAGCCAGCAGTGCCTGGAAAACTGGCACGTTGGGCGCGGCTTCGTCGCCCATCCGTATCTGCAGCACGGGCAGCGGTTTGAGGGCCAGCACTTTGCTCACCGTGGGCCAGATGTTCAGTTCCGCGTTGGGGCCCAGCGCCACCAGCAGCTTGGTGCCTGATGCTTCAAGCAGCGCCGCAATATGCTCCGGCTGCAGCAGGTAGTTGATAGGGCAGGCCCGGCCCGCAACCTGGGCTCCCCAAAGGGCAAACTGGGTTTCCGGGATGTTGGGAGCCAGGATAGCCACGGCATCGTCAGGCCCGACACCGAGCGCACGAAACAGATTGGCCGCGCGGTGAATTTGCGCCAACAGTTGCGCATAGCTGA
>CALROG020000057.1:0-8694 GCA_943369755.1 Ramlibacter sp. 2FC
AACAAGGAACTGGCATCCGCCGCCTTCAATGCCCGCGTGATTCCCAGCGTGGCCTACACCGACCCCGAAGTGGCGTGGGTTGGCCTGACCGAAGATCAGGCGAAGGCACAGGGCATCAAGGTCAAGAAGGGCCTGTTCCCCTGGACGGCATCTGGCCGCGCCATTGCCAATGGCCGCGACGAAGGCGTGACCAAGCTGCTGTTTGACGACAGCCCCGAGGCGCATGGCCACGGCAAGATCCTGGGTGGCGGCATGGTCGGTACCCACGCGGGCGACATGATTGGAGAGGTGGCCCTGGCCATCGAGATGGGCGCAGACGCGGTGGACATCGGCAAGACCATTCACCCGCATCCGACGCTGGGCGAATCCATCGGCATGGCGGCGGAGGTGGCGCATGGGAGTTGCACGGATTTGCCGCCTACGCGAAAGTAGATCTACCTGCAACCAGAATACAGAGAGTCCGAACTGGCAACGGTTCGGACTTTTTTGCTATGTTCTCTTAAGGTTGAATCGCTATCTTATGACCCATTCAGTACGTGTCAAAAGCGGTTTGCACCGCGCGGGCATCCATGCCTTGGGTAAGTGCCAGTGATAGAAGGACGCGTGCTTTTGCGGGCGAAAGCGTATCGCCCGCCACAGTGCCATGTGATGAATCATCAAACTCGATATTTCGCATAACAATGCCGGTTGCCGCACGCGGCGAGCGCACTACGACGACGCCTTTTTGTGTTGCACTTAGTACTGCCTCGGCCATCGCATCACTCAAAGACGCTGTGCCAGCACCTGCCACCACCAAACCTTTTGCCCCGGCGTGCACCAGTGCTGCAACAGCCACGCCAGAGTCATCCTGGTGGCCTACAACAATATCGACGCGTGTCAGACTGGTCAGTTGGGCTGTATCGAATTCAGTTTTAACTGTGTGCGTGCGCGCTGGTTTCTTGTACATCCGCACCTGGCTGTCAAAGACCCAACCCAAGATGCCGAAAACCGGTGCTTTGAAGCTGTCCACCGTCATGGTGTCCATCTTGTGAACGTCACGTGCTGCAATGATCTGATCATTCATGACCACTAGCACGCCCATTCCTTTTGTCAACGGGCTGGCCGCTGCAACGACGGCACGGTATAAATTCATTGGCCCGTCTGCACTCAGGCTGGTGGATGGGCGCATGGCGCCTGTGACGATCACGGCTTTGCTGCTCTTGACGACCAGATTCAGGAAGAAGGCAGTTTCTTCCAGGGTATTGGTTCCAACGGTCACAACCACGCCTGTGCAGTCCGTCTCATTGAGCCAGTAGTTGACGCGTCTGGCGAGGAGCAACATCGTCGCCCCCCCAAGGTTCTGGCTGGCCACTTGGGCCACCTGTTCGCTTTCCAGA
The DNA here is from genome assembly GCA_943369755.1 of Ramlibacter sp. 2FC. GTDB lineage: Bacteria > Pseudomonadota > Gammaproteobacteria > Burkholderiales > Burkholderiaceae_C > CALROG01. The sequence continues at coordinate 1,377 of CALROG020000057.1, forward strand.
AAAGCAACCGCTTTCAATGGGGGTATGGCCGTCAACAGCGCTTCCACTCCAGTGACAGCCGCCTGGTAGCCAGCGTACTGTGTGCTGTTGGCGCCCGCGCCGGCAATGGTTCCGCCGGTGCCGAGCACCGTGACTTTGGGTAGTGTGTTTGCGTTCATGCGCCAATCACGCTTCCATTGCCCTGGATACCCATTCTTTGCCCGGCACTGCTGCCAGCAAGCTGCGCGTGTAGGCGTGCTGCGGATTGGCAAAGATTTCAGCCGTCGAGCCGGCTTCAACCAGTTGCCCTTTGCTCATGACAGCGATCTCCTCGCAAACGGTTGCAGCGACACGCAGATCATGGGTAATGAACAAAAGCGATAGTCCCATTTCCTTGCGCAATTCGTCCAGCAGCTCAAGTACTTGTTTCTGCACCGAAACATCGAGCGCTGAAACGGGCTCATCAGCTACGATTAGTTTTGGCTTGACAGCAAGTGCACGCGCAATACCGATGCGTTGCCGCTGACCACCGCTGAACTCATGCGGATACCGGTCAATGGCCTCTGGCTTCAGACCTACTCTGCGAAGAAGTTCGCGTGCTTCGGTGTACGCTTGCTCACGGGAAACGCCTTGAACGCGAGCCCCAAGCGTGACGATCTCACCCACTTTGTGTCTGGGATTGAGTGACGCAAAAGGGTCTTGAAAAACCATTTGTACCTGGCTGCGCAAGGGCAACAGCTCACGCCGGGAGCGGCCTGTGAGGTAAGCGCCATCCAGCAGGATGTCGCCACCATCTGCCTGCTCCAACCCAATGATGCACCGCGCCAACGTACTCTTGCCTGAGCCTGATTCGCCCACCAGCGCCAGCGAACTCTGCCGGTGCACGGTCAGGCTGACGTCCTGAACGGCGGCCACTGTGCGCTTGTTCCGCGCAAAAAATCCACCTGAGCTGCGATAGGTCTTTTGTAAAGACTTCACTTCGAGCAGCGGAGCTGTGTCGGCGCGGGTAGATGCATCCACGCTGCGGCTGCGTGGGTTCAAACGGGGCACGGCAGCAATCAAGGCTTTGCTGTAGTCGGCCTGCGGATCGCCCAGTACCTGTCGGGTGGTGCCAGACTCGACAATCTCTCCGTGACGCATCACTACCACCCGGTCAGCAATCTCTGCCACAACTCCAAAATCGTGGGTGATGAACAGCACCGCAGTGCCGTGGCTGCGTTGCAGCTCCTTCATCAAATGAAGGATTTGCGCCTGCGTGGTGACATCCAGCGCAGTGGTGGGTTCGTCGGCGATGATCAACGCCGGCTCAAGCGCCAGTGCCATCGCAATCACTACCCGCTGGCGTTGCCCGCCGGATAGCTGATGGGGATAGCTGTCAATCAGCCTTTCAGGGTCAGGCAAGTGCACATCGTTCAGCAGTTCCAGCACTCGCTTTCTGCGCTCGGCAGCGCTCAAATTGGTGTGAATTTCCAGCACTTCGTCGATCTGTCTGCCAACCTTCATCAATGGGCTCAGGGCCGTCATGGGCTCTTGAAAGACCATGGCAATCCGGCCTCCACGGACCGCCCGCATATCGTCTTCGCTCAAATGCACGAGATCGCGCCCTTCAAACAATATTTTTCCGCCAGTGACACGCAGGTGTGGTTTGGGCAGCAGGCCCATGATGGCTTTGCCCATGACAGATTTGCCTGAGCCGGACTCACCGACGATGCACAAGATTTCGCGTGGGCGCACTTCAATCGAAATGCCGTTCACCGCATGGGGCCGGTCTGACCAAGAGGGCAGCGCCACCGTCAGTTGCTCGATGCGCAAGACGGCATCTGTGTTCTGGTCGATTGGTTGTTGGTTCATGGTGGTTTACAGATCGGCCAAGCGTGGGTTGAGAGCGTCGTTCAAGCCCTCGCCCACCAGGTTGATGGCAAGAACGGTGAGCAGAATGGCGATGCCAGGTATGGTGACAAGCCACCATGCATCGCGCAGGAACGAGCGCCCGGCGCCCACCATGAATCCCCAGCTCATTTGATTGGGTGCACCCAGCCCCAGGAAGGATAGGGCGCTTTCAACCAGGATGGCGGTGGCCACCAGCAATGAGCCGGTGACGATTAGCGGGCTCAATGTGTTGGGCAGCACTTGCGTCATCAAAATGGCAAGGTCGCGCTGCCCTGCCACAACGGCCGCCTGCACGAACTCGCGGGCCTTGACCGACAGAACCTCGCCCCGCACCACCCGAGCAATGGGCGGCCAACTGACTACCCCGATGGCAATGACCAGATTCGTGGCCGACGGTGAAAGCACCGCGATCAAAACGATGGCAAAGAGGAATGACGGAATGGTTTGGAAAAACTCGGTCAAACGCATCAACACGTCGTCCACCCAACCACCAAAGTAGCCAGCAATTGCGCCTACTGCGGTGCCGAACACCACTGCCGCAAGCGTTGCCAGCACAGCGATAAGCAATGTAGTGCGCGACCCGTGAATCAAGCCCGCGAGCACATCACGGCCAAGGCTGTCGGTGCCGAAGATGTGTTGCCCGGCAGGCTGACCGAATGGTGCGCCAACGATGGCAAACGGATCTTTGGGTGCCAATAGGCCCGAGAAAACGGCCATGATCAGCACAATGGCCAGCCAAATCAGCCCGAAGAGGACGCGTGGGTTCCTGAGGAACCGGTGAGAAAAGCTTTTCATTTTCAGTCCTCAAGACATTTTTATGCGAGGGTCGAGCCAAACGTAGATCAAGTCAACCAACAGGTTGATCAGCACTACAAGGCAAGCCGACATGAAGAAGATGCCCAGCAGCAGGTTGTAATCACGCGCGAACAACGACTGGTAAGCGAGTTGTCCCAGGCCAGGCCAGGCAAACACAGCCTCGACCACGACAGAGCCACCCAGCAGGGCACCAAACTGCACGCCCGCCATCGTGACCACCGGCAGCAGCGCATTGCGGAACACATGTCGGGTGGTGATTTGTTGGTGCGTCAGACCTTTGGCTCTGGCGGTAGTCACATAGTCCAGGCCACGTTGCTCCAGCATGGAGGCACGCATCAGGCGTGCGTAAAGCGCTATATAGAACAGTGAAAGCGTTAGTGTAGGAAGCACCAAATGGTGGGCAATGTCCTTTACCCGGGCCCAACCTTCGTTGAAGGCAACAACATCTTCCATGCCTGAAGTGGGAAACCACTCCAGCTTGATGCTGAAAAACAGCACCAGCATCAGGCCCACCCAGAAAAGGGGCATCGCATAGAACACTACCGCCGCCACAGAAATAATATGGTCTTTCCAGGTGCGCACCCACAAGGCAGCCAGTACACCCATGCCCACACCCACCGCCAATGACACGACCAGCGTGGTGCCCATCAGTAACAAAGTGGGACCGAGACGGTCGACGACCAGGTTCAGAACAGGTGCACTTTGGCGAAACGAGTAACCCAGGTCCAAGGTCAGCAGGTTGCCGAGGTAGGCAAACAATTGCACATGGACGGGTTTGTCCTGTCCAAAACGTTCCCTTAGGGCGTCGATGTACTCTTTGGGTGCGCCACCTGCTTCGCCAGCCAGCACAGTGGCCAGGTCACCAGGCGCGAGTTGTAAAAGCAGAAAATTGACAATGACCACTAGCAGCACCACAGGTATGGTTTGCAGCAATCGACGAAGGATGTATTGGCCCATGGCATGCCCCAGCGTGCACCCACCGGCTTAACGCCCGCAGTGCAGTTGACGAAATAAAGGTGAAGAAGGAGGGGAACCCCCCTCCTGATAAGCGCCTACTGCTTGTGGGCAGTCGCAAAGTTGCCGTAGATGCCCAGCGGCGTGTCGATGACGTTTTTGAACTGTTTGTTGATCACTGACGGATAGCGCAATTCAAGCACATAGACCACGGGGCTGGCATCCGTCACGCGCTTGACGAACTCTGCATAGTGCTTGCCACGCTCAGCCTCGTTGGTGGCGACGCTGGCTTTGTCCATCAAAGCGTCGGTTTCAGGGCTGCTCCAGCGTGATCCGTTGACGAACACAGTGCCGGGTTTGATGCGATCAGAGTGCAGACCGCGATGTACGCCCAGCACGGGGTCGGCCAGGTTGAACAGAAAGTTTGACGTGATGGTGAAATCGTAGTCGGTGTAGGTGCGCTTCAGCCACTTGGGCAGGTCTTCGTAACGCAGGGTCACCTTGATGCCCACCTGTTGCAGTTGTTGTTGAACGGACTCGCCGAAACGCTGCCATTCCTCACCGTAAGGTGTGATGTCGTGTGTGATTTCAAATCGCATGCCATCGGCTTTCCGAGGCAAGCCTGCTTCGTCGAGCAGTTTATTGGCGCGAGCCAAGCGGTCGGCCACCGTGAAATCGGTGCCTGCAGCGTACAGTCCCGCAGGTTGGAAGTTGCTGCTGATCGGCCCCATCGCGGGTTTGCCGAATCCGAACCACACGTTGTCAATGGCGAACTTACGATCGACGGCGTAGTTGATTGCCTGGCGCACCTTGGGGTTGTCAAACGGCGCTTGCTTGGTGTTGATGACCATCTCCACCATGGGTGAAATCATCTCGTTGCCCGTGGTGGTCACTTCCAGGCTGGGCAGTGCACTCAGGCGTTTGACATCGTTGTACGGCACGGCACCCAGGCCAGCCACGTGGGCCTCGCCTTTTTCGAGTGCGGCGGTGCGGGTGGATGGATCGGCTATGAAGCGCACGACCACGCGATCAAGGTAGGGCATGCCCTTGCGCCAGTAGTCTGGGTTCTTGTCGAGGCGCACCAATTCGCCGCGGCGCCACTCCACAAACTTGAACGGGCCCGAACCGACAGGCTGGTTGGCGTTGGGGTGGGTTTTGATGTCGCCCTGACCATAGACATGCTTGGGCAGCATCGGGCTCTCAGAGCTGGCCAGCGCCTTCATGAGATACGGTGCCGGGTTGGCCAGCTTGAATACGGCAGTAGTGGCATCGGGCGTATCCACAGCGGTCACGTCGCGGAAGGTGGCAATGCCACGCGGATGGTTCTTCTTTAACACTTCCATAACAGTGAACTGCACGTCTGCGGATGTGAATGGCTTGCCATCATGAAACTTGACGTCGCTTCGCAACTTAAAGGAAATGGTCTTGCCGTCGGCAGAAACGGTCCAGCTTTCAGCCAGGCTGGCCTTGGGTTTGAGGTCAAAACCGTACTCCAACAAGCCGTCGAACACCTTGGCAGTGACCTGGCTGATAGGGCCAGCCGTGCTGATGTAGGGTGCCAAATTGGGTGGCTCTGGTTATGTGATTTGCACCAACGTGCCGCCGGCCTTCTGGGCCCAGGCCATTGATGTTGGCCCGATGAGGGCAAAGGCGGCGGTCGCCGCGACGATCAGAGAACGGGACATAGCATAAATCTCCAGGTTGTTGAAGCCGTCATGACGCAACGGTCGGATAAATGTAAAAAAATATCAACAACGTGGATTGATGTACGATTGAATCGCATGTCGCTAACTGTCGCACTAAACGCAACAACCAATGACCAATTCAGAAGAAGATGTGGTGTCCGATTTCGTGGCCAATTTGCGTTTTGCGGCCAGTCACCAGGTCTCTATCAGCGAGGTGTGTAGACGCCTTGGGATTAACCGCCCGCAATTCATGAAATACCTGTCGGGCACAAGCCACCCTTCCCGGCACAACTTGAGGCGCATTTGCGACCATTTCGGAGTTGATGAATTCGAAATGCTGATGCCTCACGAGCAGTTTCGGGGAATTCTTCGCTTGAGGCCCAGCAAAGACAATGAAATGCCTAACCTGCCCTGGCCTATGCGTGACTTGCTTCAGTTGGCACAGCGCCAGCGTGCCGAACTCAGTCGCTTGGTGGGTTGGTACTACGTGCACTACCACTCATCATCGCGTCCAGGTCTGGTTTTGCGGTCCCTGATGACTATTCACCATTGGCGCGACTACACCTGCTATCGACGTCTAGAGCGGCTCAGCGTGCGAGAAGAGCAGCAGCGCCCTGATGTTTACAAGTACTCAGGTGTCATCATCATGCTGGGAAACCGCATACATCTTATGGATCAAGAAACGGTGACAGCCAGTGAGTTGAGTCACACCATCTTGTATCCAAGTTATCGAAATCGCGTTCAGTTACTTACCGGAATGACAATGGGGGTTTCGGGTGCTGACACCCACCATACGTTTGCCTCACCAGTATTAATTGAGTCATTGGGGCGGGACATAAGCCCACGCAGGGCCTTGCGGCGCTGTGGATTGTTTGCACCTGACAGCCCGGAGCTTTCAACGCCCACCCGTCGGTACCTCGCCCAAGTGCATGAGCCCACACGACCCTGGCAGCTTCAAGCCCATCCGATTTAGCAGTGTTGTGGCGCAGTAGCCCGCCACTGCTGAGGCACGGTATCTGCACTGCGAGGGCTGTCTCCTGGAATGCGTCTTCCAGCACCATCGGGAAGAGCCGCGACGAATTTGGATTGCAAGGCGACTTCGCCGATGCCACCGTCATCGAACTGACGGTCATGGTGGGCGACACCATACGCGCCGAGCAGAGACTGATCACCTTGGAGAGCGACAAAGTCAAGGAAGGCGCCGTGGCGTTGACGCTGGAAGCTGCAGGCACTGTTGCAAATGATGTTTTAGAGCAAAAAGCAGGCTGTAGCCGCTATAAACAGTTTGCAAGAAGCTATTGAAACAATAGAAGTTTCTACGCCTGTTGTGGCGCCAGCCGGGGCCAGCTACGCCGGTGCGGTCGACCTGGACTGCGACCTGCTGGTACTGGGTGGTGGTTCTGGCGGCTACAGCGCTGCGTTCCGCGCAGCGGAATTGGGGCTCAAAGTCATCCTGGTGGAACGCTGCGCCCAGCTGGGCGGCGGCATCATCGGCCTGGAAATGGGCACCGTCTACAGCACGCTGCGCGCTTGCATGGATGTGGTGGAAATGCTGGACGGCCTGATGCAGGGTGCCGCCCGCGACCTGGTCAAGATCTGGCAAAAGATGAACGCCAAGCGCTTCGACAACATCATGCACAAGACCAAGACTGTGTCCGCACGCCCAATGGCAAGAAGATCGCCGCAGAGAAGGCTGGCGTGGCCGTCACAGACCGCGGCTTCATCAACGTAGACATTCAAATGCGCACCAACGTGCCGCACATCTTTGCCATCGGCGACATCGTGGGCCAGCCCATGCTGGCGCACAAGGCGGTGCACGAGGCCCATGTGGCCGCTGAAGTGATCGCCGGCGAACTGCAAGGCAACAAGGAACTGGCATCCGCCGCCTTCAATGCCCGCGTGATTCCCAGCGTGGCCTACACCGACCCCGAAGTGGCGTGGGTTGGCCTGACCGAAGATCAGGCGAAGGCACAGGGCATCAAGGTCAAGAAGGG
>CALROG020000058.1:0-7804 GCA_943369755.1 Ramlibacter sp. 2FC
CTTGCACGTCGGTGATGGCGGCGTGGGCAAAGATCAGTTGTTTGGCCGCAAAACCTGACTGCATGCCTTGCGTGGCGTCGACCCGCGAGCGAAAAAAAGTCACCTGGAAGCCAAATTCGCGCCCGCCTGCGGTGGCCTGCCCGGTGACGTACCACCACTCTGTGCGAAAGCCCGGATGGGCGCCGTGGTCGCGCGGGAATTGCAGGGTTTTGGCTGGCAACGCGGAAGCCGACAGCGACGCACCCAGCCCAGCCAGCAACACGGCGCGACGGGCCAACGGCGGCGCAATGGGTGGCAAAAATGCTGACACGCTTCAGGCCGCAGCGCCTGCCAGGCGTTGCTGTGCTGCAGTGCAGTCGCCAAATGCCTGGGCGACCCAGGCCTCGCTGTGGTAGCTGGGCAGGTAGCGCTCGCCCGAGTCACACAGCAGCGACAAAATGGAGCCGGGCTCGCCGCGTTGGCGCATCTCTTGCGCCAGCGCCAGCATGGCGGTGAAGTTGGTGCCGGTGGACGGCCCCACCTTGCGCCCCAGCAGGCCTGAGAGCACACGCATGGCGGCGACTGATTCAACATCGCTGACCACCACCATGCGGTCCACCAGCGTGCGGATGAAGCTGGGCTCCACCCGCGGGCGGCCAATCCCTTCAATGCGCGAGCCAGCACCGGTGATGCTGGCGTCGCCGCTGGCGTGATAGGTGCTGAACACGCTGCCTTGTGGATCGGCCACACACAGTTGCGTGGCCTGCTGCTGGTAGCGGATGAAGCGGCCAATGGTCGCGCTGGTGCCGCCGGTGCCTGCGCCCACCACCACCCAGCGGGGCACCGGATGGGGTTCACGCGCCATTTGGGAGAACATGCTTTGCGCAATGTTGTTGTTGCCGCGCCAGTCGGTGGCGCGCTCGGCGTAGGTGAACTGGTCCATGTAGTGGCCGCCGGTTTGCGCCGCCACGGCACGGGCTTCGTCATAGACCTGGGGCGCGCTGTCCACCAGGTGGCAGCGCCCGCCGTAAAACGCGATCTGTGCAATCTTTTCGGGCGAGGTAGTGCGTGGCATCACAGCCACAAACGGCAGCCCCAGCAACTGCGCAAAGTAGGCCTCGCTCACCGCGGTGGAGCCGCTGGAGGCCTCTACCACGGTGCTGCCCGCATGCAGCCAGCCGTTGCACAACGCATACAAAAACAGCGAACGCGCCAGCCGGTGCTTGAGGCTGCCGGTGGGGTGGGTGGACTCGTCTTTGAGGTACAGCGTGATGCCGTCGCGGGCAAAGCCCGGCAGCGGCAGGGCGATCAGGTGGGTGTCGGCGCTGCGCTGAAAGTCGGCCTCTATGCGGGCCACGGCGTCGTGTTCCCAGGTGCGAAAGTTGGGCTGGTTTTGCATCGCGGCATTGTCGCAGGCGTTGCGCTTACCAGTCTTCTTTCACGGCCAGCACGGCGTCGCGCCCGGCAGCGGCGCGCCCGGCCAGCCAGGCGGTGGCAGTGCCGGCCACCACAACGCTCGCGCACAGTGCCAGCAAGCGCAGCCAGGGCACGGCCAGGTCCATCGTCCAGTGAAAGCTTTGCGGGTTGACCACATGCACCAGCACCACACTGACCGCCAGGCCCAGCGCCAGCCCCGCCACACAGCCAATCAGCGTCCAGGCCAAGCCTTCGCCCGCCACCACCGTCAGAATTTGCCGGCGCGTCAGGCCCAGGTGGGCCAGCAGACCGAACTCTTTGCGCCGCGCCAGCACTTGGGCGCTGAAGTTCGCCGCCACCCCAAACAGCCCAATGGCAATGGCCACCGCCTGCAGCCAGTAGGTGACGGCAAAGCTGCGGTCAAAAATTCGCAGCGAAAGCGCGCGGATCTCGCTCGCCGACGAAAACTCCAGCAGCCCCGCCGCGCCAGCGTCTTGCGCCAGCGCACCCATCGCCTGGCGCACTTGCAAGGCATCGGCACCGGGCTGCAGCCATAGCGCCAGGTCGTTGACCCGGCGGTCACCGGTGAGGCGCTCGAAGTCGGCCTGTGCGATCACGATGGTGCCGTTCTGGCGGGCATAGTCGCGCCACACGCCTGCTACAAAAAAGATAGTGGGTGGTGCATATTCCGTGCGGGCTACAGGCATAAATGACTGTGAAAGCAGCGAAAAAGCGGCCCCTGGGCGGGCACCATACAAGTCGACCATCGCTTCGCTCACATAAATGCCCACCTGACCTGACGGTACCGCCAGCGGCTCGCCGACCAGGGGCAGTGCGGTGAGTGGCGGCTCCAGCGCCCGGGCAATCAGCGTGACGGCCGGGCGGGCCGGGTCCAGCAGCAGCGCCACGCTGCGCAGCGTGCCGACCCGCGCCACACCGGGGAGCTGCGCAATGCCCTGCACCAGGGCTGGTTCCAACCAGGCACCGTCATTGCTGCCGGCGGCTGTGGCGGTGCGCACGTACAGATCAGCGGGCAGCACCACATCCAGCCACTGCGTCACGCTGGCGCGAAAACTTGCCACCATCACGGTGAGCGCCACCGCCAGGCTGAGTGCCGCGACCACGCCGCTCACCGCCACGGCGGCGCTTTCGCGCACGCGGCGTGCGCGCTCCACCGCCAGCAGCGCCAGCACGCGGTGCGCCACCCGCGGCGCCAGCCGGTCGTAGAGCAGTTTTACCGCCCAGGGAAGGGCGGTAATGCCACCCACCAGTAGCAGCGCAACGGAACCATAGGCCGCCAGCGGAATGCCCGCCACCGGGGGCAGCAAGCCCAGCAGCACGCCCGCCAGCACCAGCGCCGCGCTGAGCCAGTGGCTGCGCCCGTGCTGAAACACCGTGCCCAGCCCCTTGAGCGTCTGCGCCAGCGGGAGTTGCTGTGCCGCACGGGCGGGCCACCAGCCACCAGCGAGCGCCGCTGCCAGGCCGAGCGCGCCATAGACTAGTGCCGCCACTGCGTCCCACTGCAAGGTGGGCGCAGCACCCGGGAAGTAGCCGCCGCCCAGGTCGCCACCCAGCAGGCGCAGCGCCAGTGCCGCCAGGGCGCTGCCCAGCGCCACGCCAAGCACACTGCCAACGGCCCCCAGCAGGGCTGACTCGACCAGCACCAGGCGCAGCCGCTGCGGCCCCGTGAGGCCCAGTACACCCAGCAACGCAAACTGCTGGCCCCTGCGCGCCACGCTGAGCGACAGCACTGAAAACACCAGGAACGCACCGGTAAAGAGCGCCACCAGCGCCAGCACCGTCAGGTTGACCCGGTAGGCGCGTGACAGCGTGCTGACGCGTTGCACCGCGTCGCCCGGCGCGCTGGCGCTGATGTCACCCGGCAGCGCCAGTGCCCGCAGTACCGCGTCGCGGTCGGAGCCGGGCGCGAGCCGCAGGTCGATGCGCGAGAGCTGGCCGCTGCGCCCCAACAGGTCTTGCGCCGCGCCAAGGTCCATTACGGCCAGCGGCCCGCCGCTGGCGCTGACGGTGCCGCCCACCTGCACCTCGCGCAGCTGTTGGCCGACTTGCATTTGCAGACGGGCAACTCCCGTTCGGACCGAGCCGCCTGTACTGAGCTCTGACGAAGGGGTCGAAGCCGCAGCCACCAGCGCCCGTGCAGCCGGGTTCAGGAATACCGTGCCCGGAGCGAACAGCGCAAACCGGTCGGCGTCGGCACTGGGCACGGGCATCAACCCCGGTGCCATGGCAAACACCACCAGGGCGTCGACCCCGACCACCCGCAGCGCCTTGCGGCTGCCGTCGGCAATGCGCACCAGGGTCTGAACCTCCAGCACCGGGCTGGCCAGTGCCACGCCGGGGTGGGCCGCCACCCGGGCATAAACGCTTTCGTCAAAGCCACCGCGCACAGCTCGCAGCTCCAGATCGGGTTGGCCATTGACCGAGCGCACGGCGCTTGAGAACTCGCTCAGGGCGGAGGCGTTGATCAGGTGCACAGAGAAGGCCAGCGCAACGCCCAACATCACCGCAAGTACGGCGGCCGCGTTGCGCCAGGGATGGTGGCGCAGCTCTTGCCAGGAGAAGGTTGTCAGCAGTGCGACCATGGCAGCAAGTCTAGTGGCAAGCGTGCCTTGGGCAGCGGCCTGAATGACCTGAAATAATGGGCCATGAGCCTTGACAACTTGCCTACCTATGACGACCTGGTGTCCGCCGCCGCCCGCTTGAGCGGTCAGGCGCACCGCACACCCGTGCTGCGCTCGGCCACAGCAGATGCGCAGCTCGGTGCGCAGCTGTACTTCAAGTGCGAGAACCTGCAGCGCATGGGGGCCTTCAAGTTCCGCGGTGCCTTCAATGCGCTGAGCCAGTTCACGCCCGCCCAGAAGAAGGCGGGGGTGGTGACTTTCTCGTCTGGCAACCATGCACAGGCGATTGCGTTGTCAGCGCGCATTCTGGGCATTCCGGCGACCATCCTGATGCCGCAGGATGCACCGCAGGCCAAGATTGAGGCCACGCGCGGCTACCTGGGCAGCGGCGCAGAAATTGTCTTGTTTGACCGCTACACGCAAGACCGTGAGGCGTTGACCGCCGAATTGGCCCACGCGCGCGGGCTGACACTGATTCCCCCGTATGACCATCCACATGTGATGGCTGGCCAGGGCACTGCGGCCAAGGAATTGTTTGAAGAAGTCGGTGCGCTGGACGCGCTCTATGTGTGTCTGGGCGGTGGCGGCTTGCTCAGCGGCTGCGCGATCGCGGCGCGTGCGCTGGCACCCCAATGCAAGGTGATCGGGGTTGAGCCCGAGGCTGGCAATGACGGGCAGCAGTCTTTTCGCAGCGGCGAGATTGTTCACATCGACACGCCGCGCACGATTGCCGACGGTGCCCAGACCCAGCATCTGGGCCGCTACACCTTTGAAGTGATCCGCCGCGATGTGGACGACATCGTGACGGTGCCCGACGCCAAACTTGTCGACAGCATGCGCTTTTATGCCCAGCGCATGAAGCTGGTGGTCGAACCCACTGGCTGCCTGAGCCTGGCGGCGGCGTTTGGGGCTGGCAGCGCACTCAAGGGGCAGCGGGTGGGCATCATCGTGAGCGGCGGCAACGTCGACCTGGCGCGCTACGCGCAACTGTTGGCACCATGAACCAGGCAACTTCCCCCCAAGACATCGAAGACATCGAGCGTGCCACGCTGGACGCAGTGCCCCCCGACGCCACTGCGCGGCTGGGGCGCTGGCTGGTGGGCCTTGACCGCGGTACCGTGGGCCGTGCGCACAGCGCCGTACCGCTGGACCATGCCGCAACCGACGCACGGGTGCTGGCACCGGTTGAAGCCTTGTACGCAGAGAACGGCTTGCGGGCCATCTTCCGCCTGCCCGCGCAGCGCAATTTTGTGGCCCTTCGTGCCGAACTGTTGGTGCGCGGCTATGTGCGCAGCAAGCCGACCAGCACCTTCGTTGGCAGCGTGGCCAAGATGGCCGCGCGCTCTGACGGCGCCCAGGCTGATTTGCTGAGTGCGCCCGACGACGCCTGGCGTGCGGTGTTTCTGGGTGAGGGTGTTGACCCGGTGGACGGTGCCAGCCGGGTGCAGATTTTGCAGCGGGCTCAACACGCCGTGTTTTCGCGGGTGCAAGTGAATGGCGAAACCGTGGCGGTGGGCATGGGCAGCTTCAGCCGCGGCTGGGCCAGCCTGCACGGCATGCGCACGCTGGCGGCGTTTCGTGGCCAGGGCCTGGCCAGCCAGATTCTGGGTGCGCTGGCTCGCGAGGCGCAGCGGCGCGAGATTGCGCGCGCATTTTTGCAAGTGGAACAGACCAGCACCGCGGCCCGCGCCCTGTACCGCCGCGCCGGTTTTGCACCGGCCTGGGACTACGCCTACTGGACCCAGCCCGCCGCCACGCTTTAGTAGCGCTGCGCCAGCCAGGCGCGCACAGCGGCGTTCTCGGTCAAGCCCATGGCGCGGTCACGGGCCAGGCGTGCCGCCGGGTGGTCGCCTGTGACTGCCAGCAGATGGGCGCGGGCGGCCCAATACGGTTGGTAGCCTGCCACAGCCGTGGTCGGCAGTGGTTCCAGAGCCTTCAGCCCCGCCTTGGCATCCTGGGCTTGCGCGACCGCACAGGCACGGCTGACCTGGGCACCCAGGCTGGGGCGCAGGGCAAGCAAGCCGTCATAGAGCAGGACTACTGCTTGCGCAGGCACTGGCGCGCCCAGTCGGCGCTGCGTATGGGCCGACTGGATTGCGGCCTCTAGCTGAAACGGGCCCGGTTGCACCTGGCGTGCCGTGGCGTGCAGCAAGGCCTCGGCCTCGTCCATTGCGGCGCGGTCCCATTGCACGGTGTCTTGCAGGTCAAGCGGCACGTAGCCACCCGCCGCGTTGCGCCGGGCCGGTGCGCGTGCCTCGCAATACAGCATGAGCGCCAACAGCCCACGTGGTTCGGGTTCGCGCGGCATCAGCATGCAAAGAATTCGCGCCAGTTCAATTGCCTCGCCGGTCAGGCCGCGGCGTGCGGCGTCAGCGCCTTCCACGTCTTCCCAGCCGGTGCCGTAGGCGGCATAGATGCCGTCCATCACGTCTTGCAGGCGCTGGGGAAGGTCGCGGGCCTGTGGGTATTCAAAAGCAACACCCGCTTCCCGGATGCGTGCTTTGGCCCGCACCAGGCGCTGGCCCAGCGTGGCCGGTGCCATGAGGAAGGCTCCGGCCATGCGGGCCACGTCCAGGCCCAGCACGGCCTGCAGCATCAAAGGCGCGCGGGCGCTGGCCTGAACGGCGGGGTGGGCACAGACGAACAACAACCGCAGCCGCTCATCGGGCACTGCGCTGCCTGCTGGGTCATGGCCCAGCTCGTCGGCCACCGCCAGCAACGACTGTGCGCCGGCTTCCTGCACCTGGCTGTGTCGCCAGTCGTCCAGCACCCGACGGCGCGCCGTGGTCAGTAGCCAGGCCGCCGGGTTGTTGGGGACGCCACTGCGCGGCCAGCTTTCCAGCGCGCTGGCAAAGGCCTGCGCCAGCGCGTCTTCGGCCTGCGCGATGTCGTGGGTGCGGGCCGACAGAATGGCCACCAGCCGGCCATAGGACTCGCGCGCCGCGCGCTCGGCGGCGCGGGCGGCTTCGTTCATGCAGGCAACACCAGCGTGGGGCGCACCTCCACCCCACCGGTGCCCGCGCACGGGGCCCGCGCGGCCCAGGCCAGAGCCGACTCAAGATCGGGCACCTCAATGATGAAGAAACCACCCAGTTGCTCTTTGGTCTCGGCAAACGGGCCGTCTTGCAGCAGTCGCTGCTCGCCACGGATGCGCAGCGAGGTGGCTGTGACGGGGCGTTGCAGCCCCTCGCCGCCGCGCACGATGCCCGCCGCCTTGATGGCGTCGACATAGGCCATCCAGGCACCGAAGTGGGCCGGTGCCCGGGCGTCAGTCTGGGCTGTGAAGTCGTCGGCGGTTTCGTAAAACATCAGCATGTATTGCATAAAAACTCCTGAAAGGTCTGTGAGCAACATTGCTCACAGGATGTCGCGCCAGCTCGACGCATTTCGACACCGGAGGCGAATAAATCTAACCGCTGATGCCCTGCGCCGTCAGGTGCAGCACCCGGTCGGCCCGGGCGGCGGCGACCTCGGAGTGGGTTACCAGCACCACAGACGCGCCTTCCTGGCGCGCTTGCGCGATCAGCACGTCCATCACCTTCGCGGCAGTGGTCGGGTCCAGGTTGCCGGTGGGTTCATCCGCCAGCACCAGGGCCGGGCGGTGCACCAGGGCCCGGGCAATGGCCACACGCTGCAACTGCCCGCCGCTCAGGGTTTGCGGCAGGCGCGGACCCAGGCCACCCAGGCCTACCGCCGCCAGCATTTGCTCAACCCGCTGCGGGTCTGGCTTGTTCTGCAGCAGCAGCGGCAGCGCCACGTTCTGGGCC
>CALROG020000059.1:0-5992 GCA_943369755.1 Ramlibacter sp. 2FC
CGACGGGCGCATGACCGACACCGAATTTGCCAGCTACAGCTACGACGACGCCAGCCGCATCGCCAGCATTACCCAAAACCTGTGGGCCAGCCGCACAGTGACACAAACCGTCGGGACCACCACCGCCACAGTCACCCAGCTCTACCAAACCCCGCTGCGCTGGTTTGCCGGCTACGACAACCGCAACCGCCTCACCAGCTTTGAGCGCGCCGGTGCACAAACCAGCTACACCTACGACGCCAACAGCAACCGCCTGAGCGCCATAGACGCCAGCACCAGCGACACCGACCTGGACGGCCAGTTTGAGCAAAGCGACTTCAACCAAAGCACCCGCCAGGCGCTGAACATCGCCAGCGACAGCAACCGCTTGCTGGGTTTCACTCAAAACCTGAGCAAGATGCGCGGTGACCGAACGCTGTCCAGCGTGAGCACCAACGTCAACTACAGCCTGGACGCCGCAGGCAACCTCACCAGCGACGGCCTGCGCACCTTTGACTACGACGAAGCCAACCGCATCAGCAAAGCCCGGGTCTTCAAAGACGGCGAAGCCGCAAGAATCAGCTACCTGCACAACGCACAAGGCCAACGCGTGTTCAAGGGCGAACCCACCGCAGAACAAACCCTGCCCAATGAAGCCACCCTGGGCCAGGGCTTCATTGACTGGCTTAAAGCCAACTTCAAATGGATGTTTGCCCAGGCCCAAGCCAACACCAGCATCGGCACGGCTTACACCTTCGGTGCGGGGCCAATCCCCAGCTGGGCCATCCTCGGTGAATACGACAACGGCGCAGCCAAGGGCGCAGGCCGTAGCGAATACATCTGGCTGCCAACAGCAGAGGGTGCTATACCCGTGGGCATGTACAGAAACGGCAACTTCTTTGCCATCCACACCGACCACCTGGGCAGCCCAAGGCTGATGACCAATGAAGACAACAAACCGGTGTGGCAGTGGCCCTACAGTGCGTTTGGTACCACCAAGCCCACGGGCGTGCTAAAGGCCACGGCCAACCCCAGGACGGCGGTGGTGGTGATAGACAACACCCCGTTGCCCCCGCAGGACCGACCAAGGCAGCGCGCCCAGGCCGCAGCGCCGATGAACAGCAACATCGTGCTGCTGCAAGCCACGGCTGCGCCCGAGATGAACCTGCGGTTTCCGGGGCAGTATGAGGATGCGGAGATGGGGACGTTTTACAACTACTTCAGGTCTTACCAGCCGGGGCAGGGGCGGTATACGCAGGGGGATCCGATTGGTTTGGAGGGTGGGCTCAACAGGTTTGCGTATGTGCGAGGGAACCCGCTGAGCAAGACAGATCCGCTGGGTTTGCACGACCTTGACATCACCGACGGCAGCTTTGTGCCTGCTGGTGAGCATCAATCGTATAACCCACTGCCCAATGCGATGAAGCCCAAAGAGGAGACTGTTGATAGGGCCGTATGCATCGCTAAGTGCATGGCTGGCAAGGCCGCAACGGGAGCGGGTATCGCGGCGCTGGGTTACGGCGCTTTGGAGGTAGCGGCGCGCACTGGCGCTATTTCCCCACTAGCGACGGTCGGACTGGTTTCTGTTTACAAGCAATATGGCAAGTACTATTCCACTGGAAAAATGGCTGTAAACCTGCAGCAATGCGAGAGTCAGTGTGATGAAAAACAATGTAAAGCACAGTGATTAGCCTGATGCTCACGACCCTGGCAGTTGGTTGGAAGATCGCGCTGATCGTTGGCGTTGCGATGCTCAGTTACGACAAGGCCAATCGGTCACTCATTCAATACACGAACCGGTTTGCATTGATCGCGCTTCCGGTCTTCTGCATAGGCTTTGGCCTTGCCATCTGTCTCTGGGTATCAAAGCATCTGCCGACCGAGCTGACGTTCTGGACGACTTGGCATTTCGTGGATGACGTGGCTACTGTCTCGCTGACATGGGGCGTCACCATGCTGATCCGTCTGGCGCACTACTATTTGCTACAAAAAGAGTAGCTAGTAGCGACCACCTCATGCGGGCTAGCGGCCGATTCATTCTTGACTAAAACAAGAAAGCCGCCTGCAACCCCTCTTAGCCGCTGAGGCCGGGGGTTCGCAGGCGGCTTGATGCCGCGTGCTGCTCAGTGCTGCGCCAGCACCGTATCGAGCACCTCGCTCACGAAGCGCTGGCGGGCCTTGTGTGAATCGGTGGGTGAATCGGTGAATCGGCGGTGAATCGGGGTCAGATCCCAATTCTCATCGACCAGTGTGCAAACACTTTGCTACAAAATTCATAGTGGCTCAAGCAGCCCCCGCGCGGGCTACAGCCCGATTTCTTCTAAAACCACCCTCACGGCACGATCGTCGTGAACAAATACACCGCAAAAATCACCAGGTGCACGACCCCGTGCAGCACGGTGGTGCGGCCGGTTCCCAGCGACAGGGTGGCGACCATGAGCGACAGCACCAGCAGCACGGTGGACTTGACGTCAATGCCCAGCGTCAGCGTCCAGTCGGTGGCCAGCGAGACCATGGCCACGGTGGGAATGGTCAGGCCGATGGTGGCCAGTGCCGAGCCCAGCGCCAGGTTCAGGCTGGTCTGCAGCCGGTTGGCGCGTGCGGCGCGTACGGCGGCCAGGCCTTCGGGCAGCAGCACCACGGCCGCGATGATGATGCCCACCAAGGCCTTTGGCGCGCCCATGGCGGCCACGGCCTTTTCAATGGTGGGGGCCAGCGCCTTGCCCAGTAGCACCACGGCCACCAGCGCCAGCATCAGCAGGCCACCGGCCAGCAAGGCGGTGTTGCGGCTGGGCGGCGCGGCATGGGCGTCGGGCTGGCTGGCGGCCTCGGCGGGTAAAAAATAGTCCCGGTGGCGCACGGTTTGCACCAGCACAAATGTGCCGTACAGCACCAGCGACACCACCGCAATAAAGCCGAGCTGGCTGGGGCTGTACGCCGGGCCGGGCACCGACGTTGTGTAGTTGGGCAGCACCAGCGTGAGCGTAACAATGGCCGCCAGCGTGGCCAGTGCCGCGTTGACGCCGTTGAGCGTGAAGCTCTGCTCGCCGTGGCGCTGGCTGCCCAGCAGCATGCACAGGCCCAGCATGCCGTTGAGGATGATCATTACCGCAGCAAACACGGTGTCGCGGGCCAGGGCGGCGGTGGCCGGCCCACCGCTGAGCATCAGTGACACGATCAGCGCCACTTCAATCACCGTTACCGCCAGTGCCAGCACCAGCGTGCCATAAGGCTCGCCAACCCGGTGGGCCACCACCTCTGCGTGGTGCACCGCTGCCAGCACGCTGGCCATCAGGCCCGCGGCCATGAGCGCGGTGTACCAGCCACCCAGGCCGAAGGCGCTGCCTGCCAGCAGCAGCAGGCCCGCAGCAGGGGCCGCCAAAGACCAGGCGGGAATTGAGTCTTTCAGTGTCATGGCCTGATGATACGGGCCGCCTCGCAGCCCCGGGCCGGCCTTAACTCACCGCGTGCGCTGCCATGGCCTCCAGTGCCAGCACCAGTGCCGAATGGTCGGCCTGGGCGTGGCCCAGTGCGGCGCAGCTTTGCATCAGTTGCGCAGCGCCTGCGGTTTGCGGCAGCGCCACGCCAAGCGCCCGCGCACCTTGCAGCGCCAGCGCCAGGTCTTTCTGGTGCAGCGCAATCCGAAACCCCGGCGCAAAGGTTCGCTTGATCATGCGTTCACCATGCACCTCCAGAATGCGGCTGGCGGCAAAGCCGCCCATCAGGGCCTGGCGCACCTTGGCCGGGTCGGCACCGGCCTTGCTGGCAAACACCAGCGCCTCACTCACCGCCGCAATGTTCAGCGCCACAATGATCTGGTTGGCCACCTTGCACACCTGCCCGTCACCCACGCCGCCCACGTGGGTGATGTTCTTGCCCATCAGCGCCAGCAGCGGCTGCACCCGCTCAAACGCGGCGGGCTCGGCCCCCACCATGATGGTCAGGCTGGCGGCCTTGGCCCCCACTTCGCCGCCCGACACCGGTGCGTCTACATAGTCGCACCCCAGCGCCTTGATGCGTTGGGCAAAGCCGCGCGTGGCAATCGGGTCGATCGAGCTGCAGTCCACCACGGTTTTGCCGGGGCTCAGGCCCGCGGCCAAGCCCTGTTCGCCAAACAGCACTTTGTCTACATCCGGCGTGTCGGGCACCATCGTGAAGATGATGTCGGCACGCTCGGCCACACCCTGGGCGGTGGTGCAGATGGTTACACCGCCGTCGGCCAGTGCCTGGGGCACCTTGCTGCGGGTTTGCACAAACAGCACATGGCCGGCGTTGAGCAGGTGGCCCGCCATGGGCGCGCCCATGATGCCCAGGCCGATGAAGCCAAGTTTGAGTCCAGACTTTGTCATTGCGCTTTCCTTTCAGGTGGCCAGGGCGTTGCGCCAGCCCAGGCCTTCGGTGGTGGTGCTGCGGGGCTTGTACTCGCAGCCGATGTGCCCGGTGTAACCGAGCCCGTCAATATGCTGAAACAGCCAGCGGTAGTTGATCTCGCCGGTGCCCGGCTCGTGGCGCCCCGGGTTGTCTGCCAGCTGGATATGGCCGATGCGGTGCAAGTGCTTTTGCAGCGTGGCAGCCAGTTCGCCCTCCATGCGCTGCGCGTGATAGATGTCGTACTGAATGAACAGGTTGGGGTGGTCTGCTTCGTCCAGCAGCGCCATCGCCTGGTCGGTGCGGGTGAGAAAAAAGCCGGGAATGTCAAAGTGATTGATCGGCTCCACCAGCAGGCGGATGCCCACGCGTTGCAGCTCGGCGGCGGCGTAACGCAGGTTGGCCACCAGTGTGGCCTGCGCTTCAACGGGCGACACGTCGGCAGGCAGTTTGCCGGCCAGGCAGTTCACCCGGGGGCACTGCAACGCCGTGGCGTAGTCGATGGCCCTGGCCACGCCGTCGCGGAACTCGGCGAGCCGCTCAGGGTGGCAGGCAATGCCGCGCTCGCCTGCGTCCCAGTCGCCTGCCGGCAGGTTGTGCAGCACCTGTGCCAGGCCGTGGGCTTGCAACTGGGCAGCCAGCGCCTCTTTGGGGTAGGCGTAGGGGAACAGGTATTCCACGGCGTCAAAGCCTGCGGCGCGTGCGGCGGCAAAGCGCTCGATGAAAGGCAGCTCGGTAAAAAGCATGCTCAGGTTGGCGGAAAATTTGGGCACGGTGTTCCTTGTCAGTCCAGCATGGATGCCACAGCGGTGGGGGCGTCGGCCCGGCTTTCGGCCAGCGGCTCGAACTCGTTGATGGCGTTGATCTCGGTGCCCATGGCGATGTTGGTCACGCGCTCCAGAATCACCTCAATCACCACCGGCACCTGGAACTCTTTCATCCAGGCGTTGGCCTGTGCAATGGCCGGGCTCAGTTCTTCCTGGCTGTAGACGCGCAGCGCCTTGCAGCCCAGACCCTGCACCACCTTGATGTGGTCTACCCCATAGCCTTTGACGGCCACGTCTTCTTCTGGCGTGTTGATGTTGTCAAAGCCCAGCTGCACGCAGTAGTCCATGTCAAAGCCGCGCTGCGACTGGCGGATCAGCCCCAGGTAGCTGTTGTTCACCACGATATGGATGTAGGGCAGCTTGAACTGCGCGCCCACTGCCAGCTCTTCGATCATGAATTGAAAGTCGTAGTCGCCCGACAGCGCCACGATCTTGCGCGCGGGGTCGGCAGCACGCACACCCAGCGCCGCAGAGATCGTCCAGCCCAGCGGGCCGGCCTGGCCGCAGTTGATCCAGTGGCGCGGCTTGTACACATGCAAAAACTGCGCTGCGGCAATCTGGCTCAGGCCAATGGTGCTCACGTAGCAGGTGTCCTGGTCAAAGGCCCGGTTCATGCACTGGTACACCCGTTGCGGCTTCATCGGCACGCTGTCAAAGTTGGTCTTGCGCAGCAGGGTGGCCTTGCGCTGCTGGCAGTCGGCCAGCCAGGCGCTGCGGTCCTTGAGTTGCCCCGCTGCTTTCATGGCGCTGGCGACTTCCACAAACTGCTCCAGCGCTGCCTTGGCGTCAGACACGATGCCGTAGTCGGGCGCAAACAC
>CALROG020000060.1:0-4603 GCA_943369755.1 Ramlibacter sp. 2FC
AACGACGATCTGTTGGGCACGGCCAACGCCAGTGCCCAGCTCATCTACAACGTCGCCAGCCTGTACGCCGCCACCCAGGGCTTGACCCTGGCTGATGCCCTCAAAGCTGAAGTATTCGGCTCCGCCAACGCCTTCATACAAGGCGTGGCAGAGGCCGTGCCCTTGCTGAACATCGCCTACGCCATCGCCAACGGAGACGACCGAGGCGCGATCATCGCCATCGTCTACCAGATCAACCCCATCGCCGGGTTGATCCTCAGCCTTGGTACGTTCCTCATGGGCGATGACTACGAAGCCCCCAGCGGTGAAGGCACGCTGGTGCGCGACCCCAATGGCCACGCAGACCTGAGTTTGCAGGGCCGTGATCGCGGTGACCAGGAAGTTGCCCTACGTCTGGCCCCGGTACAAACCGTCCTGAACCAGTTTCTGAACCAGGCTGGTAGCAGTGCCATGCTGGCCCCCGAGCGCTTTGGCCAGCTGTACTTTGGTGGAGACAACGCACGCTTTCGCTACAGCGAAGCGCATTACCCCAGCACCGACTATTTCCCGGACAACAACAACGCCCCTGTGTTCAAAAGCGAGGGCGCCGACGCCATGTCCTTGAGCGGCAAGCAAGTTGGAAACGGCAGCACCAGCGGCAGCGCGGTGAACCGAGCTTGCAGGCGCAAGCGGAGCATGGTTCGAAGCTCCTGGAATTGCTATCAAATTCATAGTGACTCACGCATTCTTTATGCGGGCTACCGGCCGATTTGATTGAAAAACCTTTGAAAAATCCAACAAGGCACTTCAACCAAGGAAGTCCATCATGCGCAACTCAATCCTGAATCAACTCAGACGTATGGCAGCAGGCGTTATCTGCCCGTTGGGCATCCTTGCCCTTGCGCTGTATCCGCATGGCAGTGCATGGTCGCAGGGACTGGAGCCGCAGCGCCTGCGCACCCCGTCCAATCAATCGTCGCTGCGCTATGAGATTAACCAGACCTTTGATGGGCGAGCGTTTCGAAAAGATCACAACACACGGGCTTACGGCAAAGAGTTTTCGCGCATCAGCATTGGCTTGATGGCGAAACAAAACAGGGTATCAATCGTATGAATCGCTTAAACATCTTGGTGCATGCCCGGGCATCGCAATTCACACCTCGCCCCCGCTTGGGCACGATCCTGGCCGCCGTAGCTGTTGTAGCCTTACTTTGCTTCGGCGGCACCGCGTGTTCGCAGGCGCAACCCTCTGCACTTCAAGAGGTGCAGCGCGTCAAACTACAGCAGCCTCAGACGCCGGAAGACACCAAACTCACCGAGTTGCAGGAGTTAAGTCCTATTTCGCTAGCCTGGAGCCCAGATGGCAAACGCCTCGCGTTTGCGACCTACAGCAGACTCCCGGTGGGCGTTGTGGACTTGCAGACGCAGCAACGTGTTGCCATTGCGCCGCCAAGACCCAATGCCCCGCCTTGGCCAAAGCTCAAGGCGATCCATTGGTCGGTCAAACTCAATCGGCTGGTGCTGGTGCAAGACGTGACTTTCAGCGTGTACGACATGACGCAGGCCGAGCCGCGCTTGCTGTACACGGTGGAGAACAAATTTCCGAGGCTGCTTAGTGCCGAGGCGTCGGCATTGGTGCCCCAAGGTGATGACGACTACTTGGTGCTTGCCGGCGACACCACCTGGCGTGTAGACCCGACCAACCCTCAAGTTGTGGCCTACAGCCTCAAAACCGGTGAGCGCAAATTGGCCTTCCAGTTCGACAACCCTCCAGTGAATATGCTGTCTGAGGGCTCGCCCAGCATGAGGCCTGCGCCAAACGCACCAATTGCTGCTGGTCTGGCTGCCAACGGGGACATTTTGGTCACCGTTAGTGCCACCCGCCGCATAGACCCATTCATTACGTACGCGAATGGCGCAAAGCAGGTCAACGAGCGAGTGACCTGGACAGTCAACCTAAGCCGGGGACAGATAACCTGCAAGTTCCCGGTGCGCCAGGACGATTACAGCGACCCGACTGGCACCATCATCATGGCTCGTAGCGCTCGCCCTATCGCATCTGGGAACAGCACTCAGTTAGTGGTTGACAACTCCAGTGGTTATTGGAGGGACAGGGGCGCCGCACGAGGCTACAAATTGACCATCCACGACCCGGAATACAACCACAACGAAATCACCCGTTACGACATGGCTACATGTGATCGGTTGCCGCAGCAACTACAAGGGCCTATTCGTGGCAACGACTTTGTTACATCGCCCGACGGGCGCTGGCTGTTTGCCGACGCGCCCTACACCACCCACCCCAGTCACGCCCCCTTCCAGCTTTGGCGGGCTGCCGACGGTGCGTTACTGCACAACGGCACCTGGCAGTTCGACGGCGGCGTAACCACAGCCGCCTTCAGCCAGGATGGCAAGTACCTTGCCTGGGGCAAGTCGAATGAACTGATCATCTACCGCATTGCCGTGCCCGCACGCTGAACCCGCCCTCTTGCCGCAATCACGTCACCTAGCAACTGAGGACCACCATGGCCGCAACCGTCGAAACTCTGGCATTCTTGTCAAAGCAGGTCTATTCCAACTACAAGCAGCACATGGGCGACAGCAGTGTCGTCGCGGTTACTTCGTATCAAGGTTTTGAGCGAATCCGGCAGTCCGATCAGAATGCCCCAGCCACCTACTACGCCGAGGCCTGGAAAAACCAGGCTACTGGCGAAGTCATCATCGTCAACCGGGGCACGGCCACGGGGGCCGATGCCAGGACCAATGGCTATATCGCGGCTGGCAGCAAGGCACCGACAGTCGATCCGGCTCAGCAGTTTGCTAGAGACGTTTTGGATGCACAAAACGATAGCGGCAACAGGACAGGCATGTTCTATTTCACCGGCCATTCCAAAGGTGGGTATGAGGCACAGGTACAAAATATTGCGCTAACCGACCTCGCGATTGACCGCGGCCAACCCACCAACCGCTTCGCAGCAGTGACGTTTGCTTCGCCAGCGGTAGGTGGCGGACCTCAAGGTGTGAAGATGGACAACGCGCTAGACCGTTACAACGGCACTAACTTGATTTCCAGCAATGATGCGATTCCGCAACTCACCATTGCTTCAGGAAGTGCGGCACAGACCGTCACGCCCTGGCGCACGGTGGTCGTGAACGTGGACGGACAGGTAGCCAACCCCAATGCCACCGTAGATAGCTGCCTGCGCGGTGCGCAGATAGCGGCCGCTTATATTGATCCGGAAGGCTGGACTCAACGCGCGTTACGTGCGGTGCCCGGAGTTTTCGGGTCGGTGATCAACGTACAGAATTCGGCTCTAGCCATAAGTGCCATGCTCAGTGGCTGCGGACTAGACCCGCTGGTACTGGGCGGGCACAGCATGAACAACATGTACGCCACTTTGGCCAAAACAGGGGGCATGGGCGCAGACACAGTAACTCAACTCAACAACGAGTACGACGCGGGCGGATTACGTGGCTCAACCGTCACTATTCTGGCTGCCGCATCAGGACAACCAGGATTTAGGGCGCTTGCCAGCGTGATCGTAAAGGGCTATCTGGCTAAGCTCGGCTTTGGAGAAGGAGAAGTACCTCCGTTGTCAGACCAAGCCAATGCTGAAGCGCTACGTACTCGCATTGAGTTGGCATTGCAGGGAGATGATCTTTCGGCAGCGGTGTTCACTGAAGTGAATGGCACGGTGTATGTACAGGTAAGCCCAGGGTTGATGCGCATGGTGGACTCTCAGGGGCGGCTCGGCTTGCGAACCTGGACAGAGCACGAAGACGGCAGCGCTAGTCTCTATACACAGATGCCTGACGGCACTGTAACTACTGGTGCCCGCGACACGGCTGGAACCACATCAATTGTTGTGAAAGACCAAGCGGGTCAAACGATAGCTAGCAAGACTATTGAGGCCAATGGCAACACTACGCTTGACACCTTTGATCCCACTTCTGGTGAACACTACCGTTCAGTTGCAAGCCCCGCAGCGGGTGGGGT
Source organism: Ramlibacter sp. 2FC (assembly GCA_943369755.1). Taxonomy (GTDB): domain Bacteria; phylum Pseudomonadota; class Gammaproteobacteria; order Burkholderiales; family Burkholderiaceae_C; genus CALROG01. The sequence continues at coordinate 3,977 of CALROG020000060.1, forward strand.
GACGGTTAGTGGGTATCCGGCTGCTGTCGACGCAGACGATTTCGTATTTCAGGCCTTCGACGACGGCTCACATCTGGAAACCACCGCCGCGCCTGATGGCAAGGTAGTGCAAAAGAGCTTTGACACCAACAGCCAACTCGCCGGCACCCTTACCGACATCCCAGACGGTGCAGGGGGCGTTAGCCGCACGATAGAAACCATCGTGGATGGCAAGGCCATCCGAATCGTTCAACAAGCCAGCGCAGCCGTGCTTGCCGACGGCGAGCAAGCCGGGGACTTCGATACCGCCTCGCTTAGCGTGAATGGCCAGACAGGCCCCAGCCAGGCGAGCATCATCGCCTCACTGGACGACGCGAACTTCAACGCCCGCGACATCCTTCTGGCAAACGGCCAGGTGCGCGCAATCTTCGACACCGCAGTGGCAGATGTGCCTGCTACGCCGCCGTCTCCAACCCTGACCGCCAGCACCCTGTCCGCACTGATCAGCCTGATCCAGGCCATGGAAAGCGGCAAGCCATTTCCCATTCTCAGCGGCACCATCAACCTGGCGCGCACCTTGAGCCCCGCCAATACCGCGCTGGCCGGCGTGGGTGCAGGCCTGAACGGCTTGGCCAACCTCTCGGCCCT